>JAEWMX010000014.1 GCA_023393065.1 Bacillota bacterium | reverse complement strand
CTCTTGCCAAATGTCGTGTTTTTGCCATAATCGAAAAAGATCGGACCTTGAAAGTAGACTCCGTTGTTGTTAGGAATCAAAGCATCGACGATCTTTCTTCGCCGCGGATCGCGATCATCTTGGAGTCTGTTGTATCGGCTGCATAATTTATGGGCGTAATTGCGGGCTTTTTGTAACGTGGCATCGCTGCTGTCATAAATCATGCCTTGAATCATTTTCTCTTGTTCGGTCATCGCTGTTCTCTTTTACTCGTATATAAAATGATAGCAGTAAAAAACGATTTGCGACAAAATATAGAATTCGAAACTAACTGAAATATCGGAAATCAATAACGAGATTGCAGATTGTTAAGCAAGTCTTTTCTTTCTTAAGAAAACGGCATTAACAATGATGCTTCCCACAAAAGCTACGGCGCTGATAATCAACCAGGTCATCCCGACTTTTTTTGCTTCGACACTATCAAAAAGGATGCGTGGAGCGGCTTTAAATCCCGTGCTGGCAGCTTCCCACTCGCTCTCTTCGTAAGTCTCAAATTCACCACCGCCGGAGACGACGCTCATGACATCGATGACGATATATGAGGTTTTTTCTTCGATGTCTACGCCGCCGAGTTCAGCTTCGACGAGGGAATAGACTTCAAAAGCAACGGACGGCATCCAATTTTCGAACTTATAGAACACTTCTTGAATGTCGACTGTCACAGCCGTGCCGGGATACTCTTCTTCGAGACTTGTTTCAACTTGATCTTCGGCCGCCTCGATCTGCTCTTCAATAAGGGGAACGCCATAGTTTCCATACGCCCAGACGGCACCGGAAGCGACGATGCCAAAAAAAGCGGCGATACCAACTAAGACCATCAAAATTTTTAAAATGATTCTCATACCTGTCCCTCTGCCACTAATGAAAAGATAATTAGTTTCTTTCTATCAGATTCTCATGTGATGAATCCGATATTTTTATAATAGAATACAATGTGGATGTAGGCAAATAAAACTCATCATATATTATTTCAATTTTAATTTTGTAAATTAACCAGAAAAAAGAGGCTTTAGACATTTGCACTTATTTGTCTTTTTTTGAAATAATCGGCAATTTTAGCGGAAATTGCTGAGCGGTAATGGCCACGACACCAGCGACTAACCCGGCGGTAAAACCGTTGTTGTAAAGATCAAAGCCTCCTTGTAAGAGCAGAGCATATGGTGAGATTAAAAGATGGAGGAAACCGGCGAGCAAACCATAGATCAACCCAAACTGACCGGCGATTGGCGCTAAAGCGGTAACAAAGAAAAGAGCGAGGCTAGTCGTTATTTGGGCGTGGGAAAATGCCGGAAGAAGACTCGCCAAGAGGAGACCGGCCATCACCGGTATGGAATTGCGAAGGTGCTTGCCGTAGCTTCCAAAAGCGACGAGGGTGAAGACGGCGGCGATGAGCGGTCCAGATATTATATAGTCAAAGATGAGAATGATAATGATGCTAAAAATGCCTAAACTACCGATGTTAAGCAGCGTCGGAGCAAGCCCGTAATCATCGATGTAGTCGCTCGGAATACTACCTGGGCTCTGCAGCAGTCTAAGCCACGGGCGAATCGCATTTTTATCAAAGATAAAAGCTAAAACTATCGAAATAATCGATAAAGCCAATAGGCTCCACAGGAGAATGTCATGATAAGAAGTCGTCGTCGTATCCGGAACCGCTAAACTCACATTCGCGGCTCTTAGAATGCCCGCGAATAGCATGGCGATAAAGCCTAATCCAAACCCCGTATTATAAAGGTTATATCCTTGATGAAATCTGCTGGTAATTTGCAGGACCATGGAAGTTAGAAAACCGGCGATCAGCCCAGCAAGAAGGCCTAGTGGTAAACTGGCCCAAAGCGGCAAGCCGGAAATGCCAAAAGCGATAAAGCTCGATAAAGGGGCGATGCCGCTTGAAAAGAGAAAGGCGGCAACGTGTTTATTCAATGGTTCCCTCTTGATTTTGGCAAAGATAAAAAATCCGAGCCAAACTGGCACAAAATTCCAGAGGTTCTTTCCAAAAAACGCAAAACCGGCGATGGTCAAGACTCCTGCCAAGGCGACGCCATTAAAACGAGCCTTGATGAGATAGAGAACAGTAATTGAAAGCCATGTTGTAAGCCACACATTGAGCAATGTCGCCGTCAATCCGCCAACTCCTAAATAATCTGACATCAAAAGCGAGGGATGAAGTTGTATCAGCCAAAAACCACGCAGCGTATCAAGCGTGGGGGCCATAAATAGAAAGGCTATTATCCCGGAGGCGGCGATGATTGCCGCGACAGGCAATACAAGTCGTCTTCTTATGAACATAGAAAAATTTTATTATCTCGAGCGATTCTTAACAACGAAAATGAATGGAAAAAATGCTTTTATTCTAAAGATGTACTAATTTTCTAGGCTAACGAAGTCAAAATATAGCGGATTATGCGCCATCATCCCGCTTCAAGGCATCGAGCAAAGACTGATATTCGTCGAGCTTTGCCATATCAATTGGCACGTTCTCCAACATCTCTTCATATAATTCGACATATAGTGATTTAACTTCGTACTACGATGTGTAGGAAGATGTATCGACGATCGTGACATCCATGACCGGCATATTTAAATCGAGTACCACCAAATCTATATCTGGATTTTCTTCAATCGCTTTAAGGGCCTCGACTCCATTTCTGGAAGTAAAAACAGTAAAATCACTGAGCATGTTTTTGATGATAAGCAAATCAGTGGATGAGACATCAACAAGGAGAATTTTCGTAATCATGGAAGGCTCCTTTGCGCTGTTATTTGATGTTTCTTTGCTGATATTGTACCACAATATTTTATGACTCTTGTCAAAAAAGTTACTTAGATAATGACATCTAAAATTAGCAATCACCGAAACGTATCGAAGAAAATGATATTAGGCTGATAAGGTATTGACGACGCCTTTCATGCTATTAATAAACCCTTCCGCAAAGTCGGTGCCGACAAATTCTGAGATATCGCCCAAATCGCTACCGCTTTGTTCATCGTAAGTGTTCTTATACAAATTAAATAAGTTTTCAAAAGCTGCTAATGAATAGTAAGAATCGCTATTTATTGTGATAATATCCGTAACAAACTGGGTCCGGTAGGATCCATTCATGGTGATGTTGGGATATGGGCGATAACTGTCTGAAGAGGTGAGAACCGTATACCAAAAGAGACGATTTTCTTGCCAGATACCGGTGTTCATCAAGTAGCGGGTTTCAAACGGTGAGGCGCCATACATTCTCGTATCGCCGTAATCCCAAGTCAGACCGAGTCCCCAGTCGTAGTCATAGGGAATAAAGTAGGCTTTGTCGCCTTCGCTCGGATTGAAGAAAATATAATAGTTGTTTCCCCAATTTCGCATGTCGTCGATATTGCCAACCATGTAGGAAACAGCGATGAATTTAAGAAAGCTTTCGATATCGACCACCGCTTCTAAAGCCGGGGCAAACTCGGCAGGCGACTTACCTTCGTTATCCTTTAAAACTCGCATGAGATTTATCAGTTTTTCATGGGGTTGATCGAGTGAATCGTCATACTCTTTAGCGTCGTAAATAGGGATGTAATCGCGCGTTTTGTCTTCTTCGCCGATTCCGGAGTCCGCAACTAAATAATCGCCATTCCATCTTAGATCTTCGTAGCGCAGGCTACCTTTTAAAAAGGTGTCAGGCTCTGACGGAGAGGGGCGTCCCCAACCGACTTTGTATAAATTTCCGGCGGCAGCGGCTTTGGGAAAATAGCGACGGAGGAGATGTTTGTCAATCGGTTCATTAATCGTCACGATTCCCAGGCGGGTACCGTTGATTTTGAGTTTGGTCAGCGTGGAGTTTTGACTTATGACGCCATGTTTTTGAAATAGGCTAAAAATGAATGGTTGAATGACCATCGAGTCGTCTCTTGATTTATTCCACTTAATATCAATCTTCTTAAGGCCGAATTTGCCGTCATCATCGCCCATGAAAGTGCGATCATCGCGTGTTTTCCACTCTGGATTAGCGGCTTTGGTCCAAGTTTTTTGTAAGCCGTATGGGGCGTATTCGGGTGTATCCCACAATTCGTTGAAGGATAGTTTAAAATTAAGCGAATAATCGATATTACTGTCTTCGTCCAAGAAATGATGGCGCGAAGTGTTTCCTTTCATGCGCATGCCGACTTCGAAGTAGACAAAACGCTTGGAATTCATAATCACTTCGAGAGTAACGGGCCAGTAGAGATCGGCTTTCGTTTGTTCATCGACACCATATTGCTCAATCCACTCAAACACTTGCTTATCAGCGACTATCCTAAGTGCGAGTTCGGTTTCGGGATGCCAAAATTCCAGATACGCATTTGTGGGTTGAACCTGAGCATCAAGGGGATAAGAAAAACCGTTGGGATGTGCTTTGACGGTGTAGTCAGTCGCAACATAGGTAATCTCCGGATCAGCGACGATGTCGGTCGCAAAAGTTGATAGATCGGCTTCTTCAAGTTCGGGCTCAGGCTCTTCGCCACTTGAATCGCTCGAAGTAGAGACATCGGTTCCGCTACTAGTCGAATCGCTGATTGTACTGATTGTATCGCTGCTCGAACTACGAAAACTGATACAGCTAGTCAAAGCCAGCATTAGCACTATAAGCCCATAACTTTTTCGAGAAATCATCATTAACCCTCCTAAATAAATCCAATTTAATTATAACTAAAAAAGGTTATTAAAACCTTAAGATAGTAATTTCGACGATATTTCATAAAAAAAGCCTTGATAATTGTATCAAAGCTTGTCTAGGAAAATGACGGAAACTAAACAATTTTATACAATCAAACCGGCAATCGTTCAATCGTGCAACCCCCACCTTATATTCGTTCAACTGTGCAACCCCCACACTGGAATCATTCAAGAATGGATCAAATTGTAGAATTAAAATTGTTATTGGAGGGGGACTATGCTGGCAATCCGCCATAAACACGCATCATAAGGATTACCATAAAAATTGCAAAAACTATTGAGCCAATCAATGAGACTCCAGCCCCAATCAGTGTGCCATTTCTCAATTTTCTTTGTTTTACAAAAAAAGCAATAATAAAACCAATAATATTAGTTAAATAACCAATGAGAAAACCGACAATAAAAGATCCTTCATCGGTTGAGGGTTGATGTCTGTCTCGAACTTGATGACATTTTTCTAGTTGATTCATAAAGTAATATTATCATGGCATCATTTAAATTTCTCCCTAAAGAAATTGAAACATCAATTCAAGCGCTGATACTTGATATTTAAGAAATTAATAACACTAGATTACTTAATCTTTTTAATAATGGTGATTTTATCCAACGGGAGAAGATTCCATTCTTGATTCAAATGCAACCCCCCGTTGGTGATCGTTCAACTGTGCAACCCCCACCCCACAATCGTTCAATCGTGCAACCCCCTATCAAATCGTTTTAACAGGTTGTTTTGCATTTTGATTAATTTCAGTTATCTAATAGTCTGAGTTTGATTACAATTTCGATGAAAAGTAGCATATTTTTCCAAAAATGGCCTATTTTATGTGTTTTAGCAACAAAAAAAGCCTTGATAATTGTATCAAAGCTTGTCTAGTGTATTAGCTTCCTATTGTTGGAGAGAAATATATATCAACCCACACCTTTATTGTAATCGACTTAGATATTCGTTTCTACATTCTTCAGGCGTCATTTTTGTTTTCATCACGATTCGATCTTTATTATAGTAACTCATATACTCATGAATCGTGCTTATAAGACTTTCTACGCTACCATAATCTTGCTTGTTGTTGTTCCATATTTCTTGTTTCAACCTGCCAAAGAAATTCTCGGTC
>JAEWMX010000013.1 GCA_023393065.1 Bacillota bacterium | reverse complement strand
CGTTATGGAGTGACAATTACACCGACATATCTTCCTAGCGACATTACATCTTTCTTTAATAACCACGATGAAAATCTGGTTGAATGGATTAGACCTTATTCGAAAGATCAAAGCGAAACCGGACTACGCGGTTGGTTGGGAAGAATGCTATTCTCGGGCGAAGAAGCTTTAAAACCAGTTAATGTTCTTTCCGGAGGCGAAAGGGTGCGTCTTATGCTTGCTCGCACAATGCTGATTGCTGGAAATCTTCTTATTCTTGATGATCCAACCAATCACCTTGATTTAGAGGCGATTACGGCATTGAATAAAGGCATGATCAATTATCGTGGTGTCATTTTGTTTACATCTCACGATCACGAATTAATCGAGACGGTTGCTAATCGAATCATTTATATAAAAGAAAAAGTTGTCTACGACAAGTACACAACTTATGACGAGTTTGTTGAACAAATTAACGTTTAAGATTATTTAGCGAACCGAGATATTTGCGATAGACGATGTCGGCCGCTTCTTCTAAAGTGTTGTCCTCATTAATAATAATGTAATGGGTAAATCCGACGTTTTTGGGATTGAAATCCTTCTTATCGTTTTCAATTCTTTTAAGGGCATTTTGCATACTGTCACCACGACTTAGCATTCTTTGATATCGCGTTTTTTCATCTGCTTCAATATAAAAAGCAATAACGCGCGGGTCATTCAATTTTAAAAATTCTTTTAAACCATTTGGGTCGACGATGACGGCTTTGTCGTCATTAACTTGCGATTTTGAACAACCATAGTAATTGCCGTTATAAAATGTCGTTTCCACAAAAGCGTTTTGTTTGGCCAAAGACGCAAACTCGTCTTTGCTTACAAAAAAGTAATCAACGCCATTTTTTTCACCTTCCCGCATATCGCGAGTTGTGTGCGTGATGGCTTTAACGATTCCATATTTTCGCGTTAATATCTTGGCAATTTCCGTTTTGCCACTTGCGGAAGCGCCGACGAGAATTATCATATGAACACATTATAAAATAACGATTGTTGCTTATAAAGTCCTTTCTCACGATTTGCCATGATTTCAAAAAAGATGTAAAATTCATAAAAGTTGAGTTGTCGTTATCTAATTTTTCTAATACGGGGCAGTTTTGAAAAAGCAATCAGCAATAGGGCACGAACACCAAAACAATCATCTGTCAAAGATTAAGGGGCAAGCATTACTCAGTAGACGTTTGTTGGGAGTGGAGTTTGCTCTTTTTTATACCGTTTAAAAATAAAATTGATTTTTTCATCATTTCGTTACTTACAAATCAAGTAAGAGGAGGGGGATATGAAGTTGGCAGGACGAAGGAGCAGACGAAAACTACGAGCCTTAAGCGCCGAAACTAAAGAAGTTGCAAGGTTATACTTTCAGGCTCTCGATGCATCTAGTTTAAAAAATGGCAGACGCGATTTAAATATGTCCATTCATTGCGATAATTATGGTAGAAATGAAATAAACAATTTGTTCGTTGCCAAAATCGAAGGAGCTTTTCGAAAACTTGATCTCGAGTCGCGGCGAATCATCAATAATGATTTCTTCTTTAATAATTACAAGTTCTGGTGGGTTGAATTATATTCAACATCGACATATTATCGATTAAAACGCATTGCGATGTGCCAATTTCTTAATCATTTAGATTAGGATGATGAAAATAAGCAGAGGAGTATTGAGCTTTTTTTGTCTACCCTTATTATTGTTTGTCATTGGAAAATCTGCTCCCCCTAAACTCGGATGGAAGTCATTTATTATCTATCCTCTTTCGATGGTGGAGACACAAGAAATTAACTTTGTCTATTCGGCATTGGCAACTGTAAATAATCAAGCATATCTTATAAAAATAACCCTTCAAAATATTCGCTATCCGCAAGGGGTGCTTGTTTTTCAAAATACCGAATATTTGAACAAAGGAATTCGCAAAGATTTTAAGCGCGTTTTTTTCTTAGATGGTCTTGCGGTAGCGGAGGGAATGAATACCTTTTACTTTTCATGCGAATCAACAGGCATTTATGACGTCGAAGAAGCAGAGGCCTATCCTCGCGTTGAGACAACCTTTTATCCTAATGAGGATAATTACTTCCTATCTCTACCATATAATTATGTTGAACTTAAAAATGGAGTGTATACCTCAAAACGTGATCGCTTTATTTTTCACGGATTTACTTCGGTTATCGAAGATGAATATTATTATTATCTTGATTTGTCATCGCTTTGGTTTGAATCAGAAAATCCTTTTGAATATGACTCAATTAGTTTATTGATTCGAAGAAGTGGCACTTTATACAATTTACTTTCTTACAGTACATTCCTCGATTATCGCTTAGTTCCTCTTAATGTTATTGAAGTGTCGAGCCAATACCGATTCGCCTTTGCAAGTCCCCTGTATGTTGAGCCAAACTCACTTCTTATGTCTGTCACGCCACGCAACGGGTTTCTTGAGACCACAAAATTCTTTTTCCCAAGAAATTACTACTCTTCTGAGAAGGATATTGATATGAGAATTATTATTCGCAAAGCCGGCTATAACCAATTCGATATTCAATATAACTTCATCTATTTTTCTAATCTTCGTTATATCGGCGATTGTCGCAATTCCCAATACTGCATTATGACTTCGTCAACGTCATCATTTGATAATCTAACGGACTGGGAGGTGGTTGATACATGATTAATGTTTGGATTTGCTTTACTGTCTTAGGTATTATGCTTTCGGGTTTCTCTTTTTCAATTAGGTTGAGTGGCATAAATCGAACTTTTTATTTGTTGCCCAGAGGAATTTTAGAAACGGCTGTCATGATTATTGATAGAGAAGAAAATGATAAACCATATTATGATCAGCAATATTTAAAGGAAGCTGTCAAACAATATTTTGTTTCAAACCTAAAGCCATATACCGATAATTTCGAAGTCGCTTTTTCTTATTTTGATAAAGACGGTGAGAATAACGTATTTAGTGGTAAATATGATGGTGTTATTATCGGGTTAAAAGTCGATCTCATGCTCGGATTTAAATATCAAAATAGTCTCGCTTTCACTATTGGTCAACATGAATAGAGAAAAGATTAAACGTTTAGAAGAATATGTTGCTGATTCATTTTTAAAGCCGCTTTTGATTGATGATTTAGTGACAGATATATCGTATAACGGAAAAAGCATTTTCTATCAACATAATGAATTAGGAAGGCAAAAAAGCGAAATAAGCATCTCAGTTAATGAAATTAACGACTTTCTGCGCCATATTGCAAATCTAGGCGAAAAACAGTTTTCTTTTTCCGAACCATTGCTCGATATGTCATTTGGACGTTTTCGCTTGAACGCTGTCCACTATTCAATTGGGCGGCTTAATGATGAAAAAATTCCTACTTTTTCATTAAGAATCGGCTCACTTGTGCCGAGGATAGTCGATAATGGATGTTTTATGCCCAAAGCCATTTCGCGCTTATTAGAAATATTGATATGCAATCAGCTTTCTATTGTCATAGGCGGACAGACAGGGGTGGGAAAAACTGAACTTCAAAAATATCTTCTTTCCTTGATTCCGATAAACTCACGAGTTGTTGTTATCGACAATATTCAGGAACTTACTTATAATTCGGCAAATGCGAAAATCGATTTAAACTGCTGGCAAGTCAATTCACACATTGGCCAAGCCTCATTTCAAGAATTAATTCGTAACGCTTTAAGAAGCAATCCTGACTGGCTAATTATCGCCGAAAGTCGCGGAAAAGAAATGCTTGATGTATTAAATGCGGTGATGACTGGCCATCCTGTTATTACCACAATTCATGCGAAAAGCGCTGAAACGATAGCCAATCGAATGGTTCGCATGATTCTTATGAATGGTTCTGAAACGATATATTCTGAAGCACTCAATGATATTAAGGAGCATTTTCGCTACTTTTTATTCCTCGAAAAAAATGTGCCGATTAACGGCAAGATTTACCGCTATTTAGCAAAAATCCTTGAATATGACCACGCGACAAGTCAACTGAATGCTATCTATCAAAAAAGAGGCGATAAAAGTATATTTGCAAAGCCGTCCCTCTACCTTTTATCACTTATTAGAAAATCTCCCCACGCTAAGGAATTAATAAAAGAGTTCATTTTATGAAAATACTATTTTTATCTCTTTTAATAGCACTTATCTGCGGAGCACTTGGATATGTTTCCAGCGGCAATTTATATGTAGCTATTTCGATATTTATTACATATTTCTTGTATGGCTTTTTTTACGCAAAGAAAAAGATCGTTCGGTCAAACTTAACATACAAATGTGCACGCGAATGCCGACAGTTTTTAAACAACTTCTTATTATCGATGAGTATTCGGGGTTCGCTGGCTGAAGCATTCGAAAACGCCACGATGAATGCTGACGAGCAGTTTAAAAGCGAACTTGAATATATTGAGCATCTTGCGATTCGTGAGCGAATAGATTATTTAAATAAATATTTTCGCTTTGATATCTATTACATGTTTTTAAATATTCTCACTTTATATGAAGATCAGGGAGGAGATATTCTTACGATGTCAGAGACACTACTTCAGGAGGTTAATCGCATTGAAGAAGCGATGATTGTCGCTAGGTCTCTTTCGACAAAAAGAACGATGGAGTTTTTCATTTTATGGTCCATTACAATCGGAATCGTGATATTTATGCGCTTTGGATTGAGTTCTTTTTACTCGCGAATGCTAAATGGCCTAATCGTTATTATAATGACAGCACTTCTTTTTGCATTGCTCCTTGTCTCGATTCATTTAGCTATTAATAAATTTAGTCACCAACTTGTTCAAGAAAACAATCATCATGAAACCATTTGAAAAACAGATAGTCGGGGCAGGGCTTTTATATGCAAAGGAAGCGAAAAAGCAAATAATAATCTCCGTTTCGTTTGTTATTGTCTTCTCGGCAATTGTCATCATCCTGAAGCAGTATCTACTGCTACTCTTCTTACCTCTTTTCATCGGTTTATATTTTTTCTTTCTGTCATATCGCTATGGCACTTTGAAAATGCAAAAGACATATTTGAGTCAAAAAGAATTCGTCAAACTATTTACTTACTTTGAAATATACCTTCGCAATGGTTATAACATCTATCAATCTCTTGAAGCCTTAATCCCTTTTGCCTCAACAAACATTCGTGGACATTTAGAAACACTCATCGCCCAAATCGACGAAGATAAATCAGTCCTTCCCTTTCTCAAATTTGGAAAACGTTTCGCTTCTTATTCGATTGAACAAGCGATGATTTGCGTTTTTCAAATGGTGGAGCAAGGAAATGACAATCTTCGCATTCTCCAATTTCAAAGTATCTTTTCAAAAATTGCCGATCAGCATTATGTCGACGAAGTTGAGAAGGTAAAGAAAGGATTCGATTCATTAATGGTTTTACCATTACTTGGCGCCGGTCTCATCACGATGATGATTACCCTCGGAGTTGTATCGGTTATCGGAGATATTATTAGTGGGATCTAAAATCGGTCTAATCCTATCTTTTCTTTTTGTAATAAGTGTCTTTTTTCTTGGCGCTGATTTGATAAATACTCAGATAATTTATACAAACCTTGATGCCGTTGCAATGACGGCAGGTCATCTCATCGTTGAAAATGGCGGAATAAATGAGGAAATCTCGTTCTTTGTCGAAAGATATGCGAATGCAACAATAACATGTACAAATAATTGCACACCCCGCTTTGGCGATACTTACATATATACTGTGGCGACCTCTTACCAGCCCGTCATTATGAGCAGCGAACCTCTAGTTATATCGATAACGCGAGGAGTTGTCATTGGGTTTTACAATTAAAAGAAAGGAGAAAACATGTCAGAAATCAAAGGACAATTATTTGGCGTCCTGCTTGTCATCGCTATTTTTTCGTTGATTAGTGGTGTATTGATTACAGCCTTTTCAACGGCAGCCAATCAAGCCGCTAGCGAAATTACGGCACCAGTTGAATTAGGATAGAAATCACTTACAAATCCAATAAGGGCGTATGCCCTTTTTTTGTTCGCACATTTTGCTTCTTACAAAAGATACTTTTTTGGTATAATACAACGAAGTGAGGTCAAATCATGGCAAAAGTAAATAACGTTCTTGAAAAATTTAAAAAGAAATTGAACATCGATGAAGTTGATGAAGCGAAGACCCTTAAGGATTACGGCTTGGATTCCTTGGATATGGTAGAGCTCATTCTCGAGTTAGAAGATGAATACAATATTAAATTCTCTGATGAAGAGATGACTTCTCTACAAACGATTGGCGATCTAATCAGCGCTATTCATAAGAAGTGCGGAACTGAATAATTCTTGATTGCATATTCAGAGCCGTTTTGATAATATACTTCTTGCGTTATTCTTTTGAATAACACGCCTACCTAGCTCAGTCGGTAGAGCAATCGGCTGTTAACCGATCGGTCATAGGTTCGAGTCCTATGGTAGGCGCCACTTATGTGGCCCGTTGGAGAAGTGGCTTAACTCACATGCCTTTCACGCATGCATTCATGGGTTCGAATCCCGTACGGGTCACCACTGTTAGAATTGAAGTCTGTCTTGGAGCAGTTTGGCAGATTTTTTCTTTTTTTGCCTGATTTTGATGATACCTGCAAGCCCAAAAGATGCTTCGAGAAATATTTCGAATAGAGGCGATCATCTCTTGTTTTTATCATCGTGAGAAACCCGGTTGATAAGAAACTTATATTTGGAGATTTGGCATATTATGTTACTGGGTGATGTCATTCCTCAAGCGCAAACTGAGACACATGGCGCTACGATGTTGCAAAGCGTATCGTTGTTTTTTGGGCCTCTCTTTCATATATAGTTAAACTAGAGGAGCGCATTGTGAATTTCAGCGAAACGAGTCAAATCATGAGTGCGATTGGCATCTTTGTGCTAATCGCCATTGTTAACATTCCGATAAGCCGAGCCTTATCCAGAACAAAAAAGGGCTATGTTTTCTTGCTTCCTGGAGTTTTATTGGCTATCGCCTTGGCTTTTCTCGTTATCGGTTTGCTTTCTCAAAATTGGAGTAGATTAGGCTACTTGTTGATCTCAGGTTTAGCTTTTGTTGGATTTGTGGCGGCTCTGATTTCTTCGACGATCCTTTTTTGTTATTTAAAAAAGAAAAGCGATAACAATAAAACATTGTCTTAAGACTACCGTTAAAGCGATAGTGATAGTAAAATCGCCGAAACACAATCATCTAGGAGATTTAATATGGTAAAAGAAACAAAATATATGACTATTATCGTCGAAAGTTACCCGCATGGTTTTGAAGTGAAGCACTATTATTTGCCGGTCATATCAAACTTTCACATCGGGGATGTAATAAAATCCAAAGAAGGAAAGCGATATCGCGTCATCGATGGGACGACGCAAATTAGCAAAAACGATATAGATTTAGAAAAATTCGAGCCATTTGAATGATATAATTAATTAGATACCGCTTTTGGCGGGCTCGTCTTCGAAGGGGAAATGGCAAAAGCGATGATACCAAAAATACTTCACTATATTTGGCTCGGGGGCAGACCAAAGCCAGAAAGCGTTTTAAAATGTCTCGAAAGCTGGAAAAAGTTTTGTCCAGATTATGAAATAGTTGAGTGGAATGAATCGAATTTTGTTCGCGGCCGTCATCCTCTAGTCGATTTAGCAATCGATTCTCACAATTGGGCTTATGCCGCCGATATTATTAGAGTCGTCGTCCTCTATGAATATGGAGGTATTTACGTCGATACCGATTTCGAGTTTTTCGCAAATCCTGACCAAATGCTTAATTATGACTGCTTCATGTGCTATGAGAGCAAGTATTGGGTGGGAACCGCCATTTTAGGCAGCGCAGCCAAGCATCCAGTTTTTGAAAAACTCGTGCGCCGTTACGACTTGGAGCATCACATCGGTTTTTATAGCAATCCCTTTTCGGTCCACGCCGTCAGCGCCATACTGAGATTTTTTTACAAAAGAAAAATGGATGGACGCTTTTCGGTGCAAGATAACATCGCGTTGCTATCAAGCGACTATTTTTATCCGATAAGCTATATAACGTTCAAAGAGAACCGAACCGCAAATACTCTCGGCGTGCATCATTATGCCGGTTCGTGGCATAGCAAAAAGCAAAAACGCGGCTTTCGCTTCGCCGCTTTTTCACGAAAAGTTTTGGGCAGGCATATTTACGGAATCTTTGAAAAATTGGTGGCAAACGATTTTTATTATAAAATTAGAAAGCAATTAAAGAAGATTAGCGATGCAAAACAATAACATTATCGAAGTCAGAGGACTCGTGAAAAACTATCGGAAAGTCGCAGCTGTTCGCGGCATCGATTTCAGCGTTAAACGCGGCGATTTTTTTGCTTTTCTCGGCCTCAACGGCGCCGGCAAATCGACGACGATTAACATTTTGTGCTCAATCGTAAAAAAAGATGCGGGCGAAATCATCATCGATGGTTTAAATACCGACAAAGATGCCGATAAAATCAAGAACAAAATCGGCATCGTCTTTCAAAAGAGCGTCCTCGACAACGAACTCACGGTCTTGCAAAATCTCTATTCGCGGGCCAGCCTCTATCCGATGAGTCGCAAGGAGGCCGAGGGTAAGATAAACTATCTAATCGACATCCTTGCCTTACATGCGATTATCAAGCGTCCTTATGGCAAATTGTCAGGTGGGCAAAGGCGCAAAGTCGATATCGCCCGCGCACTTTTGCACAATCCGCAAATTCTCTTTTTAGACGAGCCGACAACCGGCCTCGATCCTAACACGCGCATCATGGTCTGGGATGCGCTAAATGATTTAAAAAACAAGACGGAGTTAACAATCTTTTTGACAACTCACTACATGGAGGAAGTCGTCAAAGCCGATCATGTAGTCATTATCGATGAAGGGAAAATCAGCGCGAGTGGAAGCCCGGACGAACTCAAGAGCCGCTTTACAAGCGATATTCTTCGCATCATTGCTGATGAAAGCGACCGGATCAATCAGTTGCTCGATGGCGAGAAACTGACCTATGTCTATCGCAATAATGCCTATGAAGTCACGATTAGCCAGCCGACGGACGCTCTTGAAATCGTGGAAAAATACGCCCCTCTATTTGATGATTTTGAAGTTTTGAAAGGGAATATGGATCATGTCTTTTTAAATGTGACGGGAAAGAAAATTGACGATAATCATGAAAAAGAATCGAATTTTTAAGCTATTTGATGATTATTTATATAACATTTGGCATCTCACCAAGCGCAATATTTTGATATTCTTTCAAAACAAGACGACGCTTGTCTTCTCGATGATGGCGCCCGTTTTAATCCTGGTTATTTACATTTTGTTTATGGGCGATTTTCAAATGGATACGATAAGGAATTTTATTCCGCAGGGACAAACGGTCAGCGATGCCGATATCGCCACGGTGGCCAATGCGTGGGTAATATCCGGTATCCTCGGCATCTCCTCACTAACCATCTCGCTAAATAGCATGTTTGTGGCTATCAGCGACCGCGAGCGGCGCATCGTCGATGATTTTACCGCCTCTCCAGTCCGCCTCGTCAATCTGACATTAAGCTATTTTATCAGCGCCTTTGTAATCACCTTGTTTTTAAGTTTCGTTTTTCTTATCATCGCCCTCGTCTTTTTAGCCATTTCTAGCGGAGTGACCTTTTCGGCCGCAAATCTGTTTGAATTATTCGGCATTTTAGTTTTATCTTCTCTGTCCGCCGTCATCTTCGTTATGTGTTTAACAGCCTTTTTTAATCATACTTCGACAGCCGCATCTTTCACCGGCGTCTTCAGCGCCCTGATCGGCTTTCTAATCGGAGCCTACATGCCGGTCAGCATTTTGCCTCTTTCGATTCAAAATTTTGCCAATCTGATTCCTGGTTCACACGCGACCGGTCTCTTTCGCGTCGTGCTAATGCGCCCTATCCTTACAAAATTGGAGGCGACGATGCCCCTTGAAGTAATCGAGCAAATTAAGACTAGTTACGGCTTTAATCTGCAATTATTTAATGTTCAGTTCGACCGGACATACATGTATTTATACCTAGCCGGGTCTGTCCTCTCGCTATTTGTTATATTTCAAATTATCAGCCTGATTAAGAAAAAAATAAAAGTGTGATATAAAATGCTATCCCATAGCGTATTAACCGATTTTAAAGCAAACATCCTCCTTATCGCCTTATATAAAAGGCCATAAGTTAAAAAACTCTTCTCCAAATTCGTTTCTTTATTTAAAATACATAAAAGCGACATGCAATTATCATGGAGAAATTATGAAAAAGAATAATTTGGCAAGAAAGCTCGCTTTTGCCTCGGCTGACCTCTTCGGCGGAGGTTCTTTTAATATTATTAACTTTCTTTATCCCGTATTCTTAGTTCTTATTGTTGGCATCAATCCATTTTGGAGCAGTTTTATCATCTTGGTGGCGCGCATTTTCGATGCCGTCATCGATCCGATCATCGGGTGGATTTCCGACCGCACGCAGTCAAGATTTGGCAAAAGAAGAATTTATTTGATTATTTGTTCGCCCTTAATCGTAGTGGCGATGTTTTTGATGTTTTACCCTTTTAATTTTTCCAATGAGGCGCTGCAAGTCATCGCCGTCCTCCTCGCTTACTTAATTTTTGTAGCTGTCCAGTCGACGATTATGATTCCCTATTTCTCTTTGGCTAGCGAGATTTCAAGGGACTATCAAAACCGGGCCTCATTTAATTCCTACCGCCTCGCTTTTAGCATCTTCTCATCGATTATATGCGTTGCCGTCCCGAAAATTATTGTCGATTCCTTTGCCGATCCGCGAATTGGCTATCAGGTGATGAGCCTCAGTTTCGGCATCTTTTTTGGCATCAGCATTTTATTGAGTGGTCTCTTTGCCAAGGAAGAGATTAAAAGCCCGATTGTCAAAACCAAATTATCTTTTAAAGCTTTGGCCGAACCCTTGAAATTAAAACCATTCCGCCAGTATCTCGGCATGTTCTTGTTTATGCAAATCGCCATGTCGGTCATGAGCGGTCTTTTCTTCTTTTACATCGATTTCTATATCATCAAAGATGTCACCGCGAGCGGAGGCACTTCGATGGTCGGAACAATTGCCGCGGCTTTAATGTTCTTTACGCAAATTGTCGCCTTACCTTTCTATTTAAAAATGATCGAGAAGTTTAGCAAGGCTTTTACCTATCGCTTTGGAGCGATTATCTGGATTGTCTCAGCTATCGGACTCTTCTTTGTTCCAGCTAATGTCAACCCCATCGTCATCTACATATTAGCGGTCGTGATGGGGTTTGGCATCAGTGCCCCCGGATTAATTCCCCACACAATGTTCGGCGATGTCGCCGATGCTGGCCAGTTGAAGTTTAAAAAGAGAATCGAAGGTCAGATGAGTGGTTTTTCCAACTTTGTCTCGCAAATTGCCCAAGCTCTCGGTTTATCGTTTGCTATGTTTATCTTGGGCCTTGCCGGTTTTAAAGAAAGGGTGCCGGGACAACCGCCGATCCTCACACAACCGGATAGTTCGCTTTTAGCGATTCGCATTATTATGGCTCTCGCCCCTCTGATTTTACTCGGCATTGGCTCGCTAATTTCTTTATCTTATCGCATCGATGCCAAAGAGCAGCAAAAACTAAAAGAGCAAATTAGCCTACAAGACGACGAGCCCATCAACGCGGAGTCGCTCTCCTGATCTATGAAACGCCCCAATCCTTTTTTGTGGCTGCCTTTAGCTGGCATCTTAAAGATATCGGCCTATCTTCAAGGCAATCGCTTGGTTAATAAAATCAAAATAAAGAAGCCGGCCATCATCCTATCCAATCACGCATCTTTTCGCGACTATGTGTTTGTAACGGCAGCTCTCTATCCTCACCGAATCAACTACATGGCCGCCGCCAAGATGTTCTATGAACCGGAACGCCGCCCCTTTTTAAAGCTGGCGCGAGCGATTCCAATCTGCTCTTATCAAGGCGATTTAAAGGCTGTCGCCAGCGCTTTAAAAATTTTGAAAACCGGCGGTATCATCGGCATTTTTCCCGAAGGTCAGATCACATATCACGGCAAGAGCCTAAAGTCGCCTTTCGCAATCGCTAAATTTTTAAAAAAGGCGAAAGTCAATGTCTATGTCGTCCATGATAAGAATGCTTTTTTGATGTCTCCTCCTTGGACCAATAAAATTTTCAAGGGAAAAGTATTCACTTCGATGGTTCATCTCTTTACCCCAGACCAACTTGAACAACTTGATGAAAAAAGTATCTATGAATCCGTTGATCGAAGCCTTGAATTTGATGCCGGCGCCTATAATGAAGAGCATCGCCACATCTATCGTTTAAACGACATTAATAATCTCGAAAATCTCATCTACCAATGCCCGGACTGCGGACATGAGGGACTGGTGAGCCAACAGCATAAACTCGTCTGTCCAAAATGTCAGCGCGAACTAATCTATGACGAGTATGGTCTCTTGGATGGGCGAAGTCTATTTAGCAATTACGAGCGGCAGCGCTTAGCGCTGGAAGAACTCATCTCGAAGACGCCTGACTATTCGCTAAAAACCTCCGTTCGCCTCGTTCGCTATCAAGGCAACAGCCTCGTCGAAACCGGAACCGGCACCATCACTTTGAATCGCGACTTGTATGTCTATCGCGGCACCGATAAAGGCCAAGAAGTCGAATATCGCTTTCCGACCAAGCTCATTCAATATTTACCCGTCGATATCGGTGGCGATATTCAAATTTACGACAGCTACGAAGTATTTCAGTTTTACATGGATACGAAATATTTGCCGATTAAATTCTCGACTGCCGGCGAATATTTTTATCGCGTCGCGCACAACAACTAAGATTATTTAACTATTAAATCATAATTTTGTTTTCATCTAAAAATATCTTCGTCATTCTTTTGTTGTGCTACAATGAAAAAGAACGATAGCCTTATAGGCTTATTCGCTTCGTGATGAGGGGAATTAAAGATGGAAAATACAAGCGAGTTTACTGGATTTGACGGCGACAATATTTTTGAGCCACTTCTTGCCTATAAAAATGTTTACAAAGATTTATTTCATAAAAACACGACTGAATACTTTGATAGTCTCGTTGAGAAATCGCAGATAGATATCGAAGCGAACCGCGAAACGAATCGCAAGATAAAAAAACACGAGAGCGAGCGAAACGAAGTTGTTAAGAAAATTAGTAAGCAAAATGCCCTTCGCGGATTTCTAGTTTTTCTTACGGTCGTCGGATTAGTGGCCGCTATCGTCGGAATCATCATGCTCGTTCAGGGAACTCAAAGCCTATTGGCTCCAATCTTGATGATTGTTTTTGGATTCGCTCTGCCGATTCTTTTCATCGTCTTAATTGTTGTCATTATTAATAAAAAACTTAAAGAATTGCGGGGAATGAAAGCAAAAATCGATAAAATAATCGAGGATTTGCTCAAAGAAGCTTGGGCTCAGATGGCTCCACTTAATGAATTATTCACGCGCGGAATGGGCATTAGCCTTTTTCGCAAAACGATCCCAATTATCAATCTCGATAAGATGTTTGATAGCAAACGCCTCGACTACCTCGTCAACAAGTTCGGTTTGGCGGAAGCCCACGATGTCAATCGTTCGACACTCTATGTTCAATCCGGCGACATCATCGGCAATCCATTTTTTATCGCCAACGACCTCGTCCATCATCTCGGCACCAAAACATATTATGGCGAACTCGTCATCCATTATACGACGACCTCCTATGTCAACGGTCGCTTAGTGACCAACCATCATACCCAGACCTTGCGAGCCAGCGTGACAAAGCCCTGCCCTTATTATCATCAAGAGCCTTATCTCGTCTATGGTAATGAAGCCGCTCCCGATCTCATCTTTTCGCGGCAGGATTCCGATGCCGAAGAGCTCAGTGACAAGCAGATTGAAAAGAAAGTCAATAAAGAGGTCAAAAAGCTCAATAAAATGTCGGAGAAAAGCACCAAAAAAGGTGGGGATTACACCGTCATGGGCAACTCCGAATTTGAAGTCCTGTTCGGCGCCTCTAATCGCAACAACGAAGTGCAGTTCCGTTTGCTTTTCACCCCATTAGCGCAAAAGCAACTCCTGCAGTTGATGAAAGATAAAGAGGTGGCTTACGGCGATGATTTTGACTTTGTCAAACACAAGATGATAAATATTATTTATCCGGAGCATCTCGCCGGTGTGAATTTTGACCCGGCTCCGAATTTCTTTCAAGGGTACGATTACGACGCCGTGCGCACGTTATTTATCGAATACCACAACACATACTTCAAGCAGATGTTTTTTACATTCGCGCCGATTCTGGCTATCCCCCTCTATCAGCAGCATAAGCCCCACGAATACATCTACAAAGATTTGTATGATAGCTATGTGAGCTTCTACGAGCACGAGCACGTCGTCAACGCCATGAACGAGTCCGAGTTCGCTCACAAACTTTCGGGGACGCGCAACATCCTTAAGACTTCAGTCGTCAAAAGCGGTGGCTTCTGCGACACGATTCGCGTTACGGCCTATGGTTATCAGACAATTAACCGCACTGATTACATTCCGGTGATGGGCGGAGATGGCCGCTCTCATAACGTGCCCGTCGACTGGGTTGAATATATTCCCGTCTCGCAAGACACCGATGTCAATATCAATGCTGTCGGTGAAGAGAAGGAAGAGACATATGCCGATAAGTTTAAGAAAGCCATCGAATCGATGCGCTCGGGCAAACTGGCTGATGACAAAGATGTATACACGGTTGGCTTGTTCTTAGCATATATTATTAAAAAAAGTAGATAACACTGAGCCAAGTGTATATATAATATAAAGATGGAGGTATCTAATATGGCAAATGAATTAGATGAAGTGACTGGACCAGTCAATCAAGAAGGAAGAGACGTCAACGTTATCGAAAAGCAGATTCCCGTAAAGGTCGGAGCTGGATCGCTCGTTTTTGAAATCATTCTCTGGGTGTTAGGAATTATTCCCGGACTCGTTTTCCTCTTTATGAAGATCAGCGCTCGCAACTACTTACGGCAACTTCAACAGAAGATTCAGCACAATGCTTCGCAGATTGATAACTATCTCGAGCAGAGAGTGCAAATACTTCAAAACGTCGTTGGCATCGTCGAAAAATCCGTCGATCTCGATAAGGATGTTATGAAAACCGTCGCCCAGTTCCGCGGTGGCGTCAATCCCAACGAAGGCAACCGCAACGAAGTCGCCGGTCAACTCGACACCGCGATGAGTAGCATTCGCGTCGCTTTCGAAGCTTATCCAGATCTCAAGGCTCATCGCGCCTTAGCAGATGCGATGCAGCAAAATAGCTATCTACAAAGAGAAATTACGGCCGCTCGCGAAGTTTATAACGACACCGTCTTAAAATGGAACCAAGACATCTTCGCTTGGCCGACCAAGATGATCGTCGCCGCCAAAGCCGGCTATTCGACCCGCATTCCCTTTACTGCAAGTAAAGAGACGAAGGATCAGGCTCGGGCTAAATTCTTCTAAGCTAATCGCAGAAACATTTAAAAAAGTGGATTTCGGTCCACTTTTTTTATTGCAATGATGCGATTATATCGAATCGACGATGACAACGGTGCCGAGAGCTCCGTCGATTGAGATCATATCTCCGTCGCGAATGACGGCGGTGGCATTTTTGACATTGGATACCAATGGTAGAGCATACTCACGAGCGACGACTGCGCCGTGAGAGAGGGCGCTTCCCACCTCTGTGACAAGACCGCCTATGAGCGCGTAATAAGGCGACCAGCCGATATCGGTGTAACCCGCGACCATGATTTCGCCCTTTTGAAGTTTCTTGGCATCTTCAGCGTTGGTGATGACGCGAGCCCGACCGACGACTTGCCCGCGCGAAAGAGGTGTTCCCGAAAGCGTCGCGCCTTTCATGGCAAAATCAAAAGTCGAAGATATCGGTACAGGCATGCCGACATTGACATGGGCGAATTTGAGCCTTTCTTGCTCCGGCAAAAGACGTTTGCGGATGAAAGCGCGCTTGACATATTTTGAATCTTTTGAAGTAAGCATTTTTCCTATTTCATCATGTGTTAGAAAATAGATGAGATCTGCTTCAGGAAGCGCTCCTTCTTCAACGAGCATCTCGGCGAGGCGGCGATAGCCAGCTTTAAATTTGTCGACAGCTAAGATCATTTTAGATTTCGAATACTCGCGAATGCGACAACCTTTTCGCGATCCATTGACAAATGCGCGAAGAGCTATGCGCTTAAAACCATAGTAATCGGATAAGAAGATTTCGATGTTGTCAGGACCATCTTTCTTTTCTTTTTGCCGATAGCCGACCATTGATTTAATCAATGTAAGAAGATGTAGGACAAACCCCTCTTCGTCGTCCTTCCAGCCCGGGGAGCGCAGTTCGGATTCGCGAATGCAGCGGTGGCCGTGCCTTTCCATAAATCGATCTTTTAGCATGACGACTGAAGAAGGAGCCTCACGGAGGTATTCTTGCAGATTTTGGTGGTTAAAACAATCGGCATCTGGCCGGTCTTTTAAGATTTCGACGGCAATTTCGCGAAGCGATTTGATAATATCCGCGCTTTCGATGCCATCGATGTCTTCAAGGACGGATGCGATGCGACCTTTGATTTCATCATGGTTATCGCTGTCGCGCGCCAGAATGTAGAATAGCGCGCTGTTCATCGCCCCCGAATAGACCGAGGTAACATAATGGTCAAGTAGAGCTTGGTTGAGTAAATCTAGATTGTGGCCGATTGACGCGTATAGTTCATCGACTGTTGCGCCAGCGAAATGGATGCGTTCGGCGATCGAGGATATATCTTTCATCGCCTTCTTATAGCCAAACATGAATTTGCCATAGCGAAGTCCGTTGCGGAGGCGGATAAATCCGTTCATTTTCTTAAAGTCATCGGGCTGTTCATAGTCGAGAATTTGACCGCAGATGCCGACATCGATATTTTCTTTGGCGGCTCCCGTCACGGCTTTTGTAATGCGATATAGGTGGCGCATATTGAAAAAGAGGTGGCCGTAATAGTGGCTGATCAACAGCTCTTCTGGCACATCTTCGATTTTTTTGACGACACCGACATCGGCGAGCATCTTGCGAAGCCCGTAATCGATTGCGTAGACGACGGTCGAAATCGTCAGTGGAGTAATCGCGCCCGGCAGCATCTCGCCGACATTATGATTAGTGATGATGTCTCCCTCGACCGCGTATGGCGTATTGAGCTCTCCGATCGTCGGATCATCAAGAGTGGTGATCGGGCGAGCCTGAAGCCAGACGACATGGTCATCTTCGTCGATGGCAAATTCGAGATCGAGCGGGACTTTCAACTCTCGCTCAGCGTTTAAACCTTCTTGAAATAGCTGTTTGATATTATCTTTTGAAAGAAGAGTGGTTAGAACTGAATAAGAAGGATTTTGCCTATTTATTAAAATAAGCTGCGATTGCATCTTACCGGAAACGAGGTTCTCGCCGAGCCCGGCAACCACTTCGATGCGGACATCGTTTTCGCGCGTCGTCGGATTCACGGTGAAAAGAACACCGGCCGATTTCGCTTTGACCATTCTTTGAACAATGATATTCATCGAGCTTTGAGCTTGGTTGAAGAAGCGGCGATATTTGGCGGCATTTGCTTGATTTAGGCTTTCGAGGCAACCTCGAATGGCTGCTTTGAATTGCTCATCGCTAGCGATGCATGTATAAGTTTCATATTGACCGGCCTGAGATAATTCGACCCCGTCTTCGAGAGTCGCCGAGGAACGGACCGCGACTTCGCCGAGCTTAGCGTCTTTCCAATGCTGAAAGAGAATATCCTCGTCTTCTTTAGAAGAAATTCCGTATGCGACAAAACCAGGCGCGACTTCAAGACCGAGTTTATGCAAGAGATAAAGGCCTTTTGCCTTGCCGCCGACTTCTTTTAAATCTGCTTCCGGTATTTTATCTAACCACGCTATTTTCATAACTTCCCTCATTTCCAGCGTCTGATGCCGCTGTTATATCCGAACTCGAGAATGCCTCGTCCTCTTTTGTCGCCGTAGATAAAATCCCCCACGCCTTCAAAGATGTGATATTTGCCATCCGCGAAAGAAAAGTCGACGACAAAGTCGCGCTTTCCGATAAGTTTTAGAATAATTCCTTCTTTTGATGGTACTTCAACTTCCACTTTTAGCGGAACAAGACCATCGGCGCCCAACTCTTTTAATCGTGTTAAGGAGCGAACTGGAACATGTCTTCCTCCGCGGCTGCGATAGCCGGTCATCAGATTGTGCATATGGGGATAATCAACCATGTTGAGATTGAGAACTTCACCGTCTTCAAAAAGAATCATGAGCCAGATGTGGCGGTTCATGTAATCCCAATCGCGATAACCATATGAATGATCGCGCATCGCCGGTAGAACATATGTCGAATTTTGGCCGTTAATGGTCACTTCAAGACGAATGACACCCGGCTGTTCATAGTGGACTTGACGGTTAATTTTTAGATTTCGCCAAAAGGTCTTATTCCACTTTTCATTAGCGAGGGCCTCGGCGACGAACATCGGGTCGAGTCCGGTCGCAAAATCAAAAGCGGGCATCGAAGCGATAAAAGTCGCTTTTGCCGTAATTTCAAATGACTCTTTATCAAAAGATAAAACATCATGTTCACCTTTTTTTGCATAAGATACTTCGCCTTGAAACTTAATCGTCATCTCATCACCTGTCTTAGTGCATTTGACGCTTGCTGGACAGTTATCTGATGGATACAGCTCATGCGTATTGACAATCGTTTTTCCATCGCTAGTTCTGAGGCAAAACCATATTTCCGTCGTTGAATTACTTCGTTTCGCATGGCGAAAGAAAAAGCTCTCGCCATTATTTCCGTGAGCTGAAAAATAGTGGCTATCAGTCAGGTTGTCTCCTACTTGATCAGCAAGGATAAAATGATCGGCTTTTGCAATATCGAACGGCTGCTTTTTAGCACTTGATTGAAGGGCTTTAAGCATTATTCCCTGTTTAATTTTATGTTTAATTTTCATATTTATTTCGACCTTTGTAAGTCTACAACTTCGCTTATTTTATCAAATTGCCGCAAATAAGAAAACAAGCGATTTTCTTTTAGAAAGCTCTTTAAAAAAGTAAGTATGGTTATTTATCAAGCATCAGATTCAGATGCGATTTAAAGCTTGACATCCATCTGTTCGATTTGTTGCTCGTAGGTCGAAATTTGCGATTCGAGGTTGAGTTCGCGGAATTGATTCATATACAGATGGTGATATTGCCCTTTCAGGGCCATAAGCTCACAGTGACTTCCGTCTTCAATGACCTTGCCGTTTGACATCACGAGAATGCGATCGCAGTTAACGATTGTCGATAAGCGGTGAGCGATGATGATGCTCGTGCGCCCCTTAAGGATTTTATTCATGGCTGACTGAATAACGCCTTCGCTTTCGGTGTCGATGCTCGACGTCGCTTCATCAAGGATGAGCAAGCGCGGATTGCGAATGATGGCGCGCGCAAATGAAATCAGTTGTTTTTGACCACCGGAAAGTTGGCTTCCGCCATCATCCAGTTCGCTCATATATCCGTCTTTTTGCGTCATGATAAAATCATGGACACCGACGACTTTGCAAGCCTCGATCACTTCTTCTAATGTGGCTTCAGGGCGACCGTAGCGAACGTTGTCATAATAGGAAGCGCGAAAGACGAAAGGGGTCTGTTGAACATAACCGATGTTGCTTCGCAACCAGCCGACGGAACGCTCCTTATAATCAATGCCATCGACGAGAATGCGCCCTTCGCTTGGCTCATAGAAACGGCATAGGAGATTCGCGGTGGTCGACTTACCGGATCCGGTCTCGCCGACGATGGCCAAAGAGGTGCCTTGCCGGATGTGGAGATTGAGGTCGTGGATGACTTCAGTGCCTTTGATGTATGAAAAGTGCACATGGTCAAAGACGAGATCGCCTTGCAAAGGTTCAAAATTTTCTCGTTTGTTATTAAATAACGTGCCATATTTTTCGATGACTTCAGGACGATCGACGATATCTGGCTCCGTCTCGATTAAGGACATGACTTTCTCAACTTTGGCTTGCGTTTCGATAAATTCGTTGGCAACTTCCGAAAACTCTTGAATCGGGTTATAAATTTGTGAGACAAAACCGATAAATAAGACGAGGGTAGCGACACCAGCAGGAGTCATGGCATCGATCAGACCCAAACTTGAAGTGGCCAAGAGAATGACGAGAGCGGTGGTCGATGCCGATAAGACGTTGATGACCGGCATGAAGAACGCGTGAATTTTAAACGCCTTGCGCCGCTTGACATAGATGTTCATCGTCACATCGTCGGCTTCTTCAAACATTTTCTCTTCGATATTCAGCGTCTTGATCGTCTTGACGCCATTGATGCACTCGACGAGCCAGCGGACGAAATTGGAGTAGGCGCTTCGAGCTTTGCGCTGCGCCTTTAATAGCAGACGCTGAAAGATGGGAGCGACAACCATCAAAATAGGGGCGATTGAAAGAATGATAAGCGATAACATAATATCGCGAGAAAACATCGTCACTAAAGTGAAAATCAGTTCAAATGTAATCCACACAATGCGAATTAACCCCCATGATAAAGTGTCGCTGATCGCCGAGGTGTCGTTTTGCATCCGGGCAATCAACCAACCCGAAGGTGTTCGATCATAGTAAGAAAAACTCAATTCCTGGGCTCGGCGGAAAGCGTCGCGCCGCAGCGATGTGTTGATCAGCATATCGAAATAGTTAGTGACAAAGAAAGTGACGAATATCGATATGGAGCGTATGAGAATGCCGGCACCGAATACGAGGGCGTAACCGAGGAAATCAAGAGTGAAGCGGACTCCAAAAATGAGTTCGACATCGATAATCATGCCGGTGACACTCCCCCCAAAGGGAATTTCCGGAATTGCGGCGATGGCTGCCGCATTCATCAGCGGCATGAAACTCGAATCGTAAAAAGTCGTGACGAGCATCGACAGGGCAAGGACGATTAATAGCGGCCAATTGCGAAAAGTGTAGCGCAGCATTTTGCGCCAGACTCCGAGATTGAATTTACTCGGCGATTTTTCTTCTTCGAATGCAAAATTAGCCATTTTATTCTAACTTCGTTTGTATCTCATAAACTCGTTGATACAAGCCTTTCTTTTTAATTAGTTGTTCATGTGTCCCTTGCTCGCTAATCGTCCCGTTTTCAAGAACGACGATGAGGTCGGCATCTTTGGCGGTTGCTATGCGGTGCGTGATGATGAAAGTAGTCGTCTCTTCAGAACGCTTTTTTAGCGCGGTGCGAATGTTGATGTCGGTCTCTGTATCGACGGCGCTCAAGGAGTCATCAAAGATTAGAATTGGGGCTTTATTTATTATCGTTCTAGCAATGGCGAGGCGCTGTCTTTGACCGCCCGATAATGTGACGCCCTTTTCTCCTACAGGCGTCTCATAACCTTGCTTAAAACTTAGAATATTATCGTGAATATCGGCAATTCGCGCCGCTTTATACACTTCTTCTTCGCTCGCGTTGGGGTTAGCGATGCGTATATTGCTGATGATTGATTTAGAGAAAAGAAATGGTTCTTGCAATACCGTTGCCACATTTTGGCGAATGTGCGAACGAGCGATGTCGGTAATATCTTGACCATCGATTAAAATGCGACCGGAAGTCGGATCATAAAGGCGAGTCAAAAGATAAGCGAGGGTCGATTTGCCTGCCCCAGTCTTGCCAAGGACGGCGACTGTCGCTCCCTTTTTGACCTTCAAATTAATATTTTGCAAAACAGGCTTATCGGCATCTTCAAATTGAAAGGCGACATTATCAAAAATGACTTCTCCGGCAATTTTTGGACGTGCGCCAGTGGCGATATCCTCGAGCGGTTCCCCGAGAATAATCAACAGGCGATCCATCGAAGCAACAGCGCGCGCAGCATTGGAAAGAATGGTTGCCACATCGCGAATTGGCCATACCATCATGTTGACGAAAGTAAAGCCGACGACGAGGGTTCCGACCGTGATGTCACCGCGATAGGCTTGCGCGATGCCAAACAGGGTCGTCAAAAGAATTTGTCCAAAGACAAAGATGTCGCTAGACGAGAAGAAAAAGGCCGATAGTTTTCGCCAATGAATGTATTTTTTTCGGTAATCAACCAGCCGCTCTTCAAAGCGGTCGATTTCGTAAGCCTCGTTGTTATAGGCTTTAACGACGCGAACGGAGGAGAGATTCTCTTCAATTTTCGATGTTAGTAGTGCTTCGGAATCGTCCGTTTTGCGGTAGCGAACTCGCACTTCTTTGATGACAAAAAAGGAATAGACAAATAGGAATGGTATCAAGGTCATCGAAACAAGAGCGAGCTGCCAATTGATCGAAAACAAGATTGAAAAGGAAAAGACGACAATAAAAAAAGTATAGACGATCGAATATGTTTCACGCGTCAAAAAGCGGCGAAACACTTCTTCATCACGAGTGCATGTTTGAATGACATCGCCGCTTTGCGATTTCTTCATAAACGAATAAGGCAAGCGCTCGATGTGATTAAAGAGTTTGAGTTGCATATTGCGGGCGATTTGCGGACCGAGATAGGAACGGATAAAAATGCGGGAAAAAACTAATAGGGCGACGGCGATGGCAATCGTGACGATAATAATGGCGAAAATCCAAAGATTTTCACTGAGGAATTGCGGTCCGCCGTAAATATTGGCGATAATGATTTCTAAGGCCCCGGCTTTTGGATTGTTAAAAATATCGCCGCGAAGCGTATCAATTAAGATTTTGCTGGTAAAGCTCGACAAAATCATGAAAAAGACTGAGACTAGTAAAACGAAGAAGTGAAAGATATAGAGCTTTTCTATACCCTCGAGTGCCTCTTTGATTAATTTGATGTATTTTTTCATGATTTTATTAAGTCTCGACAAATAATTAGTTTATAACATTTTCTTAGAAAGAAAAAGCGCGAATCCAAAATTATTAATACGATGATAAATCCTTCATTTTATTTACTAGATAATGGTTATATAATTACTATATTCATTGGAAGACTGATAAGTCGAGGTTTAATGATATGCGAAATAAAGTATTAATTATCGGTTGCGGAAGATTGGGAGCGAATATTGCCGCTCTCGCTTCAGAGAAAGGTCAAAACGTTTTAGTCATCGATCGCTCTAGCAGCGCTTTTGATCGCTTGCCTGAGTCTTTTAGCGGCTACAAGCTCGTCGGCGACGCCACCGACCTCTCTTTGCTTGAGGAAGCATACATCAAGACCGCCAAAGAAGTCGTGATTGCCACGGGAGACGATAACGTTAATCTTTTTTTGGCACATGTCGCCTGCGCCATCTACGAAGTTCCAAGCATCTATGTTCGCCTCGACGATCCGGAGCGCGGCGCTCTCCTCAGCGGTTTGAAAATCAAAGCCATATATCCTTTTGAACTCTCAATCAATAAATTTAACTTGATGAAGGGGGAGAACCTATAATGAAAATCGTCATCGCTAACGGCAAGCACGAAGCCGACTTCGTCATCAACATGTTTAAAGATCAGACGAAGGACTTAATCGTTATCAACTCCGATAAGAATTTCGCCGATTATATCGTCAGGAACAACAAGGTCGCCGTTTTTGTCGGCGAACCATATAAGCGTTTTGTCTTGGAAGACTCGGGAGCGCGAAATGCCGATATCTTCATCGCCCTCGGCGAAAAAGACACCGATAATTACGCAGCCTGCATGCTGGCCAAAAAAGAATTTAATGTCAAAAAGTGCATCTGCACGGTCACGAACCCCAAAAATGTCGATATTTTCAAAAAACTCGGCATCGATAGCGTCATCTCCTCGACTTATCTTTTGGCCAACTCAATTAAATCGGCATCATCTTTAGAGGATGTTTTGCAAACGCTATCAATCGAAGAAGATAAAATCGTCTTAACGGAGATTATCATCAATTCTGCCTATCGAATCGCCAATCAGAAAATTATGGATTGCAACTTTCCGAAGAACGCGACTATCAGTTGCATATACCGCGAACCCCACGTCATCATTCCCAACGGCTCGACAGTCATCAAACCGAAGGACAAGCTCCTTATCATCTCAACTCCTAGCGAACAGGAAAAAATCGTTAAATTCATTCAAAACAAAAAATAGAATATGAAAAAAACCGCCTCAGGATATCGCTTAATTTTTGGTTATTTAGGTATCTTTTTAATTCTCATCGGATTGATTTGTCTTTTGCCGCTTGTCGCTTTGCTATTCTATCCGAGCGAAGGCGGAGTGGCATTTAACTTTTATATCGTCGGTCTATCGAGCGTCGTAAGCGGTCTCGCCTTGTCGCTTTCTTTGCTCAGCGGCCGAGAAAAGGAGAGGCTCGGCAAGCATCAAGACTTCATTTTAATCGTCTTAATTTGGATTTTTGCCATCGTTATCGGCGCCATCCCCTTTTTGTTACGCGGCGATATGAATTTTACACAGAGCATTTTTGAATCGACCAGCGGTTTTACTTCCACGGGGTTGACCGTGTTTGATTTTACCGTCGATCCTAACGCCTATGGCTATCACATCTATACTTTGTATCGAAGCTTGTTGATTTTCTTTGGCGCTGTCGGTCTCGTCCTCGTTTTGGTCAGCGCCTTATCCGACCGCTATGGCATGCGCTTATATTCATCCGAAGGTCACAATGATAAATTGATTCCTAATCTCGCCAAATCGTCGCGTTTAATCCTCTCTATCTATTCAGGATTTATCTTGCTTGGAACCATTGCCTACACACTTGCAGGAATGAATTTGTTTGATGCTCTAAACCACGCCATTACGGCGGTGGGAACCGGCGGCTTCTCAACTAGTCCAGGAGGAGTTTTATCTGTCGGTGGCAATATCATCGCTATTGAAATCGTCTCCATTCTTTTGATGCTGGCCGGCGCGACCAACTTCGTCATCCACCTCCTCTTAATTCAAGGCAAATTCAAAAAAGTATTTCGCGATATCGAAGTGCGCTTTATGCTCTTGATGCTTTTAATTTTCATTCCCCTCTTTGTCGTCTCCGTGTACTTTACACATAGTTCCTCGCTTGGTGATTTATCATTTTTCGACTCCCTTAGGCTCGGGGCCTTTTACATGATTTCATCGATTACGACGACCGGATTTAGCTCCTATCATCCAATTATTTATCTCGGTCCTTCGCTGCTTTTCATGTCGAGTGTTCTAATGATGTTCGGCGGCGCTCTTGGCTCGACTGCCGGTGGTATCAAACAGCTGCGAGTCGCGAGCACGCTCAAAGGTGTTTATTATTCGCTATTGAGCCGCATTTCTTCGCGTCGAATCATCCGTCCCCGCTTCTACCTTCGCTATGGCGAAGAAAAAGAGTTGACCGATGAGTACTACAGCGAATCGGTATCTTTTGTCGTCTTATACATCGCTGTGCTTTTTGTCGGCACGATCGCCATCGCCATCTTGCCATCCGGCATCGACTTTGACGATGCTTTCTTCGAGGTGGCCAGCGCCGTCACCGGCACCGGTTTAAGCGTCGGCATCACGCATGCCAGCCAAAATCCAGCCGTCTTGTGGATTTTGGCTGTCATCATGTTCATCGGCCGTCTGGAAATAATCGCCGTCTACTATTCATTTTTGCGTCTCAGCCGTGACATTCTTCGCAAAGAGACAGTATAAATTTAAGGAGTGACATATGTTAATTGAAAAAATTGAAAAAGCTAATCTTGAAGCGCTAAAAGCCAAAGACGCGCAAGCTCGCGCTGTTTTGACGATTATCATAACTCGCTATCGGCAGCTATTGATTGAAGCTAGAGTTGACGCTAAAGAAGTCGGAGATAGTGATTTGCTACGCGTTATTTCCAAAGTCGTCAAGGAGCTCAGCGAAGAAAAAGAAGGCTATGCAAAAGTCAATAATAGCGAAATGGTTAAAGCTATATTACACCAAGAGGAAATTGCCAAATCGTTTTTGCCGAAGATGATGAGCGAGCAGGAAATCATTGATGAAATCAATATGTTAAGCGATAAATCGATCCCTTCAATCATGAAGCACTTCAAAGTCAATTTTGATGGCAAAGTCGATATGGGACTTGTCAACCGCCTCGCCCGTAACATATAATCGTAGAGGCCTTTAGGGGCGTCGTATAACGGCAATACTTTGGTCTCCAAAACCAACTATGCGGGTTCGATTCCTGCCGCCCCTGCCATCTAGAATGGTCAGGATTGATACAATTGTGTCAGTCCTTTTTATTTACATTCAATCGATATTTTTTGAATATTGCCTCTTTATATTAGCGTTATAAAAAAGCTGAAAATGGTACATTTATTTGTTTTCAATGCCAATAGGTGGCACGCTTCATTCAATTGTGGCACGGCTATGTCAATTGTGGCACGGCAACATTAAATTATGGCACGATGACGTGCATAGTGCCAAAAAGTAATAAACAAATCGTCATTTTTGTGGTAAAATCTTTTTAAGTTAATTTTTACAAATTATATTGATCAAAAGGAGGATTCTTTATGCCTGCTAATAAAGAGAGGGAAGAATTACACCGTGCTATTTGGGCCATTGCCGACGATCTTCGTGGAAGTGTTGATGGCTGGGATTTTAAACAATACATTTTAGGAATCATGTTTTATCGCTACATCTCTGAACACCTAGAAAAGTATATTAATAAGAACGAACACGATAGTGGAAACTCGAATTTTTCGTATGCCAATTTATCTGATAAAGAAGCTGAATCAATTAGAGATGAAATGGTGAATGCTGTAGGTTTTTTTATTCTCCCAAGCGAGTTATTTAGTAACGTTAGAAAGAAAGCGCCAAATGACGAGAATCTTAATGAGACATTAGAAAAGGTATTTAAGCACATTGAGGAATCAGCCACCGGAACAAGTAGCGAAAGCGACTTCAGTGGTTTATTCGATGATATCGATGTGAACTCAAATAAGCTCGGGTCAACTGTAGCTAAACGGAATGAAAAATTAGTAAAAATTCTGAATGGCATCGGCGATATGAATCTCACCTATACTACTAACAATAAGACTGATGCTTTTGGTGATGCTTATGAGTATTTGATGTCGATGTATGCATCAAATGCGGGTAAAAGTGGCGGAGAATTTTTCACTCCTCAAGAAGTTTCAGAACTACTTATGAGGCTCGCAACAGTTGGAAAGACTGAAGTTGATGGGGTCTACGATCCTGCATGTGGCTCAGGTTCATTACTATTAAAGGCTCATAAAGTACTTGGTGAAGGAAAAGTAAGAAGAGGCTACTTCGGCCAAGAAATTAATATCACAAACTATAATCTGTGCAGAATTAACATGTTCCTACATGGCGTAGGTTTTGATAATTTTAACATTGCCTGTGAAGACACTCTTATCTCACCCGAACATTGGAATGATGAACCCTTTGAAGTCATTGTCTCAAATCCACCTTACTCAATTAAGTGGGCGGGTGATTCAAATTCTCTATTAATTAACGATCCGCGATTTGCTCCTGCTGGTGTCCTTGCTCCTAAAGGAAAAGCAGACATGGCCTTTATCATGCATACTTTATCATGGCTAAAAACGAACGGGGCTGCTGCAATTGTCTGTTTCCCGGGGATTATGTATCGAGGTGGAGCAGAACAAAAAATTAGAAAGTACTTAGTAGACAATAACTTTGTTGATTGTATTATTCAACTTCCGAACAATTTATTCTTTGGCACCTCAATTGCGACAAGTATCATGGTTTTAAAGAAGAATAAGTTAGATACGAACGTCATATTCATTGATGCATCTAGAGAATGTGTGAAAGTAACCAATAACAATAAGCTGACTGACGAAAACATTGCTAATATTGTTAAGTTTTATACTGATAGAAAAGATAAGAATCATATGGTTAAAGTTTCATCATTTGAGGAAGTTAAAGAAAGTGAATATAACCTTTCTGTTTCGACATATGTAGAACAAGAAGACACTAGAGAAAAAATCAACATTATTAAGCTTAATGCTGAAATTGAGGAGATAGTTAAAAAAGAAAATATGCTCCGTGAAGAGATTTCTAAGATAGTTACGGAAATCGAAGGTTAATCATGAGTAAGTTAGAAGAACTCATTCAAGAGTTATGCCCTAACGGGGTGGAATATAGAAAGTTAGGAGAAGTATCAGATTTTATTACAGGATTTGCATTTAAATCATCTTTATTCCTGACGGAAGGTCTTCCAATTTGTAGAACAACCAACATTCAAGGAAACGAAATATCATTTGAAAATATGGAATATTTTAATCCAGGTTATTATATTGAAAATTTAGACAAATATATCATATACCCTCAAAAGATTGTTATTGGTATGAGTGGGACAATTAAAGTAGGAATAAATAACTCAAAAAATATTTGTTATTTAAATCAACGCGTTGGAATGTTCACCCCTATGAATTCAATTTTGAATAAATATTTATATTACGTTTTATGCAATTCCATAGAAACATTAATCACTGGACTAAACGGCGGATCTGTAAAAAACTTAAGCAATGATGATATTAAAGGATTAATTATCCCCATCCCACCTATCGAGGTTCAATATGAAATTGTACGAATTCTGGACAATTTCACAGAGCTTACAGCAGAGCTTACAGCAGAGCTTACAGCCAGGAAGAAGCAGTATGAGTATTATAGGGACGAGCTTATATCGAACGCTTCTTATCCTAGGGTCAAATTATCTCAAATAGCAACAACCATGTTTAGAGGTAACGGGATTAAGCGAGACGAGGTAACTGCCGAAGGTGTTCCTTGTATTCGTTATGGTGAAATTTACACTTCATACGGTGTCCATTTTTCACAATGTATTTCCCACACCAAAAAAGACTTAATAGCAAATCCTAAGACACTAAAGAAGAACGACGTATTATTTGCTATTACCGGAGAAAATATTGAGGATATTGCAAAGACAACCGCCTATGTCGGAGATGAAGATGGTTATGTTGGGGGTGATATTGTTGTTTTACGGCATAACCAAAATGCAAAATATTTATCCTATGCATTGTCAACAAAAGACGCAGTTAATCAAAAAGGAAAAGGAAAAGTGAAAAGCAAAGTTGTCCATTCTAGCGTTCCGGCTATATCCAATATAGTCATACCCTTGCCATCTCTCAAAGAACAACAAACCATAGTGGATATTCTTGATAAATTTGCCGCATATTGTAACGATTTCTCAATAGGCCTTCCCGCTGAAATCGCCGCCCGTCAAAAACAGTACGAATACTATCGCGATAAACTATTGACATTCAAGGAGTTACAGGGATAATGGCTCAATATACGGTTATTTCTCAATCAAATGAAGAAACAGTAGTGACGGAATATAAGCCGATCACTTCTCGTTCTGATGCTTATCAAAGCGAAGCTGCTCTTGAAAAAGAGTTTATTCGCATGCTCGGAGAACAATCTTACGAGTTCATTTTGATTCGCGAAGAAAAGAATTTGATTGATAACCTAAGAAAACAATTATCACTTCTCAATGACTATCAATTATCCGATAACGAATGGAAGCAAATCTTTAATAACTGTCTTTGTAAACCTAACGCCGGAATCAAAGAAAAGACAGAGATCATTCAAGAAAACCACATCTTCCCGCTAAAGAGAGATAATGGTGAAACAAAGAACATTAAGTTGATCGATAAGGTCAACATCCATAACAATAAACTCCAAGTCATTAACCAATATGAAGTGAGCGACGGAACCTATAAGAACCGCTATGACGTCACCATTTTGGTTAATGGTCTACCGCTAGTTCATGTCGAGCTTAAAAGACGCGGTGTAGCTATTAAAGAAGCCTTCAATCAAATAAACAGATATCAGAGAGACAGCTTTTGGGCTGGCAGTGGTTTATTCGAATTCGTCCAAATTTTTGTTATCTCTAACGGAACTCATACGAAGTATTATTCGAATACCACTCGTTTCTCCCACGTTAAAGATATTAATAAAACGCAAAAGACAGATAAAACGAGCAATACCTTTGAATTCACTTCTTTCTGGGCAGATGCGAAGAACAAGACCATTCCGGATTTAATTGACTTCACTAGGACATTCTTTTCGAAGCACACTTTATTAAACATTCTTACTAAATACTGTGTCTACACTGCCGAAGAAAAACTGCTCGTGATGCGGCCCTATCAAATCGCTGCAACGGAAAGAATGCTTAACCGAATTGAAGTGGCAACGAACTATAAATGGTTTGGCTCCATTAAAGCTGGCGGATACGTCTGGCATACAACGGGTAGTGGCAAAACCCTCACCTCCTTTAAAGCTGCTCGACTCACCTCAAAACTTCCGTATATTGATAAGGTGTTATTCGTTGTTGATAGAAAAGACCTCGACTATCAAACCATGCGCGAATATGATCGTTTTGAAAAAGGTGCAGCAAACTCTAATACCTCCACAGCGGTTTTAAAGAGGCAACTTGAAGATCCAAATAGCACAATCATTATTACTACCATTCAAAAGCTCTCTATCTTCATCGAGCAAAATAAGATACATCCAGTCTTTGATAAAAAAATAGTGCTCATCTTTGATGAATGCCATCGTAGCCAATTTGGCGACATGCACACTGCCATTATCAAAAACTTTAATAAATACTATATTTTCGGATTCACTGGGACTCCAATCTTTAGTGTTAATTCCTCCACGGGTGGGAATCCTCATTTAAAGACAACTTCACAGGCTTTTGGTGATCAACTGCATGTTTATACAGTTATTGACGCCATTAACGATCGAAACGTTCTCCCTTTCAGAGTCGATTACATTAAGACGATGGATCAAGATGACGCAATCGAAGATGAAAAGGTTAAAGATATTGACCGAGAAGCAGCGTTTAATGCTCCTCAAAGAATCTCCTTAGTCACTCAATACATTCTTGATCACTATAATCAAAAGACATATCGTAATGAGAAGACTTATAGCCAAAGTGTGATATCGAATGTCCATGACGTGCTTAAAGGCAAAGAAGAAGTAAGAGAAAAGATTCGCCTCAGTGGGTTTAACTCTATTTTTGCGACAGCTTCCATATCCTCTGCTAAACTCTACTATGCTGAATTCAAGAAACAGATCAAAGAACTTCCAGATGCCAAGAAACTCAAGGTTGCCATCATTTATTCGTATGGGGCGAACGAAGACGAGATCGATGGCATTATCGATGAAGAAAACCCAGAAGATACTTCTAGACTCGATCAGTCCTCACGTGATTTTCTTGAAGCTTCAATCAAAGATTACAACGAAATGTTCCGTACAAACTTTTCAACTGAAGGGGAAGGATTCCAGAACTATTATCGCGACCTCTCTTTAAGAATGAAGAATAAAGAGATTGATTTGCTTATCGTCGTGAACATGTTCCTTACTGGCTTTGATGCCACGACTTTAAATACTCTTTGGGTTGATAAGAACCTTAAGATGCATGGTTTAATGCAGGCTTTCTCAAGAACAAACCGGATCCTTAACTCAATCAAAACTTTCGGAAATATTATCTGTTTTAGACCTCTTCAAAAGAAAGTTGATGAATCGATATCCTTATTTGGCGATAGAGATGCGACAGGCATAGTCTTACTAAGAGGCTTTAATGATTACTACAACGGGTACACCGATAACGAAGGTAAGTACCATAAAGGTTATGGGGAGCTCGTCGAAGAACTATTAGAAAAATATCCCCTCTCTGATCCACGAATTGAAGGCGAAGAAAATCAAAGGAACTTCCTGAAACTCTTCGGTGTCATCTTAAGATTAAAGAACCTACTAGCATCCTTCGATGACTTTGTTGGAAAAGAGCTTATCTCCGACATTGATTTACAAGATTACGTTTCTAGATATCTTGATTTAAGACCATCCTCTGCTCAGGGAGAGCTTAGAAACATCAATGACGACATCGTTTTTGAGATCGAACTCATTAAGCAAATCGAAGTAAATATCGATTACATCTTAATGCTTGTTAAAAAATACCATGATACCCACCGTAAGGATCGTGAGATTATCGTCGCGATTCAAAAGGCAATGGATGCATCTCCTGAATTAAGAAGCAAACGCGAGCTTATTCAAAACTTCTTGTCTGGAATTAATGAAGTTGATGATGTCATGGCGAATTGGCATGCGTATATCGCTGAAGAAAAAGAAAAAGAGATTAAAGAACTTGTTGAAGGCGAAGGCCTCAAAGATTCCGCAACAAGAGAATTCATTTCAAATTGCCTTAAAGATGGCTATGTTAAAACTAACGGAACCGACCTCGATAAGATTATGCCACCCATCTCAAGATTTGGTGGTAGCAATAGAGCAGAAAAAAAACAAAGAGTCATGATCAAGATTATTACATTCTTTGAGAGATTCTTTGGAATAGGTGAATAATTTGGTCTTAACAATATAAAAGACTAAAGCCTATTTACTGCTATTTGCGGGTAATCGTGTAGGTAATTTATGGGATTTGAAGGTTATTCTTTTAACGAAATCAAAGAACTTCTTGAAAACAGGAAGGCTGAGTTTTCGTACGGCGAATTCATCAAAACCCATACTGTTAAAAAAATTGAGTATATAAGAAAATATGTGGAGCATTGGCTTTATGTTGTGAGTCACGTTTCTAAATATATATTTTTTATTGATGCAATGAGCAATGCGGGAATTTATGAAAGCGGTGATCTCTCAACCAGCATTGAGGTTTTAAACACATTTGTTAAATTTTCTCTTTATCATCCTGATATAAATTTTTTCTTAATTTCAAACGATTACGATGCACAAAAAGTATCCACCATGCAGGAAATTTTTAATATATACATAGATAAATTCAAAGAAGAAAACATTTCTAATGTTCATCTAAAAGTTTACTGCAAAGAAGCCTGTGATTTTATAACCACTATTAAGAGTGAGTACCATTTTCAATTTGTATATGGAACTAATAAAAGTGTTCTACTGTATGTCGATCCATACAATTTAATCAAATATAATCAGGCTGTCGCAATTAAAGATTTCATTAAGTCCATATACTGTGAGCTGATTATTAACTTTTTTTGCAACGATTATACTAGGAACGTTAATAATCCAAAATGTACAAAATATAGGGAAGAAATCGGAGAGTTAATACATAATTTTTGTTGTTTCGATGAAAATGATTCCTATGTTAGAGCAGAGCAACTAAGAGATTGTTTAGCAAACAAACTAATAGACGGAACTCACATGAAATTCCGCTATTATGTTAAGATGAAAAACGAGATGAACGTAACCTTGTATTATTTGATCTATCTTACTCCAAACATTGAGGGTTTAAGAAAGGTTAAAGAAGCAACCTGGAAAGCCTTAGGACCAACTAACGAATATTGCGTTTCTCAAAAAGAGTCAGATGCAAATGAGCTGAATTTGTTTAATCGCACTCCAGAAGAAGAAGCCTTTGTCGCAGAGCTTGAGAAGGTGTCGCCTGCTATTCTTAGCGAAATTGGAAAAGAACTTTCATTCGAAAATATTGAAGTAATTTGTTTACAAAACACTTTTATGAAAAAAGGACACATTATTAGAAACGTTATCAGACCGCTTATTGATGCTAAAAAAATAAGAAAAGTCGGTTATGTCAAAGCTGCAAATTATACAGAGGACAAGTATATAGTACTACAAAAGGATAATTGATTATGAACTCAACAACAAAGAAAACTCTTCTATATAGAACAGAAGTTGAATATGGTGATTTTACAATTAATCATGTGAAAGGATGCGCGCACGGATGTACATACCCTTGCTATGCTTTTAATATGGCGAGGAGGTTCGGTAATGTTAAATCCTATAAAGAATGGATTGAACCGAAGATTGTATCGAACGCTATGGAGTTATTGGAAAAAGAACTTCCTAGATACAAAAAGCAAATCAAATCGGTTCAACTTTCATTTACAACAGATCCTTTTATGGTCGACTACCCAGAGGTTGGGGACCTTAGTCTAAAAATAATCAATAGATTAAACAAAGAAAATATTAAGGTGGTGATACTCACAAAAAGTATTCTTCCAGACGAACTTCTTAACACCAAAAAAATAAACGAGTATGGAATTACCCTAGTTTCTCTTGATGAGAATTTTCGGAAGAAATATGAACCTTTCACTCCTTCATACCAGGAACGAATTAAAGCACTCAAAAAACTACACGACGCCGGTTTTTACACATGGGTTAGCATCGAGCCTTATCCAACCCCTAATATCTGCGATCAAGATTTAAAAGATATTTTAAACAGCATTTCTTTTGTTGATTACATAGTTTTTGGAAGGCTTCACTATAACAAACAAGTAAGCGAATACAAAGGATATAAAGAATTCTTTAATGAGTGCGCTTCCTTCGTTTCAGATTTCTGCCAAAAGAACAATATAAAATTTCACATAAAGAAAGGCACAAGTTCAGAATGACGAAGAACACCTTTCTCGAATATATAGAAAACAGCGACATAGGCCTATATATCCATGATAAGATATTAAAACACTGTAATTCAAATCGAAAAATGGTCCTGGAGCACATCAATGACTTCGGATTCCATTTCGTTAATGAGGTGAATGAAGCCTACCTTAATTTTAAATCTGTCCGAATTAATGGAGTGGGACCTTCAGTAATTGATTTTGATGTTCTTCTTGAGGTTGATTTAGATTGCGTTGGGGTGTGTGGAAAAAGACACGATCACGAAGACTGTTCAGCCAGAGTTTGGTTTAAAGTTTCTTGCACGAGCGACCTTAAGAATAAGTTCAAAGATTTCGTAATTAACTCAATAGCCGAATATGATGGTAATAAAACAAAACTCGATAGTCCATTAACAGGTGACTTTATTCCGTTTATGGACAAGAGTAATTTTGATTCTTATGCAAATGATATCCTTGAAAAGTTTTATCCCGAAGCCCTTGCTACTCCGATGCCAATTGACGTAGATTTATTGGCTAATAGAATGGGACTTACCATCGTACCAGTTGAAATCACTGACGACTCTTCAATATTTGGCCAATTCTTTTTTGCGGATTCCGATACGGATATTTTCGATTCAGACAACAATAAGCGCTCAATAAAAGTAAATGCAAATACGATTTTAATTGATGACCAGGTAAATTTTCTATATTCTTTTGGATCTAGAAATATGACAGTGGTACATGAATGTGTCCATTCTTATTTTCACTATAAGGCCTTTCTTTTTTCTCAAATTTTAGATGGCAGTCTAAAGAATATACGTTGTAAAACACATGGCGGGATAGACGCCAATACAACAAGCACTCTAGCGAGAATTGAAATGCAAGCCAATGCATTGGCCCCCTATATTTTAATGCCTGTAGAAATGTTCCAAAAAATGGCATTTCAACTGATTGAAGATTATGGTCGTCTGTTTGGCGGAAACGTGATTGACCTACTACCATATGTTATTGATGAATTATCAAGTATCTTTAAAGTTACTCGCTATGCAGCAAGGAAAAGATTAATTGATATCGGCATTATTGAAGCAATTGGAGTACTTAACTGGGTTGACGGTTCATATATCAGACCATACGCATTCAATAAAGATTCTTTAAAGGCTAATGAGACCTTCACGATTAGTGTTAACGACCTATCTCTAGAATTGCTTCTCAAACAAGAGTTGATCTCGTATTTAAACACATGCGGTTTTCTTTTCGTAGAAAATCACTTGATTTTAAATGATGCGAGATATGTGTTTAAAAACAATAAAGGTGTTTTACTACTTACCGACTATGCTAGATTGCATATTGATGAATGTGCAGTAAAATTTGCCGTCAGATATAAGAACGATTCCCTTCCTCTTGATTTAGACATGATGTGCTATCTATGCAGAGATAGATCAAAATTAGTAGAGTATGATTTGACTCTTCAAAAAAACACTGCCTTGATAATGACAGAAGAAGGACAAAAGAAGCATAAGTTGCACGAAAAAAATGTTAATAGTGTTATTTCAAAAATTTCCGGTGTTCAATTTGGTGAAGCTCTTACTATCTTGATGGAGTTTCTCGATATCGATGAACAGAGTTTATCTGAAGATGCCGATGTAAGTATAAAAACAATAAGTCGGTACAGATCCGATTACGATAAAGAAAAAGACAAAAGGACTGTTGTTGCAATTATTAGAGGACTAAATGTTCCACCTAAAATCGCATGGATACTTTTGGCTTCAGCTGGAATTACTCTAGTACCGGGGAACGAACTTGATGATTCATTGAGCTCAGTTTTAACATTCTTTAGGGAGCACCCAGCAGAAAAGGTAAATGAGTTTTTAATTAAGAGGACTGGAAAACCATTAACAAGAGATAAATTATAGTGGACAGCACTTGTCCATTTTAAATCAAAATATTAAGGGGTTGACATTATGCAACCTCTTTTTTTATTGAAAAACATCGATAAAATCATGGTTTTTTTACTGGACAGGACCTGTTTTTACAGGGTCTATTCTAAATGTTAATCTTTGTTCGAGAAGTGATATGACGTCTACATAGGACGCTTCTCACAAAGCAAAACAGCCTACCTATAAGGTTGTCTGCATATTCAAAATTAGCGAGATTAATCACTAGTTGAATTCAGGCATTCTTTTTAGAGCTGTTTTCTTCATGGGTTTATCTCGCGGAAAGCAAGGTAAAAACATGAAAAACTATGATAATCCAGGCGTATTTTTGGTGCGCAACAAAGAAACTAATAAACCTCTTTATTTCTCTTGGAAATTTGATGATGGAACAACCCAAAGAGTCAAATATGACCCCCAAGAAGAATGGTGCGTCTTCTTAGAACAATCGCTAAAAGAAGAACACGCGCAAGACGTGAGACACGATAGGCATAGAGCCCGTTTTTATAAAGGAATGGAACTTGATATTGAAGACATTCCTGATAAAGCAACGGATACCTATGTTGATGATGAAACACTAGACGAGGACACAATCTCGTCCTTTTTGTCATCTCTCACTGAAACTCAGCTAAGACGTTATCAGCTTAAAGAAGAGCACCCAGACTACACCCTATGTAAAATCGCTGAACTCGAAGGTGTTGATGTTTCATCTATTTTCGAGTGTTTTAAAGCAATTCAAAAAAAATTACAAAAATTCTTTTCAAAACTACCCCCAAAAAACGACACCAAATGTGTGTAGTAGTGAAGACGAGCTCTTCAGAAAGCGAGGTACTTAATTGAAGGAAGTAAAAGTACAAATCTCAAAAACACCTAACCCAGATGGTGTGGTAGCTGCCAAGAGGATGTCCCTCTCAAAAAGGTTGATGAACAAGATCTTCGGCACTAAAAGCAATCTCACGGTGATTGCAATCGGGGCTTCGGTAGAAAAAGTCACTATCGAGGATGTTAAGAAAGGAGAAAATGCAAATGGCAAAATCGAAACAAGACGATAAGATCCTCATTGTTTATCCCAAGTTGGTGAGTGCAATTAATAACTTCTTTGAAACTTTTAATGCACTCGTCGCAGAGACGCAGCCAGAGACCGACCATTCGGAAGCAGAAATGCCAAAGAAGGTTGAACCTGCTGTTGAAGAAAAACATCAACCCACTCTTGAAGAAGTTAGAACTGTTCTAGCTGACTTATCTAGAAAAGGTTACACAGCCAATGTTCGTATGATGCTAATTGGACTAGGCGTTAGCAAATTAAGCGAAGTCGATCCGAAAGATTATGCAGAACTATTAGCCAAAGCACAGGAGTTAAGCAATGCCACCAAAGACTAATGGACACTCCCTGATTGGTGGCAGCTCTCTAAAAAGAGCTATGGAATGTCCTCCTAGCGTAAGGCTTACAGAAAACTATGAAGACGAAGGCTCAATTTATGCAAAAGAGGGAAGTTCTGCGCACCTTTTACTCGAAAAAAAGATAAAAGAACGCTACGGAATCCCCTTTGAAGCAGATACAACGAACCTCGAATTCTATAGCGAAGAAATGGAAGAATGGACTGACGTTGCCCTGAATTGCATATCGGAAATATATGACAAATTAAAGGTCGAAGGAAAGCACCCTTTCATCGCCAGCGAGGTGCTCGTGGATTTCTCAGATGTCGTCCCAGAAGGAATGGGTTCATCAGATGTAGTGATCGTCTATGATGGCGGAATCTATGTCAGCGACTTCAAGGCAGGTCGCGGTGTTGAAGTCAGCTGCGAACATAATCCTCAGTTAATGATTTATGCATATGGAAGCTTACGCATGTTTGAGTCTTTGTACGACATCGATGACATTAACATGGTGATCATCCAACCAAGACTCAATAACATATCCGAATGGTCATGCAGCAAAGATGAACTTGTCGAATGGGTAGTCAACGAAGTCAAACCAAAAACAGCCCTGGCTTATGAAGGTAAAGGTGAATTCAACTGCGGTTCATGGTGCCAATTTTGTAAAGCGCGCCATGACTGTAGATATAGAGCAGAAAAGATGCTCAAACTTGAAGGCTATCGAGCAAAGGACAAAGCATTAATGTCGCTTGAGGAAATCGCAGAGATTCTCGGCAAAATAGACGAACTCGTTGCCTGGGGCAATGACATCAAAGATTATGCCCTAGCTGAAGCCCTAAAAGGAAAACAAATACCTGGTTATAAGTTAGTCGAAGGACGCTCTAATCGTAAGTACACATCAGAAGACGATGTCATCAGGGCGGTGGAAGAAGCTGGACTCGATCCATTTGAAAGAAAACTCTTATCCATTGCTGAATTAACGAAACGCCTCGGTAAGGCTAAATTTACCGAACTAGTAAACAAATATGTCTATAAACCATCCGGCAAGCCAACTCTCGTTGAAGATAATGACGCGAGGTCGGAACTTAACTTGGCAAAAAATGATTTCATGGAGGAATAGAAAAATCATGTCAAAAACAAACCCATGTAAGGTAATTACATCAGTAGTCAGATTCAGCTACTTAATCGCAAATGAACCTAGAGCCACGACAGAAGGCGGAGTTCCCAAGTATTCTGTCTCACTCATTATCCCTAAGTCGGATACCGATTTAGTGAAGAAAATCCAAAGCGCTGTTGAAGCGGCCTATAAAGAAGGCGAATTCAAGCTTCGTGGTGCTGGAAAAGCTGTCCCACCGATGACGGCAATTAAAAACCCACTTCGTGATGGCGACATAGAAAGAGCAAACGATGTGGCTTATAAAAATAGCTATTTCGTTAATGCCAACTCAACAAACAAACCAGAAGTTGTCGATGCGGCTCTCAATCGAATTATTGAAACAAGTGAAATCTATAGTGGTATTTATGGTCGTGCATCAATTACCTTCTATGCATTCAACAACAATGGCAACAAAGGTATCGCTTGCGGCTTGAACCACCTACAAAAAATTCGTGATGGGGAACCACTCGGAAGTAAATCAACGCCTGATGCCGACTTTGCCACTAATGACAGTGACGACTTCCTGGGCTAAAAATTTATCAATCGACATAGAAACATATAGCAGCATCGACTTGAATAACTGCGGAGTATATAAATACGTTGAAGCTAACGACTTTGAAGTATTGCTCTTCGGTTATTCAGTTGATGGCGGCGTAACTCGGGTGGTGGATCTAGCTAGTGGCGAGACAATACCATCCGAGATTATTGCCCTCTTAAAAGATGAATGCATCACTAAGTGGGCGTTTAATGCATCATTTGAGCGTATCTGCTTATCAAAGTTTCTAGGATCGCCTCCAGGCGAATACTTATCACCAAAATCATGGAGATGCACAATGGTCTGGAGTGCATACTTAGGTCTACCACTTTCTCTTAAAGCTGTCGCTGAAACACTAAAACTAAAAGTGCAAAAACTCGATGAAGGTAAAGAACTCATTAAACATTTTTGTTCCCCTTCAAAGCGGGGAAAACCAAGATTCTATTATTATCATGATCCAATCAAATGGAAGAATTTTAAGCTATACAATGTTCGTGATGTTGATGTGGAACTTGCCATAAAGGATCGTCTTAAGAATTACCCAGTACCAGACTTTGTTTGGGATGAGTATGTTGCCGATCAAACAATCAATGATCAAGGGGTATTACTTGATCGTGATTTTGTGCATAAATGCATAGAAATAAATGAAAAAGCATCAAAAGAGCTTGCATTTGCCATGAAAAACCTAACGAATGTCGATAATCCTAATTCAGTATCACAAATAAAAACGTGGTTAATGAAATGTGGAATAGACCTTGATGATCTCGGTAAAAAGAGTGTTGAAAAAATTAGACTCGATAATATCGATGATCCTGTCGGAGAAGCAATGGCACTGCGCCAAATGCTATCAAAAACATCCACTAAAAAGTACATGCGCATGATGGATGCAGTGTGTGCCGATGGTCGAATTCGTGGCATGTTCTCGTTCTATGGCGCTAATCGCACAGGCCGTTTTTCTTCTAGGATCGTGCAACTCCAGAATCTACCACAAAACAAACTAGATGACATTGAACTCGCTCGTGACTTAGTAAAACTTGAAGACCTCAACGCGCTAAAAATGCTTTATGAAGATGTCCCGGATACCTTATCGCAACTAATCCGTACTGCTTTTATACCTCGTGAAGGTCATAAGTTTATCGTTGCTGACTTTTCATCGATTGAAGCGCGAGTTATTGCCTGGCTTGCTAAAGAGCAGTGGCGTATCGATGCCTTCGCTCGGAATGAAGATATTTACTGCGCCTCAGCTTCAAAGATGTTTAATGTGCCAGTAGTTAAAAATGGAATCAATGGTCATCTTCGTCAAAAAGGGAAAATTGCCGAGCTAGCGCTTGGCTATGGTGGTTCTACAGGGGCACTGACTGAAATGGGAGCTCTCGACATGGGCTTAGCTGAAGAAGAACTACCTACTTTAGTTTCTAGTTGGCGTGATGCCAATCAAAACATAACAAAACTCTGGTGGGACATCGATAAAGCAGTCAAAAAAGTCATCTCTGATGGAGATGGTACGTCAATGACACGCTACGGTTTAACCTTTACGCATCGAAGCGGCATGCTATTTATCAAATTGCCGAGTGGACGAGAATTGGCATATGTGATGCCTAAGATCGGACTGAATAAGTTTAGAAGCGAGTGTGTGACCTATTCTGGTATGCACTCACAAACGAAGAAATGGTCGCGACTTGACTCTTATGGACCAAAGTTTGTCGAAAACATTGTCCAAGGGATTGCTCGAGATATTTTATGTCACTCAATTAACCTCATGAAAGATCAAATAATTGTGATGCATATTCATGACGAAATTGTAGTTGAAGTTCCAAAGACTGTAACCGTCGAATCCATTACAAAAATCATGGCCACAGTTCCAGCGTGGGCTGGGGGCTTAAACCTCAAAGCGGATGGCTATGCGTGCAAGTTTTATATGAAAAAATAAAGGGGAAATCATCATGTTCACAATGTATTATTCAGACTACCTAATTAATCAAACAAACTGTCTTTATCCCCATAAAATCGAGATTATCGATAGTGAAACACTGAAAGCTGCGGTATCCAAAGACTATGTCTGCGCCTTATACAAAGAAAACTATCGTAGTGTTGATAATTTTCTCGGATCAGACTGTCTTGCCGTCGATTGCGACAATGATCACTCTGATGATCCGAGTAGCTGGGTTGATGTCGAGGACATTAAAGAAGTCTTTTCTCACGTTACTTTCGCAGTTCACTATTCACGAAATCACCAAAAAGATAAAGGAAGCAAAAAGGCGCGACCACGCTTCCACGTGTTATTTCCAATTACGTTTGTGACTGAAGCTAAAAAGTACTCAGATTTAAAGCGTAAGGTCAGCGATGCTTTTCCTTATTTTGATAAGCAGGCACTCGATGCAGGCCGTTTCTTTTTCGGAACATCGGAAGCAAAAGTGGATATTGTTAAAGGCAAAATCAATGTTGACGAGTTTATTGAAGAAACTGACTTTGAGGATGCTTTCGATGACAAAATTATTGAAGGAAATCGTAATAGCACGATGTCCAAATATGCTGGCCGCATCATTAAAAAGTATGGTGATACTGAGGAAGCTTATGCGCTCTTTTTGGAAAAGTCGACACTATGTGTTCCCCTATTAGAAGATAGTGAGCTCGAGCTGATTTGGCGAAGCGCACAGAAGTTTTATCAAAAGATAATTAAAGACGGTACCTACATTCCGCCTGAAGTATATAACGACGATTACTCATATGTGCCTGGGGATTTGTCCGACGTAGGTCAAGCAGAAGTGCTCGCGAAGTACTTTTCAAACGAACTGCGTTATTCTCCGCAAACGCATTTTTTAAGATATCGAGGAAATTACTGGCAAGAAAGCGAACCAGGAGCACAGTTTATCGCGCAAGAACTAACTAGACGCCAATTAAAGGAAGCAAAACTAAAAGTATTGGAAGCTTATAAGAAAGCAAGTAAGGAGAAAGTCTTTGATGTTATTTCGGTAACCCCTAAAAACAAGCAATCAACCGTAATGACGGATGATCAAAATTCGGCATTAGCGGAATATAAAGAGGCGAAAAATTATGAAGAATTCGCAGTCAAGCGCCGCAGTTCATCCAATATCAGTGCAACTTTGAAAGAGTCTCATCCAATGTTAGAGATTGACTTTAAAGAACTAGATGCGAATCCTTTCTTGCTGTGTACGCCTAATGCAACCTATGACCTTAAGAAAGGCATCAGTGGTGCTAGAGAACATCGACCAGATGATTTTATGACGAAGATTACTGCCTATACTCCTAGCCTAAAAGGTAAAGATGAATGGGAAAAGAGTCTAAATAAGATATTTGGTGACGATGAGCTAATTGAATATGTCCAACGGATATGTGGATTAGGAGCCATTGGGAAAGTCTATATTGAAGCGTTAATCATTGCTTATGGCGATGGCGGGAATGGGAAATCAACCTTCTGGAATGCTGTTTCTCGTGTCATGGGTTCATACTGCGGAAATCTTTCAGCGGATACGTTAACGGTTAATAATCGACGTAATATCAAGCCCGAGATGGCTGAGCTTCGTGGTAAGCGACTAATCATGGCGGCTGAAAGCCAGGAAGGTGCGCGGCTCAACGATTCGATAGTCAAACAACTATGTTCGACAGATGCGATTTTCGCTGAGAAGAAGTATAAAGATCCATTCTCCTTTATTCCTTCGCACACATTGGTCTTGTATACGAACCACCTACCAAAGGTTAGTGCTAGTGATGATGGTATTTGGAGACGATTAATCGTTATCCCATTTAAGAATAAAATGACTGGGCCAGATGATATTAAGAACTTTACTGAAGTGCTGCTTGAGCAGAGCGGTGAGTACATTTTGTATTGGATTATTGAAGGCGCCCGAAAGGTAATAGCTGACAATTTTATCATTGAAACTCCCGCAGTAGTCAAGGCGGCAATCGATGAATATCGTGAGCAAAATGACTGGTTTCAACAGTTCCTTGATGAATGCTGTGAGATTGATCCGAAGGCAAAAGAAAGCTCCTCAGATCTATATCGCACATACATTAATTTCTGTTCTGGGAATAATGAATATGCGAGAAGCACAAGTGATTTTACCGCCTCATTAGAAAAAAATGGATATAGAAGACTGGTTCAGAAGCGAAAAAGATATCATGTTGGATTAAGGCTGAAAAAGCAGCATGAAATCGACGGAATTGATGACTTTTTAACATAAAAATGACAAGGTGTATCAATATCAATTCCTAAAGTTTGCATAAGGTAAAAATAGATATAAATTTGCTCTAGAGAAAGTTATGGAAACGACGTTGATACACCTTGTCATTGGAGGGCAAATGGCAGAAGAAAAAAGACTTGAGAACAAACTAGTTAAGGCAGTTAAGGAGCGTGGTGGTTTGGCTCTAAAACTGGTGAGTCCTGGTTTTGATGGATTACCTGATCGGCTGATCTTGATTGCTGTTGGTAAGCTCGCCTTCGTTGAGGTAAAAGCGCCAGGAAAAAAACCACGAAAACTACAAAAAGTAAGATTTAGACAATTACGTGAACTAGGGTTCCTGGTGTTCGTGCTAGATGATGAAAAATTGATAGGAGGAATTATAGATGAAATATGTACCACATGATTATCAAACATTCACAACCAAGTTTATTGAAGAGAACAGCATCTCGGCGATTCTCTTGGATATGGGATTAGGTAAAACCGTTATTACTCTGACCGCACTTGATGGGCTACTATTCGACTCGTTTCAGGTGAGCAAAGTATTAATCATCGCACCACTTAGAGTTGCCCGCGATACCTGGCCAAACGAAATCGCAAAGTGGGATCATCTTGGCCATCTAGTTGTGTCGGTTGCGGTAGGAAATGAAGAAGAACGGATTCGAGCGTTAAATGCTAAAGCTGATATTTATATCATTAACCGAGAAAACGTCCAATGGTTAGTGGAAAAGAGCGGTGTTAATGTGCGGTTCGATATGATCGTCATCGATGAACTCTCATCATTTAAAAATGGTAGAAGTAAGAGATTTCAAAACTTACTAAAAATACGACCAGATGCAAAACGCATTGTTGGCCTCACCGGCACTCCGGCTGGAAATGGATTAATGGATCTATGGGCAGAGTTCCGCGTGCTTGACTATGGAAGACGACTTGGTAGGTTTATCACTCATTATCGAAATAATTTCTTTACACCAGATAAGCGTAATGGAAATGTCATATTCTCATATCGTCCACTCCCTGGAGCGAGAGATGCCATCTTTAATCTTATTAGTGACATGACCATCTCCATGAAGGCGAAAGACCACATCAAAATGCCCGAGCTCATTAGCAGTGAGTACAAAGTCTATCTTGATGATGACGAATATCAATATTACGAAGATTTCAAAGATAACCTCGTGCTGGAACTTAAGGAAAAGGAAATAACGGCCGCAAATGCTGCTGTGCTGACCGGCAAATTAACTCAAATTGCTAACGGTGCCATTTACACTGAAGCTGGTAAAAGTGAGGTTATACATGATAAAAAGTTAGATGCACTCGAGGATATAGTTGAATCCGCTAATTGCAATCCCATCTTACTTGCATACTGGTTCAAGCATGATCTTGAGCGGATTAAAGAACGACTCAATACACTTGGAATTGTCTACCAGGAGTTAAATACATCACTAAGTATCGATAACTGGAATAAAGGAAATCTTCAAGTCGGACTTATCCATCCAGCATCAGCAGGGCATGGCCTTAATCTACAAAGTGGAGGATCAACACTGGTGTGGTTTGGCTTGACGTGGAGCCTTGAACTATATCAACAGACGATTGCCCGGATATGGCGACAAGGACAAATTTCAAACACTGTAGTTGTGATGCATATCATTGCTGATAAGACGATCGACGAACAAATCTTGAAAGTCCTAAGCGGTAAAGAAACGCTGCAAAATGCGCTGTTTAAAGCAGTGAGGGCGAATATATGACGTGCTTTGATAAATTAGCCGCTAACATCGTAAAGTGCGCTGTGTTCGATTATCGCAAAGCCTGTGAAGGTCTAACTCAACTTGAAACTCGTGGTGCGTTACTTCGATTAACGAACCGATCTAAATATGAAAAGATACGGGCTAAATATAACCAGGAAATAGAAGAAATAGAATCGTTCATCCAGTCGCCATACTTCGGAGTCTTAACTTCGATCAATCCAGCGACATTACTAATCACATTAAGAGAGGAGCGTAAATGCAATGGATGCAAAAAAGTACTTAAGTCAGGCTAGACTTCTTAATAATCGCATTAAGTCATTTGAAAATGAACTTGAATATATCAACACAATTGCGCTTGGTCCAAGTGGTCCGAGTTATGGACCTAATAAGATCAAACAGCAGCCAAGTCTAGAAGCGCCGTTCATACGCTACATCGATAAAATTATGGAACTTGAGAAAATGATTCATGCCGAAATCGATAAGTTGATGGCATTGAAGCGTGAAATTGCTAAAACGATCGCTGAAATAGGAGATGCAAAGCTTGAAATCATCCTTCGTGAGCGCTATATCAACTGCCGAAACTGGGAGGATATCGCCATCGATCTTGCATACAGTCAGGTGTATCTCTATAAACTACACCAGAGAGCCTTGAAACTCGTAAAAGTTCCAAAAGAGTATAGCAAAGTATAGTAAAGTATACCTTCCGTATAGCGAGTTATTCACATAAGCTATAAGTGTAGAGAAGTACATAAACACAGCCGGCGCAGGACAAATAAGCGTTGGCTTTTTTATTACACAATTTGGAGGTAATCGACATGGGAAAAATCCCCAAACGAGATACCTATGAACTGTGGTTAGACTCAGGGAAGTGGCCAGAGATTCAAGCTTTTATCGCCGAGTGTTCTAAGAAGTTAGTGACACAGCGAGAAATGTGCGAACGCCTCAGTATCGATGAAGCCACATTTTCTAGGTTGAAGAAGAGACATCCGGAAATCGGACAGGTCATGGAGTCAGCGAGAGTCAACTTAAAAATGGACCTCATGGGCGCGATGTATAAGCGTGCTGTTGGCTTTGAGACTGTTGACGAAGAGCAAATCGTCGAAGATAAAGGACGAGGAAGTCCACCAAGACGTAAAGTGACGAAGGTAACAAAGCAAGTTCCACCAGACTATAAGGCACTTGTTTACTTATTATCGAGACATTTTGGTCGTGAGTTTAGTGATCGAAGCGAAGAGCTCAAACTTGCCGAGCAGAAGATGAAAGAAAGTCAGGAGGAATGGGCTAATGGCGAAAGAACTGAAGATAGTGATTAAAAATATTGATGAACTAAAGGTTTATGAAAACAACCCAAGAAAAAATGATCAAGCTGTCGAAGCTGTCGCTAATTCAATCAAGGAATTCGGTTTTAAAGTCCCGGTGATTATCACAAAAGATAATGTCATTATTGCTGGACACACACGAATCAAGGCTTGTAAGAAGTTAGGCATTACTGACGTTCCTTGCATTATCGCTGATGACTTAAGTGAAGATAAAATTCGTGCATTTCGTTTAGCGGATAATCGTGCTTCGGAACTTGCCGACTGGGACCTCGATAAATTAAAGATTGAGTTTGACAATATTGAATTAGATCTCGACCTATTTGGTTTTGAGGAATTACAGAAGAAGTTAGGTGATGATCCTGAAGATGATGACTTTGATGAAAGTGAAGTATTAACCGATCATCCATATTCACAAAAAGGTGACATCTTTGAATTAAATGAACATCGCGTGATGTGCGGAGATTCCACCGATCCCGAGATCGTTAAGGCTTTAGTGAATCGAAAAGTGGTCGATATGATTTTTACCGATCCGCCATATAACGTAGATTACGAAGGCTCGACTGGGATGAAAATTCAAAACGATAAGCAAAAAGATGGAGATTTCCTGACTTTTTTGTCAAAAGCGTTCACTAATATGGCCGAGCATTTAAAACCGGGCGGTGTCGTATATTGCTGCCACGCTGACACCGAAGGTTTGAACTTTAGAACAGCTTTTAAAGGTGCTGGATTAAAACTGTCTGAGTGTCTAGTTTGGGTTAAAAACTCACTCGTGCTTGGGAGACAAGATTATCATTGGCGGCATGAACCAATCCTTTATGGATGGAAAGAGGGCGAGACTCATTACTTTGCCGAAGACCGCACACAAGATACTGTCTGGGAATATAACAAACCGAAGACAAATGACCTGCATCCAACCATGAAACCAATCCCACTAGTTGCCCGAGCGATTAATAACTCAAGCCGAAAAGGTGAAACAGTTCTCGATCTATTCGGTGGCAGTGGCACGACGTTAATTGCCTGTGAGGAACTTAAACGCAAAGCACTAGTGATGGAACTCGATGAACGTTACGTGGATGTCATTGTTAAAAGATATAGTCGATTAAAGAATAGTATTGATGGCTGTTTTCTCATTCGCGATGGTGTGAAAATCCCGCTTTCAACGATTCCGGATTATATCGTCGAGCAAAGTGAAAAGCTCTTAGATTAATCAATAAAAGCAAAAAACGACACCTAGCAAAATATATCGATTTTGTCGTTGCTATATGTTGTTTATTACGCGAACATACACATGATGAATCATCATTATGGAGGTTAGCATGAAAGTCACTCAAGGAGCAGTTGTTAAGGCTAAATTAAAGAATCAAAAGAAGTTTTATGACGTGATAGGAACCATTGATAAAGTTTACGAAGATGGATCCTATTTAGAGGGAACTTGGTACGCCATCATCATTACGGGCGGGGACATGACGAGCACGCTGGTTGAGTTTCTAGCCCATGAGCGCATGGTTGCCATCATTCCAGAACGGAATATTAAAGAGGTAATTAAAAATGAGCAAAAATGAAAAATGTTGTATCTGCCACAAAACAATTGTTGGTTATGGCAATAATCCAAGCCCGTTGAAGGGCGAAAAGTGCTGCGATGAATGCAATTTAAAGTATGTCATTCCCGAGCGCATTAAAAGACTAAACAAGAAGGCTTAAGGGCCTTTTTTTCTTAATAAGGAGTTCGTAATGAAAATTGTAACTAGTGAATCTGTTTTTCGTGGTCATCCTGATAAAGTCTGTGATCAAATTAGCGATGCCATTCTCGATGCCTGCTTAGAAGTAGATAAAGAAAGTCGTGTCGCAATTGAGTGTTTTATCAAAGATAACTGCTTAGTCATTGGTGGAGAACTGACGACTACAGCGAAGATTGAACCGGCAAAGATTGCTAAATCCGTTTTGAACGATATCGGCTACCATGAGCATTTCCAAGTATTAGAGTTAATCTCCAAACAATCACCAGACATTGCGCTTGGTGTTGATAAAGATGGCGCGGGTGATCAGGGGATCATGTTTGGCTATGCCTCTAATGACACGTCCACACTGATGCCACTAAGCATTGAACTATCAAGGAATATTGCCATCGAAATGGATCGCATTACAAAGAACCTTCACAGTTCAGTCTTCGGTCCTGACGGTAAATGCCAAGTCAGCGTCGCTTATGTAGATAGCGTTCCATCTCATGTGACAACCGTTGTTGTATCTGCCCAAACAAAACCAGGGGTTGATCGGAGTGTCTTTGAACCGATTATAAAAAGAGTCATCAAAGATGTGATTCCACCAGAGTATATAAGTGATAGAACCTCCATTCTTATTAATCCAACCGGAGAATTCGTTATTGGTGGTCCTTATGCTGATTCAGGTTTAACCGGACGTAAGATTATCTGTGACACCTATGGTGGCGTTGGTCGTCATGGCGGTGGTGCTTTCTCGGGTAAAGATCCAAGCAAAGTCGACCGCTCTGCCGCATACTATTGTCGGTTTGTGGCGAAACATATCGTTGCCTCAGGGCTCGCAAATAGATGTGAAGTAGGAGTGTCGTACGCTATTGGAATCGCTAATCCTATTTCTCTAACGGTAGATACCTTTGGTACATCAGATGTAAACGAAGAAGAGCTATTAAAGTTAGTTAAGAATGTGTTTAATTTTAGCCCGAGAAGTATAAGAGAAGAGTTGAGTCTCGGATCTGTTAAGTATTATGAACTCGCTAAATATGGTCATGTTGGTCGAGATGATTTAAAGCTTCCATGGGAAAAGCTAAGCAGACTTTCTCAAGTGTTGTCGGCAGGAGCAAAGCTTGTCCATGATTAGTACTTGTGCTGCCATTAACCGCTTTTATCGAAGTTCTGCTTGGCAACAGGCGCGTTTAATCAAGATAACGAGTGCGAACGGAAGGTGCGAGAAATGTGGCGGAGTTGGAGAAGAAGTTCACCATATTGTCCATGTCTCACCGAGTAATGTTAATGATCTTAATGTAACTTTAAATCAAGACAATCTAATACTGCTATGCAAAGACTGCCATAACAAAGAGCATAAGCGGTTCAATAAGAACAAACAAAATTTCGATGGGGACGGAAATTTGACTCATCAAGAGTGTTAAAATAGGACCAAAGAGGTATATTCATGTCACGAAAAGAAACTATCACACATTGTTTAGAAATTTGGAATGATCCTAACAAAACTCAACAACTAAAAGCTGACGAGATTAATGAATATCTAATTGAAGAGGAGTATAACGTTCCACCTCGAAAGGCACGTTCGATTTATAAGCAGCTTGTTAAAAAGGGAATTCCTGAGGTTGAACTCGACAGAATTAAACTATTCATCGAGATTAAGCCCCCCGTTAAAAGATAGCATATTATTGTTCTAGTACCGCAGCCCCGACCTCACAAATGTGGGAGGCTAAAATTTCAAAAATCCAGGATTCCGGAAACGGCCTGGTTTTTTTATTGGAGGAAGCAGATGAATTATGAAAATGTACAAATAGAATACGCTCGGTTGTTAGATTTATTCAAAGACGTAGACGAGAACAAAACAAAGTTAATTAATGAGCTGCTGATGAAGGCAGCTTTTCTTAAAGTTCAATTAGACGAACTAGAGGTTTCACTAAAAAAACATGGGGCTATTCAGTTCTCAAATAAAGGTAACTCTCGTGAATCCGTTAACTACAAAACATACCTTAAAACCTTGACGGTATATCAAGGAATTATTAAGACACTCAGCATTGTGATGGGTAGAAATACAATCGATAACGACGACGAATTTGATGAGTTCTTGAGGAACGCGAATTTGTAAGGAGGCACTATGGCATATGAAATAAATATCAACGTTGATAAAACAGGAAAGCTGATTACAAGCGAGTTTCCTCTAACGATTTCCGTTTTCAAAGAGAGTAAGCGGGTTAAGTTAAACTTCACCGTTGATCCAGAGGTTGATAGCGAATATCACTACTTAAAATTCACGCATCAAAACACCAACTATCTATATCGCGTTCATGACAACACCTTTGAAATTCCCAAAGCCGTCACTGCCTGGGAAGGAAGGTGGGAGATATCCTTTATCTGCTGTGATGAACCCGCCAATGCAAGTAGTGTCATTACCGCAAACTACATCTATGCAAGCGAACCTTTAATTGCGAATGTTGCGCGTGGTAATTTAGGAAACAACTCGACCACAGAAGAACAAAATCTTCTGCGTGAGTTAGTTGAGGGAACTTTTGATGAGTTTCAAATTCCAAACACCGCGTCATTTATTAGTAGCTATTTCTTATCAAACTATGCGCAGGCATTTAAGTTAATTATTCCTTCGAGCATCATCACCATTAAAGACCGTATCTTATATGATTCGGGTTGTAACGGGATTATTTTTGAAGAAGGATCGCAGCTTAGAACACTCGAAGATTACGCGATCTACCGAATTGCGAATCTTGGCGATATCACCTTTCCAAAGTCAATTGATGCATGGGGAAAATATAATCTCGGCAGTTGCGGATGTGGCATCGTCCGCTTTGAAGCTTTATCGAACCTACGGACTTTAGGCAGCTATGCTTTTTGGAACATTCCTAACCTCACGAAATTATACCTTCCCGATCGGCTGCAAACCCTCTCGGGCGGAACATCTGTTATTAAAAGTTGTCCGGTATTAAACGAAGTCTGGATTCCTAACACAGTGACCTCAGCGATTCCGGCAAACGCTATTCAAGATTGCCCTTTACTTAATAAAATCACACTACAAACGAGTTTCAATGTTTCATCTAACTTTTCAAACGTCACAAACCTAACAAAAGAATCCATCGTCTTGATGTTTCAATCATTGAAGGATCTAGGCGGTGCAGGGGCAAAGGTGCTCACTTTGGGTGCCGCTAACCTTGCTAAGTGCACACAAGAAGAACTTAATATCGCGCTTAATAAAAACTGGTCATTAGCGTAGGAGGAACCCTTATGGAAATAAAAGAAGAAAACGGACGACGCATTCTATATGCAGAAGTAGGTAAGGTCCTTCAAAGTGTGACGGATGGTCTTATTATTGGCCCCTGGCTCATTCTAGGGAAAAAAGATAGCGAGATTCATTACCACGATATTGATGAACCCACTGACGATGCCCTTCCTAAGGCCAATGCGCCCAGGTTATATCCCCAAGAAGAAAGCGCGCCCATTGAAGAATGAGTTATTTACTTGAGTACCTTGATGAAATTGAAAGTGGAAGGATCCGGGTTGGCAAAGAACTAAAAAGTGTCATCGATGCTTTGAAGGAAGATATGGCCAATCCCGCCTATGTCTATGACACAAAGCCAGGGCTACTACGAATTGACTTTATTGAAAAGTTTTGTAAACACACTAAATCCCCCTTTAACGGTCAACCATTCATCCTAGAATTATGGGAAAAAGCGTTTTTAGAGGCCTCCTACGGCTTCAAAATGGCGGACACCGGTTTGCGTAGGTTTAATGAAGTTCTGCTCGTTGTAGCGCGCAAAAACGGCAAGACAACGTTCATTGCAGGCATTGACCTGGCGGAGTTTTTCTTAAGCTCGGGAGGGGTTGATATCGTCTGTGCCTCAAACACGAACGACCAAGCATCCATCCTTTTTGAAGAGATAAATAACATGCGTGAGCAAAGCCGGCCGCTTAGAAATGAGAAGCGATCAAAGAAAAATATCTTCTATATCTACTCGCCTAAGAATAAAAACAAGATTAAAAAACTATCGGCGCAGTCGCGTAATAAAGATGGTTACAACATCGAGGTCGGATGTATTGACGAAGTGCACGAAATGACAGATTCAAAAGTGTATGACGCGATTAAACAAAGTCAATCAACTAAGAAAGAGCCGCTTATTTTCATTATCACGACTGAAGGCACTACAGTAGATGGATTTCTTGATAGCAAACTCGATTACTGCCGCAAGATGATTAAGGGCGAAATCAATGATATCCGGATTCTCCCTTGGCTTTATACGCAGGACAGCATTGATGAGGTCTTCGAAGATTCTACTTCATGGCAAAAGAGCAATCCTTCCATTGGGAAAATAAAACTTGTCTCCTACTTAGATGACATTATGAACAAAGCTAAAAACGACCTCTCGACGCGTGTAACGATGCTCTGTAAAGATTTTAATTTGAAGCAACTCGATAGTGGATCATGGCTAAACTTTGCTGATCTAAATAACGAGACTAAATTTGAGCTTGATTTCCTGAAAGATAGCTATGCCATAGGCGGCGTTGATTTATCTTCGACCACCGATTTAACCGTGGCAATTCTCTTAGTCATCAAAGATGGGAAGAAGTATGTGATTCCACAATTTTTCATGCCCTCAGATGTATTAGCGCAGCGCATAGCGGAAGATAGTGTTCCTTATGATATTTGGCATAAACGTGGATTCATCACACTTACAGATGGTAATCAAAATGATTTTACACTAGTGACCAAGTGGTTTGTTAAGATGATTCAAACTTATCAAATTAGACCACTTTGGATTGGCTTTGATCCGTGGAACTCACAGTACTGGATTAAAGAGATGGAAGACGCTGGTTTCACGATGGAAAAAGTGAGACAGGGCGTTTACTCCCTTTCAGAACCGATGAAACAACTTGAAGCTGATCTGAAAAATAAACTTGTGATCTATAACAACAATCCGATTTTGAAGTGGTGCCTAAGTAACACCCAAGCGAAGGTCGACATCAACGGAAACATCCAGCCTTCGAAGCTGAATTCAAAGTTAAGAAGGATTGATGGAACGGTTGCTTTAATCATTGCTTATGCTGTCTTAAACCGATACAAAACCGATTATGAAAACATGATAAGTTAGGAGGCTTTATGGGATTATTTACAAGAAAAAAGAAAACCGTTGAGCCGATGAATTACGACACAAAAGTTTTTCAATCAACCTTAAATATATTTAACGATTTTGGCAACAATATCAACGCCAGTGATGTCGTCAAGATTTGTATCGATCGCATCGCAACTCATGCTGCAAAACTTAAACCGCGATATGTAAAAAACCTTGATAACTCGTCAGTCGTGGAGAAAAAGGGAACACTCGCATATTTACTAAAATATCAGCCTAATCCATTGATGACGCCTTACGATTTTATCTATCGAGTGGTGACACTTTTATATCTAAACAATAACGCATTCATTTATCCAGTTTATGACGAAAACACCTATGAACTAAAAGAGTTATGGCCAATCAAACCTAACTCAGTCGAGGCGATTAAAGATTCAAGCGGAGATTTATACCTCCGTTTTTCTTTTCTAGATGGAAGAGCCTATACTCTGCCCTATGAATCCATCATTCACATGCGGAGGTTCTATGGCCTCAACGATATCTTCGGTGGCAGTGGAGCAATCTCAGACCATTCTGCAATCTTAAAGACCATCAAGATTAACGACTCTGTGCTCCAGGGAATTGATAACGCCATCAGAAGTAGCTTTCAAATTAAAGGCTTACTAAAAATCAATGGGCTGCTCTCGGAAAAAGATAAAAAAGCACAGAAGGATGAATTCGATCGTGCGCTTAAAGAGGCGACGATAAATGGCAATTCTTCAATAGTCCCCGTCGACCTTAAAAGTGATTACATACCGCTAAGTGTCGATCCCAAACTCGTCAGTAGTGAGACGCTCACTTTCCTACAAAAGAAGATCATCACCTATTTCGGTGTCAGTGAATCAATCTATGACAACAAATACACCGAGGATGAATATAACGCATTTTATGAAGGGACGATTGAAGGCATCGCTATTGCTTTTTCAGAGACCTTTTCTAAAGCACTCTTAACGAGAAACAATCTAGAAAACGGAGAGCAAATTGTCTTTTACTCCGAGCGTTTACAATACGCGTCATGGAACACCAAAGTCAGTGCGATTGAAAAACTAATGGGACTAGGAATCCTCTCTTTAAATGAATCGAGAAGTTTACTAGGTCTTGAGCCAATCGAAGGCGGAGATAAGCGTCTCCAATCACTTAACTATGTCGACGCAAATAGCGCGAACAAATACCAAGTCGGTGAAGAGCCGAAGGAGGAAGAAGATGTTAAAAAATAAAGAAGTTCGGTTTTCTACCATTGAAGGTAAAAGCCCTGATGAAGCTGAAAAAATGATTATTGAAGGTTATGCAATCGTTTTTAACCAAGAAACGCTCATCGGTGATAGAGAACATGGTTTTACAGAAGTTATCGATCAACGATCTCTTGAAGGCGCTGATTTACAAGATGTGCCGCTCAAATATAACCATACCGACAACCGCCTTATACTAGCGCGGACTCGTAATGGTTCGCTCACCTTTCAAATTGATGAACGTGGCCTCAAGATTAGAGCCGAATTAATTGATACTCAGTCAAATCGGGATGTTTATAAATCGATTGTCGCTGGGTTACTAGACAAGATGTCATTTGCTTTTACTGTCAAAAGTCAAAGCTGGGATAGAAGTGGAGAAGTGCCGAAACGGACTATCACGCAGATTGATCGTTTGTATGATGTTTCGGTCGTGGATTTACCAGCCTATGAGGGCACCTCTATTGATGCACTGACTCGTTCCTTAGAAATCGCGGATGCGGAACTAGGGGCATTGGAGAATGTGAAAAACGAGCAGATGAGACAAGTAATACGCAAAAGACTCAAATTAAAAACGAATATTTAGGAGGAATTCACACATGAATTTAGAAATTCGCAAAAAAGAAATTGCTGACCGCTTGAATGAAATTCGCGGCCTAGCAGAAAAAGAAGATAACATTTCCGAACTCGAAAAACTCGAAACGGAAACAGATACGCTGAATGAGGAACGGGATCTCATTGAAAAGAAACTCGTCATGAAGCGTAAGTTTGATAAGTCGCCGATGATCCAAACACGTGATGACAATCAAATGGTCGAAAACATGGAAAAACGCGGTAAGGACTTAAAAGAAGGTCGCACAGTTACGGTTACTTCTAGTAATGTCTTACTGCCCTCACACACAAACACCGCGATCGGTGAATATCCGTTCCGTGAAGTTTCTACACTTGTCGATCGAGTGAAAATTGTAAATTTGGAAGGTGGAGAGACGTATAAGAAGTCTTTCATCAAAACGAATGGAATCGCTGGTCTTACCGCTGAAGGTGATCCTTACACAACGGCTGAGCCGACGTTCGGTTATGCAACCATTACTAAAGTAAAAGTGACGGCTTACGCTGAAATCACTGAAGAGCTGGAAAAACTACCAGCGCTTCCTTATTCGCAAGAAGTGTTAAAAGGAATTAACATTGCACTTCGCAAGAAAATCTCGCAACAAATCTTACGCGGTGCCGGAACCACTAACACGTTTAAAGGCATCTTTGCGACCGGTGTAGAAGCACTCGCTGACAATACTGATGTCGAGATTGAGACCATTGACGAAACCACACTTGATGAAATTATCTACGCTTATGGTGGGGATGAAGAAGTCGAAGGTGGAGCGGCCTTAATTTTAAGTAAAAATGACTTGCGCGCTTTCGCAAATCTTCGGACCTCTGAAGGACGCAAAGTACATATCGTCGATTACAGCGCATCCACGATTGATGGCATTCCATATATCATCAATAGCAACTGCGGTTCCATCGCCGATCCAAGCACTGCTGCTGGTACTTACTGTATCGCCTATGGTGCGCTTACGAACTATGAAGTACCCGTGTTCTCACCTGTTGAAATTGCTAAATCAACTGATTACAAGTTCAAAGATGGGATCATCAGCTACAAAGCCTCCGTGTTTACTGGCGGTAACGTAGTCGGATATAAAGGATTCTTACGAATCAAGAAAAAAGCCACAGAACCTGCTGGCTAGTTGCCTAATAAGCAACATCTAATTATTGGTCGAAACACGTAGGTCTGATGTCTTCGGACTAGACGGCCTATCGTTTAAGCGAATAGGAAAATATCTAAAAGATAGGGAGGTATTTGTGATGAGTGAAAACATGCTGGAGATAGCTAAAAAATCTTTGCTAATCCCTGTAACCGAAAACTATGCCGATGATGAGTTGTTAGTTCATATTGCTTCGTGCCGCCGGCTGCTGATAACGGCTGGAGTTCCTCGTGAAATCGCTGAATCGAGCGATAACTCATTGGTAAAAGCTCTTATTATCATATTTGTGAAGACTAACTTTGGCTTCAAAAGCGACGGTACGGTGAGAGAGTTGCCTAAGAGCTTTGATGTCTTACTCAGACAGTTATGCCTCGTGCCTCTAGCCTCTGAGGTTAATGGTGCTCCTCATGGGTGATAATCCTCGGGTTTCCCTATGATTGCGTATCCTAATTCCTACAATACTTCCTTCATCCTATTTCGTGTTAAAACAGCTGTCGATAATCTTGGTAACAAGACTTGGCGGTTGGTCGGCTCCAAGGAGGTGGGTGGAGTTATCAGCTCCATCTCTTCCAAGGAATATTATTCATCTTTACAAACAAAAGTCTTATTTGATTTTAAGGTGAGCATTCAATCATTTATTTATGACGGAAGCAAATACGCTTACTTTCCTCGTTACGAGAAAATTTATGAAATCAAACGCACATATCTTAACGGGCAGTACATCGAACTTTACCTTTCGGAGACGCCTTTAAAGTGGGAGGAGATTCTCGACCATGGATCCTAGTAAACTTACAGAAGAAATCGAAAGAAGCGTAGTAGCATATTCAAAAGATGTCACCACGCAAATCGAAGCTAGTCTTGATAAAACAGCCGATAACATTATTGATTACATTCGCACTAATGCTCCTCGAAGTGGTGCTCCTAACGCCCTCGCTGATTCCTTTGTTAAGGAGTCATATGGCGAAGGGGCAAATCGTATCATTGTCATCTACTCAAAAACACAGAGCGGCCTCGTCCATTTAGTCGAGTTTGGCTTCAAGCATCGAAGTGGCAAGCTTGTCGCGGCTAGGCCCTATTTACGACCATCATACGAATTACTAACCCCACTTATGCTTGAAGAGATCAGGCAGATCATTAGACAGGCTGGCTAATCCATGTATTTAGAAAAGCTACGAACCACTTTATTAAGCGTTGTCGATAAAGTGTTTTATGCTACCAATGCCTATGACAACGAAGATAATGCCGAACCGCCCTTTATTGTGTTTCAAGAAACGAGTAAACGAGCATCGGTATTTGCTGAAGATAAGCCGGTTTTTTATACGAGTATCATTCAGATCACGTTGATTACTAAAAAGAAGGATGTGAACCAAGAAAACAAACTGGTCCGCACATTACTTCAAGCCGGATACACGCCGGAAAACCTATCCGAATATAGCAATGAGGACGGTTCAATAAATAAAGTCTATGAAGTTAGACTGGAGGAAATTTAATTATGGCTAACAACAAAATTACGTATGGGCTACGAAATGTTCATTATTCGATCGCAACACAGGGAACTGATGGAACCTTTACTTATGCGGCCCCCATTGCTCTACCAGGAGCACAAGAATTCACAAGTGATATCGTCGGCGGTTCAACAGCCGTTTATGCTGATGATGTCGTGATTGCTAACCTCGTCCAAAACGCAGGCAGAACACTTACCTTAAAGCTAACTGAAATCACTGAGGAATTTAAGATTAACATCCTCGGTTATAAACGGCTTGCTAACGGCAACATTGTCGAAGTGGCCAATGCAAAAACGGTCACCTTTGCGCTCGGACTTGAGTTTCAAGGCGATGCCAAAGCACGTCGAGCATGGTTTTATCTATGTAACGTCACGCCGATTAGTGAGGCAACAAAGTCGAAAACAGACTCGGCCGAAGCTAATGCCATCACCTTAAATATTACCGCTCGTCCACTTGAAGTTGGCGAACACTTGATCACGAACAGTGTCGCGGCGATTGGCGATAGTAACTACACGAATTTCTTAACATCCGCGCCAACAATCCCTGTGATTACGGTGGTATAAACAATGGAAAGAACAATCACCTTAGGGGGGAAAGAGTACAAGCTCGCTTCCTCCCTTTTTACGATTATTTCCTATCGGCAAGTATTCGGGACTGAGTTATTTAGTGATGTGGATGCGCTCGATAAAGCACTCCAGGCGAATAAAGAGGATGTCGGAAAATTCATCGATATCTTGTTTAGAATCGTCTTTATTCTACACAAACCATTCACGACCATTACTTACGATAAATTCTTGCAGGGGTTCGACTTTTCGGTTTTAAATGCCACCGATGAGTTAAGCACCCTTGCTACCGTTATTGCTGAGTTACTTGGATCCGTTAACAAAAACAAAGCCGGCGGACAAGACTCCCCGCGATAGTGGGCCAAGTTTACATAGTTTCACGGCAAATATAATTTACAACTTGGCGCAATTAGGAATTCCAATCCGTGATAGCGAGTTTTTTGACATTCAAACTTACTTAGAAATCGTCGAGATCCAAAAGAATGTCTATGCAGGTGAAACACCTAGTCGAACTGCCACTCAACAGGATATCGATAAATTTTTAGGTTAGGAGGGCGAGAACATGGCTGAAACAGTAAAAGGCATGAACATTAAGCTAGGGCTTGATACTACCGAGTTAGAAGCCAATCTCAAATCCTTAAATGCAGGACTTAAAGAGCAGCAAAAAGACCTAGCAGCCGTTAATAAAAACTTAAAATATGATTCAGGCAATCTTGACCTTTGGAAACAAAAACAAGAGAAGTTGAATCAAATACTAACCCTAACTAAACAAAAGTTAGAAGAACAAAATAAGCAATTAGAAGAAGCTAAAAAAGCAGTCGAAATTGGGGCGATGAGTGAGCAGGAGTTTAATAAACTAAAGCGCTCTATTCAATACACTGAATCCGAAGTTGCGAACTTGAATTCACAGCTAGAAAAAACTGAAGATAACATCAAAAAGTTATCTGGCATCAATGTTGCAGCTATTGGTAAAATTGGCTCCTCGCTTACAAAGTACATTACAGCCCCTGCGATTGCGGCCGGCACAGCTTTAGCCGCACTAGCGATTAAAACCGCTCAATCAGTCGATGAAATTGCCGACACTGCTTCAAAGCTTGGGCTCTCAGTTGAGTCGCTACAAGAGTGGCAATATACCGCTAAGATCCTCGGTTCATCCACTGAAGCAATGGATAAAGCATTTATTAAGGTAAACTCAATCCTTGGCGATATCGCTACGGGTGACGCCAGTAAAGTTGCTGCGTCACTAGCCCTCATTGGTCTAACCGTAAATGATCTAAAAGGCTTAAATGCAGACCAGGCTTTTGAGGTGATTCGCGGTGCCCTAGCTGGTGTGGAAGATCAAGCGACAAGAACCGCTGTTGCTAATGCTTTCTTTGGTGAAAAAATCGGCTCTGAACTCGCTCCAGTGCTTGCTGCTTCCGCTAGTGAAATTGAGCGCTGGCGAGAAGAAGCGCGCGAATTAGGCGTTGTTTCTACCGAAGATGCTGAAATTGCAGGCAGTTTTACGGACGCACTCGACTCTTTAAAGCAAACAACAACCTCGCTAGCCATGAGCTTTTCGACACTACTCTTACCAACACTAGAAAAGATTGTCGTCGCCCTTCGCGATAAATTAATTACTAACGTCAGAAAAGTCCTTGATTGGTGGAAAAACCTTAGTAGTGGTGTTAAAACGACTATTGGTATTTTTGCCGGTCTATTGGTTGCCTTAGGGCCAGCCTTATCAATATTTGCAAAAATGCTACCGATGATTTCAACATTAAAGACAGCTTTTACGGCTGTAAGTGGGGCGGTAAAGATTGCTGGAGCGGCGATCAAGTTTTCAACCTTAGGGTGGGGAGCGCTGATTGCTATCCTGGCGGTTGTCTTATTACAAAATGAAAAGTTTAGAGAACTATTAAAACGACTATTTGATATTCTTGGCGGTTTAATCGATAAACTAATGGGACTTGTCTCGACCTTGGTCCAGGCATTGATGCCCATCATTGAAGCGCTCATGGGCGTGATTAATACGCTCATTGATGTCATTGTCTCGCTACTTGATGGTGTCTTGGACATGATCGTCGACGTTCTTGATGTAATCATTAATTTGATTGAGTCACTTATTCCGGTCATTACCGAGATTATCAACATGGTCTTACAGCTATTGATCCCTATCATCGATGTCCTCATGGCGCTTTTAGGTCCCATCGTTGTCATCATTAAAATCTTGATCGATTTAATTATTAAGATTGTTGAAGCTGCGCTCGGATTAATCAATGCGATTCTAGGGCCACTCATTAAAATCATAATGGTCGTTGTCGATATTCTTAATGTCGTCATTCAGCTAGTAGTTTCGCTACTGGATATCTTTATTCAAATCCTAAATCCGATTTTAGAAATCATCGTAGCCTTACTTAAACCGATCATCGAGATCATTGGAATCGTGATTGAAGTCATCAGTATTTTGATGCTACTCCTTGAGCCTCTATTAAATGTATTACTTGCTCCGCTCATGACGATGCTAAGCGTGCTTTTTACTATCATCGAAGCCATTTCTCCGATTTTGGTCGTGCTTGCCGGCGTCATCAAGGCGGTCATCATACCTGTGCTAGAAGTGCTGTTTGCGGTCCTTGAACCCATTTTAGAAATCCTAACCGCCATCATTGACGGGATTAAGTGGTTACTAGATAAGGCGAGCGGTGTTTTCACTTGGATCGCGGACCTATTCACTGGTGGCTCTTTCTCAGATAAAAATGCGGTCAAAAATAATACGACCACTAACAATAAAGTAGAGAACAAGAGCACGACGAATACCGTGACGATTAATACGAGCGGCGATGTCGATATTGATTCAATTAATGCCGCGCTAGGAGGTGCTTACTAATGCGTAAACTATATTTGGTTAACGAAGTAGGCACCACCTATTTTTTAGATTATAAAAACAATACACTTATCGAAGCGCTTGATGGTCTTGGCTTTGATTTTGATATTGAATATCAGGATTTTGCAGATAAATTTGTCGAAAACAAACGGAAAATGCAGCAAAGAGTCATCAACTTGACTTTAATTTTTCTTGAAGGCTATGAGGGTTTTACTAAGTGGCGAGACTATGTGACTAAGAGTAAAGAACTACGCCTTTATTACCTGGCGGATGGTTTGAAATATTGCTATGTAAATATCCGCTCAACAACAAAAGGGCAGATAGAATCAGGCATTATTCGGAGTAGTGTTCAAATAGAATGTTTAACGTTTTGGCTCATTGATAAATCGACCACAATTAATGTCGTCCAATCCGATGAGGGCAAAACTTATCCTTATCGATTTACACATGTCTATTCGATTTCATTTAATGGAAAAGTGAATGTGGCTAACGAGTGTGTCAAAAACATCCCGCTTAAAATCAAAATTACTGGTAACGTCTTTAATCCACGTTTGATTATTCGTCAAAACGGAGAAGTAGTGAACGCTCTTCGCTTGCTCGTTGATGAAAGAGAAAATCCTGTGATTGAGGTCTCATCTGATCCAATCGATCAATATATTAAAAGAACGATAAATGGTGAAGTAACTGACATCTACCAATATCAAGATTTTTCATATGATAACTTTCTTTACCTTCCTCCGGGAATAAGTGAGATCTTTTTTGATCCAGGAGTGCGAGAGCCCAGTACTTGCGACGTTACTTTTCGGGAAGAGTACATCGCTCATTAGGAGGATCTATGCAAATTGTATTTTTGAATGAGCAAACTTTAAAGGTGATTGATTATGCCTTTGCTAGTGATGATTTTGAAATCGTCCTCGACGCCCTTGTCCCGCAGTCATCAACTTTTCATGTTAATAAGGAAAGCCTCAATGCGGATGTTGGCGATTACCTTGTTGTAAGAGAGTCCGATTACTTCTATATTGGAATTATTACTTCAATCGAGAAGATTGATGAGCGATACATCAAATTATCAACGAAGGATTTTCTATCTAAATTTGACGTTGAGGTCCCGGTTTATTCCTACACTGGAAACATTTCACAATTCCTCATCAATCTCATTAATACGCATTTTCGTTCGAGTTTGGATGCTAAACAGAATTTATCCTATCTGCTAACTGAAATAATGATCAATAAAACAGGAACCCTCAGTTACGAAGCGGATAAAAAAGTAAACATTCTTAAATTAGTCGAGGAGTTTTCAAAGACCTATGGTATACGACTAGCCTATGAGTTGATCATCGTTAATGGGGTCATTTCAAATATCAAAATCAGGGTAGTGGCGGTGACTAAGGGTTTAACGATAAAAAGCGATTTAGGAACCATTTCAAATCTAGTTATTTCAGACACGAATGCTAATGCCTTAAATAAGATTATCTTTTATCCAAAGTCTGATAACGTTCTCCGGACGAGTGTCGTTTCTTATTATCTTTTGAATGATGGAACGATAAGCACGAATGCTAGCTCGTTAAAACGAATCGAAAAAGTGAGCTTTAAATGCGAGTTTTATGCAGACAGTGATTATTCATCATTATTAACAAAAGCGACCTCCGCGCTTATTGATTCATCTTTAGAACACAATATAACGTTTGATTTTTCGTTCCTAGCAAACAAAATTGAGGCTTTGAGCGAACTATCGGTTGGCACGTTTGTGAGCTTTGTCACACCGAAGAAAACCTATGAAACGATTGTCACAAAAATGGTCTACAAGGGGACTTTTAGGCAAGGCACAATCACGCTTGGAGAACACCGTATTTCGCTCACTGACAAACTTAAATTAATCAACCGAAGGGGGACCTAACATGGCCTTAATAAAAATCACTTTTGACTCCGCCTCAGTATCATCTAAACAAGATGCTGACTGTAATCACTTCATGGCATCAAACCTCAACGGCAGGATCTATGGACTTGGCGGGAACGTGAATGTAACGACGAGCAATAACTATCTTATTCTTTCAAGCGGATACGTGCAGGTTTATGGACGTCGCGTTTATGTTGAATCGAATACTAAAATCGCAGTTGCGCTTGATGGTAATGCTTATGGCTATGTCGTCATTTGTTTTGATCTTGGAAACAATACCGTTTCACTTGAGAAGAAGGAGACGCCATCCGGTTATCCTTCCCTAATCCAAGAAAACCTTCAGCTTGGTGGTCTCATTTATGAACTACCAGTAGCCCGATACACAAAAACCGCGTCATCACTCACCCTGGACGGTAATTACGATGCTCCTAAAATTCATAGTCCTGACTTCCTCGCAGAAGATCGTGACCTCGCACAACGAGCAAGTATCAATAGTCAATATGGTCCAGCCTATCAAGGAACGTACAGTAGCGTTAGTGGCCGGTTCTTTACCTATAGTGGTATCCATTCTGGGAACGCAAGTAATGGCTTCGGTAACGTTTTTGTGGCGGGTTGGAATGTCGTTTTCTCAACTGCTGCGGCTTCCGGTAGTGGGGCGGTTTATCAATATAAGTTTAATGGCACCTGGTACGATGTCGGGATTCAATTAACATCATCCGGACTGATCGTTTCTCCGTATTCTGCCGCGCATCTACCAGGAAAATGCTATGTTACCCGATAAGTTTTATGGTAAGAAAGTCCTCGCCATCTATCGCTGTGGATCCTATATTCATGGCGTACAAAATGATGATAGCGATAAGGACTATGTCGTTATTCTTAAAAACTACCAGGACATCAGATTAGAAAAGCGGGAGAAAGTTGACTTCTTTCTATTCGGTGTAGAACCGTTTAAACGCGCGCTTCATTTTGATAAACGGGTTTTAGATTACTACTTACTATGGATGGATAATACGCTTTTAGCTTCTGAGAATATCGAATTTATTGCCGAGGAGTTTAAAGAAGAATTTTATAAGATCATTAAGATTGATTGGGACAAGTATCTGACTGCCTGGTTAAGGGTAAATGTCGAGTATTTTACGGCCTGCTTTGAAGGTCTTATTAATGAAAAATCGCTCTATAACCTCTACCGAGTTCGCTCCTTAATTGAGCATTACCAAGCGACAGGAAGGTTTGAATATTACCTAAGCGAGAAAGACAGAGATCTCATCATCGAATATAAAAACAAACAAGTAAACTTAGAAAAACATCGGGTCAATTTTAGGGAAATCTTGGAGTATCTTAAAACATTTTTAGAGAGGGAGGAAGTGAACAAATGGACACGACATCAACAGTCCTAGCATTCATCAGTGTACTAGGAACAATCTCATCAATATTTTTCGCGATATTAGCGTTTCGACGTAATGATCGTGGTGATCAGAAACAGATCGGAAAAAGTGAAGGAGTATTAATCTCTGACGTTGGTTATATTAAGTCATCAATTGATCGTATCGAGAAGACGCTCGACAAACTCGAGGAACGTTATAACGATCTAGACGGAAGACTTATAAAGGTCGAATCCGAAACTTCTAATTTAGCAACTAAGTTCGAAGAGCATATTCGGAATAAGCATCTACATGGAAAAGGAGGCATTTAATCTATGGATGAAATTATTATTAGCATTATTTCTGTCGTTGTTACAGCCGTTGTTATCCCGCTCATCACATTACTAGGCACAAAATTGATCCAGTGGATTGGTGCAAAAATCGACAATGAGAAGTCGGCGAAGATCATCGCTGAAGCATCAACGATCGTCCTTAACTCTGTTAAAACCGTATTTCAAACGTATGTTGATGCGCTTAAGAAGAACGGCGCATTTAATCAGTCTGCTCAAGAAGTGGCTCTTAATCGTGCAAAGGAAATCGCCTTGTCACAACTATCGAGCGAAACAATAAAATACATAGAAAAAAACTATGGTGACGCTAGCGCCTGGCTAACTGTACAAATCGAAGCAACGATTAATACTCTAAAACACATCGCTTAGCCTAATCATCAACCTTAAAGACAACCGCCTTCATTAATTTGAGGGCTTTTTTAAATTTTGTGTACATTTTTAAGATTTCTCCCCTATTTATATAGTGAGCAGTCATGAATGCTCTCGACCTCTGGCCGATCCATTAGTCTGTAAAGGGCGTGGTGTGCTGGGTACCTTGGGCACAAAAAAAGGAAGAGTACAGTTGCCACTACTATAAGATGGCAGCCTCCACGGATGAAATAATCCGTTGGAGGTTTTTTTCATTTTTAATATTAAAAACACCCCCAAAAATCGCCATTCGATGTGTGTAGTAATGAAAGGAGATGCACGGAATGACGATTGATAAAAAAAATAAAATTTTGGAACTAAATAGAGTTGGAAAATCAACTCGGCAAATTGCAGAGATAATTGGCATTCATTTTTCAACGATCGCTGATCTAATTAAATCAAACAAAGATATACAAGCTTATGCTTATTGCCGCATGTGTGGAAAAGAGATCAAAATTCCTAATAAGAAACATGGTGGAGTCACCAGGGCATTTTGTGATGACAAGTGTCGTTATAAATGGCACAAGCGTTTTGGACCCAAGAAAATGGTGTCTCGTGTTTGTGAGTTTTGTAGAAAAGAGTTCACTTCAGTTTCATTTAGAAATAACAGGTTTTGCAGTCGTTCCTGTGCAAATAAATCTCATGGGAAAAACCACTTATGAAAGAAATCTTGAACGTTATTTACTATCGATTTCTGTCTTTGAAACGATGCTTAAAAAAGGGGAAATTGATCAGAGTTCTTTTGAGAAAGTTGAACAAAAGGTCGCTGAAAAGTATGGGGTTAAAAACAAGTCTATTTTTCGTTCCTTTTAGTTGCTAGTTTCACTCTTTAGAGTGAATATGGTGACAAGGAAATGTATTTAAAATGAACATTAAAATCATTGAGCCACTGAAGAAAATTGAACCAAGAAAGAGGGTATGTGCATACGCTCGTGTTTCGCTTGATAAAGAATCAATGCTGAACTCGTTAGTATATCAAATAGCCTATTATTCAAAGCTAATAAAGAACAATCCTAAGTGGGAATACGCTGGCATGTATTCTGATGAAGGGCTGACCGGAACGAAAGCTAATCGGCCTGGATTTCAAAAGATGGTAGAAGATGCCAAAGCTCGTAAGTTTGACATCGTGCTTGTTAAGTCAGTATCTAGATTCGCACGCAACACTGTCGACCTTCTTACTACAAGCCGCCTTTTTAAAGATCTTGGTATTGATGTTTTCTTTGAGGAACAAAACATCCACACTCTTTCCTATGAAGGGGAGTTGTTACTTTCGCTATACGCTAGTTTTGCTCAGGAAGAATCCAGGTCGATGAGCGAGAACATAAAATGGAAGATTAGGAAAGATATGCAGGAAGGAAAGCCACCTCATAATCGTGCCTTAGGTTATGAGATCAAAAACAGAGTAGTAACGATCATCCCCGACGAAGCCATCGTAGTTAAGCTTGTTTTTGCTCTATGTTTAAAAGGAAACGGAAAACTTCAAATTGCTAAATTCTTAAATAGACATGGTTATCGAACATTGAACAATAAAAGCTTTCGAGTTAACAGTGTCGACCAGATCCTAACTAACCTTACATACACTGGCGATTTGTTACTACAAAAGACGTATCGTCAAAATCACATAACCAAAAAGAAATTAAAGAATAACGGAGAACATTCCCAATATCTGGTTCGGGATAATCACCAGGGAATTATATCTAAAATAGATTTTGAAAAAGCGCAAACGATGATGTCTATTAGAAGTGAACAATTTAAAACTGCCCCTAAAGGGAACGCCACCTTATATCCATTCACTCATGTTATTAGATGCGCGAATTGTGGTGGATATTTTAGAAGAAGAAAGACTAAGGAAAAAGCCTACTATCATTGCCAAAATAAAATAAACAACATAGGTATCGAATGCCACAATCAACAAATACCCGAATTTGAGTTGTATAGGATGGCCACTGAGACACTTGGACTTGATGAATTTAGGAAGGAGAAATTCTTAGACAAAGTAGATTATATGATTGCACTACCTGGAAAAAAGGTTGAGTTTCACTTTAAGAAAGGCACATGCATTGTTAAAGATTGGAACTTTAAATCTAGAGCAGAATCCTGGACGAAGGAAATGAGAGAGCAGGCAAGAAAGAATGCAATAGATAGCTTGAAAGGAGCAAACCATGCAAATTGAAGTTATTCCGCAAAAGATCAACAAAGACACGAAACTACAACTATCGGCTGCTAACAAGATAAAAGTAGCAGCCTATGCCCGCGTTTCAACAGATAGTGATGAGCAGTACACCTCGTTTGAAGCTCAAGTTAGCTATTATACAAAGAAGATCATAGAGAACCCCCAATGGGAGCTTGTAAGGGTTTATGCCGATGAAGGAATATCCGGAACATCGACAAAAAACCGAGAAGCCTTCCAGGAAATGATTGCGGATGCACAAAACGGAAAGCTAAACCTAATCATCACTAAATCGGTATCAAGATTTGCTCGAAACACAGTTGATTCAATAATCACCATTAGAAAGCTTAAAGCAATCGGCGTTGGAGTGATATTTGAGAAGGAAAACATAAACACTTTAGACTCAAGTGGCGAATTACTATTAACTATTATGTCCAGCTTAGCCCAAGAAGAGTCTAGGTCGATTTCTGAAAACGTAACGTGGGGTATCAGAAAGCGAATGAGCGATGGTAAATACTCAATTGGTTATAGTAGCTTTTTAGGATTCGATAAGGGGAAAAACGGAAGACTGATTGTGAACAAGGAACAAGCTGAAATTGTAAGAAGAATTTTTAGTGAGTATCTTGAGGGTAAATCAACCCATCAAATTGCCAAAGAATTAACAGAAGACAGGATTCCAACACCGACTAGAAAAGTGGATGAGAACGGTAACCTAGTATGTACATGGAGAGCATCAACAATCATCAGCATCCTTTCAAACGAAAAATATAAAGGAGATGCCCTTCTTCAGAAAACCTTTGTCACTGACTATTTATCCCATAAAACAAAAAAGAACAATGGCGAACTCACAAGATATTACATTAAAGACTCCCATGAAGCGATTATTCCCGTGGAAGAATGGGAAATGGTACAAATCGAAACCGCTAGAAGAAAGCAACCATCGTTTAAGCATTCTGGAATCACTGTGTTTTCAAGCAAAGTGAGATGCGGCGATTGTGGAGCAATTTATGGCCAGAAGGTGTGGCACTCGACCGACAAATATCGAAAAACTGTGTATCAATGTAATCACAAGTTTAGTAGCAAGCAAAAATGTCAAACACCAACATTGAAAGAAGAACAAATTAAACAGGCGTTCCTTGACTCATTAAATCAATTAGATCGAACTCAGGTTTTAGATGATTGCAAATTAGCCGTTGAGACATTGAAAAACGATGAAACACCAGAAAAAGAAGCCACTAAGCTTAACGCCGAAATCGAAGTGGTCGTTGAACTTGTAAAAAAGAATCCTCACATGAGCCAAGAGCAAATCGATTTATACACAGCAAAATATGAAGACTTGGTAGAGAGATTCAAGATTGAAGAACATCGCGTTGAACGCAAATGTGCAGCAATAAAAAGAGTCGAGGTGTTTGCGATGAATCTCAAGAACGCTGGACCCGTTGTTACTGAATTTTCGAGCAAACTATGGAGTTTGCTGCTTGATAAGGCGATAGTCCAACACAATAACACCATCAAATTCATCTATTACTCAGGTATCGAAAACACGGTTATAATTTAAAAATGAGGAACTGTTATCACAACCCGATTTATGATTTTAACTGTAATATGGTAAAGTATATTTAAATATAAAGGAGATAAATAATGTTCACTGAAAGAGCTTCTGTTTTAGCTAAATGTCCTGAGTGTGGGAATGATATTCTTATTGATCAAGTGTGGTATCCAGGAGGAGCAAACGACTATGGTAGTTTTGAAGTTGAGTGCCTCAAGTGTAAACACCATTTTGACATATATGTAGGTAGAGACATTGATGCATCAAGCATCAAATCAGGCGCAAAATTAATAAAAGTCATTTATAAATAAAGGTTTTTTAGCCGCTTTACGCGTGGAAATTTATGGTAAAAACCTTATGTCGGGTAGAGACTTATGTGCTGTCGGGGAAATAGCAAACTACTGTCGGGTCAAATATCCAAGTGTCGGATTTGTATTAATATTGAACGATAAAGCCAAAGTTGTCTGAATTAGCTTCCAAATCTTGGAGAAAGGTATAATTGAAATACCTGACCAGGAAGGAAGCTATTTTTTATGCGAATAACGATGAAAGAAAAGTTGAGAATGTGTGAAGAGCATCTTAACAAA
>JAEWMX010000015.1 GCA_023393065.1 Bacillota bacterium | reverse complement strand
CGTTTGGCCACTTCGCTATTCCTCCACGAGCCTGACGATTATATTATGGTGGATGTTGAGGGGCTTGAACCCCCGACCTCCGCCGTGTAAAGGCGATGCTCTCCCAACTGAGCTAAACATCCACACTCGACACCATATAAGCGTGCTAAACTAATATATCACTTGATATATTGTAAAGTCAATAAATATTTATCCCGTAAAAACAGGGTAAAATATTAAAAAAAACACCACCTAGTGGTGTTTAATAGAGCTAATATCCCTTCTTGCCAAGGAGGCGGAACATGTTCGATTTATAGATTTCAACCCCGGGTTGATCAAAGGGGTTTACGCCTAGGAGATAAGCCGACATTGCGCATGCTCGTTCGAAGAAGTAAAAGAGGTGCCCAAGGGTGTGTGGCGAGATTTCTGAAATTGAGATTAGAACATTGTTGACCTTGCCGGTTTTGACGTGTGCGTCAAGCGTGCCCAAGAAAGCTTTTTCATTAACGTAGCTAAGATTTTTCCCTGCTAGGTAATTCAAGCCGTCTAAATCGCTTTGATCATAAGGGATGGTCACATCAAAATTCGGTTTATTTACATATAAAATTGTTTCAAACAAAATAGGTGTGCCATCTTGTACGAATTGACCGAGGCTGTGCAGGTCGGTAGAGAAGGAGACGGATGCCGGAAATAGACCGAGATGCTGTTTGCCTTCAGATTCGCCAAATAGCTGTTTGAGCCACTCTCCTAATTGAAGTAGCTTAGGTTCGTAGACAACGAATAATTCAACCCTTTTTTCACTTCTATACATATAATCGCGGGCTACGGCATACTTGTAGCACTCATTTTCTAATAAGCGGGGATTTGCGTATATTTTGCGGGCCTCCCGAGCCCCTTTCATCAAATCTTCGATATCGATTCCCGCACAGGCTATCGGAAATAGACCGACAGCGGTGAGAACCGAAAAGCGCCCGCCGACATCACTTGGCAAAACGAAAGTCCGATAGCCTTCGATGTCGCTCAACGATTTAAGCGCGCCTTTACTCTTATCAGTCGTAGCAAAAATAGCATGACGAGCTTTTTCCTTTCCTAGCTTCTGTTCAAGGAGATTGCGAAGGAGGCGAAAGGCGATTGAAGTTTCTGTTGTCGTGCCGCTTTTCGAGATGACATTAACTGCAAATCGCTTATTTTCTAAGTAGGCGAGAACCTCATGCGTATAGTCGGAAGAAAAAGTTTGCCCTAGGAAAATTATTTCGAGTTGATCACTGCTTTTCAAGCCTCGTAAAGCGTCGATAGCGGCTCTGGCCCCGAGGTAAGAACCCCCAATTCCACAGACGACCAGAACATCGTAATTGGCCCGGACTTCCGCGGCGTATTTTTGAATATTTTTAAACTCTTGTCGATCGTAATTGACGGGAAGATCAACCCATCCTAAAAAATCGTTGCCGGCACCGGTTTTTTCGCTGATATCACGATTGATTTTGGCAACTTTTTCGCAATACGAATTCAAGTCGATCGGCTTGATGAGATTGTCGAGATTAACTCTTAACATCTGACCCCTCCCCTGGTATATTTTCCAGTTGCTTTTCTGTCCATTTTCCGAGTTGTTCTTGAAGTGGCGAAAAATCGATTTCGTCTTCATCGACGACCATTCGCTTTTTTGCAGAATTCTTGAAATCGATGCGATCTTCAATCGTGACTTTGCGAAGCGATACTTTCATAAAACCGTTATTCGGATCAATTTCGAGAATTTTCACATTGAAATTGCGACCGACTTGGACGTAGCGAGCGATATCGAAAACAAATCGATCGCTGACTTCCGAGATATGCAGTAAACCCGTGGCATCATGATCAAAAATCATCAAAGCTCCAAATTTGCGCAATTCGGTAATCGTTCCTTCGATAATTTCTCCAACTTTGAAATCGGCAGGCATCAGCGCTTTTCTCCGTGTAGTAGAGCTTTGATATAATAGATGTCTTCAAGAGACGTTACTTTCATTGCCTTTTTATCGCCCGTGACAAGGTGAACTGGCATAAATGTGCGAAAGATGAGACCGGCATCATCGGTGCTGTCGTTTTCGTTTTTAAGAAGGTGATGAGCAATATATATCATACCTACTTTAAAAGCTTGTGGGGTTTGGACGCGATAGATGTTTTTTCGCTCGGGCATAAAGCTGATTTGCTGACCATCGGAAGAAATGATCGTCGTGTCATCGCTTGGAAGCGCGGTGGTAACGGCATTATATTTATGCGCCCCTTCGACGCACTCATTTATAATACGCTCGCTGACAAGCGGGCGAGCGGCGTCGTGAATTAAAACGATATCATCGTCCTCGGCCAGCGTCTTGACGAACTTCACGGCGTTAAAACTCGATTCCTGGCGTGTTTTTCCACCTAAAATAATATGTTGTACTTTCGTAAAATTGCTATCTTGCACCAATTTGGATAGATAATCGATATGTTCTTTTTGCGAAACCAAAACAATCAGATCAATCGTCTCAACGCGATGAAAGCTATCGATTGCATACCAGATTAGAGGGTGGCCATCAATCTCAAAGAACTGCTTTGGCATCTCAGCATTGAAGCGGTGCGACGAACCGGCGGCGAGGATGACAGCGATATTCATAATTACTCCTTTTTGGCAATAATTGACTTTTCTTTTTTCTCAAGCATGGAAGCTACCGCAATCGAATCGATGATGAGCTTCATGACTTTTTCAAGTTCACTGTTTGAAGAATAATCGGCGACGCAGAGGTAATTGACTCGTCCATCTTCAAAAAGACTCGCCACTTTTTCCTTTTTACCCCGTGGGTAGACAGCGATTGAACGACCACCGTTTTGCTTGACGAGAATCATCATTGGAATATCGGTCATTCCATCCCCTAAATAGACGATGTTGCGATAAGGAATGCGACGTACCGGCGTCTTCTCATTTAGGCGATCGTCGTCGGTCGCTTCGATGACACCTTTGGAGATGCGGAATAAGTGCTGAGTCTTCTGCGTATAGTTGACAGCGAATTTGGGCCAGATTGGCTCTCCTGTCTCGTCGTCAAATAAGAATTCGCAGCCGTAAATCATTTTGAACTCTTTGGCAATACTACATCCGTCGATGATCTCTTTAGTACCAGAAGATGTCAGATAATGTTCGACTCTAACACCGTTTTCAAGACCATAGGAATTAATGCGGTTAAACCATGTCGTAACGCCTTCGAAATATTTGATATCTTTGCCGAGCGATTGCAGCCACTCGCGCGTCATCTTGATGCCCTTTTCTTTGGCCATGCAAATCATCATATACATATATGATAAGATTCGTTCGACTCCAGTTTTGGCTGAGAACTCACCGGTCTTGCCCCAGAACTCTTGCGGAGTCATGCCTAACGCGGGAATAAAACTATAGTTTTGCATGTCTTCAGGAGTCAAGGTTTTATCGAAGTCGTAGATAATCGCCATGATAGGTTTTCCGTCCATATTTTCACCTCGGCAAAATATTATCATTGGATAATATAAATGTCAATCTTACCGATTCGATAAAACATCGTCGCTATCGACACTTTTCACCCGCCATTAGCCTTGCAAGAGCGAAAGTAGTAAGATAGAATAGTCTAGCAACAAATTCTATTTGTTAGCGAAATAAAAAATGCCAGAGTGGTCACAGTGGGTATTAATAGCAATCGCAGGAGTAGCTCTTGTCTATCTTCTCTTTTTCTTCGTCGTCTTGCTGTTTATCTCCAACTTCAATAAACGTTTGAAGAAGAGGAGAGAAGCCTTGCGTCTCTTGCTCGCTCAAAGGAAAGATATCACCCTCGCTTTATATCGGAAAATCGATGTTCAAAAAATCAAAGTGCCGCTCGCAATCCAGCATAAAGTCAGCGAGCTCTCCAACAAAGAAATCGGTCTCTTCAATCATCATGAAATTTTTGAGTATGGCCCGGAGCTAGAAAGAATCTCAAAAATCGTATTTGAGCTCGCTGATGCGAATAAAATCATTAGAAAAAGCGATGAATATAATCAATTTGTAAAAGAGCTCGGTGAACTCGACGAGATTAAAAGACAGCATATCGCTATCTATAATGCCGATATTAACGGTTATAATTATTGGATAAAACTCATGTCTTATCGCCACATATTAAAAAGGCTTGGCTTTCACGAAAAAAAGCGCCTTGAATAGAAAGGTTAATATATGAAAAAACCAATCATCCTCTGCATTATGGACGGATACGGCATTCGTCACGAAGAAGCCGGCAATGCCATTTTTGCTGCCAAGAAACCAAATCTCGACAAGATATTTGCCAACTATCCATACACGGAGATCGAAACCTCAGGAGAGTCTGTCGGTCTGCCTGATGGCCAGATGGGCAACTCCGAAGTCGGACACCTCAACATCGGAGCCGGTCGCATCGTCTATCAATCATTGACTCTTATTAACAAAGCGGTCCGCGAAGGCACTTTTTTCGAAAATGAAAAGTACCTCAAAGCCATAAATCACGTCAAAAAGCATCATTCTTCACTACACATCTTAGGACTCGTTAGCGATGGCGGTGTCCATTCGCACATCGAACACTTTCTAGCAATGTTGCAGATGGCAAAGAAAAACGGTCTTACAAAAGTTTATGTCCACGCCTTTATGGATGGTCGCGATGTCGATCCTCAGATTGGGGCTTCATACATTCAAAGGCTCCAAGACGAAATGAATCGCTTAGGAATCGGCGCAATCGCCGATATCTCAGGGCGTTATTGGGCGATGGATCGCGACAAAAATCTCGATCGGGTCGATGTTAGCTATCGCGTTATCGTCGATCACGACGGACCATCATTTGACGACCATCAGCAGTACTTCAAAGATCAGTACGCCTTCCTTCCGACGAAGGGGATGGATGCCAGCGATGAATTTGTCATGCCCCATTATAATCGCAATGTCGATGGTCGCATCAAAGACGACGATGCTATTATTTTTATGAATTTCCGACCGGACCGCGCCATCGAAATCTCAACGGTTTTCACCAATCCAACTTTCTACGCCAATCCCCCGATGAAATCTGACGGGACCTTCGCTTTTAAACCATATACCCCTCATCGTGTCCCCAAAAATCTATTTTATGTATGCACGATGAAATATGCAGAATCAGTCAAGGGTGAAATCGCCTTTCACCTTCCGACCCTCGACAATGTGCTCGGCCCCTATCTTGCCGAAAGAGGTTACTCGCAACTAAGAATTGCCGAAACCGAAAAATATGCTCATGTGACTTTCTTTTTTGACGGAACGGTCAATTATGACGGGGTCGAAAAACCTGCTTTAAATCATTCGCGCCGCGTCTTGATCAATTCGCCAAAAGTGGCGACCTATGATCTGATGCCGGAGATGGCGGCCTATAAAGTCAAAGACGCCTTAATCAAAGAGTTGAACAAAGGTGATTTAGATGTCGTAATCTTGAATTTTGCCAACTGCGATATGGTCGGCCATACCGCTATTTTTCCGGCGGTCGTCAAAGCTGTAGAAACAATTGACGCCTGCGTGGGAGAAATCTTTGATTGGACTCAAGAAAATGGTGGGGTGATGCTCATTACCGCTGACCACGGCAATGCCGAAGAAGTATTTGATAATCTTGGCCGGCCAATCACTTCGCACACAAAGAACATCGTCCCTTTCTGCGTGACTAAACCAGGGTTGAAACTAATGCCTAAAGGCGGTAAATTAGCTAATATCGCTCCGACGATTCTCGACCTTCTTGGACTTGAAAAACCTCGCGAGATGAACGAGAAATCGCTCATTATCAAATAATAGGAAAAGCGCGATAAAATCGCGCTTTTTGTTATCACCGAGAACAATATGACTTTTCCTAAAGTGTTATTTTTACGCGTTCTGCTTCTTTGGTGATAACTTCGACGAGAAGAAACTGCTTGTGCTGACGGCGAAAATCCTTGATAGCCTTGCATAATTTTGGCAATAGATCATTGAGTGTCTGATCGAATTCCATTTTAGCTTCTCTCAGCATGAACCGCAGGATTCTGGGATTGATCAAAAATGTCGGAACCCAGACGCGGATGTTGTTTTCTTTGCTCTTGACGAGAATTTTCATTACTCAACGACGATGTCGACGCGGTCGCCATCGCTACCTTCGATCTCAACTAGTTTCCCGATCGCGCCTTGTTCGATAAGCGCGAAGATGTTGTCCCAGTCGATGTTTTTTAAAACATCTTTGCCATTGACTTCCGGCATCTTAGCCCCGCCGTCAATCATGATTTTGATTAAACTGATGGGGAGATTTACGCGCACTTTATCGCCATCGTTAGAATCGATGATTATTTTAAGAATCATCTTATCGATCGGTTTCCTTTCGCTCGGCGGCACGATTTGCGGCGTCTCTTTGACTTTGTCGTTGCCGAGCAGCTCATCGACACTGACATCAAAGAGATTAGCGATTTTGACTAGCAACGTGACATCCGGGACCGATGAGTCGGTTTCCCATTTCGATACGGCTTGCGAGGATACGCCCACCTTATCTCCTAAGTCTTCCTGCGTGAGTCCTTTATTTCTCCTGAGTCTCAAGATTCTTTGTCCTAAACTTTCTTCCATGGTTTTGCCCTCCTTGTTTAGCACCCTCATTGTAGAGGCAAAAAATATAAAAAAACAGCGACTAGCGGTTGATTTACTAGATTGTTAGTTGTAAATGAAACCAACTAATGGTTGTATGAACCTACAAGATAAATACTTTTAAATCTATGATTTAACTATAGATGTTAATAAATTCGTTAGCGAATAATTGACCGAGTTGAAGAGTACTGAGGGCATCAAAGTGTGCGAGATCGGGATTATCAAGCGGTTCTTTATCGTATTCAAGACCGGCAGCAATCGTATCAAAATAATGATTTTTTGATGATTGAGATGCGACGCTTTGCTTGGCGGCATTGATGGCCTCGTGCTCATCGATGAGCGGACTATCGTAAATGCCGGCATCGATAAAATAAATGCCGGCATCTCCGGCGTATTCATCCAAATCACCTCTTAGGTCGCTAATAAAACTTCGCAACCCTTCTTCGTAGTTGTTCGAGTGAGGGAGATAGGCATCAGATTCCCCTTGCATCCAGCACATCGCTTCGATTGAAGCGTCGTAATTTTTACCTCTAAGATAATCCATATTAGTCGTTGTAAAGTTGATGAATGCGGTGTAGAGCTCTCCTGTTTGGCCGCTCATCGATGGCGCTCGCCAATCCGTGTGCAAGGTGGAACCGCCCCACGTGTATTTCAAAATAAAAATTAGTTCGTCTTCGTAATTTTGACTCAAAGCATCGGCGAGTCCGAGCTCAGGACCGATGTAGTCGGGCGTGCACCCTTGTCCAACTTTTGCTCTGACGAACGCTCCTTGCGAGGAATAATTACCATTTTCGCTAAAAAAGTTGATCAGGACATTATCATAGCCGGCCTCATATCGTAAATAATCGGTAGCCTCTGATTTTTCTTGGAGATAATAGACGCTACCTACTCCGGAAGCGTTTGACTGACCGTTTAATAAGATGACTTTTACTTTTTGGCCCCGGCCGTCTTCTAATGTGTCATCGGCGACGAAATGCTGAATCGTAATTATTTCATCGCGATTGGAGACATAGAAGTTGACGACAACGCTTAAGGAGATGGCAAAGAGAAGAAATAGAGTGATACCCGACATCAGTTTATTGCTCTTGATGACTTGCAAGATTTTTTTCATAGAATTGATTATAGCACCTCAGCGAATAGGAAGATCGGCACAACGGAAAATAGCGAGAAATAAAAAAATCCCCTTTCATTCTACCCTAATCTGGGCAAAATTTATGGGGAAGTTTCACAAACGATGGTGCGCTGAATGAGACTTGAACTCACACAGGTTGCCCTATACGCCCCTCAAACGTACGCGTCTACCATTCCGCCACCAGCGCACTCTTGCTAGATAGCGAGAGTAATTATAAATAAATACTTTTAAAATATCAATTACACTAATTGGAAAATTTCTGTGCAGATGAAGAAGTAAATCAAAAGGGCCGAGACATCGACAACCGTCGTGATAAAAGGCGCACTGATGATGGCGGGGTCTCTTTTGAGGGCTTTGACGATCATCGGAATCGTCACTCCTAGCGTTTTCGAGATGACGATTGTGAAAAACAAAGTGATAGAAACCATGCCGCTTATTTTCATTCTTTCTAAAAATAAGGCCGTACCGACAATACCCTCTGGGGCATAGAAGACAATCCCGAGATACATCTCGATGATGAAAATGATGAATGCAGCGCATGAAACCATTATTCCGACGAGCAGAGCAACGCGAAATTCTTTCCATAAAATATGACCATAGTCCTTTGGCCCAAATTCGCCGACGGCGATGCCGCGAATCATCAAAGCGATTGTCTGCCCACCCGAATTGCCGCCCGTATCCATCAGCACGGGAATGAAGACCGAAAGGATGGCAAGCGATGACAAAACATCCTGAAAAGAAGAGAGGACGATTGATGAGAAAACACCTAGAATCATGAGGACGATGAGCCACGGCATCGTTTTAATGGCCATTTTAAAAACGCCGGTATCTTTGTACGAATCCTCTAAAGGAGTGATCAAGGCCATCTTGGACATATCTTCGGTCGCTTCTTGTTCCATGACGTCGACGATATCGTCAATGGTGATGATACCTGTTAATCTCTGGTCTTCGTTAAGGACCGGAATCGCTGTCAAATTGTAGCGTTTGAAGATGGCGGCAACATCTTCTTGGTCGGTATTGACGCCGACCGTGATTGCCGCCTTATCAGCTATCTCGTCAAGCGTTTGTTCAGGCTTTGAAAAGACGAACTGATCGAGATCGACAGTTCCGACAAAATTGCGTTTTTTATCGATGATGAAAATCGTGTAAATCGTTTCGGCATCTTTTCCTGTGGCGCGAATCTTTTCAATCGCCTCTTTTATCGTGGATTCATTGATGAGTTCGATATATTCCGTCGTCATGATTGAACCGGCGGTATTTTCTTTGTAGTTTAAAAGGCGGTTGATGTCGCTCCTCGTCTTTTTATCGACGACCTTCAAAATGCGCGAGACGAGATTGGCTGGCATCTCTTCCATGAAGTCGACGATGTCGTCGGTGTATGAGGCGTTGACGAGGGTCACAAGTTCATTGTCGGTAAAGAGATGAATGAGTTTTTCTTGAACTTCTGAAGAAAGATCGGTGAAAAATTCAGCGGTATAATCACTTTTGACCACTTTGAAGATGAAGACGATATCACGTATATCTTCGATGTCGTTAGCGACTTCGGCGAGGTCGATGGTCGGAATCGTTTCGAACAACTCTCGGAGTTTGGCAACCTGACGATTTTTGATCAGCTCTTCTAGCATCGCGGTTGAAACATTTTCTTTTTCCATGGTTTGTACCTCCCCTTTCGCCATTATAAACCGACTTTATTATTAAAATAAAGCAAGAAAGGATTTTTTGTTAATCCGTTGTTGTAATTATGGTAAAATGATGGAGCAATCAAGAGGAATTATTAAATGAAAGTACTAATTGAAACGAGCGCTCGGCACATCCATCTTTCTGCTGAACACCTAGAAGTCTTATGTGGAAAAGGATTTGCTTTGGAAGCCAAAAAACCACTCTCGCAACCCGGACAATATGTCAGCACGACAAGACTTGATGTCGTCGGACCAAAATCGACGCTTAAAAACGTCGTCGTCCTCGGACCGGTCCGTCCAAAAACACAAGTTGAAGTGTCGATGACTGACGCTCGCGCTCTAGGTGTTATAGCTCCTATCCGCGAATCTGGCGACATTGCCAAAAGCGCGCCGATCACCATCATCGGACCGGTGGGCAGCGTCCAAATCGAAGAAGGCGTCATCATCGCCAAACGCCATCTCCACATCACTCCTGAAGATGCCGTTAAGGCAGGTGTGAAAACGGGAGATATCGTCATGATTGATGTCAATACACCAGAGCGAGGCATCATATTTAAAGATGTCGTCGTTCGCGTCAGCGAGCGTTTTTCAACGGCCGTCCACATCGATACCGATGAGAGTAACGCCGCCAACGCCTCTGCTGACATGAATGCCCCTCTTTATGGGGAAATTATAAAATAATTTAAGTATTGCTCTTGACTAAGTGCCGCTGAATTTTTTAAAATAACTACGACAATATCAATTTGTCTTATCAAGAACCGTGAAGCAAGGATGAGAAATCACGGTAGCAACTCTACGCTAAAGTAGTAAGTGCTCCTCCTAAGCGGAGTCCCACGCTCCGAACGATAAGCCAAAGGATTTCCTGAGAAGGCTTTCCTTAGTGGGAAGTCTTTTATTTAGAAAGGGTTATATCATGACTGAAAAAATTCTATTTACGAGTGAGGCCGTCTCCGAAGGCCATCCCGACAAAATGTGCGATCGCATAAGTGATGCTGTTTTGGATTTTTGTCTTGAACACGACGAAAACGCCCGCGTCGCCTGCGAGTGCTTTGCGACGACCGATTACTTGCTGATTGGCGGCGAGATTACATGCAAAGTCGTTCCCGACTACGAAAAAATAGCTCGTAAAGTTATTCGTGAAATCGGCTATACGAATCCCGATCTCGGTTTCTCGGCCGACACTGTCGTCATCGATGTGCGCGTTAAAACGCAGTCGCAAAACATCGCAAAAGGCATCGACCACGGGCCAAATCTCCTCGACCTCGGCGCCGGCGATCAAGGAATTATGTTTGGCTATGCCACCAAAGAATCAAAAGGTTATATGCCGCTTCCGATATCCATCGCGCAAAAACTCGTCAGAGTCGCGACGAGACTGCGGAAAGAAGGAAAGTTTCTCCATGCCCGCCCGGACATGAAGTCGCAAGTGACGATCGATTATACCGACCCTGATAACATCCGCGTGGCGACGGTTTTAATGTCGATACAGCATGATCCTGATATTGATAAAGATGCTTTCTTCCGATTCGTTCGCGACGAGATTATGAAAAATGTGGTATCATCTTTCGGCTTAAATACTGATTTTGATGTTTTAATTAATCCCGCTGGTGACTTCATCTTCGGAGGACCGATGGCCGATACCGGCCTAACAGGTCGTAAAATCATCGTCGATACATACGGAGGTTCCGCAAAGCACGGTGGTGGCGCTTTCTCTGGCAAAGATGCCACGAAAGTCGATCGCAGCGGTGCCTACATGGCTCGTTATGTGGCTAAGAACTTAGTTGCGGCCGGAGTAGCTGATCGCCTCGAAATTCAACTCGGTTACGCAATCGGCGTATCCGAGCCACTTAGTATTAACCTCGCGACTTTTCACACCGCGAAATATCACGATGATTTCATCCTTAAGATCATTCGCCAAATTTTTGATTTTCGACCGGGCGCAATCATTCAAAAATTCTCCCTTAACAAACCTGAGTTTAAATATCAAAAGCTATCGGCGTATGGCCACTTTGGGCGCCCCGATATTAAACTCCCTTGGGAACAACTCGATAAAGTCGACGAAATTAAATCTTTAATCAAAAAAGAAAACCCCGAAAAAATACGGCGAACTTACTGACGATAAGTTGCTAAACGATGCGCATTTTCCTATTTATTGCGGTGTTTTTTTGCGATAATAAAGATAGACGATAAACATATCATAATTCAAGGAGGACAATGATGAAGTATCAAATCATTGGCAAAAACGTCGAGATTACCGAAGGTATCCGCGCGGCGATCGAGAAAAAGCTTTCGCGCATGGACAAGTTTTTTGTAATCAACGAATCTGTCGTCTGTCGAGCTGTTGTCAGAACCTACAAGGATGGGGCAAAAGTCGAAATCACGATTTTCACTCCCCAGCTTGATTTCCGCGCTGAAGTCAAGCACCAAGACTTTTACGCTGCCGTCGACCTCGCCGTCGACAAGCTCCAAGGTCAAATGCGTAAGCTCAAGACACGCATGGATCGATCCAAAATCCGTCTCGGACTCGGCAAATCCATCGCTTTTGAGAATTTCGAAGCCGAAAAAGATATTAGCGAAAACGATGCTGTCGTGCGAACCAAATCAATTTATCTCGAACCGATGGAAATCGACGAAGCCGTCACGAGGATGAATGCCTTAGGTCACGATTTCTTCATTTATTTAGATAGCGATGATAACCGCATCTCCGTCGTCTATCACCGCGTCGATGGCGGTATCGGCGTCATTCAAGCGGAAAATCAACTTAAATAGTTGAAAGACCCGATCGTATAAGAGGCCTCGTGCCTCTTTTCTTTTAGAAAAAAAGTATAATGTCTTGTTTAATAAAAGTGTAAAGTATAAAATACTTGCGAATGAAGAAGATTATTGCCACCGATTTAGACGGTACCCTCTTTTATCCCAAACGTCGCGTCCGTATGATTTCTTCACGCAATAAGGATTTCATCCGCAAATACATCGATGAAGGCGGCAAAGTTATTATCGTTTCCGGGCGCAATTATTTTTTCTCGCACAAGGTCGTGTCGGTCATCGATCGTCCCGTCGACGTTTTAAGTTGCAACTCCGCTTATATATCTTGTGACGGTCAAATTATCCGCGAATTATTTCTGCCTTCCGCTCGCATGATGCAAATTCTTGAAGAAATCAACCGCGACTATGACCCTCATGGTTACCTACTTATGAGCAAGAGCGAAAACCTCGTCACCTACGATCGCCACAAGAGCAAGTTAAAAAATATCGCCAACCGCTTTTACTACATGATTCAAGGAGCGTATCGCGAACCATATGTAAACAGCGAGAAAGTATTTTATGAAGAGTTGGATAAAGGTCAAGTGTACAAATTAATGATTTATTTTGGCCTTTCCAAAAAAGCTCAGAAAATCGCCAAGGAAGTCAATAAAGAACTCCGCGAAAAATATCCGGAAATAGAAGCGAGCTGGATTGGGATGTTCATTGAGATTACGCCTCGCGGCTGCACGAAAGCCGATGGCATAAAATTCTACCTCGATTATTTGAAAAGAAGCTATCGCGATGTCGTTGTGGTCGGCGATTCCGGAAATGATATTTCGATGTTTAACGCCTTTGAACACAGCTTTTGCATGGAGCACGCGCCTAAGTCGGTGCAAAAATATGCAAAGCACCACATCCGTCACTTCAGTGACTTGGAAGAATATGTGAGAGAGGAATAACACATGGAAAACATTCAAAAAGCGATCGTTACCCTACTTCATTACAACACGATTATTCGCGACACCTTGGAGTACACTATCAAGAAGAAGGAATACAATCTTGATTTTTACAACTTCAAAAAGCGTGGAGTGCTAGTCGAAATTGAACAGAACACCCCCCTTAAAATCTTTTTGGACAAGGCCGGAGAAAACGGACAAAAATTAACGACCCGAATCAAAGATTTTTACGACACGATTTACGGCGACGATTCGACGATCTTGCGCGTCGCCCCCGAAGGCCTCCGCGTCGATCACGCCCAGCATTTGACTATCTATGAGCAAGTAATTATCTTGCATGAAGAAATTAGGCGCATCGCCAATGTCCATGTCGATTTTGCCAAAAAGAACAACCAGTTTGAAAAGAGACTCGATGACCTTATCAAAGCTGATGAGCGATTTTATCGCGGACTCGTCTACATGACGATGATGAATGATCTCGAAGTTTTGTACTTTGATTACAACAAGGCGAGGAATGAAGCTAAAGGCGAAATTACCCCACAGTCGAATTTTATCCAAAACGATATAAGTAAAGTTACGAACTTGATGAACTTCACGCGCCAAAATTCAGTGGCTACCGACCTCGTATATATGGATTTGGTCGATAAGGTTTTTGCCGTTATCGAAAACATTTCTGGAAAACGCGATCTTCCAATCGGGAAGACCTATGTCGATGTTTTTAAAGACGCCAAAGAAGCCATCTCCAATTTCGTTAAAGAAAATGAGCTTAAGTGGCGCGAATTATACAATCCCGTCATCAAGGAATTGCTCCAAGAATCAAAGAGCGGCCTTGAGAAACCTGCCGCAAAGGCTTAATTTCATTAATTGTTGTTGAGAAAAGATTTTCTTACATGTTAGAATAGATAGGCTAAAAATTATGAAAACAAAAGTTACGACAAAAGAATTTACCTGGTATGTCATCGCTGGCATTCTCGTCTTTATCGGCATCGCTTTAATCGTATTTGATATCATCGGCGACAATATTCGCGTCAGCGCAAACGACAACTGGATTTTAACCGCCCAAAACGCCGTCATTGAATGGTCGAAAATCAACTTCGATTGGCGGGCGTGGGGCATCATCTTTTTCCTTTCCGGGTCTTTAGTGGCCATCATCACCTTGTCAGTGTTTGCAAAAGGGGCTGACCGCCTCGTCGAAAAAGAGCAGAGGCGACAAGCGCGCTTGGCTGCCATCAAAGAGAACGGCACAAGCGAAGACAACATCATCGAAGTTGAAGCAAACGAAGTGGAATCCAAATAACGGATTCCATTTTTTTTATTCAAATTGAATTGGATCATTGTTATAATTTTTAACGATGAAACCGATAAAAATACTCGCGATTGGCAATAGTTTTTCGGTCGATGCCACAACCTACTTACATCAGTTTTCACTCTGCGGCGAACAAGCAATAATCGTCGGCAATCTCCACTACGGAGGGTGTTCATTAAAGCAGCATCTTGATTTTTTCAATTTAAACCAAGCTCCATATGAATATCATAAAAATGGGGCATTAACTAATCAGTCTATCTCCCTTCGAGAGGCTTTGAAAGATGAAGCGTGGGACTATATTACGATACAGCAAAATAGCGGTAATAGCGGAGTCTATGATTCCTTCATACCTGGGATTGAGTTATGCGCGAAATTAAAAGACTTGACCCACGCCCAATTCGTCATACATAAAACCTGGTCTTATGCCTCATATTATCGCGATGAACAATTCGCTAAATATCATTTTGATCAGCGAGAAATGGATCGCAAAATATCATATGCCTATTCTCGCTTTGCAAAAGACCTAAATATTCAAAGAATTATACCGAGCGCAGACGCCTTCACTCTTGCTCGCGCGAAATTTGGCGATACCCTCAACCGCGATGGATTTCACGCTAATGAAAAGGGGCGTTACTTGTTAGCGGCATTATGGTATTCCTTTTTTACCAAAAAAGACGTCCGTTATGTAAATTTTGTCGCATCAGGATTTTCTTATGAAGAAAATAGTGAACAAGGGCCAACATTTGAAGAAGTCATAAAATTGAAGCAAGTCGTTAATATTGTGATTTCAAATAATACTTGAAATATAAATACTACATCAAAACGATTGTTGATTATCTTAATCGACACACTAAATATAAATGTCGTGCTTACATAATTATTTCTTTTGCTATGTAATTATTATTGTCTCTGGTTGAATCGATGAGCCTGAGCAACTAAAAAGATGAAAGAACCGTTAACGCATATATCACTATCGATTTTTGAGTGCGCGCGTCGCTCCAGCCAGTCTATAATATACACATGAAGAAAGCCGGAAATATCGCCATTATCGCGTTGGCGATTTTACTTAATGGCACCATCATTTTTGAATCTTGTCTGAGCGGTGGTGTTTCTGTGACGCGCAGCAACTGGTTAAGCAATATTTTCGCCGACATCATCAACGTTTTTATCCCTGGCCGCGTCGAAGTCGTCCCCTTAGAATCTATTACCTTAATTGGCGATGGTGAAATCATCCTCGGCACCACGAATCGTTTTACGGTTGAATACACTCCGGAGAACGCGACCAATAAAGGCATCTCTTTTTTAGCCGATAATGAGCGAATAAATCCGGTGCAAGAAGGTTCCTCGTGCTTCGTTGAGGGCATTGAATTAGGAAGCGTCAATCTGACTGCTATTTCCCTTGAAGACGAGAGCATTGTTCAAAAAGCGTCAATCGAAGTCATCGCAAGGCCGGCTCCAACTGCTTTTTCGATATCGATTGCCGATGAGCAACTTTTGAATGGCTTGAGCACGCCGGTTATTTTTACGATTGATGATTATGATGATAATCGCGCTGTCCGCTACTTTGATACATCGCTTATCGAACTCGAATCGACGAATTCGGGGGTGGCAACCATCGAAGAAGGAGTAATACGCGCTAAAAGCGTAGGTTATGCCGAGATATATGCAACTTCCTATCCATCTCGACGAATCAGTGTCCAGGTTATTGAAAACAGCAATCCATTAGTGTTTCCGAATTCGACCTCTTGGCAAGTCGTCGGCGAAAGCACTGTCCATGTCTACGATATGGACCATGCCGAAACAAACTATAGCCAACTATCTATCGATTGGGGCGGAACGATACCTTCTGATCAAGGGATAACTTGGAAAGTGGAAGACGAATTAATCGCCAAGATAAGTTCAGACGGGAAGCTGAGAGGCTATAAGCGCACAGGCACGACCAATGTCATAGCGATCAGCAACATGGATTCGGACCAGCAAAAAACCTTTCCGATTATCGTCGAGGAAGTTCTGCCAACCGCCATGGATGTTAGCATCCGCTTGGACGGCAGCCCTCTTGATGAGATAGTTTCAGTGGGTGATACCATCTATATAAGCGCAATTTTTTCGCCAAATAATACCACGAATTTATATGTTGATGTCGAATCGAGCGATGAACTCGTCTTGTCGGCTCAAATCGAAGGTCGAACTGGAAAAGTCACAGCCAAAAAAGAGGGAACGGCATCCATCACGGTGTCATCGGTCGCAAACCCTTCGTTAAGCGAAACACTGACATTTGAGGTTATGCCCAAGCAGGCGATCGATGGTGAAAATTATGTCGACTTTGCATCGTTTATTCGCAAGTCAATCGGCCACTTCTTACTTTTTGGCGTCAGCGGTCTATTTACGACTTGGGCTTTCTTTTTATTATTCGATAAAATGATAAAAAAGAAATGGCTCATCGCCCTATACAGCGCCTTATTTGGACTGGCAATTGCAAGTCTTACTGAATTTATTCAGCTTTTTATTCCTCAAAGAAGCGGCAACTGGCTTGATGTAGTCATCAACATTTTCGGCTATAGTGTTTTTGGCGCTTTGCTGATTTTGTTTTATTGTTTGTGGCTTCGAAGAACATTAAAAACTAATAAAAAAAGCGCTGAGCGCTAATTGTCATCAATGGCGGAGGAAGAGGGATTTGAACCCTCGCGCCCCGTTAAGAGCCTACAAGCTTTCCAAGCCTGCCCCTTCAGCCACTTGGGTATTCCTCCGCGACAAGAAAAATTATAAGTAAACAAAACAGTAATTACAACGATTTAAGCATAATATATAATATTATTAAGCATGATTGAAATTCGCATCAAGAACCAAGAGGCCAACCAAAGGGTTGATAAATATGTCCGCAAGTATTTAAATAACGCGCCCCTTAGTTTTGTCTATCGTCTATTTCGTAAGAAGGATGTGAAAATTGATGGTCATTGGGTCGATATTAACTACATTCTCAAAACTGATGAAGTGCTGAAAATATATGTCACCGATGAACAAATAAAAGATTTTTCGAAGCCCTTGGAAATTAAGGATACCGTAATTGCTGATGCAGTTGTTTTCGAGGACGAGAATATCGTCATCGTCAATAAGAGCAAGGGTCTCTTGGTTCATGGAGACGATAATGAAAAAACCCACACTCTCGCTAATCAAGTAATTAACTATCTCATTCAAAAAGGCGAATATAATCCAAAAGAAACCATTGGTTTTGTTCCCGCCCCCGCCCATCGCCTCGATCGCAATACCTCAGGTTTAATTATCTTTGCGAAAAATCTAGGTGCTTTGCAAGAGTTGGAGTTGATGTTTAAAATGCGAATTGGCATCGAAAAGCATTATCTCGCCCTCGCCGTCGGTCGCATAACAAGCGACCAGACGATATCATTACCCCTTAAAAAAGACGCCAGAGCCAAAATGGTCAAAGTCGATAAACTCGCCAACGGAGCGCAAGAAGCCACAACCAAAATTCGAATTGTCAGACACTATGGTAATTACACCCTTCTCGATGCCGAATTACTGACCGGTCGCACCCATCAAATTCGCGTCCATCTAGCCGCGATTGGACATCCTCTCGTCGGCGATGGTAAATACGGTAATTTCAAAGAAAATCGTTTCTTTAAAGACAAGTTTAACTACGATTCACAATTTCTTCATGCCTACAAATTGCTTTTTAGTGTCGATAGGGGGACTCTTTCTTATCTTAAGGGTCGCCAATTTACTAGTAAACTGCCTAAGATAGAAGAACAAATATTAGAACAGATTGCCACCAAGGAGAACAGCAAATGACCACGCAGCAAAACTTCAAGAATTGGCTTGAAAGCCCCAAAGTGAGTTTAGCCATGAAGGAGGAGATGAAAAAGATGACTCCTCAAGAAGTCGATGAATCTTTTTTTAAAAACATCGAATTCGGGACGGCTGGAATGCGTGGCATTCTTGGTCCGGGAACGAATCGCATGAACTTTTTTACAATCCAAAAAGCCGCGGTCGGATATGCTATTTATTTGATTGAAACATTTAAAGACGCCGAAGAATCAGGCGTTGTCATCTCTCATGACAACAGGCGCATGTCGCGTGAATTTACGATGCAAATCGCTAATATATTTTCAAATATGGGATTAAAGTCATATATTTTTGATGCTCTGCGACCCACCCCCGAACTATCTTTCGCCGTCCGCTACAAAAAAGCGTGTGGTGGAATCATGATAACCGCTTCTCACAACCCCAAAGAATATAACGGCTTTAAAGTTTATGATGAGCACGGATGCCAGTTAGTTCCCAGCAAAATAACAAAACTAATCAAAATCATCGATGAGCTTCCCAACGAACTAGTGCTTGAAGTTCCAAACAGTGCGAACAAAGGGGAGATAGTCGTCTTAAAAAATGATGTCGATGAAGAATATGTTCGCTTAGTTAAAACGATACAGTTAAATCCCGATTTGCCGAAGAAGGGTTTTAAAATCGTCTTCACTCCCAATCATGGGACGAGCTATGTCAACGCCATGCGCATCTTCGAAGATTGCGGTTATGAAATATACCCAGTACTTTCACAGATCGACCCTGACCCTGATTTCAAAGGTACCCTCTCGCCAAATCCTGAAGAGAAGAAATCCTATATCGAACCCATCAAATTGGCAAAAGATATCGGCGCTCATCTCATCGTCATGACTGATCCCGACGGCGATCGGGTCGGCGTCAGCTACCTCGCAAGCAATGGCGACTATGAATTGTTCACCGGCAATCAGTCGGCAGCCCTTTTGATCGATTATTTGCTCGGCGAGCGCAAGAAAAAGGGAACGCCATCCAAGAACGGCGTTTTTTACGACACGATCGTCACCTCCGATCTCGGCCGGACAATCGCCAAGAGTTACGGACTTAAAGTTGAGACCTTTTTAACTGGATTCAAATATATCGGCGACCGCATTCAATATTATATTGAAAACGGCGGACCAACCTTTGAATTTGGCTACGAGGAAAGCTATGGTTGTCTCATCGCCCCCTTTGCCCGCGACAAAGATGGTATTCAAGCGATTCTCATGTATTGCGAAATGGCTTTATATCACCACCTGCAAGGCAAGACTCTCGATGTCGTTTACGATGATTTGCAAAAGAAGTATGGCTACACTCTCGATCTCTCCTATTCGGTGGAGTTTAAAGGATCGTCCGGCATGCAAAAAATGCGCGATATAATGACTCGATTAAGCAATAAGGAAGTCATAGAATTAGATGCTCAAAAAATCGTCGAAGTTCGGGACTATATACGAAGCGTCAAAACCGATAAAAAAGGTGAGACCCCAATCGATTTACCGAAAGCGGATGTCGTCATCTTGGTGCTTGAAGACGGTTCCAGCATCTCCGTGCGCCCGAGCGGAACTGAACCGAAATGCAAGTTCTATTTCGGCATTAAAGGCGCGAATGCAGAAGCAATCAAAGATAAGCCTAGGATCCTTTTTAGCGAGTTAAAGAGCAAACTTGATATCAACTGAACTTTTTTCTTGAAAACAATCGAGCAAAGAATAAGATAGTAAAGGAACATATTATGAAGCATTTACTAGTTGTGATTCTAAAGAATAACGAACGAGCTCACCGCCTGTTTGAAAAGCTGACTGAGCTCAATATCAAAGGCACAGTTTTACCTTCGACCGGTTTAAATCACGCTCTGATGGAATCCAATGTCAATCACCCTCCGATTTTCGGCGGCTCGCGCTATCTCGTCGAGCAGGAATACGAGTCGAATGCCACCGTCTTAATTGTCATCGACGAAAGCAAACTGGAAATCGCGCGTTCGACGATTAAAGAAATTACGCAAAATCTAACCGACGCGTTTATGTTCGCCGTCCCCCTTAATCACTACGAAGGCAGTGAAGTCTAATGGATTACTTAAATATCACTCTGATCCTCGGACTGGCAATGGCCGCGGGACTCCTTTCGACAAGATTAATGAAGTTATTGAACTTGCCAAACGTCACGGGCTACCTTGTCATCGGCCTTCTGCTCGGCCCCTTTGTCGGACATCTTTTTTCTGAACAGGCGATTGCTGATTTTTCGATTCTTAGCGATATCGCCTTAGGTTTTATCGCCTTCAGCATCGGCTGCGAATTCAAACTTTCTTCTTTAAAGAAAATCGGCGGTAAAGTCGTTATCATCACTATTTTTCAAGCTCTATTGACCGCAATCGTCGTTTCTTTGGCAATATTTGCTTTCTCGCGCGATGTCGCTTTATCGCTGACTTTAGGGGCGATTGCGACAGCGACGGCTCCAGCCGCGACCTTGATGGTCGTCCGCCAATATAAAGCCAAAGGACCGGTCGTCGACACCTTGCTTCCAGTCGTCGCCTTCGATGATGCGATTGGCTTAATTGTTTTTTCCGTGCTATTAGCGATTTCCAAAGTCGTCGCCACCAATAGCGGAGTAACATTAGAGGCTGTTTTGCTCGCCCCCTTAATCGAAATATTCCTATCGCTTGCAATCGGTGCCGCTCTCGGCGCTTTACTCGCTCTCGTCATGCGCTTTTTTAAATCGCGAGCCAATCGTTTGTCTTTGATGATTGCGACCGTTTTACTCGGTGTTGGAATTACGAAACTTTTCGCCGCTATCGATTGGTGCTCGCTATCTTCGCTTCTCATGTGCATGATGATCGGCGCTATTTTTGCCAACATGCGCAGCGATTCGAACCTCGTCGTCGAAGGCGTTGATCGCTGGACACCGCCCCTATTTATGTTTTTCTTTATTCTCAGTGGCGCTGAACTCGATGTATCGGTTATTATCACAGTTGGAATTATCGGAATCATATATATTGTGGCCCGCAGCGTCGGCAAATATTTCGGCGCCTATTTAGGTGCGCTCACGACCAAGAGTGATAAATCGATTCGCCACTATCTAGGCTTCACTTTACTTCCTCAAGCTGGTGTCGCCATCGGTATGGCGAAGGTCGTCTCAGACGAGATGCCGGCCGATATCGGGGTCAAAATCGTGACCGTCGTCTTGTGCTCGGTGCTCTTCTTTGAACTAGTTGGACCGGTTGTTACCAAACTGGCTTTGATGCGCGCCGGAGAAATCATCAAAGAGCCGAAAAAAACTAAAAAGCAGGAACTTCCGCCTGCCGGATAAAATTCATTTCTTGAAATTACCGCTTATTAACTTCTTTTAATATTTGTTTGAGAGTGTGATAAATACCCTCGTTGTCATTATCTTTGATACTGACGCGGTGGGCATTTTTAATGATGTCGGGGCCGCCGTTTTTCATGGCGACGCTGATTCCGGAAATGGCAAACATATCGATATCATTTTCGGCATCACCAAAGGTGATAATATTCTCTTTTGCTATTTCATAATATTTAGCAATTTGGGTGAGGGCGGAACCCTTTGATACCGATTTGTAGAAGATTTCAAAGTAAGATAACCCGAACCAAAAACGAACGTCGAGAAGCTCGTGCTGATTGACAATTTGACGAATGGCCTGCTCGTCGAGATTATCTTTATTCGTCTGCAATATCATCGTCATCGGATTGACATCGAGCGTTTCTTCTAAATCGCCATAGTGCATCTTCATGCCTTCATACCAAAAGAACTTAGCGAGATATAAATCTTCTTGATAAATCCAAATATCGGTATCGTTTTCGCACATGATGTTTTTGACGAAGGGTTTGAGTTTATTAAACAAATCCTTGACGACTTCCTTGGGAAATTCAAATTCGACGCGCGGAAAGGAATCGTTCTGCGGATGAAAGACGAAGGCCCCATTATAGCAAACGAGAGGAGAATCGAGTTTTAATTCATCATAGTAACGATAAAGGGCGCGCGATGGTCGACCGCTTGCCAAAACGACGAGATGACCTTGCTTGTTTAGTTTGCTTAAAAGCCGCTTGGTGTGCGGTGTGATTATTTTATCGGTATTGAGAAGAGTGCCGTCCATATCGACGGCGATCAGGAGTCGCTTATTTTTTGGCATTGAGTAGTCCTACGGCCTTTTTGACGCGAAGGAGTGTCGCGTTAGCTATTTTCTGCGCTCTTTCAGCGCCATCTTCTAAAACATTTTCAACGACATCACTATGGATAATCTGCTCATATTTTTCTTTAAAAGGCGCCAACTCGTCGATGACGGCATCAGCGACCGCTTTTTTAAATTCGCCGTAGCGACTATTGGCAAAGAGCTTCTCGGCGTCCTTAATAGCGATATCTTTAGCAGCGGCATAAATAGTCAGCAAATTGGAGATGCCGGGCTTATTGGCGACATCGTATTTTACTTCGCTACCCGAATCGGTAACTGATGCCATGATTTTCTTGCGAATGGTGGTTAGGTCATCTTTTAAGAAAATATCGCCTTTTGGGTCCGATTTGGACATCTTGCGCAGCGGATCGCTAAGAGACATGATGCGAGCTCCGACTTTGCTAATTTCAGCTTTTGGCATGACGAGAATATCGCCGTAGCGCTTATTAAATCGATTTACTAAATCGCGAGCCAGCTCGACATGTTGAATCTGATCTTCGCCGACAGGGACGATCGCGGCATCATATAGAAGAATATCGGCAGCCATTAAGACCGGATAGGCAAAGAGGCCCAAACCGATGGCATTATTGTTCATCTTAGCTGAGAGATCTTTATATTGTGTCATTCGCGAAAGCTCGCCCATATAGAGGTAATTTTGTAAAATTGCGCATAATTCGCTGTGAGCGCTGACGTGGCTTTGCAAGAAAATTGTGGCCTTCTGCGGATCGAGTCCGCTGGCGAGGTAAAAAGCGACTAGATCGCGAGTATTGCTATGCAATATATCAGGTTCAATCGGAAGAGTGAGGGCATGGAGGTCGGCGATGAAGACGAAAACTTCGCCCGTCTCTTGAAAGTTCTTAAAATGTTTTAAGGCGCCAAGATAGTTGCCGAGCGTCAGTTGTCCTGTCGGTTTGATTCCACTTAAAACGCGGTTCATGTTCCTTCCTCCGTTTAAGTCTTTCCTATTATATGCGCGAAACGGGGTAGTGTCAATTTAGCCATTACGGCTATCGCGGTAAAAAACTCTCTACTTAAGCGACCGGTTATGATAGAATAACACATAGAAATTATGATAAAAATATACACATCTCCCAGCTGCTCTAGCTGCCGCAAAGTCAAAAAATGGTTCGAAGAACAACAAATACCCTTTGAAGAAAGGAATATTTTTAATGCGGCTCTCGACCCGGTCGAATTAAAAGAAATACTCTTTAAATCGGAAAATGGAACGGAAGACATCATCTCCGAACGCAGTAAAATCGTCAAAGAAAAAAAGGTCAATGTCGAGGATATGACGATTTCCGAAATGATTAGTTTTATCCGCGATAATCCTTCAGTTTTAAAGCGTCCGATCGTCGTTAATGATCGCCGCATCCAAGTCGGTTATAACGAAGAAGAAATCCGCTCTTTCATCCCCCAAGCGCGCCGCATTTTCGAAAAGCATTGCAACGCCGATGAGTGCCCTGATTTCAATAGTTGTCCACACGCCCGTGACTGCGTAATCGATAAAAAATGATTTTTCTGATTGAAAATCAGTTCAATATTTTTCTCCAAGAAAACGCCTTGTGGATTGCCCTTTCTTTTGCGTCTACCATCATCCTCGTTCTCCTCTTCATCTTTCTAAGTGGTCAAAGAAAGAGTCGAAAAAACGAAAAGGAAGCGTTCGACAGCCATACTTTTTTACTGGCTTTGGGCGGCCGCCAAAATATCTTGACGCTAGCAGCGAAAGGTTCGCGCCTCGTTCTCGTCTTAAAAGATAAAAATCTCCTTAAAGAAGAAGATCTGAAAGCGCAAGGGGTCCTGTCGATAATCAAGATGTCGAGTAAGATTACGCTCGTCATGCCTGATGCGGCGGAGCAGATAGTCGAGAAATTAAAAGAGAATTAGAAACAATGCTTGGCGATATCTTCGCTCGGAAAGCCCATGACATTATCAAAGCTTCCGATGATATGGTCAACTAGTAAAAACCCATCTTGAATGCCGTAAGCACCGGCCTTGTCTAATGGCGAGCCGGTTTTTATATATTGTTTAATTAATTCATCGTCCAAAACATTGAAATACACTTCAGTCTTAACGGTGCGGTTAATCTCACGATATTTGTTGATAAAGGTGTAGCCGCTCAAAACGATGTGGCGTTTTCCTGACAACTTCCTAAGCATCTGATACGCTTCTTGTTCATCGCGGGGTTTACCGAGGATCTCCTCGTTGATAACGACGACGGTATCGCAAGCTAAAACATCATCTTCGGGATGATTCTGAAAGACGCGATAAGCTTTTAATCGCGAGACATCAAGAGGGTGCTCATGCGGGTGTTGGCGACTCTCGTTTTCGTTGATTTCTGGATTAATTATGACAAAATCACGGCAAATCTTGCTTAAAAGTTCTTTTCTACGCGGTGATTTAGAAGCGAGTATGAGCATCTTAATTTTGATTCATGATGACGGGAATAATCATCGGATTGCGTTCTGTCTGCGCGAATAAATACTTGCTTAAGGAATTGCGAATCGTGTTTTTTATCTCGTTAAATGTCACTTTGCCCGACATAACTTTTTGAAGTTCGTTTGTCAAAATCTTCTCACCTTCTGCAATCAAGCGAGAATGGTTGGCTAAAACAAATCCGCGGGTGTGAATGACCGGTGGGACGATTAGCTTGTTAGCCTTTGAATCGATGCTGATCAAAACAGCGACCATCCCATCATCTTTAAGGATTTCGCGGTCGTGGATAACGGCGGTGCTCAGTCCGTTTATATCGCGACCATCGATGTAGAGCGAATCGGCGGGAACGCGCGGTCCGACAGTGACGCGCCGCCTTCTTAAAACGACGGTATCGCCATTTGCCATGACAAAAGTGTTTTCGCGATTCATGCCTAAATCGACGGCGATGTCCGTGTGAAGTTTTAGCATGCGGTATTCACCGTGAATCGGCATGAAATAGCGAGGGTTGAGCATCTTGAGCATCAAGCGCAATTCTTGCTTTGCGGGGTGGCCGGAAGAGTGAATGTTCAAAAGGATTGAATTTGTTAAGACGGTGGCGCCGCGGCGCACGAGTTGATTGACGATGCGGTCGATTAAAACACCGTTTCCGGGAATGACGGAAGATGAGAAAACGACGGTGTCTCCAGGGCTGATACGCAATGATTTGTGCTCGCCGTTAGCAATCCTTGCTAAAGCGGCCATCGGCTCTCCTTGAGAACCGGTGCACAAGATGCATAATTCGCTCGGCTTATAATTATTGATGTATTCGAGATCGACGATGTTGGCATCGCTCACTTTGATGTAGCCCATGTCGCGTGAGGCGGCGACGGCATTTTCCATGCTGCGACCGACGATGGCAATTTTGCGATTATGGCGAATAGCCGCTTCGACGAGTTGTTGAATACGCGATATGTTGCTTGAGAAGGTCGAGACTATCAAGCGTCCGTCAGCCTTTCCAAATATCTCGTTGATACCGGCGATGATGCTCGTCTCGCTCGGCGTATAACCTTCGATTTCGGCATTAGTGGAGTCGCTTAATAAAAGGTCGACACCTTCGGAGCCGATGCGGGCGATTTTGTCGAGCTCGATGTCGGGACCGACAGGAGTTAAGTCAATTTTAAAATCACCGGTATGGACGATGCGGCCATCGGGCGAGTCGATGCAGATGCCGTAAGCATCGGGTATCGAGTGCGTAACGCGGAAAAAAGTGACGACGAAATCGTCGATGTGAAAGGCGGCATCGCTATCGTATTCGACGATGCGAACCGGTTCTTTGATGCGCATATCCTCGAGCTTGTGCTTGATCAGCGCAGCGGCGAGTTTGGGGGCATAGATGACAGGAATGTGGACGGTGCGAATTAGAAACGGAATGCCGCCGATATGGTCTTCATGACCATGAGTAATAAATAGTGCGCGTATTTTTCCGCGGTTATTTTTTAGATGGGTATAATCGGGAATGACATAGTCGACACCGGGCATTTCAGCGCCGGGAAACATGACTCCAGAGTCAATGATAATAATCGTTGACTCACTTTCGACGACGTACATGTTCTTGCCGACTTCTCCGAGGCCACCCAAGGCATAAACCGATATGCCACTTGAAACAGAATGATACATATTAAATCTCCTAAATAAATTCGAAAATTAAGCAATTATAAATAGCGTATTCAGAATTAAGCAAAGTTATTATATAAAAGCATTAAATATTATTCAACCAATTTCAACCGCATTGGCAATGGTCCGAAAGGGATTCTCTTTATCGATGCGGTCGTAATACAAAATACCATCGAGATGATCGATTTCGTGTTGCAAGACAATTGCGTCATAGCCCCGAGCTGCAATCTCAATATTCGATTCGGTTAGAACATCAAAAGCTTTTACTACTATCTTATTGTCGCGCGGGACATATCCTTCGTGTTTTTCATCGACGGAAAGACAACCTTCTCCGGCGAGAAGATAACATTTTTTGATGCTATTTTCAACGATGCGCGGATTGACGAGGGCATATTGGATTTCCTTACCCTCGCTATCGTGGTAGTAAATTACCGTCATGCGCTTATTGACCCCGACTTGCGGAGCGGCTAAGCCGACGCCTTCGCGAATCGTTGGATGCTTTTCCCGAAAAGCGGGATCCTGCGTCTTCTTAAGATATGAAAACATGCGCATGATCAAGTCGCGGTCCTTTTTGTTTAAGGGGAGTTCGACCGGCTTTGATTTGCTGCGCAGAGAAAGAGAAGAATCTTTAACTATTTTAAACATAATCTTTACTTTTAAAGATTGTATCATGATTACTTGTGATTTGCTATTATGATACATATGAATGCCGCGATGCTAGAAAAAATCAAGAATTTCAAAGAAGCCTTGGCTGATGATGAACGCGTATTGGCTTTGCTGAACGCCGAAGCGGCCATGGAAGCTAATGAAGAAGTGATGAAACTCGCATATCTCAAGGATCTTGCGGAATCATCATATAATGATGCCCTGCGCCATTACGATAGTTCGTCAAATGAAGTAAAGGTGGCGCAGAAGAAACTATTTGCCGCCAAGAGCGACCTTGAAAAGCATCCGCTCGTTCGCGCATATTTACTTGCTTACCGCGAAGTTCGCATCTTATACGAAGAAATCAACGAACGGCTTTTTGCACCCTTTCATGAGCATGTTTGCGAGGGTAAATAAATGATTCGCATCATCGGCGGCAAGCATCGTTCGCGAATTATTGAAACGCCACCGAGCGAAATCGTTTTGCCAACCAAAAACATGGTTCGCGAAGCACTGTTTTCGATTTTGGGCAGAAAAGTGATAAACGCCGTCGCACTCGACTTGTTCGCCGGCAGCGGCGCTCTCGGTCTTGAAGCATTATCGCGCGGCGCAGACAAAGTCTACTTTTCTGACTTTCACCCAGAGCCGATTAAAGTTATCTATCGCAATGTTGAAGCGCTAAAAGAAGATACTCATGTCGAGATTCATCATTGCGACTTCAATGAGATGCTCGATTATCTTGAAAGAAATAAGATTACTATCGATATCGTTTTTGTCGACCCGCCTTACGCTTCGGGCTATTATGAGGCCGTCATTCATCTTCTTCTCATCTCGTCAAGTGTAGGAGCGGGCGCCAGAATTGCCATAGAAAGCAAAGATGAGATATCGCCATCGATATATCAAGGCTTTGAGAGCCGGCATTACCGCTATGGCAAGACTCATCTGCTGATACTGAGCAAATAAAAACCGCCAATTGGCGGTTTGAATTTAAATCATCTACTATTCTTTTCCTTCGAACTTATTGGCGTGGTCCCAGCAATCGCGAAGCAATTCAGCTTTTTGCAATTTGGTGTCACCCGTGACGCCGAACATCACTTCGCTGACGCCGCCGTAATCTTCAGAGAAGTCAACGAGGAGAATCGTCGGAGTCAAAAAGTTTTCCGGATCGGCGGCTTCGAGAGTGTCGAGGTCGCTTTCGGAACTATGACCGTTTAAATGATAATAGGAATCTTTGCCAACAAGGGCCGCTTCGGTAAAGAAGTCGCCATTGCGATTGAGAAATTGGACGAATGCCGTTTCGTGCGAAGTAGCTTCATCTGTCTCCTCGTCGGTAAAAATCGAAACCAGTTTAAACGCCAAGTCATCACTATTAGGGGCAAGCGTGCCCTTCCATCTTTTTTCTAACTCTTCAAAGGCTTCCTTGCTCTCTTTACAGGCTGAGCAATCTTCGGAGACAAAAACCAAGAAGAACTTTTCGCCAATGCTGCTTTTGGCATCGCCGTCTTGAATGTCGGCGATGAGTTTATCGGCTTCGCTCGTCTCGCCGCCAGCGAGGGAGCGCTGAAACTTTTGATAGTACTTTTCGCTTGATCTTGCGTCTTCGGCTAGACCTTCGATCCAGCTCGTGATTGACGGAATGGAAAAGATGACGGCAAAAATTGCGCCTACTATAAGTAGGGGCTGAACCCACGCCGTATCTTTAATCCAACGACCGATGCGGACGAAGAATGCACCGATGGCCTTTAGTATATTCATTGACAACTCCTCCTATATCCGAACATATAGCACGATAATCATAACACTATATAAATATAGAATCAACTTACTTTTTTGAAAAGCAAAATGGTTCATTTACTTAAAATAAATGTATATCTTTAGAGGCTTTTGCTACAATAATCAAAGGATCACACTTGCCATGGCAAAAAAACACACTTTAGCGAGCCGCTTTCGCTCCTTCTTACTTGACCACATCTGGCTAAAATACACGGTTGAATACGCGGTCGCTCTATTCATGTGCGCCTTGTCTGCGGCCGTTTTTGCGGTTGGCTTAGTCAGTTTTTTGACACCCGCGTCCGCTGAGCTATCTTTTGTGTCGGGAGGGGTCTCGGGCATCTCACAGACAATCAGCCTTGCTTCGCAGCTGCTCCTCGGCGATTCGATCGAGCCATATCGCGACATCATCTACTCCGTCTTTTACATCGCAATTAATATTCCGATTATCATCTTGGCCTTTCGCAAAATTGGCGTTCGCTTTGCAGTTTTCACGATGATTAACGTCGCTCTCGTCTCGCTCTTTGCCAGCACCTTTCGCCTCATCCCATTTCTCAATGACTTGGGAGCCTTTGTCGACTTGCACGGCGGCATGTTGAGCCGCGCCTTATTTGCCGGTATTTGTACGGGTTTGAGCAGCGCGATTGCCTTCAAGTATGAGCTATCGGCAGGCGGGGCCGATGTCATCGCCTATTACGTCTCGCTTAAAAGATCGACTCCGACTGGCAAATACACGATGATAATCAATACTTTTATCATCCTGGTTTACGCTCTTTTAATGGCTGTTTCGCCAAGCCTTGTCAGCTCCGATAATGATGCTTGGATCATGGCCGCTTCCGGAGTATTGTTTTCGATCGTATATCTTTTTACCTCGATGCTGGTCATTGATTTTATCAATGTGCGCAACAAAAAAGTCCAGATTCAAATCGTTACCAAAAAAGAAAATTTACACACCTTATTGCTCGCAAACGTCCCGCACGGAGCGACGATTATCAAAGGGACCGGCGCCTTCTCGGGCGAACCGCGTTTTATCATCAATATGGTCGTCTCGAGTTACGAGACTAAAAAAGTTGTAAATCTCATTCGCCAAATCGATCCTGAAAGCTTTATCAACGTCAGCAATTTACAGCAAGTCTACGGACGTTTCTACATTCGTCCCGTCAAATAAAAAAGACGGCCAATGCCGTCGTGATGTCTAATGGCGGAGGAAAAGGGATTTGAACCCTTGCAAGACTTGCATCTTCTATCGGTTTTCGAAACCGACCCCTTCAGCCGCTTGGGTATTCCTCCAACGTTTAATAATTATAGCATGTTTAAGAGTCGCCGCCATATCGGAATGCGACTTTTTAGTTAGCAATAATAGCCGGTTTCAATCTATGATTGGCGTTGGGTATTTTGTGTAACTCGCATTGTATCGCGCTCTTATTCGTGTATAATGATATGCGAGGTTTCATCAAGTGCCTAATTTTGATATTGAAAATACCCCCAATCTCATCCTTTTTATCGTCATGGCGATTCTCATCTTCGTCATTTTAATCATCTTCTTGAGCTTTATCATCAGCCATCATGGCGACAAGAAATATCGCAAGGAAATAAAAGAACAGGCCAATACGGTCAGAGTTTATATTTTAGATATAAAGAACAATACGGTTCGCTTTTTTAACCGTTCTAACATTCGCGAACAAAGGACTATTTCCGTCACTGATTTTTACAATCAATTTCCAAATTTTGAGCGCGAAAAGCTAATAGAATGGATTGCTTCGCTAATCGAAGGCAACAAAAATGCCACTGATTATTTCGAGATAGATGTGTTCACAAGCAAAAACAAAAAGCACTATCTCTCGATGCTTCAAGTTCAGGAAGTCGATCGCGAAAAAGAACTCATTCACCTCGAAAGCTATCTGCTACGGTATTTGCCCCCAAAAGTGAGCGAAGGCAAAGTCGTCACTGCGAGTTCGATGGAAGAAATCGCCAAAGTATTACTCGATAATTCTCCGTTTCGAGGAGTGGTCGTCGATTTCAATTTTTACTACAAGAGATCAGCGACGCAAAATAAGTCGGGATCCTTTGACCGCTTGATTTTTACTCACATTAAAGAGGCCATCTCTAACCACTTTACTCAGAATCGCTACTACCTCGAGCCTTCACAGCACGAGATCGTCGTCTTTGATACGCGTTTATCGTCGCATTCAAGCATCATGCTTTTTGTCCATTCGGTCGTCAATGACATCAATCGCTTTTTAAGCTTAAATAGCCTGATTGAGCAAATCGGAATTTCAGTGGGTATCGTCGAGCACAAATACTTTCCAAACGATGCCGAAAAGATGCTCCGCCAAGCGATGGTGGTCGCTTCTTACGGACAAGAAGATAACGAGTTAATTACTTGGTATGAGCAGGGCATGCGCGGCGATGATACGATCGAACAATCAAATCGTACCGAAGTCGAAAATATCATCCGCAATAAAAAACTTAAATTCTTATATCGCCCAATTCTCGATGCCGAGAAGATGAAAATCTTGGGCTATCAATCATTTGTTGAACCCTTCGATACTTTTTTTGATTCGATTAACGAGTTAAAAGAGTATGCCACTCGCACCGAGGATGACAAAGAATTGTTCGGCACTATTTCTCGCAATGTCATCTCGCGTTTCATCAATGAAAAAAGCGGAGACTATCAGCGTTTATTCTTTGATGTCCTCTGGCAGGAAAAGCCGTACATCCTCAAAACATTTGGCCACATAAATCGCATCAAAGAAACGCACATCGTCCTCGTTTTTTCAGAGCACGATATCGATAATCAAATCGACGATGAGGAAATCATGATTAGCGAGCTTAGAACGTATAAAGTCAAAGGCTATGAAATCGCTTTAAAACTCGCTGACAAGGACCTCCTTCTCAATTCGAGCGTTTATGATATGTTTGACTTCTTCATCTTAGATGAAAAAATGACTCATGATATCAACACCAATAGTCGCAGGCGTTTGCAAATGCGCTCATTAGTAGAGAAACTACTTAAATACAACAAACCGATAATTGCTACCGATTTGCAAAACTGGAACGCGGTCGAGCTCGTCATTAAATCCGGAATTCATTTCATCGCAAGCGATACCATCTCGGCGAGCGACGAGATGATTCTGCCCATCTCGCAAAAAAACCTCAATAAGATTAAAGCCATGGCTTCATAAGGAGAATCACAACATGGAAACAAACAAAAACGAAGCGATCACTAGTCGCGATGTCGATTTCGCCAAGTGGTACACCGATGTGTGTCGCAAGGCCGAACTGATGGATTATTCATCCGTCAAAGGCTTTATCATCTATCGACCTTACGGCTATGCCATCTGGGAACAGATCCAAAACTATTTGAATAAACGATTCAAAGCTATCGGCGTGCAAAACGTCTATATGCCTCTAGTTATCCCCGAATCGTTGTTTAACAAAGAAAAAGAACACGTTGAAGGCTTTGCTCCCGAGACTCTAATCGCCACGATTGGTGGCAAGAGCAAAATCGATGACCCACTCATTATTCGTCCGACGAGTGAAGTCTTGTTTTGCGAGCATTACGCCAAAATCGTTTCGTCGCATCGCGATTTGCCAAAACTATACAACCAGTGGTGCAGCGTCGTGCGCTGGGAAAAGACGACGCGACCCTTTTTGCGGGGCAGCGAGTTTTTATGGCAGGAAGGCCATACGATTTTTGCCACCGAGGACGAGGCTCGCAATAATGCTCTTGAAGTGCTGGATATCTATGATGATTTGGGTAGCGAATTACTAGCCATTCCCTTCGTCAAAGGTTTTAAGACCGATAAAGAAAGATTTGCCGGCGCCTTAGAAACATATTCAATCGAAGCTTTGATGCATGATGGCAAGGCTTTGCAAAGCGGGACGACACACTATTTCGGAACCGGATTTGCAAAGGCCTTTGGCATTACTTTTCAAGGCAAGGATAACGTCCTGCGCAACCCCCATCAAGCCAGCTGGGGCGTTTCGACGCGCCTAATCGGATCGATTATCATGGTTCACGGTGATGACAACGGTCTCGTCCTGCCGCCTTTTGTCGCCCCCATTCAAATCGTTATCATTCCGATTCAACAAAATAAAGAAGAAATCATTGCTAAAGCGAAAAGCCTTCAAGCCCGTCTTGAACAAGCCGGCTTTCGCGTCAGCCTTGATGATAGCGACCGGACACCGGGTTGGAAGTATGCTGAACACGAGATGAAAGGCGTGCCGCTGCGCCTTGAAATCGGTCCTCGCGACCTCGAAAAAGGACAAGCCGTCATCGCTCGTCGCGTCGATGGCAAGAAGTTCTTTGTCAAGGATCAAGAAATCGAACGAGAAGTTAATCGTCTTCTAGTCGAAACCCACGAAGAAATGTATCGCAAGGCTCAGGAATTTCTCAACAGCCATATCATCAGAGTTAAATCAGTTGAAGAACTCAAAAATGTCGTCGATGTTGGCGGATACGCCAAAATGATGTGGTGTGGCGAGCGCGCTTGCGAAGATAAGATAAAAGAATTGACGACGGCAACGGCTCGCTGCATGCCTCATGGCGACCACGAGCACTTCGATGACAAATGCGCTGTCTGCGGCAAAAAAGCTGAGAAAGTCGTCTACTTCGCCAAAGCCTATTAATTTGTTTGAAGAACCAGGCGCCATTATGCTATATTTAATGGCGTTCGTGGAGTAATACCCAAGTGGTGAAGGGGCTTCCCTGCTAAGGAAGTAGATCGGGCAACTGGTGCGAGGGTTCGACTCCCTCTTACTCCGCCATTACCTATAGAAATCCTGTGGCTGTTTCACGGGATTTTTTATTTTTGTGGCGCGATGACGCTAATTTTTATGTCACGATATCGTGTTCGTTCCCGAGCATTTAATAGTTATTAAAGACTTATATATTTATGTTATAATCCTCTTGTATGATTGAATTAAAGTCAGCGATTATCTCATCAAAAGAAGGCGTGAACGAGAAGGCTGATTTCGCCTTTGATAAAGGTTTGAACACAGTTGAATACGCCAAGAAGTATTTGTTCGACTTTTTCTCGTTACAGTATCAATCGCTTGACGAAGGGCAATTTATCATCGACGGAAAATGTTTCTTTCCGAGAGAAGACAATAATGAGCATTTAATTATATTAAACATCAAGAGCAAGGTTTTTGTCTTAACTGCCTGTTTTGTTTTTGAAAAGAGCGATAAAGAAACATTTAACGAGATTCAAAAGCAACTATCGTCGCTGAGAGACATGCCTTTGGCGAGCGAAGGCGAGAAAAAAAGCAAAATCAGACGAATGATGGAAATCGTCAGCGCCTTTAAACCAGCCTACATCGCAATCGACAAAAACGATGTTGTTAATAGCGAACACGAAAAGCTTATTTTTAGCGAAATCAAAAAGTATGCAGATATCGTCATTTTGATTTTGGATAGCAAACCTGTCGAAGTTATGCCTAAATCAAGCATCAAGAAGATTGAAGAAGAGATTCCTGTCGAAGAGGGCGATGTTTGCCACATCGATTTAAGCAGCGGATCAATCAAGAAAATCGAAGAGAAACCGATGGCAATGATCATGAAAGACAAAGCCATCCTGCTTAAGATTTTGAAAATCAACGGCGTATCTTATCTGATTGCCGCAGTTGCCATCCTGTTTAGCATCCTCTTTATGGCCATCGCCCCTCATTACCTTGTGACTGGCGATACTTTCATGGGAATATTCTTAATCGTCTCGTGCCCGCTTTTTCTCTATATCGCCTTTATGATTGTCTTGTCGGCTTTTGACTTTGTCGACAATCCGACGCAAAACACAAAGACGAGAAGACTCATCACTTTCGTCTATGCCGAAATTGTCGCTGTGCTTTCGCTTCTTTTGGCCATCGGCGCCTTTTTCCTTCTCGGCATCAATGACTTTCTCATCGAGCTTGCCACCTATCAATTCACTTATTCAATCGGCGCGATAATCATCGCCATCATCCACTTGCTCATTCCCTTTTTTGCGCTCCCGCTCCGACAATTTAACAAATTTGTTAAAGGCCTTTTTATCAAGAAAAAATAATAAAAAAAGTTTCTCATGGTGTTGAGAAACTCTTTGATTTTGTTACGGGCGAGGGATATAATTTGCGACGGTTTTTGCCATCTCTTCCGGCGTCTCTTTCGAACCCGAAAGAAGCCAGTGGTAGTAGACGTTAAAAAGGCCGCCGGCAAAGAAAACAAAGCGTGTTTTTTCTGCTTCGGATGTCGCGGTTTTAATCAGCTTTAGGTCAAATTGCTCTTTAACATAATCAAACATGTGGGTTGAAAGCAATATTTTCGATAAGTCGCGGTTATTAAAGAGGTGGGTGAAGATCGAGGCTAGATATTGCTCGAATGGCATTTGATAAAAATCGGTGTTCGTCTCTTTGATGAAATCTTCGGTAATAATATCGAAATGATAGCGTAGTATGTCGACTTTACTTTTGAAATTACGATAGTAAGCCATGCGCGAAAAACCACCTTCTTCAACGATATCTTGAATCGAAATATCATCGAATTTCTTACCTTTTTTCATCAGTTTTAAAAGAGACTCGACGAGGCGCTTTTTAGTGTAACTGCTTCTTGGTACCATGTGATAAAATCCTTTCTTTGTCACTTTTAGTATAAATATCCTATCAAATTATTACCATATAAGAAAAAGATAACTGATGCAAATGTAATACTTTAATATTTTTTCACAATCTCTATGTGTGCATGTTAAACGATGAAGATTATCTTCAGTCCAATCTATTCGAATAGAGTTTTTCGTTATAAAATAACATGTATCCATATGATATATATAGACACGCTTCAGCGGCTCCATAAGTTTAGCAATATCAAAACAAAAGATATCGATTCGATCGCTAAACAGTATTTAAAAAACGAAGTCGATGTCAGCGGGTTGCTTCCCCATATCAGCGAAAGCGGTGCGATTTTTCGTATTTACTTTGTCGTATCGCTTAAGCGCATGGTAAGCTACGATGAACAAATATCATTTATTGAAAAACACTTCCCCTTTCTTCAAGATTGGTGGCACGTCGATATTCTTCCACAATTGCTAAAAAGAGCCCCTTCTTTTGAATTTGTCTATCGCAAAGCCCAAGAATACGTTCGTTCCGATTTATTATTCGTGCGCCGATGGGGCTATGTCATTTTTCTCACCAGTTTTCAAAAAGACATCGAGAAGACGAGAGATATTCTTAAACTCTTCCATGACGACGAGGCCTACTATGTCCAGATGGCAGAGGCATGGCTCCTCGCCGATCTCGCTATTTATAACCCGAAAGAGATCATGAACTTCATCGAATCAAAAACACTCAGTTATGGCATTATCGGAAAAGCGATTCAAAAGATTTGCGATTCCTTTCGAATAAGCGAATCGATAAAAGCCAGGGCCAAAGAGCTGCGCGCCATCTATAAATAAAATTAGCCGACTATGTCTTGGACAGGTATCTTTTCTTGGCGTATTGTTTTCCAGCGCCCGATTTTGAAATAGATAAGGCAAGCGATTAAAGAAAATACGCTTGCGATTGGATAGGCAAAGGCCAAAACGGTGACTTGGGCTTTTGCCACGAATACGAAAATGAAGGCCAAAGGCAAGCGCACCAACAAAGTTGATAGAACATTTTGCATCATTGAAAAAGTCGTGTGACCCGAACCCATGAATAAAGCGTTTAGCACATAGATAAAAATGCATATATAAGCATCGATAGCGATGATGCGAATGAAGGCGGCCGCATAATTTATTATCTCGACTTCATTAGTGAAAAGCGAAGCGATTTGCGGTGCGAATATCTCGCAGATGATGACGATGATGGTGACGAGAATGCCTTGCATGACCAAACCAGCCTTCGCATATAGTTTCGTTCTATCGAGTCGCCCAGCGCCTAAATTCTGGGCGGTGGTGGCGGTTAAAGCTGCGCTAAAAGCATTGAGTGGAACGAAGCAAAAGAAGGTTATTTTTTCGCCGATTCCAAAACCAGAGCCCGCTTCGGGACCATAGAGATTGACCAAGGCTAAAATGATTGTGAATGAAAGGAGGACGATTCCGTCTTGAAGAGCGAGAGGAAGACCGGTGCGGAGAGTCATTTTGCTGCACTGTCCGCTAAAGCGGATGTCATTTTTAGTCAAAAGAACGGGATAATTGCGAACGCGAATATAGATGATAGCGGCGCTAAATGAACACACTTGGGAGATAATGGATGCTAAAGCCGCCCCGGTCGCCCGCATGTTAAGCGCACCGACAAAGATTAAATCGAGAGCGATATTTACCGATGCTGCCAGCACTAAAAACAGAAAAGGCGAGCGAGAATTTCCAAAGGCGCGAAGCTGCGAGGCAATGATGTTAAAACCCATGATGAAAGGAATGCCGATAGCTGTAATTATTAAATAATTAAAACCGTCCATTTTTGCCTGCCCATCAAGATTTAACCAGTTGACAATGGTGCTTGAAAGGGAGGCCATCACGATACCGATGAGAATGCCAATAACACCAAAAAGCACAAACATGTTGCCGATAATTTTCTTGACTTCACTATATTTTTGCGCACCCAAATATTGACCGATTAATATACCGCCTCCCGTGGTCAATGCCGCGATAGTATATGTTATGATGTTCATCACAGAAATCCCGCCGGCAACGGCATCGATCGCAAAGGTATCGGTATAGTTTGAAATGATGAGCAAATCAACCATGCCAAAAATTGATGTCTGAAGCCACATTAATAGAAGCGGCGTCACAAAACGCAGTAAAGAAGGATATATTTTTTCGTTGAGCAAATCAATTTTTGGGGTCATAGGTATCGCAAAAAGTATATCATAAGGCGTTAGAAAGGTATGATACTATTATCATGATAAGAATAATCAAAATTTGATAATATTCTACTGATTAATATTACTGAAAATAGGTTTTAAAAATTAAGAAAGCGATAGACAAAAATGGAAAAAGGCATTTGTCCGAACTGCCAAAAAGCAGTCGAAATTCAAGAAGACGCACAGGTTGAAACATGTTTAAACTGTCAAAAAAACTATCTCACTAGCCAGGCTAAAAAACTCTTCGGCCTTCTATATTCGCAGCACGCCTCAAACGGCAATATCGCTCTCAATACCTCCATGAATTATACTAAGGCACTCATTGAGTATGAGAAACTGCTGGCCCTAGATAAAGATAGTCTCGATGCCATCTTCGGCATATCATCAGCAAAAATTTGTCTCGCCAAATTAGAAGATGATGCAGTTCCAGAAATTATTGATTTCATCGGCTCAAAACTTGAAAATCTGAGCCAAAACAGTGAACTTAATGGGGAAATTGCCCGTTATTTGTTGGTGCTTGGATCACGCTTTGATGGCTATATTGAACGCTCTAAAAATGCCTTGATGACAAATCGCCAATACATTGATGAAGGAGCAAAGAAACGTTTCCTCGAAATTATTGTTAGCGGCATATCTCTCTGGGGTTTTATCAATTCTCAACTCGCCATAATTGAGACTTCAGAAGAAGGCGTTTTCGCTCGCGATAAGCTCTCGAATTTACGCGAGATGAAAAAGCAATTTTCATTGCTGCAAACGATATCATCTGGTTCGGGAAAGTATGATGAGATCAAAAGCCATGAAGTGTTTGAAAACCGTGTCGCGCTATTTAAAGTTCGAATTGGCTTTATGATTGCTCAATTCGTTTTTGTGGTCGGCGCGATCGTCGGCTTTTCGATCATGATGACAAATTATGCGACCAATCCGATTCCCGGTTTGATTGTGTTTGGGGCTTTTGCCGTATTGTTTGTCATAGCTAACATCGGCGGGCGCATTTTGAAAAGTAAATTATCTAAATAAGTTGTTTTGCCTCGAAAAACTCGATTAACTTTGCAACCGCTTTTGCGCGATGTGAATAGCGGTTTTTTTGTTCATTGGTAAGTGTGGCAAAGCAATTTTTAGCCTCATAAGAATAGAAGATTGGATCGTAGCCAAAACCCCTCTCTCCTTGCGCTTTATGAAGAATTTTTCCAAGGCACTCTCCACGAAACAAGCTCAATTGGTTCTCGTGGTTTGCCAAGGCTATAACACACACAAATTTTGCATTGCGATTAATCTGCTTATCGAGCTTTTCTAAGAGAGCTTGATTAGCTTCTTTTTGATTTGCATATCCGGCGGCAAAGCGCGATGAATTAAGGCCCGGAAAATCGTTTAATGTCTCGATTTCGAGTCCGGAATCATCAGCGATGACTAATAAATTAGTCAATTTCGCGATACACATCGCTTTTATCTTTGCGTTTTCCTCATACGTTTTTCCTGTTTCTTCAATTTCTATTTCGACTCCGATATCTTTGAGTGAGAGAACTTCAAAACAAGCCTTGGGCAACAGGGAGCGGTATTCGCTGATTTTGTGTGGGTTGTTGGTGGCGACGACGATTTTCACGTAAATAATATATCATATATAGAGGCGTTAAAGACGGAGACCGACGAAATGTCTGCCCCAAAATTTATGGTAGTATAATTGTCATGAAGATAAAGAACGCTAAATTAATTATTCGGATTAATTCATTTTTCAGCGCATTTCTAGTCGCGTTTTTCATCGCTGGATGCGCGAGCAATCTGGTCGGGAAATACGACAGCTTAACAGTCATCGATGGCTATAAAAATATCATCTTGATGATCGGAGACGGAATGGGCGAAAATCACATCAAAGTGGCTGAAGCCTACAATCAAGCACAAAGCTCGATTACGAACAAAGCTCTCGTTCGTGGATATGTCACAACCGCCTCGTCTTCATCCCCGATTACCGATAGCGCAGCCGCCGCCACCGCGATGTCGACTGGCGAAAAAGTTCCAAACAAAGCCATTGCTTTTAAAAACGGTCGCAAACTGACAACTATGTCGGAATTTGCTATCGCCCACGAAAAAGGCATCGGCATCATCGGAACCGAGACGGTGACAGGGGCGACGATGGCCGCTTTTTCCGCGCACAATCCAAAGCGCGACAATAAAGATCAGATCGCTCTTGAACAATATCAAAGTGATATCGATGTATTTATCGGAGCCGGCAAATCATATCATGATCAAAAAGTCGAATCTATCAGCCAATTCAAACGGGAATATTTCTCTGATTTTTCATCTCTAGAAAACCACATCAGCTCAATAATTAGCGGTGAAAAGCCAGTATTTTCTAAGGTTTTAGCCGCATTTGATTCACTATCTACTGTGAGTTCAACGCCCTCTTCTCCCACTCTTTCAGAAGCGGCAATACTCGCCCTGGAATATCTTGAACAAGAGTACGAAGAAGAGGGATTTTTTGCTTTGATTGAAGGAAGCCATATCGATAAACGCGCTCATGATGGCGACATCTTTGGCATGATAGATCAGCTTAATGGCTTTGATAAAGCCGTCGATGATGTCGTCGAATGGGCAAGAGAACGCGACGATACATTTGTGATGGTGACAGCGGATCATGAAACCGGCGGCCTTAAATATCACGGCGAAGAGAAAAACGAAATTAGCGATGAAATGTTTTCGATTAGCGGGCACACGGCTGTCGATGTTCCGTTCTATATCTACACAATTGACAACCTGTCGTTTATCACTGATGGTGATGTCATCGATAACACTGATATTGCTAAGTTGTTGCGAGCGATGATGCGCGCCTCTTAAAACAATAATCGATTTTTATAAAAAAATGCTGTGATGACTTGTCTATACTAGTGCAAGACGATTTATTTTTTAAGGAGATAAATTATGAAAATGCATCATAGATGGTTAAGCCTCCTGTTCTTCTCGTTTCTGCCACTCGCCCTCTTGTCGGGATGTGATGGGCCAGCAAACAACGGATTGTTGAATAGTACAAGAATTCACACTGTCGGCTCAAAAGCCAAAATGAATTCACTTCTAAAAGAAGCTGAAGCAGAAAGCACAAAGAGTTATGGCGGTATCGGTTTTTTTGATTCAGATAACGGACCGGTCGCCGAAGACAGCGGTTCAGGATCGCGTGACTATGTCGATACCAATGAGCAAGTAGCGGGAGTAAAAGAAGGAGATATCGTCAAAACCGATGGTTATGATATTTTCTATGCCCCACGCTATCACAACGTCATTCGCGTCGTGTCCGTAGAAGATAATTACGATGTCACTCTTGCTCGCACGATTGAATTAGGCAGCACTTACGTCGAATCGCTTTATCTATTAGATAAATACCTTGTCGTCATCGGCTACACCTTTGAAGAGGAGCTTGGCTATGGTGATGAAGAAGCGATGTATTATCGGTGGTGGTCGCCAACCGGAACCGTCATCGTAATCGATCGGACAACTTTTGAAATCGCCTATCGTTTGATAACCGACAGCTTTTTTATGGATCATCGCGTCATCGACAATAGTGTTTTCTTGGTCAGCCACAAATATCTCTATCTCGGCGATGTCGAATACGAATATCGCCCGATATATAAAGAGACGCGAGAAGGTGTGACCTACATCGAATATCTCGGCTATGATTCGATGTATTACTTTGACGATTCGCCCGTTTATGGAATGAATGTTTTGACGGGTATAAAGATAACCGACGACGCCGAAGACATCTTCTATACATCCGACGCCTATTTAGGAGCTTCGTCGAGCTATAAAAAAATGTATGTAAATGCCACCGATATGTATCTTATCGAATCGGTATATCATTATGAAGATAACTCTTATTGGACTAGTTCGGTCATTAGCCAATTCGCTCTTGATGTCGATAGTGCCAGCAGCGCTTACGTCGCCGCCGGAATTGTTCTCGGCATCTCCCTAAATCAATTTTCAGTCGATGTCTATGACGGTTATTTGCGAGTGGCGACGACCGAGCGCAAAGCGAGCTGGACCATCATGGAATTCTTTGGCTGGACTAGCGAGTCGACAATTACTAACCATCTCTTCATCTTAAGAGTGGTTGAAGAAAGCGAGGCTTTTGAACTAATCGGTCATTTAAGCGAAGGACTTGGCAAACCCAACGAAGAGATTAAGTCGGTTCGTTTTGAGGGCGAGACCGCATATATTGTCACTTTCTTGCTTACCGACCCCCTATATATAATTGATTTATCTGATCCTTCAAATCCGGTTATCGACGGGCAGATAGAGCAGGAGGGGTTTGATACTTATCAGCACGAATGGGGCAAAGGCAATCTCATCGGCATCGGTTACAATGCCGATCAATTCGGTTCGGTGACCGGCATGAAAATAAGCGCCTATAATGTCGCTCAAGACGAAGAAGAGACGATTCAAACATATGAAATTTTCTCTTACGGATACACCGATGATGCTAGTTGGTCATATGGTTATTCGGAAGCTCTCTACAATCATAAAGCCCTTCTTTTAAGCGTTTCAAAAGGCTACCTTGGCTTTGCCGTCGAAGCTGTGGAATATGGCTATGAAGATGGCGTATCTGAAAGAGATTGGTATTATCGCTACCACAGCTACTACTACCTTTTTAAAATCGATTTCTCAGAAGAGAATCCGATTGCCGATCCAATTATCATCGAACATCCGACTTCCGACGATTACTACCTCGGAGTTGATCGCGGGGTGATGATTGACGATTATGTTTACACTCTGTCCGATTATGGGGTCATCACATACTCTTTGAGCGGAGGTGCGGTGGTCGATCCTCCTCTTTCCTTCAATCAATAAAGAAATAAGCGGGACTTCCCGCTTTTCTTTTGGCAACAACCATCTTTTGTTTACACATTTAAGCGCTATCTTTATTGTACTTTATTGATGTAATCTCGGTAAACATCTATACTTTTGGTAGATGGTTTTATTATTGAAATGAGGCGCAAAAAGTTACCATGATCACTGATATCGCGATTTGGAAGGCCCAGCAGAATTTGGATTCCGATCTCAAAGAAGAACTCAATCGCTTGAGCGAAAAAGAACTCTTTGAAGCTTTTGGCGACGATGTTTCTTTTGGAACCGGCGGTATACGCGGCATTATGGGTGTCGGTACAAACCGCCTCAACATCTATACGATTCGCAAGGCGACCCTCGGTTTTGCAAATTACATAAAAAGCAATTATACGAGTCGGCCATATAGCCTTCACAATGTCGTTATCGCATATGATACGCGCAACAATTCACGCCTCTTTGCCGAAGAAGCGGCCCGAGTTCTCGCCAGTCAAAACATTCATGTCTGGCTCTTTGATCAATTCCGACCGACACCCGAATTGTCGTTTGCTGTCCGCTATTTGCGGGCCGATGGCGGTATCGTCATTACGGCCAGTCACAATCCTCCGGAATATAATGGATACAAAGTATACGACGAAAACGGTTGTCAGCTCGTGCCTCATAAAGCCGACAAGGTGGGAGCAGCTATCGATGGAATCAAAGATATCTTCAATTTGAAGATCGATGCGCTAGACGACTACATTAATCGCGGTGCAATCACAACTCTCGAGAAATATTTCGATGATAAATATCTGACCGCCGTCCGCTTTGTCTCATGCCAAAAAGTAGATAAAGACGAGTTGCGAATCGTTTACACTCCACTTCATGGCACGGGTTCCGCTTTTGGTGCGCTTTTACTGCGCGAGAACGGATATAACGTCTATACCGTCGACGAGCAGATGATACCTGATGGTCACTTCTCGACGCTCAAATCGCCAAACCCAGAAGATCCACGGGCTTTTGCGCTCGCGACTCAACTCGGACACAAAGTAAGCGCTCAGTTGCTGTTGGCCACTGATCCCGATGCCGATCGCGTCGGAGCAGCCATTCTAATCGGTGACAAATACCATTTTTTAAATGGTAACGAAATGGCGGCAATCATTTTTGATTATCTTATCAAATACGGCGTGCGCATTCGCCAGCCTGTCTTTATCTCGACTATCGTAACGAGCGATCTCGTTTTTGAGATGGCTAAGCGCAATCACATCGAAGGCATTAGAACCTTGACAGGTTTTAAATTCATATGCGAACAAATTGAATTCATCAAACGGGAACGCAAGGATTTTTTCTTCGGCTGTGAAGAGTCATATGGTTATCTAATCAGCGATTTAGTTCGCGATAAAGACGCTTTCCAAGCATGCCTTATCATCGCTGAAATCGCGGCTTTTTACCAAAGCCAAAAAACGAATTTGCTCACAGTCCTTGACGATATCTACCACGAATATGGATTTTATAAAGAAAAACTTTTGAATATTCATTCCCCGGGTATTGATGGCATCAAAAATATCGCTCAGTTCATGAACGATTTGCGAAATGCGAAAATCAAAAAAATCGGAAATCATAAAATTGTTTTATGCGAAGATTATTTATCTGGTCAAGCGATCGACGCGGCTGGTAAAAAACAGAAGATCAATCTGCCTTCTTCAGATGTTTTAAAATACATTTTTGAAAAAGGGTGGATAGTTTTTCGCCCATCGGGCACCGAGCCTAAACTAAAAATATACATTTCGATTCATAGCGAAAGCGAAGAGGAAGCCAAGGCCGTGCTTGAGCAAGCGGAAACATCAATCGTCAAGCTAATGAACGAAAAAGGATTTTCCGCATGAACAAAAAGCCTTTCATTCCATTGATAAAACTGCGACCGGTTCACCTTGAAAAAATATGGGGCGGAACATGGCTAAAAAATGAATTCGGTTTCAAAACAAAGGGTAATAATATCGGTGAAAGCTGGTTGATTTCCGCACATTCAGGCGGAGATTGCAAAGTTTTGAACGGTTTCTACAAAGGAACGACACTTAGCCAACTCTATGATTCAAGGCGCGATTTATTCGCTGACGATGAGCACGAGAAGTTCCCCTTACTCGTAAAATTTATCGATGCCCGTGAAGACCTTAGCGTCCAGGTTCATCCCGGCGATGAGTATGCTCGAAAGCACGAGGGTGAAAGCGGAAAATCAGAAGCTTGGATTATCTTGTCAACAAAACCAAAAACTAGAATCCAAATCGGCCATCGGGCTAAGACGAGAGAAGACTTACGGCGGCTTGTCGAAGAAGGGCGGTGGAATGAGTTATTGAGCTACCGCAGCTTGACAAAGAGCGAATTAATCAATATACCGAGCGGAACGCTACATGCCATCTGCGCCGGCACGGCTCTGCTTGAAATTCAACAATCATCCGATGTGACATATCGCCTGTTTGATTATGACCGTCTCGATTCAGCAGGAAATAAGCGACCCCTTCACCTTCAAAAAGCTCTCGATGTCATAACGACTCCTCACCTAGCGTCAAAAGGGATACATCTTCCGAAGACAAAAGACAGTAATGCCGTTAAGCAGATCTTGCGCACGCCATACTTTCAAATCAGTTCTTTGCGAGTTAGCGAGCCTTTGACATTTTATAATTTGAAGAATAAATACTATCTCATAATCGTCCTTGACGGTCATGGTAAGATAGGGCGTTTATCGGCCGACAAAGGCGACAGTTTCATCATCACCTCAAAATCGATAAAAACAGCTTTAAAAGGGCAGATGCATCTCATTATTTCTTCGACATAGACAATTTATTTTCACAATTTGTGTCGATTATTTTTATTATTCTTTTTTGATTTATTTTAATTAACTGGTTAAGATATAAAATGGAAAAGGCCATTTGTAGTCGCAAAATTAACTTTTTAAATATTGATAGGAGAGTTGTATGGCAAAAGTAACACTTGAATCAATCGCCACCAAAATGGGAGTCAGCACCGTTGCCGTGTTTAAAGCTCTCAATAACCAAAAAGGGGTGAGTGAAAAACTGCGCAAGAAGATTAAAGCTCACGCCAAAGCGGTCGGTTATGTGAACAAAAGTTCAAAGATCGGCATAACCAAAAAGCGTTTTCTCTTTTTTATTCGCCAGGATTTCTTTCTCACTCCATCCGAACAGTTTTACTCGACTATCTTCTATTTTTTAAGCGCTGAATGCAATGCCGCTAATAGCATTTTGCAAGTCGCTTTTATCGAGGACGATCAAACGATTAATAAAATTAACGGTGTGATTTCGACATTTAAGCCAGATGGGATATTTTTCGCCGGTGAAGTAGGAGAGAAAATCATCAAGGAATTTGCCGGTCATGCGATACCGACCGTCTTCATCGATTACTATTCACCTATCTATGCTTGCAACTATATATTCGTCGATAATTATCAAATGTCATATATGCTTACAAAGTATCTGATTCAAAAAGGCCATCGCCACATCGGTTTTATCGGCGACATAAGTTCGACTAACTCGATAGCCGATCGCTATTTTGGCTATTTAAAAGCCTTAAAAGAAGAGAAGCTTGTAGTCAATCCAAGCTGGCACATCAACGAAAACATCGAACGTCGTCAAGAACTGCTGCACCTTCCCGAAACCGAACAAAAACCAACCGCTTATGTCTGCCATTGCGACTCAGCCGCACAACGGCTTTACGCGATGCTTGCAATGAGTAATATGCGCGTGCCCTCTGATGTTTCAGTCGTCAGTTTCGATAACACCAATCTCTGCGATAGCTTAATGCCGAAACTCACCTCGATCGGCTTGCACAAAGATAGTGCTGCCCGCAAGGCCTTCAACGTGATGGCGGAAGCGCTGAAAAACAAAAAGATCAGCGTCGTGCAAGTCAAGTCTCATCTCGTCGAACGAGACTCGGTAAAAACCCTCAAATAATTTGATTAATTAGCAATTTTAAGATTAAAAAATAAATTAAACATAGATTAAAAAAAGATTAAAATATGTGACGAGTTTTATGCGTTCATGTTATAATAGACTTCAATAGAACTATGGCACGCAAAATCTCCCATAACTTACTGACTCCCGCATGTGTTTTTACTATTTTATTAAGTGGATGCGCGTCAGTCAGTTATTTTCCGAAAAATCAAGAGATTATCAAAACAGTCGATAAAATCGCTGATTTCCCCGATATTCCAAGTTCGTATCGCTATTTTGATTACCGCCAAAAGGCGCGTGAGTTAGACGAAGTTCTTTTCTCTTTTGCCGATAGTGATGAAGTGCAAATTCCCGTGTACATCGAAGACGACAGTTCGACTTGGAGCCCGCTTGGTTACTGGGTTGTGCAATCGCGCGAAACAAACGATTATAATCCGCTTGAAACCGGGTATTTAAAACGGACCTTTGGCTTTCCTTCTTATGTTGGCGATAACCGCGTGTCAAGCGCCGGAAGCGAAGCGATGACGACAATCTCTTCGGTCTTAGGTTCAAGCTATGCCGGAATCGACAAGCAAAAACAAATTTTTGGTGATTTCGAACGCGATTTCGTCGAGATGACGTTTGCTAGTTACGATACCGGTAGCAAATTAGTGCATAATGTCGGTTTGCAAGGACAGAGCTTTTGGTATGATATCTTTCCGCAAATTATGTTCGCTCGCCTTTACGATTTATATCCTAATACACCGTTTATGCGCGAAATCGTCTTAAATGGCGCCGATCAATGGCTCGAAGCATTACCTCATTTCGTCTTGGATGATGAAATTTCTTATGAATTTGTCGGCTTTAATGTCGTTTTAGAAGCCCCAACGCTAATCGGAGATCACATCGAACCCCCTAATGGCGGATTGGCCTTTTTGTTTTATTCGGCCTATCAGATGACGAAAAATCCAAAATACCTCGAAGGAGCAAAAACAGTACTCAATTATTTGCAGACTTATCAAAAGAACCCCAATTATGAAGCTCTAACTGATTATGCTCCTTTAGTCGCGTCTATTTTAAATCGCGATCACGGCACGGAGTACGATGTTGGCAAGTTTATTGACTATGTCTTTGATGGCGATTCGGCCTTTCGCCCAGGGTGGTCGGTGATGAATGGAAGTTTTGGCAATTATCCGGTTGACGGATTGGTCGGCCAAGCAGGCGATTATGCTTTCTTGATGAACTCGCTACACTTAGCCACTGTCTTAGCCCCCCTAGTTAAATATGATGCTCGCTATGCGGCAAGCATCGGCAAATATATGCTGAATTTAACTAATAACGCTCGCAATTTCTTTCCTCAAAGCCTTTCCTTGAGCCATCAATCGATGGACCATTACCTTCCTTTTGATTTTCGTGGTTCTCTTGCTTATGAAGGCTTTCGCAATAGTTATAATTCGATCAATGGCTATGCCATGGGAGATGCGACAACCATGTTTGGTCAGCTGAGTGATTTAAGCATATACAGTTCGGCTTTTATCGGCGGAATGGGCGCCCTTGTTGAAGAGACAAACATCGATGGCGTGCTGAAAATAGATCTCAATGCAACTGATAGTTTCGGTGATAACGAATACCCAAGCTATCTCTTTTACAATCCATTCGATGAAGACAAAATCATATCTTTTGCCTGTGGAAAGAGCAAAGTCAACATTTTCGATTTGGTTTCTAATGGATTCGCTGCAACGAATGTGGACGGCACAATCCAACTTCGCATCCCAGCGAAGAACGCCAAGGTCATTCGCGTCTTGCCCAATAGCCGCGTTCCAATGGCATACCCTGATGAAAATGTCATCTTGCTCGACCGTAAAATCTTCTCCCGCTATCAAGCCGCTGTGAACTTTGTCGATTTATCGACACGCGCCGAGCTCACCTCTTCGAGCGTCTTGCGCTTCGAAACCTTTACCCCAATCGATGATGAAGTTATTAACATGAAAATATCATTTGGAAGCATATTAGCTTACGATGGCGAACCCCTTTCCGAATTCAGCTATCAAAAAAGTATGCTGCCGGATACAGATTATACATTAAGAGTCGATATTGAAACGAAAAACGGCTTGCGCGATTATGTCACTAAGCGCGTCGTCTGCCGGTGATGGAGAACGCATGATGCGAAAAGAAATTTTCAAATTATTAATGCTGGCCTTGCTCTTGACCGCTTGTGATCCGAGCGATACGAGCACAAGCGGAGATTTTCCTTTGTGGAACGGCGAAAGTATTGTCTACAGCGCGCTCAATATATCTAAGTTTGGTAGCGCGACGCCTCCAGGCCTTGCCAATTACAATGACAAAAACGATACGGCGATTATCTGGAACACAGATGCGAGCCTCGACAATTACGGCGGTGTCCAGACGCCGATGCTCTCTCTTGATTTTTCCAAGGCCGTCATTTTCGAGATGGATGTCATCAGTTGCTATTCTCAGTATGTCATCAAATTGGCTGTCGAAGGCGTCAACGAGACCTTTTATGTCCTAGCTGACGAAGGGACGACCGGGCTTATATCGGTCAATGTCGTCGACTCGATGCTCTCTGAAAAATTTGTCACGCGACGCACCTCGCCTGACCCCGGTTATGAAAACGGCTGGTGGTACGATGACATGATTAAGAAATGCAGTTTCCACATCCTAGCCAAGGGACCAGATGGCGAGCGGCAGACGGCCGAACTAGTTCTTGGTCACCTCGCTATTTATAACAACATGGCTGCCGTCACCGGCGTAGAAGTCCAAAGCCCTGATATTTCAGGCGGGACAATCGCCAAATTAAAAGGAAGCCAAAGCATAGCTTTAAGCGCTTCGGTGCTTCCCTCTTCAATCGAAGACCAAGCGATTGCCTGGTCCTCAGAAAAACCGGAGATTGCCGCAATCAGCGATGCAGGCGTGTTGAGCTTTATTAATGTCGGGCGAACATATATCATCGCGAAATCAAAAATTGATCAGAGCAAGTTTCAAAAAATACTTATTGATGTCTTAAGCGGTTTCGAAAATCCCAGCAGTCTAAAGACTGAGTTGGCGACTCTTACTTACGGTGGATCAAGTGTCGATCGCGAAAGATTCGGCGACCTTTTTGCCACCACATGGGGCAGTGAGATCTTTCAGACGACAAATGTCGAAGCCATGCTTGCTTTAGATGACCATCTATATCAAGAAACGCGGGTAATCGAAAATTACTTTGACCCCTTATCAAGCGCCCACACAGCCGAGGCCCAAACCCATCGAGTCGCTGATATTTCATCATTTAATCTTTATTTATCAGGAGTTTCTAGCGCCACGATATATCGTTTAATCGATGAGAGTTTATATCAGGAATCATATTCTTCGGCCGCGAAAGTTCAATACGCCATATATGATGGCTCATGGAACTATCTCGGGCGATATGTCGAAAAGACGATTGTCGTCACCTCGACGGGAAGTGTCTACAAATACGAGCTCGATGTCATTCCGGCCGCCTTGGTCGGCAATTACTATCCAAGCGATTTTCTCGATGATAGTGAATGGTTGATTCCCGATCGCAATGATGATAGTCAAGATCGGCTGACCCGTACATTGAGCCCAGCCTCTTTGCGCGTTTCCGGCGATGTTCTTTATATTAAACAAAATAAATATAGCGAAGCCAAATACTGTTTCGGCGGTATCATCAGCAAAAACTTGACTATCGAAAGCGAGAAAGCTATGACGATGCTACTCGATGTCGCTTCCTTGAATCAGAAAAATGACTATGTCAAAACGATGTGGGAGATCAAAATAGTCTACTATGCCGAAGATGGGGAGACAGTGTTAAATAATAATCCGTTGAAAGTTGTTTCCGGTAATACCATTGGTGTCCACGAATGGACATTTGTGCCTGCCGAGAGCCATTTCCGCATTTATCTCGTCGTCAACGGCAGCGATATCGGCGAACAATTCGCCGATGCCGAAATGGGCATTCGCTCCTTTAAGATGTATGCCTTAAGGTAGTAAAAATGGAAAAGAAACTAATTATTCGAAAATCCGATATCGAAGCGAGCCGTCCGCAATTGAGCGTCCTCGGCGCTTTTAATCCGGCCGTCACAATCGCGAATCACTCGATTATTATGCTCGTTCGCGTTGCAGAAATTGCTCAAAGCGAAGAAAAAAGGCACTTCCTCGTTCCCACATATAACAACCGCGACATCAAATATATCAAAATCGATCGCCATGATTCCAACTATGATTTTGCTGATGCTCGCGTCATTCGCAATCATGAGCAAAATTATCTGACATCCATCTCGCATTTCCGCGTCGCTATAAGCGATGATGGAGAGAATTTCACTTTTACTGGAATTAAGATAATGCCTGAAACCGAATACGAGAGCTATGGTATCGAAGATCCGCGCATCACTGAAATCGACGGCAAATTCTATATCACCTACTCCGCAATTAGCGAAAACGGCATCAATGTCGCTTTGATGGTAACCGACGATTTCCGCACTTTTAAAAGACTTGGCATCATCTTGCCATTTGACAACAAGGATTCCGTGATTTTTCCCCAGAAAATTGGCGGGCTATACTATCTTTTTCATCGGCCGAGCAAAAGCGATTTCGGCCATCTTGACATGTGGATAGCTGAAAGCCCCGACCTCTTGCATTGGGGCAATCATCAAATTGTCAAAGGGGCGCGCCCCACTTATCAAAAAGCAGCGCGCGTCGGGGCTGGTGCAGTGCCTTTTTTGACAGAGCGCGGCTGGATTGCCATCTACCACTTAGCCGATGAAAATCAGCGCTATCATCTCGCCTCTTTGCTTCTTGATAAAGACAATCCGAAACGCGTTTTGATGAGAAGCAAGAAACCGCTTCTTTCGCCGACTGAAGATTATGAAAAAAGCGGCTTCTTCAACGATGTCGTGTTCACCTGTGGATTAACAAGAAACAAAAATGATGTCAACATATATTATGGTGTATGCGATGAAAACATCGCTCGATGCAAGATTTCTCTCGAAGAGATATTCGCTAATATGGAGGAGGTAACCGATGAGTAAGTTGAAACACGCCTTCTCGCTCTCGCTCTTAGCTACATCACTTCTTGTCGGATGTGGTCCCTCGAGCAATGTTTTGCAAATTGCTCTCGATGTCGAAGACGAAGGCCGCTACGACGAACTTTTTGCCTATTTTACCGCTCAGACCGGATACGAAATCAAGGCGACATACGGTCAAGACATCGGCAAACTGATCGGTACGAAAAACGAGCCGGATATCATCAAGACGAGCACCGTCCTCGTCAGTTCGATGAAAAATAGTCTGCGCGATCTGTCTTCTTTAATTGATGATAGCGATGTCGTCAGCACCGATAAATATATCGATAGTTTAATGCAGGCCTTGACGATTGATGACAAGGTCTATGCTTTACCGACTTCGGTAAACACTTCCCTTCTTTACTATAATAAGACGCTCTTTGACAACTCGGCCGCCGATTTGCGCACCGCCTTGGAATTAGGTCCATCAGACAGCGTCTATCCACAAGCGGATTGGGACTATCAAGACTATCAAAAAGCTGGTGTAGCGCTTTCTAAATACACGGGTTCAATGGCAAATCCCACCTATTCGCAATATGGGGCCGAAACGCAGTTGAATTGGTGGGGCGAGTGGCTCGTTTATGTCAATCAGATGGGTGGCTCATTTTATGAACCTGATTCAAATAATCACATCTGCGCCTTGACTTCGCAAGAAGCGATAGCGGCCACGACTTTCTTTCGCGAGAAATCGATGGGTGATACGAACACGAAGTTTGCTCCCGATGCCATCGAGTTGACAGCCGATGCCTCCTTCATGGGTGGCAATGTAGCGATGATTTTCGGTGGGCATATGGGCGATTGGTACAGCTATGATGCCCTCGGTCTCGACTGGGATATTCAAGTGCTTCCGACACCGGTTGGCATTCCCGAGGCGCGCGGTGGCGAAATATCGGCCGATGCCTTTGGCATATCTGTTCGTAGCGATAATGTTAAAGGCGCCTTTGCCTTTCTGGAATTGTGGACCGGCGAACAAGGAGCTCTCCAGATGTATAAATACGGCAAAGTCAGCGCTTTAAAAAATATGGAAATGCTCATCGCGACTCTTCCGGAGAATGAACAAAAAGATATTTCAATTGATGTCGTCTTTGACGCGATGGATAAAGCCTTGACGCTTCCTGATGAGCGCGACTTTTCAAAAGTCATGCGCGAGATGGTCATGAGCGAAATCTATCTATTGATGTATGAAGGGCGCGGCTCTAAGAGCGATGTCGTGCAGGTGCTGACGACCATTAAAAATAATGTCGACGCCTATTATCGAGGACTTTACGGAGCTTAGCGATGAAAAGAGATGTAGGATTGCTTCAACCTCGTAAGCTGTCTTTTAGACAGAACTTTCATCGCAACTACAAGCACTTCTTGATTTTTGGCGGAATGGCCATTCTCGGCTTCTTCCTTTTTTACTTTTATCCGATCATTCGAACCTTCATTTTATCTCTTACCGATAAATCTCTATATGAAGGAACATCGGAGTTTGTCGGTTTAGAAAACTACATGTATGCCATCACCCAAGACGCGATGTTTGCCAAATCGATTCAGCAGAGTCTCATCTTTGCTGTGGTGAGCGGCGTCTTTGTTTTGATTACCTCGCTCGTCTTGGCGATGCTTCTTAATAGCAAAGTAAAAATGTTGGGGGCATTTCGAACCATCTATTTTTTGCCTTTTATCATTCCTTCCTTTGCCGTCGGCGCCGTCTACAAAAATCTCTTAAATCCAGCGACGGGCTTAATCAACAATATCCTGACGGCTTTTGGGGTCAGCGATCCGCCTCTATGGTACGCTTCTCCAAGTTCGGCTCTGTTCACGATGATTCTCATCAGCTCGTTTGGCTTCGGTGTCAAGATGGTTGTGTTTCTGGCGGCTTTGCAGGAAATTCCTGAAGAGTACTACGAAGTGGCGGAAATCGAAGGGGCGAGCAAATGGCAACAGTTTTATAAGATTACGCTACCGATGATTTCTCCGATCATTTTCTTTAATGTGATTTTGATCACGATCGATGGTCTTCGTTCCTTCTCCCTCGCCTTTGTCATGGGCAACGGGTCAGGCTGGCCTTCAAATTCGACACTCCTATTCCCCATCTACATGTTTATGACCGCTTTTAATACTCCGTTTAGACTCGGATATGCGGCAGCGATGGCTTGGCTTTTCTTCCTTATCATTTTAGGTTTGACCCTCGTGCAGTTTGCCCTATCCAAATTTTATGTGAAAAAGGATTTAAGATAAGATGGCAGAGCGCGCGATGCACCTAAAACCATACGAAAAAACGAAGAAAGCTAAAACCCGTCGCGTCTTTACCTATCTTCTCCTCGTCGTATTTTCTGTTGTCGCCTTGCTGCCCTTGTATTATCTGATCATTACGGCGATGAAGGACTTGGCCGAGGCTTCGACTCAAGCGACGATGTTTCCTCACTCCTTTGCCCTATTTGATAATTTCCGCTTTGTCTTATCACATCCCGACTACAACATTATCAGAATGTTCTTAAACACGATGCTCATCTTTGTCTTAAAGGCGACGGGAACCATTCTGACATGCTCATTAGCGGGTTATGGCTTTGCCATGTTTAAGTTTCCGGGTAAGAAGATTATCTTTTTCGCGCTCTTGAGCACGATGATGATACCGGGTGAACTTCTCGGCGTCCCCATCTACGAATTTATGGTCAATACCGGTTTAAAAGAAGTGGCCTTCATCCCGCTATGGATCGCTTCGTGGTTCGCCACCGATGTCTTCGTCATCTTCTTATTTAAACAATTCTTCGAGACACTTCCGAAGCCTCTAGTAGAAGCCGCGCGGATGGAAGGGGCCAGCGAGCTGAGAATTTTCTTCACTATCGCCCTCCCGCTTAACAAACCGGCGGTGGTGACCGTCATCCTCTTGTACTTTGTCGGCACATATAATGATCTCTATGGTCCTGCCCTCTACATTAGCGATAAGTCGAATTGGGTCATGGCTAACAGCATCACGATTTTCGAAAACTTATATCAAAGCGGCTCGAGCTCATATCTCGTGCCTTGGAATTATGTCTCGGTCGCGACATTGATTGCCATGGTTCCCGTCGTCTTGCTCTTTGCGCTTTTACAAAAGCAATTCATGCAAAGCGTGGCAGGAACTGGCATTAAGGGGTAAAAAAATGAACAAAATCAACTTACAATTTTATATCGACCAACATCGTCAAAATCCTGGGATATTGATGACCAAGCGCCTTCGTTTTCACGGTTTCCCCGGATATGATGTCTACAATATCTCACAAGCATTTACCTTTAAAGGTAATACCTATATTGCTGGCCGCGTCGAAAAAAGAAAAAGCGAAGTTTCGACGAGCGTCATTTTCATTCAGATTGCTCCTGATGATTTTCAAGCGACGAACTGGCGCATTGAAAATCTTCAAGATCCATTTGTCGAATTAATCGATGACCACATTCTCTTGGGTGGAACCGAAATATATCCTGACGAAAGAGGAAATATCGTTTCGTGGCGCACGGTATTTTACTACGGCCCCGATTTCGACCACCTCAAAAAGATCATTCTCGCCCCTTTGAAGATGAAAGATGTGCGCATCGCTAAAGGTGACGAGTACTATGTCATGAGTCGCCCGCAAGGCGGTGTCGCGGCCTATGGGAAAATCGGTTTTCAAGCTGCTCGTAGCCTCAGCGAGATCACGACGGAATTCATCGACAAATCACCATTAATCAAAGATTTATTCGACGATCGAGTTTGGGGTGGCGCCAATCAGATTCTCGTTTTAAAAAATGGCTTATTGGGCGTTTTAGGCCATGTCGCGATCATGAGCGACGGTGATGTTCGCCACTACTATGGGATGACCTTTGCCCTCGATCCGAAAACCGGCAAGCGCACGGATATGAAGATTTTCGCCGAAAAGCGCGACTTCGGTCCTAGCGAGTATAAACGCGAAGATTTGATTGATGTCATCTTCGTCGGCGGTATCGTTCGTCATGGCGACGAAACGGCGAGCCTTTACACCGGTATTTCCGATGCTGAAGGCCATGTGGCTTTGATTGAAGATCCGTTCTTGGAATATGAAGAACTTGAAGGGATTAAGTAGCGATGAGAAAAAAATGGCCGCTCATCATAACCACTCTTTGCTTTATCGCTTCGCTGGCCTCGAGCTGCAGTGATGAAGCGACCATTTTGGCCATTAATTCGGAATTTGATTTCGACGCTTTAAATGATATTTCGTATGAGCTCACTCGCGATGGCCAATCATTTTCGCATCTCGAAGGTCACAATATCGCGGACGGCGATTACGAAATTACGAGTTCGTTATTGACAATCAAGAAGAATTATCTAGTTAATCTCACGCCAGGAAATTATGATTTTACAGCTTGGTTCGCCAATCGAAGCGAAATGGTGACACTGACCGTTCTTGATAAAAATAATGAGTATCGCTTAATCAACGGCAGTTTTGAAACTGGCGATTTATTCGGTTGGGAAAGCAACACCGTGTTCAAAGGTGAGAGCAATTTGATGGCTTTTACTAATAGCGCCATCGTCGCAAATGGCGAAATTCTTAGCACTGGGTCCCTTTACGGTGGCGAAGGCAATTATGTATGTGGCATGCCAAGCAGCAATACGAAAATCGCATTCGAAGAAAAACTGGGCCGTCTCATCTCCTCAGATTTTGTGTTGGGAGGAAGCGGATACATCTCATTTAAATTAGGAGCGAGCAAGAATTCCGACCTCGTGTACATACGCGTTATCGACAGACAAACCGGAAGCGAGATCGCTCGCTATGGCAATTCGCTCTTTGATAAAGATGTACTCGCCTTGAATAATGCTAGCCTCCATCGGTACCAAGCTGATTTATCAGCCCATATCGGCCAAGAGATGCATCTAGAAATCATTGACCTCGGCGGTCGCGATTGGGATTTTGCGACCTTCGATGCTTTTGAGAGTTACTTAGAAACCCCGCTCGTCGGTACGACTGAGGCGATTGATATCAAGCCGGGAGCCGGATTGGGTTATGCTCCCAATCAACTGGCGAATGGATATTTTGACGACGGCATGAATCATTGGCAGATTTCTGAAGCTTCAGGTTGGCAGAAAGCCGATTCCACAAGCGATACGTGGCGCATTCATGAAGGCAAGCTCAAAAGCAATAGCGGCGGCGATAGCTCGCGCGGTTTGATTCGCTCATCATTTTTCCGCGTCGATGGCAGCGGAATCATCTCTCTTGAACTCGGCGCGGCGCAAGGAACCCGCTTTGATAAGGATACTTTTGTAAGCATTAAAGAAAGAGGAACCAATCAAGAAATAATCCGCTTTGCTAACAATCGGCATAACGGCAACGAGATGATTAAATATTTTGTTGATTTAGCGGACTATCTCGGTCATGTCATGTATTTTGAAATCGTCGATAATGCCATGGGAAGTTGGGATACCATTTTCGTTGATAACATCATTACTTATTATGAAGAGAAGCCAAATTTCACATTTTTAGAAATGGCGCGCGATTTAAATGATTAGGAGGAAAAGCGATGATTTTTGACTTAAAAACCAGCAAAAAGGCACTTATTATTAAGTTTTTACCGGTTTTTGGTTTGCTTTTTTCAATCATGTTAGCCAGCTGTGAACCCGTTGACTCGTCTTCTTTGACGGATACGTCGACGACAACTGATACCTCGACATCAGAAAGTACGACTAGTTCCACAGAACCTGACCCGAGCGAATATCTAATCGCCAACGGCGGATTTGAAACCGGTGATTTAAGCGGCTGGGAAATTGTCTCCGGAGAGGCTTTTAGCGATGAAGGAATCAGCTCTGAGACAATGGTTAACGAAACGATTAGCTATGGAAAACAAGGGGAATACTTCTTTAAAGGTCGCGACATTCCTGGTCGCGATGGCTATGAGGGTCGGCTTCGCTCCGAAACATTTAAGGTCGGGGGGAGTGGCGTTATCACCTTTTACTTAGGCGGTGGTCTCAATTCCGGCTTGACGTATTTGTCGGTTTTTGACGCGACGAGCCATCACGAGATGAAGCGATACGCGAATCGCCTATTTAATAATCCGAATTACTTAAGCCAAGGAGGCGATTATTTCGTTGAGAATCTCGTCCCATATTATGCCGACATCAGCGATTTGATCGATGCGTCGGTGTACATTATGCTAACTGATCAGTCAACCGATAATCACGGCTATCTTTCAGTTGACGCCATCGTGACATATTATGCTGAAACGCCGGAATTAACCGGGACGAATGAGGCCTATGATATCAATCCGGTTTTTGGCGAATTGAGCTCTTTGCCGAACGACTTAGCCAATCAAGACTTCGCTTCTTCGACCTTGGAAAGTTGGATGATTATCGGCGAAGAGGGAGTCTTTAGAGATAGCCACATTAATGCAAACAAACGCCTTTCAAATCGCAGTGACGAAACGAAAGTCGGCGTCCTTCGCTCATCAGCCTTTGTGGTCGGTGGAGTTAATTTGTTGAAGTTCCGGCTCGGCGCGACAAAGTATCGCCAAGTTACTTATATGTCGATTAAAGCCGTAAACACAAATCAGGAAATATTCCGCACTTATAGCGATCGGTGGAAAGATGCTGATGAAGAAAATACGCATCTTTACTTCGTTGATTTATCGCGTTATAGCGGTCAAGCTCTATATTTAGAATTTGTCGATAACTCGCGAGGCGATTGGGGCCTTTTGACGATTGAACAAATCGACACCTACCTCCAAACGCTTCCGAACGTCAATGACGAAATCGCTTACGATTTATTAGTCCCAGTCAACCAAGCTCCGACTTATGATGCGATGCGAGAGTTGATTAACCCTCACATTCAAGGGATCAGCAATAATCAAGAGCGAATAACTTTTGAAAAGAATTTTTACGCGACGATCGACGGCATCGTCAACAGCAGAGGCAGTTGGCCGAGCGTCTTGCACTATAACAATAACGGTACGACATATGTGACGACCGGCGACATCGACGCCATGTGGCTTCGCGATTCAAGCGCCCAAGTGCTACCTTACCTGCGCTATATGAATGAAGATAGCGAGGTTAAAATGATGGTTCGCGGTATTTTGCTAAAGCAATTAGAATTCATTCGCCGCGATCCGTACGCTAATGCCTTTAAGAATGACGGGAGCGTTTTTGAACGAAAGTTTGAAATCGATTCGCTCATCTATCCATTTTGGCTCGCCGATAAATACTACGAGATTACCGGAGACGACTCGATTTTTGATGCTTTCTTCTTAATGTCGCTTCGCAAAGCGCTGCTGACGCTGCAGAGCGAGCGAAATCACAGCGATGACAATTACGAAATCCACGCAGCTGATTTCGGCAAGGATTCACCCTCGTTTAACGGCGCTTCGGGATTAATTTGGAGCGGTTATCGCCCGAGTGATGATGTCACGTATTATAAGTTTTTTATTCCCGGAAATATGTTTGCTGTTTCAATTATGGAAAAAATGAATTTGCTCTTAAGCGAACTCGGACTCGATTCGGCGCTCGCCAGCCAAGCCCAAACCCTAGCCGACGGCGTTCGTCTAGCGATTGAAACATACGGAGTCTACAATCATCCGACTTATGGAAAAATGTATGCCTTTGAAGTCAATGGCATGACTAGCGATGCAAATAGCGCGTCAGGGAAGTTATTGATGGATGCTGCAAATATTCCAAGTCTCATCTCCGCACCGTGGCTCGGCTACTGCGCAAATGACGACGAGACCTATCTCAACACGCGCGATTTTGTCCTAAGTGATGACAATCCATATTATTACGTCGGCACATATGCTAGCGGAATCGGCGATCCTCACGATTCGATTTCCGGACAGCCTAATCCTCATAAGGATTATCCGGTCATTTGGCCGATGTCTTTGGCAATGCAAGGCCTTACCAGTCAAAGCCAAGCGGAAATTGATATGTGCATTCAATATATGATTAATCTCAGCGGTTCGTACTATGTGATGCACGAAGCCGTAAACGCCAATAATCCCAGCGACTTCAGCCGCGATTACTTTACGTGGCCTTGTGCACTGTTCGCTGAGTTGTATATGCAAAGACACTTCTACTCGGTGTCATAAGGAGGAACAAAGATGAAAATGCGAAAGATTGTGACGGTGGTCGGCTCTTTGCTGGCGCTTATCATACCGGCGACTAGTTTTTCGATACAGTCAGTCGGGGCCGAAGAGCGCGAATACGGCGTCGATTTAGCCTTTGACCGGCGCGTCGTCTCCAGCCCTTATACCGATAACCACGCTAATACGCATGCCGTCGATGGCCGAAGCGATACGCGCTACGCTTCAATTGAAAGCGACGATGTCTTCTTCTACATAAACCTCGGTTCGCGAGAGAAAATCGGCAAGGTGGTCATCGCTTGGGAAGCGGCATATGCCGCAGATTACAAAATACTCCTTTCAAACGACGCCTTAGATTGGACCGTCGTCGCTAGGGTGCAAAAAACCGACGCAAAAACTGATGAAATCATCTTTCCACAGTGGATTGAAGCTGAATATGTGCGTTTTGAAGGAGTCGATCGGGCGACCGGTTACGGCTATTCATTCTGGTCCTTTGAAGTGTATGGTCCGCGCAGTTTGACATACGGAAGCCAAGTCCTCGAGGTGTCATCTAACGAAAATGAAACAGCTCTGAATAAAAGTATGATGGTCGATAACCTCGCTAATACTCGGTGGGCGTCGAATAACAGCGCCGGTGACAATCAATATTTTCTCGTCGACCTCGGCGAGGTTAAAGCGTTTGATTTAGTCAAATTTCGCTGGGAAGTTTCCTTCGCTCGCATATTTAAAATCTACATACACGCTGATGCTGGTGAAACAGCGCCCGCAAGAAGTGATTCTGGTTGGCAGTACGCGACCGGTTCGGAAGCCGGGCTCGGCGAGGTCGACTTTCTCAAGTTGGGAAGCGCTAAACAAACCCGTTACGTGAAAGTCGAATTAGTGCAGCGTGAGACGAGCGAAGCGACGAAAAAAACCGGTCGGTACCCATGGGAATCAACTTTCTCAATTTACTCTTTTGAACTTTTTAAATGGGACGACATCTTTGCGGTTCCGGTCGGCCACAAGATGGAATACTCCAAAAATAGCCCGGCCTGGACGGCGATGAGCAACATCACCCTCTATGAAGGCGGTTTGATCATTGCTCCTCACGGCTATCCAAATTCCGCGGATGGAGTTGTGACCAACCTTGAAAGCATCGCTGATGGCGATATTCCCGGTTTTGAATCTTATGCGACATACAATCCTGCCGTCATCTATGATGAAGAGCGGGAAATATTCCACATGATTTATCGCAGTGAACTCCCTGATAACTTCCATCATTACTTCGGCGACAAATATGAACTGGGGCACATGTCGACGCTTTCTTACGCCTATTCTTACAATGGTATTCACTTTGAAAGAGGCGAAAATAACCCTATTGCCTGGCCTACGACCAATGACGAAAAAGGCGGTGGTCTAGAAGACCCACGCATGTTTAAAATCGAAAATGATCCGAATCGAGGCGGCCAAACCACTTATTACATCACATTTACGATGTATGATAACGATAAGACGCGAGAAGGCATCATCTACACTCATGACTTTGTCAACTTTAACAAAGTCGGGCGTTTGGCACCTGATTACAACGGCAGTTATAAGTCCGGAACCTTTATTACCGATCCTGAAGGCAATGCCGTCAAGATCAATGATCCTCGTCCTGGCAAACATGGTCAAGTCTACATGATCTACATGAAGGATGGTGGATATACGAAGATCGGCTTCACGACTGATGTACTTTCGATTGCCGAAAACGATATTGTCGATATTGCCTACACCGGACTTGGCAGCAACGATATCGAAGACATAACTCATGGCAATGAATCGTGCATGGCCTTGACCAATATTTATGGCCCCGACGATCAAGATATTTATTTGATGTACGGCGGTGGCCGGTTAAGTGATGAAAACATTCAGTATCAACAAGCCAATGCCAGCGGCTGGTTCTACGCTCTTGGAGCTCTAAAAACGACCAAGTCCAATCCCTTTGAATTAACAAATGTCAGAATGGATTTAGACGAGCCGACGATGTATCCGACCGACACTAATAAAATCGATTATGGTCTATTCATCAAGTGTATGTTCGCTGACAGCATGATTCGCGTCGGAAACACATGGCATTTGTATTATGGAGCGGGTGACATGTATGTCGGACTCGCGATGGCCCGCGCTGATTTCTCGGCCGGAGCGTCAAACTTCGATTATGACGGACAAACGCTGACGGCTTCGACACAAGCCCTAAACAAGAAATACGATGGCGATAAGACCGATTATGCAGTCGAATACGTTCTCGATGTCTATGACTTAAGCGGCTATAAAATTCATAGCGTCAGCCAGAGCTATGATGTCAAGCACTTCTCCCATCTCGAACTGGGTAAATACAGCCGCGGACAAGACATGAGTGTGAGCCTTGATATAGAAACCGTTCCCGATTTACCTTTTGATTACTATGTAACAAGCTATGTCCGCGATGCCGAAACCGAAGAGATGATTAATAACCCGTCAAGTTATCTTGTCGTTAATCCGTCGGTTTACTAAAGGAGATAATTATGAAAACGAAACTGAATCTTATCTTAGCTTCAATTCTCGGCGTCATGCTCCTTTCCGGATGCGGGGGGGTGAGCGCGCCGACGGGACTCGCTTTAAATGATCGCACATTGTCTTGGAACGAGGTGCGCAATGCGACTTCATATCGCGTCCTCATCAACGAAGAAGATACGATTGACACCGATGATAATCAACTCGTTCTCCCCAATCAGTATTTTGGTCCGACGACTTTTAAAGTCGCCGCCTTAGCAGGCACGAATTTATCCGATTACAGCCCCGTTTTATCTGTCGATGTGTATTTGACGCTCGAGGCTCCAGCGAATGTTCGTCAAGATGGCGAATACGTGAGATGGGACGAAGTTGAGTACGCCGCGGGATATGTCGTTAAAGTCGGCACCATCGAAAATGCAGCGACGGACACACAGTACGAAATAGTGTCTTCCACCCCTGTCCAAGTTTCAATTTTGGCTACCGGAAGCGAAGATGGATTCGTTATCTCGAGCGATTTCTCACCGAGCATCTGGTTTAAAGTGGCTTTGCAAGCGCCGAGCAGCATCACTTATGAAAACGGCATTCTAAGTTGGAATGCAGTCAGCAATGCCGTTTCTTATTCGGTAATCATCGATGATGGCGACCCGCAATCGACGACCAACAATCAACTTAACATCGGCTTCGACCACGTCGGATCAATCGAATTTAAAGTTAAAGCCATCAGTGGCAGTGATCAGTATTTTGATTCGGCATATGGCGAAGCGACGATTCAAATCGCCCCTCTGACCTTGTCCGCTCCTCAAAATCTTGATATCGCAAGCGGCATTTTATCATTTGATTTAGTTGAACACGCAACGGCTTATGGTATATACCATAACGATGTATTTGTCGAAGAAATATCGAATAATTCTTATGCGATTCCTGGTGCGATTCTCGCGCAGAACGATACCTACTTGCAAGTGCAAGCTCGCTCGCAGGTCCACAACGATTCGGAATTGAGCATCAAAGTCTATATCGGGGCCTTGGAAATTACGACAGAAGCTCAACTTCGCGCGATGACGGCTACTGGTAATTATTCTTTGAATAATGACATCATTCTGACCACTGATTGGCTGCCTAAAGATTTTCGGGGCGTTTTCAACGGTAAAGGCCATGCCATCTCGGCGCTAAATATCGGAGGAACAACAAATAGTGATCAAGGTCTCTTTGGCGTTCTCGATGGCGCGACGATCAGCAATTTGAATCTCAGCGGCTCAATTACATTATCGACGGCTGAAGAAAGCCTAGGCATCGGTGCTCTCTCCGGTAAAGCGATTAACAGCGCGATTAGCAATGTTCATGTCACAGTTGATATCGATGTTACTTCATCAAGCGGCATCGTCGGCGTCGGAGGTTTGATCGGTCACGTCGATGGTGGTCAAATCACCAGTTCTACTTATAATGGCGATATAGCGGCCGAAAACGCCATTGCCGGCGGTTTGATCGGTCGCGTCTCTTCGTCTTCGTCTAGTTTGACGACAATTGAAGAAAGCGGATCCGCAGGAACTCTCGTTGTCACGGGAGGAGAACAAAGTTATGCGGGCGGCCTTGTGGGACTATTAGAAAATAATAACGCTGCTATAAACAGATCGCGTTCGCTGATGGATGTGACCGGGACGAGCTATGTCGGTGGATTTGTTGGATATATGGCCTATGGAAGTATCATAGACTGTTACTCTCGCGGAACTCTAAATGCCAGTTCGGCAACTCTAGTTCACGCCGGTGGTTTCGTCGGAAGATTGGAAGGCTATAATATTGCTATCTCATATTCAATCGCGATGATGACGATTGGCATCACCCAAGTCGGAGATAAGGTTTTTGTCGGTTCATTCGCTGGCGTTACTCCGGGTGGATCTTACGCAAATATCTACAATAATTGTTATTACGACTCCACATTGTCGAGTTTTGATCGCATCGGAAATTCGAGCAGCGGAAGGGGCGATGGAATCAGCGGACAATCCTCATCAGGACTATTAAATATCCAGAATTTTAATGCTTTATACTGGACCTTTGCTGGTATTTACCCCATGTTGGCTTGGGAAGTTTGATTTATCAAAAAATAGAGCAAAGATAAAAACTTAATATTAATCTATTTTTAATTAAAATATTAATCTAAAATTTAATTGAAATGTGTTGACTTACAGTGTGGACAAGTCTTATTATGAAAATGTAGCAGTATACATATTTTTATAACAACTTTATTAATGCCGAAAACAAGGAGGCAAAAAGTATGAATAAGAAAACTCTATTAAAGTGGTTGCCAATTCTCATGGCTCCGGTCATTTTGCCATTCATAATTATGAATGTGATGACCGTGTCTGATCAGAAGGTGGAAACCTTGGCCGAATCGCCAAACCAAGTTGTTAATGGCGGGTTTGAAACAGGAACCCTTGAAGGGTGGACCTTCTACCATATTTGGAAAGATGAACCCGGAATGGCGGCTTTCCATTCCAGTCTTGTCCATGATAAAACATATTTCGGTACCAATCCATATAACAAAGATGGCACTTATCAGCTTGGAATCACATCAGAAGCAAATCAATATTTAGGGACGATACAATGGGAACAAGCTACAGAAAGAATGGGTTATTTAAAATCCTCCGATTTCATCTTAGACGGATCGGGCTGGATAAGCTTTAAACTCGGCGGCGGAAAATATCCCGAATTCGCTTATGTCTCGGTTCATAAGTCAAGCGATAATGAAGAAATTGCTCGGTTTGGCAATCGCTGGTATAACAATACAGGGCGAGCCACAACGGTTTATGGATCAAGTATAGGAAACGCCGAAGCTTTTCTCTTTCCATATTACTTTGACCTATCAACTTTAGTTGATTTAGGCACGAGTTTATACATCAAACTAGCTGATACCTCGGCATACGACTGGTCTATTTTGTCGGCTGATAGTTTTAATACATATTACCCTGTTGAAAGCGAACCGACTCCCGGAGCTGATGACATGGCCGTCAACATTCTTCCTTCCATTCAAGGAATTGAAACCGCAACCAATTCTATCGTCAATGGCTATTTTGATAGCAATAGCGATGGCTGGACCATTGCTGGAACCGGATGGGGTCGCGTGGATGCCTCTATGAGAAGCAATGCCGATAATGGTGACGGCGGAATGGGCGTTCTTAGATCCAGCGCATTTAATGTGTCGACAAACAAATACATTCGATTCGACTGGGCCGGAGGTCTTAAAAACGATAAGCGAATTTTCGTTTCTGTCAAGGAAGCGACAACCAATTATGAAATCCTTCGCTTCGTGAGACGGGCTAATTTATCTGCTAAGGAAAGCACGAATTTTGACAATCATATGTTAAATCTTTCGTCTCTAGATGCTAGCAAATTATACTATCTTGAATTCGCTGACAACATCTCTGGCGGCTGGGGTATTTCTTATATTGATTCAGTTCGCATTGTCGCTAAATCGGAATGGGATGAAGTTACAGCAGACGACAGAGCTGTTCTTGTCAGCGGTAGCGTTCAATTTGCTCTTTCTTTCCTTGAGCAGACGGCACCGATTTGCACAGCGATGAGTGGCGATTTCAGTACAGTTTGGTCGGGATTTGAATCTCATTATGGTTCGTTTGGCGATGATGCCAAAAATATGTTTACGGACAACGATACGACCTATGATGAGATTGTCGCTGCCCAAGATCGCTATATCTTTATCGTCAACAAATACACCTCATTAACCAAATTTGTCGTCGATGGCGATGATAATGTGTATCAAGGTGCTTCTGATATTGTTGGATATGATATTGGAAGCGACACGAATATCATAATTATTGTTGTCATCGGATTGATGATTACTTCGGCTGGAGCCTTCTTTATCTTCTCCCGTCGCCGTAAAGAAATGGCATAGTTCAACAGCATTTCAATGAAGCCGCTGAAAAATGCGGCTTTTCTTTTGGCAACAAAAAAACTCACTATGTGAGTTATTTACGCTGGAGCAGGCGACGGGAATCGAACCCGCGTAATTAGCTTGGAAGGCTAATGTTCTACCATTGAACTACGCCTGCAAAAAGAAAATGGCTAACTAGCAATGGCGTTTTCACGCGAATGATATATTAGCACATTTAATTTCTTGATTAAAGAGAGAAGTAGATACTTAGCCGATGAAGCGAATTAAGGCCGCTTTCGGAACGAAACCGACTTGCTTGCGGGCGATTTCCCCGTTTTCAAAAAGGATCATCGTCGGAATGCTGAAGATGTTGTACTGACCGGCGATAGCTTCTTGCTGATCGACATTAACTTTAGCGATGGTGACGGCATCTCCTAGTTCCTTGCTGACTTCTTCAAGGACGGGTCCGAGCATCTTGCAAGGTCCGCACCAATCGGCGTAGAAATCGACGAGAACTTTCTTGCCTTTCAAGACTTCATCAAACTGAGTTTGGTTTTCAATGTGTTTTAACATAATTTATATTTCCTTTCGTAAATTGCTTACATACCAAATATTAAGACAAAAATGACCGCAATTAAAGCGATATGCGCCGGAAAGAAGGCGTAACTAGCAAGGCGGAACCATTTTTTATCATAGCCGCGCCTACCGTTATATAAAATGATGATTAATCCGGCGAGCAGAGACCACGTTTGGACATCGGCGTAATACAGATCCAAAGTCGGTGACACATATGTCAAAAACCAAATTAGGACATTGAGAACAAAAAGAGATATCGCCATCACGATATTCACGAGGCTTCGATACTGAGGAACCTTCAATAGCTCGGTCGTCTCAACGACATATTCACTCGTGGCATTATTGCTAAACATCACCTTCTTGCCGAGATCGTACGCGAAATAGAAGGCGATGGCCAGCAGGAAGCCAAAGAGCGAATAACCCATTCTCAAGTAAGCCGGAAACCAGGATACGATGAGATTTAGCGAACTCATTTCTAAGATAGCGATCGCGGTGCACAAAACGACATAGCCTAAAGGAAGTATCGCCAAATACTTTTTCCAGTCTTTTTTAGTAATCAGGTAGATAAATGTGCCATTGATGACTAAATCGATGAAAGGATTAACTCCGACACTCGGATCTACGGAGTAGTATATTACGACTTGAACGGCTAAAACCATGGCGAGCAGAGCGCCCAATCTTAACAAATAGCGGCCGACGCTCTTCGAATGGATGAGCCCTTCGACGAGTAAGAGGATAAAAAGCGGAAACGAAAGCCGCCCGATGCAGCGAAAGACAAAGCCGACGACATAAAGAACATCGCTTTGCGATGATGCATACATCCACATAAAAGCTCCAACGTGATCGATGGCCATCGTCACAAAGGCGATAATCTTGATCCAGAAACTCGATAATTTCTGGGCTTTTTCTAGTTTTGAATCCATGTTTTCTCCTAGCTTTGAAAGGTGGTGAGCAAGAAACTGATTAAATTATTGGTGATGTGGGCGTAGGTCGAGACGGCAAACCCTTCCCTTTCATAGGCGATTGTCAGAATCGTGCCCGCCAAAATATAGGATGGTAGGTTGATGAGTTCGTTGATGATGGTCTCGGGATTAAACGACATGTGAATGACACCGAAAACAAGCATGGTTACGACATAGGCTAACGGGCGATTTAAGCGATGAATCAACGAAAATAGGCCGAGGCGATAAGTCATTTCTTCGACGATGGGGCCGAGGACGACAAAGGCGATTAACGACATGATGGGATAGGAAGTCATCATCGCGACGATGGCTGATTCGTTCTGGTTATCGCTCATCTCAATTCCCGAATAGATGATAATCAAATTATAGATGATCACTGACGCCATCACGGCAAAGCCGTAAGCTATGCCGACGACGATGGAGCGCAGCCGTTTAAAAGACTTGAGAACAATTAATAGGTCTTTCCACAACAAACCCAAAAGACCGACAAAAAGGGTTGAATAAGTAATGAGATTGAGCATGATGCTCACTTGGTGAGAAGCCAGGTAAGCTTCGCGTTGAATTTCGTCGGCGATATTGTTATTGGCATAGTAAACGAAAAATAATGAAACGATGAAGCTTACGAGCGTCAACCCGCCCCAGCCGATGAAAAAAAGAAAGATCTGCTTAATCCAATGAATTTGAATGACATTGGGGAAGCGCGAGCTAAATTGCGGGCCGACGCTCGGCTGACTGCAGCGGGGACAGGTGTCTAAAGAGCCATCATGAATATGGTGGCAAAGAGGACATTGACGGTAATTGCGGGGTTTTTTCTTGTTTTGAAACATTGCTAACAGTTTACGCGCTATCAAAGGAAAAAAAGTAAATAACTTTTATGAAGTTATGCAATAATAATATAATAAAAGCAAGGTGGGTGCACAAACAATATGGATGCAACTACAATCGAATTAGTCGTCAATATAATTAAATGGGGCAGTCTCGGCCTCTTAATTTTACTCGTCGTAATCTTATTCTTCGCTGGTTTAATCGGCTGGAAACGCGGTATTTTTAACGCTGGTTTCCGCCTTCTTTTTATCGGTATTCTAATCATTGTCGCCCTGACGACCGTCCGCCCGATGGTCGAATTTATCGGCGGTCGCGATATGGGACCGCTCTTGAGGCTTTTCGGCATGGATGGTGTGACGATTAACATCGGTTCTAATTCGGCGACTATTCAAGTGACGAGCATCTTCGAAACATTATCGAATCTCCTCATTGCGCTCGGCGAGGCCAACGGCATTACCGTAACCTCTGAGCAGGTTGGGCCGGTTATCCATGGATTGGTCTACTTAATTCTTTCAACTTTTGTCGTCATAATGGATGGCATTCTCATCTCTTCACTTGGCAATTTGGCAGCCACTATTTTGTGGCATGCTTTGTTTAAACATTTAATTAGCAAGCGCGTACGCAAGGCTGTGCGCGCTAAAGGCGTGGCCGCCTTGATGGGCGCGACGCAAACTCTCGTCGTCGGCGCCATGCTGATTTTCCCGTTCTCCGCCCTTATCAACAACGTGACGGCAGCGTTTAAAAACGAAGATAACGGCATCACGATCGATAACGAGATGATCAATACCGTGACGACAATAGTCGATGCTTACGAAGATAGTGTATTAGCCAATGTTCTATTTAACTGGACCGATAATTCCAGCGGGCAGAGCTGGGATGTCATGCTCATGGATTCGCTTACGTCGGCAGATGTCAATGGTCTAAAAGTGAGTTTCATCGATGAGATATATAATATCGTCGGAATCGGAAAAACTTTAGTTTCTGCCGGTATTTTAAGCGAAGAAGGAATAGCTTCGATTGGCCAAACATTACTGACAAATCAAGAGATGGTCACATCCTTGCTATCATCCATCGGCAACTCCGGACTCGTCTTAATGATCTTGCCGATCGCCGTCGATTTAGCCCTTAATCTCGATGTCGTCAAACAATATGTCGGCGATGACTTGATTGATATTAGCGATGTCGATTGGAAGCACGAAATAAACAATATCGGCGAGATGTATAAAGCCGTTCAGGAAACCGGTCTTTTCGATGACTTATTCGACGAAGAAGGCAATCCCACTTTGGATGCCGACGCTTTAAAGAAAATTTTTGAACTCGATACATATTCAGGAATGATGAACATATTCCAGTCGATCGACGACAGCAAATTGCTCTCGCGGGCGATACCGGCCGTGGCTTTTACGATGTACGACACCTTAAAAAACAATCCGGAAACCGAAGCTTATGCTGCTTTTTTACCGAGTGCTTGGGAAGATTATGCAGCTATCAGATGGGGTTCGGAATTAGGTATAGTCTACGACGCCCTATTTAGACTAAATGCCTTAGACGAGACACTTCTTGACGCCTTGATGAATATCGGCGGTGGAGACGAAGGAGAAGGCAATCCCGAAGGCGAGCCGGAACCAGCCGTTAAACTAGCTCTTGAAAACGCCGTAAAAGGCGCTCCATACATGTCGGAAGACGATGTTAATAATTCATTGTTGGCCGATGAGGAAGATCCCGAAGAAGGCGGTTCTCTTCCCTTAGAGCCAATCCTCCGCAATGCCGGGGCGATAAAAGAGATATTGATCGGTCGCACCGACGCCAACGGCAACCCTCTCGGCGTTGATGAAAATGGTGTCACTCGCGTCTTTGACGAAGAGGGCAACCGCCTTTACAATCGCCATTACGCTCTCTTTGATTCACAACTATTACAATATTCTCTTTCAGGAGCCATCTCCGCCCTAGTGGACTCCCTCTTCGCCGACTTTGATTTAGGCGGAGTCGACATCGATGGTTTAATCGAAGAATTGAATACTGGTGTCAAGCTCCTTAATTACAAAAAGGAATACGGCGCTGTCCTCAATCTGATGGTCGCCCTTGGCGAAAATGACGCGACGAGAGCTTTGGTCCTCGATTTTGAGAACACGCCAGGCATCGTTTTTAATGATGATGGCGGTCTCGAAAGCATCGATCCCGAACTTATTAGCGGTCTCAAAACCGCCCTGCCAAAGATTGATAATTCGCGTCTTTTGTCGATGATTTTTCCTAGTTTGCTCGAATCGACTTTTAGTAGCGATGACATGGCGGGGATGTTTACCGCGATCGGCATCGATCCCGATAAACTCAATTGGGACACACCGCGCCTCGGTCGCGAATTCTCCTTGCTCATCGATGCTTTTGATAGCGTTCAAGAGTTGATGGGCATCATGGAACCTTATCAAGACGAGGGCGGTAATATTTCAGCAGAGAATTTCGGCCCATTGATGCTCGAACTTGCTAATAACAACGAACCGCTCGCCAAGATGCTCGACACCCTTTATGCTTCGAATATCATCAACGAAAAATACCAAGAGGATGTCTATAACACCTTTGGAGTTTTACTCCATTCCAAAGGCGAGATGGTCCATGGCAAGAATTCGAATTTCTATGCGATGCTCGACTTTGTCTTTGACAGCCTCTTACAAGGAAAAGGTTTCTCGAATAAAAAAGATATTTATAATGTCGTGAAATGGACCAACTCGCGGACGATTGACGGCGACTTCCGCCGCGACCATTTCGGTGATGCCATCTATGATGGGGAAACCGGCTTTATGACCGAGTTTATCGCGGCCGTGGGTCGTACGGGCTTATTAGATATTATTGATCTCGAAGCCGGAGAATCGATTGATTATGCCGAGCTTGGCGCCGCCGTCGGCGAAGTATTTGATGCCGTCGAACAAAGCGCGGTATTCTCCGCGACTTTCGGCGATGTCCTCGACATGTTTGTCCTCGATCAGCTAAGCGATGATCCCGGCGATGTCTCCTTTAATAATGTCAGCGACTGGTCGCTTGAAGGCGATGCTTTTGAACGGCTCTGCTTGGCGATTGCAGATTTTGGAGATATCAATTTCGCTGACATCGACTTTATCGGCAGCGATCCCGACAATGTCGTCGAACTTTTAAGCGCTCTAGCTGATTCACAAATGTTCGACGGACCGGATGGCTATTTATTCGGTGACTTCTTCTACGATCAACTCATGACCTCCCTCGGAGGCAATGCTCAATATTTCTACGACCCGAATGCGACGACGACCAACGAAGTCAAAGAAGACTTTGATTCGCTTTCGACTAGACCTGAATGGCAAGGCGAAATCGTTCTCTTTGGCGAAGCTTTGGAAGCCTTGCAAGGCGCCAATGTCGATCAGTTCGGCGATCCCATCGATGACACTCCCCCGATCGATTATCTCGGCTTGCTGACGACTGGAAAGGTGACGGCCGATAATGTTCATAATATATTAACGGCTCTCAACAACACGACCACGATGCGCATGATAATCTATAATGGCTACAACCAGATTGCCACAGCTTTTGCCTCCGATGAAATCGACCTCTCGACGATGAACAATGTCGCTCTCGTCGATATGAGCAAAGCTCAAAGGCAAGCGGAGATCGATGTCACGGTTCAAATGTACCGCGTCATCGAAAGCATGGGCACCCAGGATCCCGGCACCGGTGAATATTCATACGATATCAATTTGCGCGATGCTAGCGATGCGAGCATCGATGATTTGCGGAGCGCGTTAAATGGTCTCGTTTCATCAGTTGTCTTTAACTCCTTAGATGGCGATGCCCTTCCAGGCGATGAGTCGGTCTTTAAACAGTTCACACGCTTCTTTATGCGTGGTCCGGTCATTGAAGAGGCTATCTTCCGCCCCGAAAATCCCAAGGACATTGAAGGCGTAAGCGATTTGCTATATACCGACGGTGCGACTAAGACGACCTACTTATTGAACTATAATTTCCCGACTCCGACTCTCGATGTCGATATGGAATTAATTTTTGATGTGGCCAAGACCGAAGTCGCTCAGAAAGGTTACATCGACGAGATGATTGATCTTGTCGACGTCATGACCCACTTAGATGATGGCTTAGGCGTTGGCGATCCGAGTCCTTATACCGCGGATGGTTTAAGCATCGAATTTGATGCTTTAACCGCGACTAACTTCGAAGATATACTCAATGCTTTAAACGACTCGGAACTGCTCTATGACTGTGTTCCAAACATGATATCGCGCATCGTTAACGATGAAGCGGCCTTTGCGATTGATGATATTAATTTGGGAGCCGCTAATCCGTTCTTCCACTATAGCGGAGTCAACTTCACCAACCGCTTCCCGACGGGCGAAATCAGCGAATTAAGCGATTTGTTCATCCTCATTCAAGACTTCAGTAGCCTCGTCGCTTCTGGCGATATCGATTTGAGTCTCATCTCAGGTGAACTGACGCTCTTTAAGGATACATTGGTCGCTTTGCAAGAGACCGAGACTTTCTATCAAGCCGGCAGTTACCTACCGGGCGAAATTACCGTCTTTGAACAAATCATGCGCAAAATATATACCGATACTTATCTCGCCGAATTGTCATATAATCAAGTCCTTGATTTTGATGTTTCGGTCAGTTCAGTCGCCGAGGGTATTGTCAAAAAAGTGACCGATAGCATCATCGATTTTCCGAATTTTGTCAATCCTTTGCATGGCGATTCGCTGCATGCTGGTAACTGGGTTACCGAAATCGATGCCATCGGCGATTTAATCTTGGCTTTTGATGGCTTAGGCATGGAATCAGGTGATTTCTCAGGGCTTAGCGTTGATTCAATAACGCCGAATGACTTATCCATCATCCTCCAGCGCATCAACGCTCTCGATGTCGTCAAAGATGCTATCCCTTATATGATTAAAGACGCTCTTTATAATGATAATATTAGCTTCGATCGCTTCTCGGCTTATAACAAAGCCGAATTCACATTTGACGAGAGCAGCTTTGCTGGCTCTCTTGGAACTGTCACCTTAGTTGACGGTTCATATTCGATCGACATTTCGGGAAGCGATGTCAATAGCGACACTAGTGTCATCACTATCGATGCGGGCGGATACATTTATAATGCCGATCCGATTTCTGATATTTCCACACTCGTTATCGACGCTGACGGAGTGGCTGATTTGGTTGTCTACTACGGAAATGCCGTCAATCCGACGACTAATTTCTATTTCCCAACCGCTGAAGCCGGCGATGTTTATACGATCGACTTAAGCGATGCCAAATATGAGTATTTTCGCATTGAAGCCGTTTCTAGTACTGACATTGATGTTCTGACGATTAATCAAGCGATCGAGACCGGCAACTATTTGCAAAATCAGGTTAGCTATCGCGATGTAAATATTCCGATCCTAATCGATCTAATGAATGAATTCTATGATGATGGCGCGGATACTTATTATGATTTCAGCCAACCAACCGGCGTCGTCGGCTTCGTTAATGACGGCAATTCGACGGGTCCGATTCTCGCTTTCATCAGCGATAGTGACTTGTATCAAGACCCAGTCACGCCGAATTATAAAGGAGAATCGATCTTCCTTTATAACATCATGTCTTTTGAAATGACGGAAACCGTGGGCGGAGTGCCGATTACCTTAGATAGCGAACTGGCCCATAATGTCCGCGGCCTAGCCCTTGGCGATAAGCTCGCGAAAATCGATGATATCCTCAACGAAGACGCCGCAGCTAAGTTCGATACTGAAAAAGAAGGCGACGCCATCGACTACGGGCTATTTGCCATGTCCTTCCTCGAAGGGGCCAACAGCGTCGACACGACGAAGACGGCTTTCGTCTCCCCGCAAGATTACTATTTATACGAAATCACTCAATTCGATAATGGTTCCGAAATCGTTAACTACCTCGACCTAGCGGTCGGAGCGAGCTCACGAGGTGTCGTCGACAATAATTTCCTCGACGATTACGGACACGCTTTGCTCATCAGCGAAATTGTCGCCGGCCAGCTAAATGGTGTGTTACAAACTAGATACGATTATTTAGATGCTAATTCAATCCCTTATACTCCAGTTGATTTATACGACAGCATCTACGATCAACTTAATGCTACTGAGCGCGTTGGTCTCACCGGAGCGGTCAGAGCCCTTTATTACTCACTCAATAGTCTCCTTGTCCCTGATACCGAGATGACTGAAGTCGAGATCATGACGGCTTTTGAAAGCATGCTCGATTCAGAAATCGCCAAAATCTTTTATCTCGCCGATATTTACCCATGCTTGAACGGCAATATCTTTGCCGGTGGCCGCGGCTTGGCCGTCAATCCGAATCCGACGACTTTGACCGATTGGCAAAATATCGCCCAAGCGTTGATCGACGACCGCGATTATTAGTAAGATGCGGACGATCCTCGATTCATATTCTTCATCCCTTATCATAGATAAGTCACGCTTTATCAGCGTGACTTTTCACGTTCAAAATACCTTCGAAGTCGAAGCCTTTCTCAAAGCTGTTCGCAAGCAATACCCCAAAGCTAAACACTATTGCTATGCCTATGTCATCGGACAGGAAGAAAAAGGCTTTGATGACGGTGAGCCTTCAAAGACGGCCGGCCGTCCCCTTCTTGAACTGCTCAAGCGCGGTGAATACGATGAAACCTTAATTGTGGTCATTCGCTATTTCGGAGGCACGCTCTTAGGAGCCTCGCGGTTGCTAAGAACTTATGTCAACATCGCCAACGCAACCTTAAGTTCGGCGGAGAAGTATCGAATCGCCAAGCTTTTTGCCTATCGACTTAACATTTCTTATAGCGACTATGAGCCCTTGCTTAACGAAGCAAAAAAGCGCTCTTACATCTTGGAAAATGCCATCTTTAGCGATACCATTAAGATTAAGCTTCTAAGCGAGGAAAACGCTGAAGAATTTTTACGGCAATTCTTGCAAGGAAACGGTAAAATCGACCTTCTCGTGCCAGAAAAGCGTTATTTAAAGGAGATTGAAAATGATTGAAGCAAGTGAGTATACGCAAAGAAGGGACCGCCTTTTCGATTTAATTGAAGACGACTCTTTCGTCGTCGTTTACGCCGGGGTCGGGCGCAAGATGTCCAACGACCATTTCGCATATACGGTGAATCGCAATTTCTACTATCTGACCGGTATCGATCAAGAAAACTCGGTCGTTATGCTCGTCAAATCGTGCGGTGAAAGAAGAACCTACTTATTCATTGATGAATACGATGAGCGCAAGGAGAAGTGGACCGGTGTTCGGTTGACGATTGAACAAGCCCGTAATCTAAGTGGGATAAGCAATGTCCTTTTTACTAATTCATTTGGCGCAAAACTCGATTCAGCCTTGAGCGAAGACGGCGATCTAGGCCAGCTTTCGACATTATATCTCGACCTTGAAGCTGAGTTAAAAATTAAAGACTCATATACGACTCGCGATCTTCGCGACGAATTAAAATTAAAGCGCGAAGATGTGAACTTTGAGGATGTCCATCCTTTGATCACATCGATGCGGATGGTTAAATCCGCCGCCGAAATCAACTTGATGCGCGAGGCGATTAAGACGACTGATTTAGGCATTAAGAATATCCTGTTGAATTTGCGTCCGGGCCTCTATGAATACAATGTTCGCAACACCTTTGAATACGCGATTGGCGAAGATAATGCCAGCATCGCCTTTGATACGATTGTCGCCGGTGGGAAAAACGCCGTTATCCTCCACTATCCTAATCCTAGTGAATTGCTCAACAATGGCGATTTGGTGCTTCTCGATTTAGGGGCGAGAAAACATTATTATAGCGCTGATATCTCACGGACTTTTCCCATCAATGGCAAATTTCTGCCAAAACAAAAAATTCTTTACGAAATTGTTTTGGGATGTAACAAAGCCGTCATTAATTTTGCCCGTCCTGGCTTGACGCTAAAAGAGCTGCAAAAGTTCGCTACCGATTATCTAGCCGCGGAGTGCGCCCTAAAGGGATTTATCAAAGATAAAGATGATATTGTCGGCGTCTATTATCACGGTGTCTCCCATCACCTCGGCCTCGATATCCACGATGTCGCCGATCACGACCGTCCTCTTGAACCGGGCATGGTCATCACGGTTGAACCAGGCCTTTACTTTCGATCGTTAAAAATAGGCATTCGCATCGAAGACGATGTGCTGATTACCGAAACTGGATGCGAGAACCTATCAAAAGATATTCTTAAAGAAGTCGCCGATATCGAAAAAATTATGGCGACCAAATAACCGATACAACATTTTAGTCGTAAAAAAGTGGGATCGATTCCCACTTTTGTATTACATATAGTTCGAAATCAGTTAACTAAAAATAGTCAAATATTAGTGTAGTGAACTCCGCTTTTTGTTTCGCAACAAAAGCGCAGCGCAAACCGATGCCCCCGAGAAGATTGTAATAATGGCAATGATAACCATCAAATCATTTTCTTTTGAAATGTGATTTGTGACCTCGGTAGGAATCATCTTTGCTCCAGATCCATCAGTGACGAAATTAGCCATTCCATATTTTTGAACTATATATTCGTACCGTGCCTTGGCGTTAGCGATGGTCGCATCGCTCTCGGCATTTTCGACAAATATATCTTTGGCTTCAATGACCATATAGCCATATTCATCGGCGAGATCCGTCCAATATGAGGAGAAACTTCCGGTCATCGCTAAGCAAGTCGGTCCTGTTGTATTCAAGAAATATTGGGCCCAAGCAATCGCTTGTTCGGAAGCGGTGATATCACCGAGAGTTGGGCCAGAGTCAAAATCATGCGATCCAATGTATGTTGATGTATCGGCGGCATAAGCGTCCCATTCCGAGAAAGTGAAAGTAGCATTAGGAGAGGTAATCGAACTTGATCTGACGAGCGTTTTGTTCGCGGTGCTTTTAGTTCCATCAGTCCAAGCTGTGCCGGGATCTTCGCCAATGACGCCAATGACATCAATAGCCGTTCCGTTTTTAAGCAAGGCAACAGCGTCATTTCCATTAAAGTAAGTGACGGTGGAGGTGATGTAATTTCCGACTTTAAATGCAGCGGTAGAGTCAGAATTAACTATTGACAATACTTGACCGTTTTCAAGAGTTGAAGCAAATGTTGATAACGATTCAGTAGATGTAGCAGAAGTCGCGCCGTTGGAATATAAAGCCACAGTATAATTGGCAAGTGACACGGCTGATCCAGTTCCATTAAAAATTTCTAACGCCTTATTGTTGCCAATGTTTCCTTCAATATATTCGGAGATGAATAAATCAGTTGCATTTGAACCCGAACCACTCGAAACACTGGCGTTGTTATTGGTGACATTAACAGTATAAGAAGTCGTCTTGCTTCCATAAGTAATGATGGCGGTTTGCTGGCCAAGTTTGCTCGTGTCGACGCCAGTAACTTCAAAACCTGTCGTCAAATCTTCGGTTGTTTCGTTTGAATAGGTGACGGTTATAGCTAATCCGCTAGCATTAAAAGTACTACCTATGGTGAAAGTTGTCGTTGACGCCGGAGTCTTTACCGCAATGCTTGAAATGGTAACCGCGTTTACTATGATTCCACTGATAGTTGTAGTCTTTGTCAAACCTTCGGTATAAGAAACAGTTACCGATGTTGTTCCTAGCGTTAAAGGGTCAGGAGAATATGTACAGCCGCTCGTAACATCATTGATACTGCTATCGCTATATGTGGCGGTTATGACCAGTCCTTCTGGATTAAAAGACTCACCTTCATCATAGATTTTATTGGCAGGCTGTGTCGTCACCGCGATGCTAGAAAGCGTTTTCGAAGTGACGATTTGCTCATATGTGAAAGAGTATGAATAGCAATAGAGTGAATTAGCGGTCGCAGATATTTTAAAAATTAGATTTGAAGTTGATGCCTCGATATCTAATCCTGTCATCTCAATTGGAACAGGCGAGGTGCTCCAAGACCCATACCAGTTTGGTGTGTTAAAACCCGCTGTGGCGATTTGCGTTGTAAAATCGGATCCATTATTCACTGAATAAGTAAAATTGCCGGCGCCAGAACCGCTATTAGATTTCATTGAAAGAGTAATGCCGGTAATGCGAAGATTATTCCATCCCGATAGGGTTACTGTTTGCGAGTTCCCGCCAGTAATTTGCGTTGATGTCGAATATGTTTCAACTATGCTAGCAGAAGATTCAGAAGGGGCTTCCCCAGTCAGGGTGAGCGTGTTTTTTGCGGATATTGTGTAAGTGGCAGTTTTATTCGTGGCCACGTTGACAGTCAATAAACATGTATCAGTTTTATTTCCATCAACCGTCGTGACAGTAATCGTCGTGGTACCGGCCAAAAGCCCCGTAATAAGACCTGTGCTCGAATTTATCGAAGCCACGCCGGGGTTGCTTGAAGACCAAGTGACGTTCTTATTAGAGGCATTGCTTGGGCTAATTGTCGCGACAAGTGTTGTTGTGTTACCTACTGCAAGGCTTTCGCTAGATTTATTTAGGCTGATAGAAGAAACGGCGATTGTTTCATTAGTGACCGTTATAGTTGCAGTTCCCTTAATACTAGTATTAACAGTGGAAGTGGCAGTAATCGTGGCTTGGCCGACACCGACGGGAGTGACTGTTCCGTTGCTGACCGTAGCTACATTAGAATTATTCGTTGACCAGGTAACGCTATTATTAGCGTTGCTTGGCGTCACACCAATTGTCAAATCAACTGTTGACCCCATGTTCACCGTTGCGGTGTTCGGGGATATACTGATGGATGTCGGTTCAACATTTTGAGCTGTGCAAATACTTTGTGTAGTGGAATTTGTGCTGCCCCAAATGCGGCAAGCATATGAAGGATTATCGATAAATGGGTTGCGATTATAGTTTAGTGACGAATCGAGCGTTTCATTTCTAATTATTTCACTTTGATCAATTGGGTATTGGAAATTCCAAGTCAGCAGGTCGCTGAGCTTGCCCATCCTGCCGCCATTTCCGGATCCGGACACAAAGCCGACATCTTCTAATCGAAGGCCTTCCGTATAACCGATAACCGCACCATAAAAAATAATCCGAGCAGCAATCCCTCGATATTTATCGTTGCCAAAAGAGTTGGGATCCCAGCCTTGAGAAGGCGAATCGGCATAGTAGGCGTTGCCACGAGCGGAATTTTCGCTAGTCAATGTCGGTCTAACCATGTGTGGATCGTTTTCGATATATCCTCCACCATGGGAATTCGGCCATGTGTGTTCCTTATTCATTCCGACATATCCATTGACAGGTGTTCCGGAGTAAAAACTTACGATATAACCGTCATTAGGACGATTGGGATCGACATCGGTGTATGGAAAAGCCGTCGTCTGCAGCGAACCATATGAAAAGCTGGAAGTTCTTTCGCTCTGCAGTCGCGATTCAAGGCTGGCCGCTAAAGCCAATCCGGTTTGGCTATCGCTAATAGACGAATAATAATCAGATATATATTGATCTGATGATTTTGCCGTAATTATTGTCACAGCCGAAACTTCCTGAGGCTTTGGGCTGTTAGCTATAATGGTCGCAGGAATGGCGATTAGTAGCAATGTGCTGAGAACGAAAGTGGATATTAATCCAAGTATGTGATGTTTTGATTCAATATTCATTTGTACCTCTTGATTGAAGGGCATGAGCCAGTTTTTCGAATGTCGATACGCTTAGACTCCTTATGAAATCTTTTTGTTCTTCGTTTCTCTAACAAGGAAAAACGCTAAACCAATTCCGGAAACAATCACAAGAATGATTAGTGTCGATTTTTCGATGCTATCATTAGGAATTGATACAGAAGCACCTGTCGGTAAGCCAGCAATGAATGGTTCGTTTTCCGGATGAGCACTGATGATGGCTTGATAACGGGCGACGGCACTTATTATGATGCTTGTGGCTCCGCTTTCCGTATAATATGCTTTTGCAGCAACGGTCATGTAATTGTACTCATTATCAAGTCTTAACCAGTCGTCTTCGTCTTGTGGTGCTTGCAACTGGCATTGGGCCGAAGTCTCGCTTAAGAAATAATTTGCCCAAGCTTCAGCTTGATTTAAGTCGGTAACCGCAGGCGACAAAGTCATGGTGTGAGAGCCAAGATATGAAGTTGTGTCATTGGGGTATTGAATCCATTCAGCAGAAGGATCAAATGTTTCTGGGTTCGTCGTAACTCCTGATGATACTGATGATTTTCTAACAAGAGTGACATTGATTGTCGTAACGTCACCCCCGCTCCAAGCCGAGCCAGGATCAACGCCGATTACGCCAAAAATATCGACGAAACTCGACGTTGATATTTTGTATAGAGCAACAGCATCATCGCCATTGAAATTGACGGCAGAATTGTCAACGGCAGAAACTCCGGCTGGTAAAGATAAGGCGGCACTGCTATTTTTATAGACCTTAGCTGCTCCATCATTCAAAGTACCAGAAAGGGCGATATTGCTTGAAGGACTGCTTGCACCATTTGAGAATAATTGAAGTTCGTAATCCGATAAATCAATTACGCCACCCGTTTTGTTGTAAATTTCTATGTATTTATTGTTACTTGAACCTTCGATATATTCAGAGATGATGAGATCGGTTGCCTGACTAGGAGCAAAAACCGCGCCTTCGTTTGTTACATCGACAATGTAATAAGTCGTTTTTCCACCATAAGTAACACTGATGGTCTGCTCTCCAAGAACTAAAGTATCAGGTTCGTTTATCGTCGCTTCGCCACTTACCGTTTCAAAAGAGTAATCATCGTAATGCGCAGTAACCACGATATCATCAGTATTGTAAGTAGATCCAAATGGGGCGGTTCCGCTATAATTCGTTACCTCAATATACTCAAGAACCTTCTCATATTCGGAAACGACTGTCACTTGGCAGGTGTCGCTCAAACCGGACCCATCGGTTGCCACAGCACTTATGGTTGCAGTTCCGACGCCTAATGGGGTAACGACTCCGTTGCTGACAGTGGCAACGGCTTCGTTATTTGATGTCCAGTTTAAATTCTTATTGGTGGCATCAACCGGAAGAATGTCGGCACTGAGTGTCGCCGTTGAACCTCCAGAGGTCAAAGTAAGCGTCTCATGATTCAACATTATGCTCGTAATTAAAATATTAGTTTGATTGTAGCCGTTAATGACATCGCTGCCAGGAGTTGCATATTTACTTTCGGAACCATATACAGCATCAACCCATTCTGGGAAATCGATAAACGGATTCCGATTGTTTTGAAAATTAAAATAGATCAGGTTATTGCGATGGATTTCATAACTATCAACTGGATCTTGTTCATGCCATTTTAGGAGAGTAGAAAGTATCCCCATATTGATAGGCGTTGTATCAGTTGAATAAACGGTTCCTTCGCCACTATCATAAATTTCATCAGTGACTTGAAGGAAAGGCTCGAAGTCTGAGATTGCTCCGGTGGTTCCTGCCCAGTTGTTATATCTTGCGGCCATGTAGAAGACGGCGCGAGCAATGTCGCCCTTATCGGAATCTTGCGGTTCATAAATGCTGTCACTGCCGCCATATTTGTCTATCGCCGTCCACCTAATACCGGTGTTGTTATTTCTTGCGACAGTTCCAATTGGAGTCGGCACTATTCCGTGATCTTCATCACCCCAAGCATAGTTGTTATGCCCTTGTTGATTATTAACACTGTCACCAAGTATTAAGTGGTGAACATCGGTTCCGGCTGGTCCTGTTGCGGTTTCGGCACCGAAGCCTCTCGACTGCGGCCATACATGTTCACGGTCAATATATGTACCATGTGTATCGTCAAAATGCGCAGCAGTCGGAGTGCCGTTGTCGTTTCTATAAAGAAGTCTTACATAAGGATTATCGCTATAAGAATATCCACTATATGAAGCTAATGGAGATTGAACCCAATCACGGTCCGTAATCATAAATACATCCCATGTTTTAGCATATGAGTAATAATAACTACCGTTTGCTAAAATCGGCTTTAAATTTTTTAAAAGATTATTACCTTTTCTTTCATTAATAGAAAGACCATTCAAAGAACTATAATAAGATCTAATTTGTGAGTCAGTGGCGTTGGATGGGTCAATTGTTGTCGGGGTCGAAGAGCGGTATGTTCCTAATGCCGAAACCGGTGTGGAATCAAAGAAATAACTGCTTGCGCCCGCAAAAATGATAGATAGGAGGCTGATGCTTCCTAATAGCGTTAAGAATTTTACTGACTTCTTTTTATTTAATTTCATTTACCTTACCTACACTAATAATTTTACAGTCTATTATATAAATAATAAACTTGTTGATTTTGTTGACACAAACGTAAATATATCTTAGTCAAAATAAAAAGACAAGATGTTTAGTAAAAAGTATCAATAACTAAAATTTCCGAAGTAAATGCAATTAAAATGCATTAACCACGCAAAGAATCTAGCGCGAGTGGTTTTAAACAAGTAAACATTTCAAGATTATTGCAAAACTTCATGCGAATTTATTGTTAGGCAGTGATTCAAAAAATACAATTAACTCGATGAGAACGCAACAAAAGCGAGATGCCTCAAATTATTTGCATAAACTATGAAAACTGACGAAAGAGACTAATAATGCATAACATTATTGCTATAATAGTCTAGAGGAAGAGAAACGATGGATAAATATGTGTTGGCAATAGATCAAGGAACGACATCGACGCGGGCCTTTCTTTTTAATCACGAGGGTAATCTGTGCTTCAGCGCCGTCCGCGCCGTGACATGTCACTATCCGAAACCAGGGTGGGTCGAACAGGATGCCTTACAACTTTGGGTCAGCGTCATCGATGTCGTTAACGAATTGCTCGTCGTCTCTCATAAAACGATGGATGACATCGCGGCCATCGGAATTACCAATCAGCGCGAGACGACAATTATTTGGGATCGAAAAACGGGAAGGCCGATAAATAACGCCATCGTTTGGCAGTCGCGTCAATCACTCCCTTATTGCCAGAAAATTGCTGAACACCGTGAATTAATTCATCAAAAAACCGGCTTATTAATAAACCCATATTTCAGCGCATCCAAAGTCCGATATATCCTCGATAAAGTTCCCGGTGCTCAAAAGAGGGCTGAGGCCGGAGAATTGATGTTCGGCACCGTCGATACTTGGCTTATCTATAACATGACTAAAGGGCGGGTTCACGCCACTGATCCCAGCAACGCTTCTCGAACGATGTTTTTTAACATATTTAAGATGGATTGGGACGAAGAATTACTAAAGCTCTTCAACATTCCGAAATCTTTGCTCCCTGAAATAAAACCATCAAGCGCAGACTACGGCATCGCCAGCTTCTTTTCGAAAAATGTCCACATTTATGGTGTTTGTGGCGATCAGCAAGCCGCCCTTTTTGGACAGGCGTGTTTCAAAGCTGGCGATTTAAAAAATACTTATGGAACTGGTTGTTTCGCTCTGATGAATACCGGCGAACAAGCCATCCTTTCGAAAAATGGATTGCTGACAACTGTCGCTTGGCAGATTGGCAATCGTGTCAATTACGCTCTTGAAGGCAGCGTCTTTGTCGGAGGAGCGGTGGTCCAATGGCTCCGCGAATCGATGAATTTGATTAACACAAGCGATGAAAGTGAACGCATAGCTCGAAAAGTCGACGACTCACAGGGCGTCTATATCGTCCCGGCTTTCGTCGGACTTGGAACACCTTACTGGGACAACGAAGCGCGGGGTGCGGTGTTTGGCATTACGCGCGGAACGAACAAATCCCACTTTGTTCGCGCTTCTTTAGAAGCGATTGCCTATCAGTCCAAGGATGTTATTGAAGTCATGAAAGAAGAAGCACACGCTGACGTTTCGGCGTTAAGAGTCGATGGCGGGGCGACGAAAAACAAACTGTTACTACAATTTCAAGCCGACATTCTTCGTTGCGAAATACGGCTGCCACAATGTTTAGAAACGACATCTCTTGGCGTCGCCTATATGGCGGGTTTAGGAAGTGGTTTTTGGAAAAACATGAAGGAAATTGAGAAATACCATTGTCTTCAGGCCACCTATCAACCGAAAATGGATGAGAAGCTCGCTTCGAAAAAATACGAGGGATGGAAGCAAGCTGTCGCTGCTACAATGATGTTTAAGATAAAGGATTAACGATGGCTAAGCAAGAAGTCTTGTCTTTTGAACAATTTAACGAAGTTTATAAAATTCTTGGGGTCAAAGAGAGTCTCGATGAGCATTTTCTTTTCGAAGTCTATCAAAACGCTATGGAAGGAGCAAAAGGCATCGATGAAGCCAATTTGCTCGGACGCGTCGTCCCAATCAACCCAGTCGCCTTAATTCTTTATATTGTCAACGAGCACGGATATTATCTCGATTCTCATCCCGACGCCATTCAGGCCGATATCGCAAAAGATGAAAAATACATGCAGATGATCGTCAGTGTATCGCTTGATAAATACTACACAAACGAACATTTATCTTATAAGTCAAAAACTGTTCTTTCGCGTTTTTCCCCGGGCATCTCAACGTTAAATACATATCTGAATTTCGTCCTTGGCGTCTTGGCTAAATTTGCTCGTAACCAGCCGAATGAAACTCTTGTGATCGACATCATGTCCAAAGGTTTTTCGATGGCGCGAGCCATCAGTGACTTACTCGTTTCTGGATTTGAAACCGAAGCCTTTTCGACATGGCGAACACTTCATGAATCGGAGTGTATTTTGCTCATCTTGACAAAGTATGGGCAACCGGTAATCGATAAGTATTTGATGCACATGAACTACGCCCTCGCGTTTCGCGGGATGGTAAACGACAAAGACAAAACCGACGCGTTTTTTGCGCAAATAAAGGAAGAAATGCGGAGTTTTGACTTAAAAAGCAAGGATATGAAGCGATTTATCGAATACGGGTGGCTCCTCGCCGTACCCGGCATTGACGAGGCTGATCCAGTCAAATTGAATTTTCGCGACGGACTTGAGAAAATAGCTGGTTTAAAACGCTACTCGCCAATTTATGAGATGTCGAGTGAAATTGCCCACAGTTCGCCTCTGCTTATCTATTCGAGACGCGAGTACTTCATGCATCTCGCCCTCGTAAATGTCTATGAATCGTTCTTCCGCCTCGAAAAGATTTTTTCGGATATCTATCTGAGATTAATAGGTGATCAGGAAAAGCAAAGATTTCTTTTGATGCGAAATATCTACTACAATCAACTAGTCAGCCTGCATCGGCAAGAACAAGCGACGATCCGCAAGATGGTCGCCTCCAAGAAAAAGGCATAAGTATAGTTTATAATTATCCACCACCGAGAAAGTGGGTGAGCACGACTCTATCGCCGTCTTTCAGCTCGACATCAAAACGAGCTAGATGAGTGATGCGATCGCCATTGACGAACATGACGCAATCTCGAAAGTCTTTTTCTTCCAGGAAAGGATATTTTTGTTTCAAACTTTCAAAAATACTCTGAAATTTTCCAGAACGAACTTCAAGTTCATGAAGGCCGTATTTGCTACGCAATAAATTGAAGAAAACGATTTTAACCATTGTTGCCTCGATCCTTTTTATATACGAGAGATAAATCATTATTGAATACATCGATATTGAGTATTTGATTGACTAAAGCCTCTTTTCTTTCTAGGCATAGCAGAACAAATTGCACGACCATGTAAGAGGCGACGAGGGGAGGGATGAATGTCGGAGCGCCCATGTTCTTTTCAAGGCCGCTGATGGCTCGATCATAAAAGTCCTTTAGAAGGTTAGATTTTGGCATTGAGATACCGACTTGGCCAAACCACCCTCCGAGCGCGCCGTGAATGAGAGGCCGTTCGTACTCATGGCACATCTCCTCGAGAAATAGCTTGGTTCGAATGACATCTACCGCATCAAAAACAACATCGATATTTCGAAAGATCTCGCGATCAATTTGTTCGATGGCTGCCGCATATTTTTCTAAGTGAATTTCGGGGTAAATTATATATAGTTCGTGTGCGACGACATCAACTTTTTTCTTTCCGATCGCTTCGATGGTTGAGAAGAGTTGGCGATTGAGATTACTATTCACAAAAGAGTCGGAATCAACAATTGTGATGTGCCGGACGCCGAGGCGACATAAGGAGTTGGCGAGATAGCCGCCGAGACCTCCGAGCCCGACTATTAAGACTTTTGTATTAATAATCTTCTTTAAGTCTTCAGGAGAAAAGATGCCCAAGTTTTTTTCAAAACGCTCATCATTTTTTTGAAATTGTTTCATCTCGCACACCTCTTAGCACAAAATATTATAACAAAAAAGTAGGCCGGTTATACCATGCCTACTCATTTCCATATTATGTAAATCCTCAATTACACATCGACATTTGCATAGCAAGAGCCGCCGATAAACTCGCGTAAGAGCGAATTGCTCGGAACCCATTCATCAGGCATATCGTCGAAGTATTTAAGCATGCGAATCAAGCGCTCGGCGACAGGAAAATATATCGAGTTAGTGTCGATACCGCTCAAAAGAGGCATCGCATACTTCTTCATGACTGATAATTCATAGCTAAGCAAGGAATTGAAAACAAAATCAGCTCCTTCTTGCGTGTTGTAGATCCAGGTGAATTCGCCTTTGCGGACGCTGGGCCACATGCTCATCGTCTCTTCGGCGGAAGCATTGCGGTACTTCTTGTCTCTGACGATGCGGCGCAGGAGGCGAAGATCAGTCAGCGACATCGGGTTGTGGTTGTCAAAATTAATCTGCGCTTGCGGGGAAATATAAATCTTAAACTTTTGATGCTTAGGAATATTAATCGTCAGCAAATCATTAAGGGCGTGAATACCTTCGATAATTATCGGCTGGCTGAAAGATACTTTGAGTTTACGGCCGGGAACGCGGTGACCGATTTTGAAGTCAAAGCGGGGTAGTTGAACCTCTTTGCCGCTGATGAGATCGAGCATATTCTGATTAAATAGTTCGATATCCAATGCGTTAATCGATTCTAAATCGGGTTCGCCATTTTCATCCTTCGGAACTTCTGATTTAGGCAGGTAATAATCGTCGATGCTCAAGCGGATAGGCTTGATACCGCGAGATAAGAGTTCGATGCGAAGGCGATTGGAGAAAGTCGTCTTGCCGCTTGAAGAAGGCCCGGCGATGCAGATCAAGCGAATTGTGTCGATGTCGCTTTCGATCATATTGCCGAGTTCGACGAGCATGCGGTTGTGGCGCGTCTCGCACATGTTGATAAAATCAACGACACCATCCCTTTTAATGTGCTCATTAATTCCTGATACAGAATCGGCTCCGGCTATTCTGCCCCAGGCATGCGAGGCTTTCAGCGTCTTACCAAAAGTTGGTGCGTCTTCAAACTTGGGAATTTCGCCACCTGCTTCAGCGCGAGGATATTGAATGATAATTCCCGGAGAATATAAGCGAATCTTATAGGTTTTTAAATATCCAGTTGAAGGGACCATGCGCCCATACATGTAGTTGAGGTAACCGTCGCAGTCATAGAGATGGACGGTTTTCTCGGGGCGATATTTGAGCAGCTCGAGTTTGTCGATTAACTTTTTTTCTTCGTAGATGTGCTTTGCTTCTTCTTTGGTGACGATCATGCGATTGAGAGGAAAATCGGCACTGACGATTTTTTGCATCTCGTCTTCAATGCGGCGAACCATCGACATGTCGCTATGGCGCGAATCGTTGAGAATTTGCGCGAAAATGGAGCGCGACACATTATAGCTAAATCGAACCTCGAGTTCAGGATATGCGCGGTTGAAGGCCATCGCTACGAGATAGCGAAGAGAAGTCTCATAAATTGGAATCGCATCAGCTTCTTTGACCGTCAAGAATTCAACCTCGGCATCATAATAGACTTCATATGTTAACTCGCGAATGCGATTATTGACTTTTGCACAGACGAATTCTTTTTTCGGATCGTCGACGAGATTAAGCAGAGCGACTTTTTTATCAAAGCTCTTTTCTTGGTCGTTAAACTTCAGGGTGAATGCCATAGGGATACCTCTCTTGTGAGCGTGCAATAAAGATAATACTAGATTAATCTAGATGATGCAACCGCTTACATTTTAGCGGTTATGCTTGCCTATTTCCATTATATCGACTCGAATATCAAAAAAAGAAGCATAGCTTCTAACTATTATTTGTCCCTTGATTTTCTGTTCGGTGCCCCTTCTTCTCAACAATTGGGTTTCTTTACATTATTTGCATAATTCCATAGAATTATAAGCGATGTTTACGCCAAAGCGCTTTTTGGTTACCGTCGCCTATCATTAAGAAATTGCGCTAAGTGGACATATCGCGACTATTTATGCCTTACCAAATGCCTTCTGAGCTTTAGCGGCGGCGCCTAGCGCACACATCGTTGTCATCGTCAAAGCTCGCTTATACCCAAACTAAAAGTCTAAGAAAAATAGCGCATACAGTTTTAAAAGAAATTCATATCGAAATACGTTAGTCAGGAGAAAAACGAATGAAAAAATCAATGGTTTATATTCAAAGCGGAGGTCCGACGGCAGTCATCAACACCTCTCTTTACGGAGCGATTGTCGAAGCCAAAAGGCACCCCGATAAAATCGACAGAATCTTCGGTTCGCTCTATGGCGTCGAAGGCCTGATCATCGATGATCTGATCGATCTCGGCCAAGAAGATGCTGAGACGATTGAACTATTAAAGCAGACGCCGGGTGCCGCCTTGGGCTCAACCCGCTACAAGCTTCCAAAAGACTTGCACGATAAGCAATACATGAGCATTATCGACACCTTAAAAAAACACAACATCGGTTTTGTCTTTGTTAATGGCGGTAACGATTCAATGGATACATGCCACAAATTATCTTTGCTATGCAAAGAAATCGGCTATGACTGCATGGTTATGGGCGTTCCGAAAACCGTTGATAACGACTTGGCCCTCACCGATCATTCGCTCGGATTTGCCAGCGCTGCCAAGCACGTCGTCAACACCGTCAATTCGATTTGTATCGACGCTCGCGTCTACAAGCGCGGTAAAGTCTACATCATCGAAGTTATGGGCCGTAATGCCGGATGGCTCACGGCGTCAGTCGATCTCCTCCCTCCTGAGACGAGACCGGATTTGATTTATCTTCCCGAAAATCCCTTCAGCGTCGACGACTTTCTTCACGATGTCAAGAAATTGTTCGATGAAAAAGGCAATGCGATCGTCGTCATCTCAGAAGGCATTTCTTTTGAGCGAGACATGAGCAAAGCACGCGTCGATGCTTTTAACCACATTCAGCTCGGCGGCGTTGGCGATGAGCTCGCCGACATGGTCGAAGTCCGCCTCGATTTGCCGACTCGCTCGATCGAGCTTTCGCTCCCGCAGCGGGCCGACCCGCTCCTCGTCAGCAAAGTCGACCAAGAAGAGGCGATTGCTTGCGGCACGATCGCCGTTCAACTCGCCTTGCAAGGACACACGGGCGAAATGGTTTGTATCAAGCGCTTGAGCGATGAGCCTTACCGCGTCGACTACATACCCGAAGATATCGCTAAAATCGCCAATGCCGAACGGATCGTTCCGCAATCGATGATGGCTGGTCCCGGACACATGGACCCTTCGTTTCGCCGTTATTGCTTGCCTCTTATTCAAGGATCAATCGACATTAAATTTGAAGACGGGATATACAAATCAGCCGTCTTAAAAAGAATTAAAGTCAAATAACCGGAGCATTCCGGTTTTTTTATAGTCTATAGATAGGCATCTAAAAATTGTTGATCAGCATTTTCATCGATGCCGAAGAAATGAGCTTCGACGACGCTTCCATCAGCGTAGTATTTGGCGATGGGCCCGATGTTTTCTCCGAGCGAAAAGGTCTCGCGCAAAGCGATTAGTTCCTCGCTTGTAAAATTTGTATAATCGACAACTTGAAGATTCTGATCGCTCATCGAAGCGCGTGGCCAAATAAGCGAACCATAAATGTCTTGAGCGTCTTCATCGTTTCGATCATAGAAGAAATAAAGTCCTTCCTCGCTATTATCAAAATAGTTTTCGACCGAATCGTATGCGATGTGCGAATTGACCTTTGTTACTTTGACCAATGAATTCATCATATTGAGAAACGGATCGGCGGTGGAAGCGGTCATTTTCGAAACGGCGCCTTTGACAAAAGATTTGGCGTTTTTGACAATCATGAGATAAGGAACTTCGAGATCAGCCATAAAAACATCGCGGTATTCGTCCCAAATTTTTGAATATTCAAGATGGTCATCGCTATTGGCGACATTTAAATAATGAATTAAAGACTTAGTTTGGAAGGTGTATTGGAGAAGGTTGGGTTTAAACATGTTACAACCGAGGCAACCCGACATTCCAACATAGAGAACAAAAGGCTCGTCATTGCTTAGATAAGACAATATTTCTTCGCTGTCCGTGTGACGGACATAATCGCTTGTCTCGCTTGCGGATTGCGGCTCGCCAAGATTGTAAAGACTGCCGTTTTGAGCGATTAAAACCGGACCTTGCGGGCGATTACCGCAAGCCGTCAACAAGAGCGGGAGAACGAATAATAAAGATGCTTTTGCAAATTTCATACTACGTAGTATAGCACCAAGAAAATCATAAAAAAAGAATACTGATTAACCGCCATAGGAACATCTGGAGATTCGCCATTTTCTTGGTATAATGATGAAGCGATTGGTATAATGACGATAGATTTTATGAGGAAAATAAGATGAATGTATGGCACATGGCTCCCAAAGAGCGAATCAAACCCGAACAGTTTTTGGCGTGTATCGAGATTTCAAAGGGTAGTAAAAATAAATACGAGCTCGAAAAGCAGACCGGAGCGTTGATTCTGGATCGCATTTTGTATACGTCCACCCACTATCCTCAAAACTATGGTTTTATACCTTTAACCTACGCTGAAGATCTCGACCCTTTAGATGTCCTCGTCTTGTCTTCGGAATCAATCGTCCCCCTCGCTCTGGTGGATTGCTATCCGATCGGCGTCCTCGAGATGATCGACGGCGGCTATCTCGATGAAAAAATTATCGCTGTCTGCAAAAACGACCCTATATATAACATATATAAAGATATTCGCGAATTGCCGCCGCATATCTCAAATGAGATTCGCCACTTTTTCCGCGTCTATAAGCAGCTCGAAAACAAAAAGACAATCGTCAACAACATGAAGGGTGCTAAGCACGCCCGTGAAGTTATCGCCAAAAGTCTCAAAGCTTACGAAGATAAGTTTGTCGAATACGAACCATTCGCTTACTAGATAATATTGTTTTTAAAAAAATGCCTAGTCATCGCGACGAGGCATTTTTCATGATGGCTTTCCACTTGTGGTGGGCGATGCGTTTATAGATCATCTCTTTGCTGGCGACATAATGCATCTGCGCCCAGTAATACCAGAGGATATCCTGCAAGGCGATCAAGCGCAGGATGTGGCGATAAATCTTCTCATCGCAGCGTTTATTAAAATAATATTTTAAAAAGAGGCGACGAGTCTTTTCGTCATCGATGTTGTTTTCACTGAGAAAACTCGCCAGATCAAAGAGGGGATTGTTATCGGAAGCGTACTCGAAGTCAATTAAAAATACCTTGTTTGAGCGAAAGAGGAGATTGCCGTTTACGACATCGTTGTGGCACAGAACAAAAGGCTCTGAATGATAAAAGCGTTCGACGGAAGCGACGACCTTGCGCTCATAGATGCTATCGACGAAATCGACGCACTTCGATTTGTAGTAGCGGAGCCTTTCAAAGACATCAAACCCTTTTCCGCTGACAATCTTGGCGCGATGAAGCTTGCGAAGAGCCTTGGCGACCAAAGATAGTTGCTTATCGGTTGGGATATCGACAATCTTTTTCGTGCGCGTCAGAAATTGCGATAATTTTGTACCGTCTCTATCATCGAAAAACAGAACGGATTCCGAAATATTTAAAGGGGCGACATTCTTAATTGCAAAAGCCTCTTGCGTCGCATTGTAATAGGAGTCCTTAAGAGGTTTTTTTATCCTTAAGACATGGCGATTATTAATCAGATAGGAATGGTTCGAAAAGCCGGCTTTTAAAGGGTCGATTTTACTCGCTCTTTGGCCAGAAATAACATAGTAAATATTGCGAATTTCGGAAAGCGTCGGCATCTACTTTACCTCTAAGCGCGTGGCGGCTTTGAAAAGAGTTTCGGTTGCCGAGCGGACAAACGAAATATAAATCGTCTCATATTTTTTTACATGAGCTTCGCCCTTGCTATCACCGCGTGAAATGTCCCTCTTGTAAGCGTACATGACATCTCCGCGATCGAGGTTTGAACAAAGCAGAGCGATTTCGGCGGCTGTGATCAAATCTTCGTCGGTCGGGTTAGGTTTTTTAATGATGACATGTGCGCCGGGTTGATTTAGGAGGTGAAACCAAATGTGCTGGCGAGATGCATAGACAAAGGATAGATAATCGTTTTGATCGGCTGTCTTGCCAAAATAGTATGTCGTCCCATTGCTATCGAGGTGATAAGGCGCATATTTTTTGGTGATTGGCAAGCGGATTTTATCGTGTGGTGTGACCAGGGCATTTTGAACGACAAAACGCTCAATCTCTTCTTCGGTTGACGAGGAGAGGAAATCCTTGATAAAAAGGCTCTCATTTAACTCTCTTTCTGCTTTTTCGATGAGCTTATCGCTTATAGCGATTGTATTCTTTGCCTTTTTATATAGTTTATAGAATTGCTGAGCGTTTTCGGCGAGTGTTTTTAGACCATCGAGCTTGATGAGCGCGCCATTTGCTTCGATTTTATCTGTTCGCCATTTTTTATCGACGGGATGGGCTAAGACGGCATCCCCGTATTCTTTGTATATCAATTGTTCCTCGGCCTTGATGACATCCTGTTTGATATTATCGATTTTCCGCGATGCAGTCTTGATGCGAGTATTGATGAACTTATATATTTTTACAAACTTCTCTTGGCTCCTAGTCATCGAAGATTGATTGAGGCGGCTCAGTTCAAAATTGAGGAATTTTGTGTAATCAAATGGTTCTTGATTACCATTTTTTTGGTGTGTGATAGCATGTGGCTTCTCATATTTGAATCCACGGGCCACGATGCGGGGCGAATCGATCGTATTTTTGCGAAAAGCATTTAGGATGATGTCGCTTTCGTCGGCGACAATAAAATTGGGTCGTGCGGCGATCAGCTCGACATAGAGGTAGCGAGTTACTGTCTTGTAGGCGCTAGTGGTGATTTCGAGTTCGAAGCGAACGATGCGATCTTCATTGATTTGTTCAACATTTTTGATAAGAGCATTTCCGAGTTCTTTTTTTAAAAAGAGATAGAACGGATTTACTAGCGTCGGAGGAGTGTTGGATAGCTCGCCAACAAAGACCGAAGGATTAGTGTTGTCGAGATTTATGACTAAATAGCGCTTGCGTCCGGAAGAGAGCTGCATGAAAAATATGCGACTTGAATAAAAGCTTATTTTGCGCAAATGTTTGCCCACTGCTTCACGAGCGATGATGGTGACGACTTCAGAAAAATCTTTCGTGCTAATTCTCATGTTATAATTATACCATAATTAGAATTGATTTAAGTTATACATTCACATATAATTAATTTACTTATTATGGAAATGGCAAACCCAAAAGAAGGTCTTCTTATTATTATTTCTGGCCCGAGCGGAGTCGGCAAAGGCACAATTCGTCGAAATGTTATGGGTGACGATAGTTTAAATTTGGTCTACAGCGTTTCGATGACGACTCGCGCAAGACGAGAGACCGAAACCGATGGTGTCGATTATTTTTTTGTAACTCGCGAAGAATTTGACCGCAACATCAAGGAAGGCAATTTTCTTGAATGGGCGGAATTTGTCGGCAATCGCTATGGCACCCCCAAGCATTACGTCGACGAACTGCGCGCTCAAGGAAAAAATGTCGTTCTCGAAATCGAAGTCGAAGGGACAAAACAAGTTTTAAGTCGCTGCAAAGGCAGCAATGTCGTCTCCATTTTCGTCATTCCGCCGAGTTACGAAGATCTTGAAAAAAGAATCCGTCATCGCTCGACCGAACCGGAAGATGTCATTCAAAAAAGGTTGCAAAAAGCCCGCAAGGAAATGCATCTCAAATATCACTATGAATATGTTGTTTTAAATGATCGTCCGGATCGCGCCGGAAAGGAAATAAGGGAAATAATTAGAAATAAATTAAATGCCAAACTCATTAAATAATAAAGGGCCGGAATGCGTATATTAGAAGTGCTGATTGAACATCGAGTAAATGCGCTTAATCGCCCTTTTTCTTATGTCTATTTTGGCAAAAAGGACGTTCGAGTTGGCTTTCGGGTGCTCATTCAATTTAACAAACGCCAACTCGTGGGCTATGTGACGAAAGTTGAAGAAAGCCATCTAACGCTCGATGAATACGAACGCGAGAAGGGCTTTGACATTCAAGAGATTATCGATGTCTTAGACGATAGCGAACTCCTAAACGATGAGTTGAGGGCTTTAGTTGATCGGATTTGCGACCACTATCTAGTGACGAAAATCAGCGTTCTACAGACGATGTTGCCCAAATCGCTTAAGCCCCGACTCTCTTCGCTCAACGGGCCAAAAGCCTACTTCGATAAATATCTAGCCGTTATCGATGACGATGAGACGGATTTAACCGCTCGCCAAATCGACCTTCTGCGCTTTATTAAAGCGAATGGCAAGGTCCTCAAAAGAGATGCGGGATCGCCGAGCATCGTCAATAAGTTAATCGCGACGAATCACATCCAAGTCGTTGAGATCGAGCATTTTCGCTTAGAAATTCCTGAATATGAAAAAGAGACGATAAAAATACTTAACGATGAGCAAAAAGCGGCTGTCAAAAGCATTTTAGATAGCGATAAGACGGTCAGCCTCCTTCAAGGCGTGACGGGAAGCGGAAAAACCGAAGTGTATCTCTCTTTATCCGAATCGGTGATTGAAGCCGGGAGAAATGTTTTGATGCTCGTTCCCGAAATTGCTTTGACGCCGATTATGGTCGAATATTTTCAAAGGCGGTTTAAGGGGAATGTCGCCATTCTCCACAGCGAGTTGACCGAAGCCGAAAAATATGATGAATATCGGCGCATCGCCAAAGGCGAATGCCGTGTCGTCGTCGGCGCCAGAAGCGCCATTTTTGCCCCTTTAGATAACATTGGTCTGTTCATTCTTGATGAGGAACATGTCGAATCGTATAAGCAAGACATAACCCCTTTTTACCACGCTCGGGAAATCGCCATTATGCGAGCCGAATTTCATCGCGCTAAAGTAGTGCTGGGAAGCGCTACTCCTTCGCTTGAAAGCAAGGCCCGAGCCTTAAAAGGAGTCTACCACTACGCAGAGCTTCCTCATCGTATCAACGATCAAGTCTTGCCACAAGTGACAATCATTGATTTGTCCAATCCGCGCAACTTGACTCGCCAATCGGTGTTGTTTTCCGATTTGTTAATTAAAAAAATCGATGAGCGGCTAGCCAAAAAAGAACAAATCGTATTGCTAATTAATCGCCGTGGCTTTAGCGGTTATGTGACTTGCCGCTCGTGCGGTCACATTTTTAAATGCCCTGACTGCGGAATCACCCTCACCTATCACCAACATGACGAGATGCTCAAATGCCATCATTGCAACCATGTCGAATTCGCCCCCAAAATGTGTCCCGAATGCGGTGGTACATACTTTTCTAAAAGCGGATTTGGCACCGAGCGCATCGCCAGCGAAATCGAAAAGCTCTTTCCAAATGCCAAAACACTTCGCTTAGATAGCGATGTGGGACGCGTTCGTAATAACATCGCCAAGACAATCGAAGCGTTTCGTCACAAAGAAGCTGACATTCTAGTCGGCACGCAAATGATCGCAAAAGGTCACGATTTTCCCGATGTCACGCTCGTGGGAGTCGTCTTGGCCGACATCGGCTTGTCCCTGCCATCGTTTCGAAGCAGCGAACGCGCTTTTGAGCTCATCACGCAAGCCGTCGGTCGAAGCGGAAGAGCAGCCAAAGTCGGCGAAGCGATTATTCAGACCTACAATCCGACTCATTATGCGATTCGCCTTGCTGCAGCCCAAGACTACGAGACGTTTTTTAATAGAGAGATGTTGGCCCGAAAGGCCCAGCAATATCCACCTTACACCTTCTTGACAAGCCTGCAAATATCGTCGAAAAGCGAAGCGTTGGCGATTGACACCATCCATGCGATTGCCGAGGATATTCAAAAAGAGAATTATCAAGATGTGACGGTGCTTGGTCCGGTCACCCCTTATATCCATTTTGAGAAAGATGTCCATCACCGCGTCTTGCTGCTGAAATATAAGAGCGATGTCGAAATTAAAGAACACCTTCGAAAATTATTAGTCGCTTTGCAAAGCAAGGGACAGATAAATGTCGTGATTAATGTCGATCCTTATAACTTTTAATAAAAAGTTTACGCTAGTGCTATAATAATGGCGTTGAAAGCAACGAGGAAACATCTATGATCACCATCTCCATCCTCGGTCTCGACCAATACATGGTCGGCACCTATTCCGAAGAACACACCCAAAAAATATCTGACCTATACGAAGTCAAGACGAGCGAAGTGAATTTTTATGCCCCTAATTCGTTTTATTTCCACGAGGGAATCGACCAGACATCTTGGAATGTTCTCGTTCGGATTCACGCCCCTTTCGAGTGCGCTGCCCTCGAAGAAAAAATGACGACATATTTATTTAAAACCTTAAAAGCGATGGCCATCCATATCAGCGTCGAATATTTTTATTTCGATAAAAAACATCGCCATAGCTATATCAATCCCGACTACCCGCGTTTTATCACCGAGAAAAATGCCGTAGTTGTCGAAGAGCCGTCCGAAGAAGATGAAGAAGATGTTTACGACGGCAATATCTTTGCTGAGTTCGATGACAGAAACAAATAAATAAGTCCATTTTTAACGACATTTTGTCGTTTTTTATAGTAGAAACAGCACTAATCTATTACTATACTATGTATTGGGGCAATAAATATGAAAGCACTCGAAATCGTCAAGAATGTTTTGAATCAAATCCTCTATCAGGATGTCGAATTTCAAAATGCTTTGCGATTGGCTTTTAAAGACCATCCGGAAGATAAGGAGCATTCAAGCCTCGTCTCGGCCATCGTCGGCTGCGAGCTTCGCCATCATTTTTTATTCGAGCGAATCGTCAAGGACTTGGGCGGCGAGTACACCGACGAACAAAAAGCCCTACTCTACGCCTCACTGGCCAACAACTTGTTTTTGAAACGTATTGAACACGATGAGATAATCGACTTTCTGCGAACTGTTTTTAGCGAAGAGCAGATGGGCATCATCGAAAAATTGCTCGCCTTTCAGGATTCGCCTCGCGAACTGATTCCCGAATCGATTCCCGTCGAATCATACGAGTATTTATCGCTCCGCTTTAACACGCCGGAATGGCTCGTTAAAATGTGGCAGAAACACTTCGGCCGAGGCGTCACTTACAAATTATTAAAAAAGAACAACAAACCCCAGCTTCAGAGCTGCCGTGTCAACACTTTAGCCACTACGGTTAAGGAAGTTCTTGAAGACAATCAAGAATTTCGCGAGGCACCGCTTGACGATGTCGTCATCTACCAAGGCAAAGCGCCGATTCGCAAGAATATTTTCTTTCAGAGTTTCGATGTTTTCCTAATGAAGATGGGCATTAAAGAGTTAATGGATAAAATTTGCCTTGATAGTGTCACCGAAGCCTTTTTGTACTCGGCGGAAGACAATTCCGTAATTCGCGAATTTTTCTTGAAATATCATAAGACCATCGGCCTTAATCTCGGCGTGCCGAATGTCGACGAACGACTCGACATTTCGAAGATTATTCGCTATAACCAGTTGACTAATGTCAATTTTTTCGGAGCGGAACCGACGGAGATGAAAGCCGCGATTTCAAGACCTCAGGATCTCGTCATCGTCCATCCCCGCAGTTCCAACTTTGATTTAATTCGGGCCTACCCCGATTATCTATTGCACTTTAAGCGCGAGAGCATCGACGAATTAGTCGCTAAACAAAAAGAGACGCTCGATAGTTGCGCGTCTTATGTCGCCGATGAAGGAAACCTCGTCTACATGGTGTCGACCATCAACCGCAAGGAAGGCCGCTCGTTAATTATGGATTTCTTAGATCGCCACCGCGATTTTACGCTCATAGAAGAAAAGCAGAGATTTCCGTTCGATTCCCTCGACACCGCGCTTTATTATGCGATCATGAAACGAAAAGTCGAGGCTCTGCCGAGTGAATAACATCTACGGCATCAGCCACGAAAAACTCGTGCAGGCAATGCTTGCTAAAGGCCAGAAATCCTATCGGGCCACCCAGCTTTTCGCGTGGATTTATGAGAAAAAAGCTCAGTCATTTGATGAGATGAGCGATGTTTCCTTGGCCTTTCGCGAAGTGCTTAAAAGCGAGTACTATTTCGCTTTGCCCAGCATTTACAAAGTACAAAAATCACAAGATGGAACAATCAAACTTCTATTAGAACTAAAAGATGGAAATAAGATTGAAACCGCCTTGCTACGCTATAACTACGGAAACGCCTTGTGCGTTTCGAGCCAAGTCGGTTGCAACATGGGTTGTTCGTTCTGCGCTTCAGGTCTTCTTAAGAAGCAGCGCAATCTCGAAGTTGATGAGATGGTCGGCCAAATCATCGTCATGAACAATTTATTGGCTGCGGAAGGTGATGGTGAAGTGGTCACTCACATCGTGGTCATGGGCACTGGCGAGCCATTTGACAATTTTGAAAATGTGATGGATTTTATTCGCATTGCCAATCACCCCAAAGCCTTTGCCATCGGCGCCCGACGCATCACCGTCTCAACATGTGGAATCGTCCCGCGCATCTATGATTATGCCGATGCTGAAATGCAAGTCAATCTCGCCATTTCTCTTCATGCACCCAATGATATTTTACGTAGTAAACTCATGAGAATTAATCAGGCTTACCCCCTTGCTTCGCTCATCGAAGCCATTAAATATTACGTCTTTAAAACCGGTCGGCGCGTAACTTTTGAGTATATTTTGTTAGCGGGGGTCAACGATGCCATAGCTCATGCTGACGAGCTCTCGGATTTAATTCGCGGAATCGAAGCCTATGTCAACCTGATTCCGTATAACGCCATTGATGAAAAAGGCTTTCGCCGCAGCGATGATCTAGCCGTGAAGGCCTTTCAAAATCAGTTGACTAAGCGCGGTATCACTTCGACGGTCCGCAAAGAATTTGGCGCCGATATCGACGCGGCGTGCGGCCAGCTCCGAGCGAAGGAGAGAGCATGAGAACCAAAGGTAATTTTGCCTTTCGCATCGACATCGGTCGCGTCCGCGTCAGCAACGAGGATCAAGCCGCTGTTTTAACAAATGCCGATGGCGACGTCTTGATGGTCGTCTGCGACGGCATGGGTGGCCACAACAAAGGCGATTATGCCTCGCGTACCGCCGTCAGCATTCTTAGCGAGGCCTTTAAGAATAAGCCGAAGTTCATCCATCCCTTTTTTGCTAGAAGATGGTTATCAAAAGCGATTCATCTCGCTAATAACGCAATCTATGACGCAGCTTACGCTAACGAAGCTTATAAAGATATGGGCACCACTCTTGTCGCGGCGCTAATTATCGAAGATCATATCATCATCGCCAATATTGGCGATTCGCGAGCCTATGCCGTCCGCTATGAAGGCATGGAACGCTTAACCAGCGACCAGACGTATGTCGATTATTTGTATCGGACCGGTAAAATCAGCAAAGAAGAAATAGCCACGCACCCAAAGCGCCACGTCTTGATGAATGCGCTTGGCATCTATCCTTCCTTGACTCTCGACATCAATTCCGCGGCTTATGTCGGTTTTTCCATCTTGCTTTGCAGCGATGGGCTTTATAACAATATCAGTGAGAAGGAAATGCATGCCATTTTGACGACCGAAGAACGCCCTGAGCAGAAGGTCGAAACCCTCATCAAAGTCGCAAACAATAACGGCGGTTCCGACAATATCGCCATCGCTTATTGGGAGGTCATTAAAAATGATCAAAATCGGTGATAAGGTCGATGATCGCTATCGCATCACGAGCCGAATAGGCACGGGCGGGATGTCGGAAGTCTACGAGGCGACCGATGTCATCTCTAAGCGCGTCGTCGCCATTAAAATCATGAAAGAAGAACTGATGGGCGATTATGAAAACATTCGCCGTTTTAAGCATGAGGTCGCCGCGGTGGCGAGCCTTCAGCATCCAAACATCATCAAAGTTTATAATAACGGAGAAGTCAATGGCCGCCCATATATGGCCAACGAATATGTCAAAGGGCAAACCTTACACGAAAAACTGCTTTTCCTGACAAAAATGCAACCCTATGAGGCTTGCGAAATAATGCTGCAAATACTAAGCGCGGCGATCTATATTCACAATCATGGCGTCATCCATCGGGATATTAAACCGCATAATGTCTATTACATGGCCGATGGCACGATTAAGCTAGGTGATTTTGGCATCGCCACCAACGAAGAGATGAACAATACCAACCCCGATGAGCATATTTTAGGCAGCGTCCACTATCTCGCTCCCGAACTGTGCCAAGGCAAGAAGCCGACTCCTCTCAGCGACATCTACGCTTTGGGAATTACCTTCTTTGAGCTCGTAACCGGACATGTACCATTCGATGAAGCCCTGCCGGTTGACATCGCTGTCGCGCACATCAAACGGCCCTTTCCCACACCTTCAAAAGTTGATCCGTCCATTTCGCGCGAAGTCGAAAAAATCATTATCAAGGCGTGTCGGAAAAATCCTATCGATCGCTATCAGAGCGCTCAAGCGATGTATGACGATATCGAGAACGTCATGAAAAATCGTAACAATTTTAAAGAGAAAAAGAGCCTCCTATCGCGTATTTTTGGTTTTAAATGAAACAAGGAATCATCGTTTCCGCCTATGGCGGCAAATTTGTAGTGAGCGCTGAAGAGCAAGTTTTTGAGTTATCTCCTCGCGGCGCCGTTCGCTTTAAGAGCGGACAAGTCTTACCCGGCGACCGCGTCCTTTTTGATGAGGAGAAAGCGACGATTGAACAAGTGCTTCCGCGGCAGAATATCCTTCCGCGGCCACGCGTCAGCAACATCACGCAAATTATGATTATGGCATCGGCGGTGGAACCGGACTTCTCGCCCTTGCTCATCTACAAAACGCTTGCCTATGCTTTAATGTACGATATTAAACCTTTTGTCGTCATCAGCAAAATTGACCGTCTTGATAACCTCGAAGACATGTATCATTTTCAATATCAGCTCGCACAGATTGGGTTTGAAGCAATTTTGTATTCCAAAAAAACAAAAGTCGGACTTCAGGAATTGCAAGCGAAATTGAATGGTCAACTCACTTTGGCAATCGGGCAGACCGGTGTCGGAAAATCGTCACTCATCAACTTGCTGAATGTGGATTTTAAGCGTGCTATCGGCGACTATTCCAAAGCTCTCGGACGAGGAAAACACAAGACCAAAGAGGTGATTTTTCTACCGTATTCCGATGGTTATATCGTCGATTCGCCTGGTTTTTCGTCTCTTGAACTCGATTTATATAAAGAGGATTTAGCCGTTTTCTTTCCGGGATTTGCCAAAGCCGTCGGCAAGTGTTTTTATCGCGATTGCATGCACCTCAACGAAAAAGGCTGCGAAGTAAAAAAGATGGTCTTAGAAAAAACGGTGAGCGAAGAGGCGTATTTGATTTATCAAAAATTGCTCGATGAATTACAATATAAAAACAGGAGGTTTCAAAAATGAAAAACTATGTGGCGCCAAGTCTTTTAGCGGCCGATAAAAATAAGCTGTTCGAAGAAATAAAACTCGCTGAGGAAAGCGGCGCCGAATATTTACATTTTGATGTGATGGACGGCAAGTTTGTCCCCAATGTCTCGTTTGGCCTCGACGATTTAAGCAAAATCAGCAAAAGCCACAAGATGATAAATGATGTCCACATCATGATCGAAGATCCTGACGAACACGCTTTAAAATACGCCAAAGCCGGAGCGGACATCGTCACTTTTCATCTCGAGGCTTTGCCTTGTTTAGGGTGTATGGCTAAGACGATAAAAAGCTTGCACGATTACGGAGCAAAGGTCGGCGTCTCAATTAAACCTGGCACTCCTGTCAAAGCTCTTGATCCCTTTATAAAAGATATCGACCTCGTCCTCATCATGTCCGTTGAACCGGGGAAGGGGGGACAGCCCTTTTTAAAAAGCGCATTGCGTAAAATCAAATATTTAAGAAGGTTTATCGATCGCCATCAATATCAAGTTTTGATTGAAGTCGATGGCGGCATTAACGATGTTACGGGAGCGCTGGCCCGCCGAGCCGGAGCCGATATTCTCGTCGCCGGAACATACTTATTCGGCCACGATGATTTTAAAGAAAGAGTGAGTAAACTCAGATAATTATGGGACTGTGGATCGCCTCGTTAAGTATCTTGCTAATAGCTTTTCTCGGCATGTTCATCTTTGGTGTGTCCAACTACCAAGAAACATTTAAAGCGAAGTTTTCCTTACTAAATATGTTCCCTTACGAACTTTCCTATCACAATCAAGGAATGATGATAATCATCTATCGCTTTTTCTTGTATGTCTATGTCGCTTTTTCAATTTCGCCAGCTTTGCTCATGATCAGCAAGTACTATCATTTTCCAGGATATGTTTCGTATTTGATCATGGTCGGCATCCTTTTTGTCATCTCTGCCGTCTCTTTGTTGACGCTGCATATCATTCAGGCCAAGTATGTGCGTCTTCACACAATCGTCGCCACCATCTATTTTGCCGTCAGCGCCTTGGCTTCCGGCGCTGTCTCAATCGTCTTGATAAACCTTTATATTTCCAATAATTACATCGATATAAAATACCTGATGATTGGGTTGATGGAAGCTATGCTCGGCTTTGCCACTTTGCTCATCATGCTCAATCCCCGCCTTCGCAACTGGGCGCAGATGAATTCGACGACCGACGAAGATGGAACAATCGTCATCGAGAGGCCGCGCTTCTTCGTCTTAGCCTTTAGCGAATGGCTCGTCATCTTTATCAATTTAGCCGCCCAAATTCTCTTGTTAATCGCTTACTTATAAAATAAAAAAGCCCTTTGCAAAGGGCCATTTTTCTTAATAATATAAAAGGTCTTACTTTCCCGATTTCATCAAACTGCGATGAGCGCGAGCGGACATGCGAATGGTTTGCACCTTACCGTCAATTTCGACTTGGTATGGTTGCATATTGACATTCCAGCGCCGGCGGGTAGCACGAAGGCTGTGAGAACGATTGTTGCCGCTTAGCGGACCTTTGCCTGTGACGGGACATACTCTTGACATAACTAGGACCTCATTTTCTTAAAACGCACGTTTGAGTTTAACATAAGTTAATAATGGATGCAAACAGTTTTCTTTCACAACCGATGGAGAACTACAATTTGGTATTTGGATAGCGAACTAGAAAATCTTCTCGGCTGAGCGGTTTAGCGTTTTCGATGGCCGCTTGAAAGATGATTCCTTCCCGATCAAAAGTCAAGTATTTGCGGCGCCCGGCCTTGTCATAAAAAAGGAGGGTGCGATGCTTCTTCGACCACTTTTCGTCGATGTAGGTCATATCCGCGAAGTAGTATTCAAATATCTTGTTCATTTTATGATGGGTGATCTTCTTTTTGTCAACATAGTAAAAAGTTTGCGTTAGCGATAGGACATAGAAGACGATTGTCACCGCCAATAAGGCGGGAGTATAAACGAAAAATAACGTGAGATTATCAACGCGAGGGGGCCAAACGGTAATATCGAGAAAATCAAGGGTCGACATAAATAGAACTTGCAAAAAAAGATAGATTCCAACGAACGTTAATGTCAAGCGGAGCGGCGACAGTTTGAGCTTGCGATTTTTCACGACTAACATTATAGCAAATAGCGATGGCGATTAAAACGACACTACATATATATTGATATATGTGATAAAATTATAAAAGATTTGGTACGGCATCATTTTTTGCCGAATCGACATAATTGCGAGGTAAATAGATGAACAAGAGAATCGTGGCGATGATTCTTGCGGGCGGAAAAGGCACGCGCCTTGAGTCTTTGACGAGAAAAATCGCAAAACCAGCCGTCAGTTACGGCGGCAAATATCGGATTATCGACTTTCCTTTATCCAATTGCGCAAACTCAGGAATCGACACCGTCGGAGTTTTGACTCAATACGAATCAGTCGCTCTTGACACCTACATTGGCAATGGCGAAAAATGGGGTCTCAATGGCGTTCGCTCATTGACGACGACTCTTCATCCGCGGCAGACGGAAGAAGGATTGAGCTGGTATCGCGGCACAGCCGATGCCATATATGCGAATTTAGATTTCCTCGATTCGGTCAAACCCGTCTATGTCTTGATTTTGTCGGGCGACCATATTTATTCGACGACCTATAACGAGATGCTGAAACAGCACATTGAAAAAGGCGCCGATTGCACGATTTCCGTCATTGAAGTCGAGCCAAAAGAAGCTTCGCGCTTCGGCATTCTCGTCACCGATGACAAAGGCGCGATTGTCAAATTCCAAGAAAAGCCCAAAAATCCGATTTCGAATCTCGCCTCAATGGGCGTTTATATTTTCACTTATTCAGTGTTGAGGAGCATGCTTTTAAGCGACGCTCGTAAAAAAGATTCATCCCACGATTTTGGCAAGGACATCATACCGACTATGCTCGCTAAAAAAATGAAGCTCTTTGCCTATGTGTTTAAAGGTTATTGGAAAGATGTGGGAACGATTTCTAGCCTTCACGAAGCCAACATGGATTTACTCCTTTCAGCCAGAGAGCAAAATATCTATTCGATCAAAGGCGGCAATACCATTTTTTCAGAAGACACCCACTCTCATCCGCAATACATCGGACGCAAAGCCCGAGTCAAGGATAGTCTCATCAACCAAGGGGCCGTTATCCTTGGCGATGTCGAACGCTGCGTCATCTCTAATGAAGTCGTCGTCGCCGAAGGTGCGATTGTGAGAAATTCAGTGCTCATGCCGGGAGCCCGCGTTCGGGCCGGCGCTAAAGTCTACAGCGCCATCATCGGCCCTGAAGCCGTTGTCGCGCACGGAGATGTCGTCAACGAAAAGCAAGAAGACATCGTGTTAATTACCTCGCGGAGGAAAAAATAATGGCAAGTAAAGTTCTCGGTCTTCTCGACCTTCACAATTCACCCGATCTCGGGCCTTTAACCAGTTCGCGCGTCCTTGCCTCAACATCGTTTTTGGGACGTTTCGCATTCATGGATTTTGCCCTCTCAAACTTTTCTAACTCAGGTATCGACGAAGTTGGCATCTTAGTCAAATCCCATCTTCGAAGCGTTTTAAAGCACATGGGTTCGATGCAGTCATGGAATATCAATACGAAAATCGGCAGACAGACCATCATGTACAACGAGCGTGGTAACATGAACCGCAAAAAAAACACCGATATCAACAACTTTTTGATCAACGACTGGGTCTTGCATGAAAGCAAGGCCAAATACATCATCATCCAACCGACCCACGTCATTTGCAAGATTGATTTTGAACCACTTTTGAAAGAGCACATTTCCCGCGATGAAAAAGTAACGATTCTCTACAAGCGCATCACCAACGCTCATAAATCGTTTGCCACCCATAACTTAGTAAATGTCAAAAACGGCTATGTCCGCTCCTTTAAGCGCAATCGGCAGCTTGAAAAAGATGCCTGTGTCTCGATGGAAACCTATATTATTAACCGCGACGTTTTATTAAACCTAGTTGAAGAAACGCTAAAAGTGAATCCGACTTATAGCTTTAAAGATGCCGTCAAAAAGTTTGCCAACAAACTCTTTAAAGTTCGCGCCGTCGAACATGTCGGTTACGCTCGTTCATTTGATTCGTTAGAACATTTTGTCGAATACTCATTTGAATTGCTCGATTATCGCTATGCCCATCAGCTATTCTTGAAAGATTGGCCGATTTATACCATAACGCGCGATACGACACCGACCCTTTATGGAACCAAAACCAATGTTCATAACAGCTTCGTCGCCAATGGCGCAATCGTCGAAGGGCGCGTTGAAAACTCGATTATTTCGCGCAATGTCAAAATCGGGCGAGGAGCCATCATTCGCAATTCGATTATTCTCTCCGACTCAGTCGTCGGCGAAAATGTCGTCGTCACGCACGCGGTAATCGACAAGTATTGTTTAATCTCCGATGGAGTCCGCATCGAAGGTGTCAAAGGCACCCCCAAATATATCGAGCAAGGAAAGAGGCTGTAAATGAAAATTGCCATGGTCACAAGCGAAGCCAATCCGTTTGTTAAAAGCGGTGGCCTTGCCGATGTCACATATTCCCTTTCACGCGAGCTTGTCATGCTCGGTGAGGAAGTGGTTTTATTCATGCCCTTATATCAATCGATCATCAATCAATTCGGCGCGCGCTTGCAACATGTTTCGGAATTCGATGTGCCGATGTCATGGCGTCGTCAATACGCGAAAGTCTATCGCACTTATATCGATGGCATCACTTATTATTTTATTCAAAACGATTACTATTTCGGCCGCGATAACATCTATGGTTACAACGATGATTTAGAGCGCTTTGCCTTCTTTACAATCGCTGTGCGCAATGCTTTTAAAGCATTGGGGTTTCAAGCTGATATCGTGCATCTTCACGACTGGCAACCCGGTATGCTGCCTGTCATCATCAGGGAGCAAAATGCCAACGATCCGTTCTTTAAAGACTTTAAATTCGTGTTGACGATTCACAATCCCGCTTTTAAAGGGATGTTTGACAAGTATTTTTTAAACAACTTTTACGAGTTGAGCGACAGTCTTTACGACAGTGGAAAAGTACGCTTCGAAAATGTCGTGTCGACACTGAAGGCCGCGATTGTCTATGCAGATAAGATTGCGACCGTCTCATATACGCATCGCGACGAGCTTTTAGCCTCGGATAACGAGCATGGTTTAAGCCCCATCTTAGAACTTCGCCGCGATGATTTCATCGGCATTTTAAATGGAATTGATTATGGGGAATTTAATCCTAAAACCGACTCGGCGATCGCCTATGGCTATAACGGAGTTAACGTCACTCGCGGAAAAGACGAGAATAAAAGAGCTTTACTAAAACAATTTCATCTTCCTGATCGCGGGCAGCCGGTCTTTGGCCTCGTCTCGCGCCTCACCTGGCAAAAAGGCATTCGCCTCGTGCTCGCCAAAGCCCGCCACATCGTTGGAAACGGGGGCTCGATTATCATCTTGGGCTCCGGTGAGCGCGAACTAGAACAAGAAATTGAATGGATGCGCGGCCAAATGAGTGACAATGTCGGTATCTATATCGGATACTCAAATGAACTGGCGCATCTAATCTATGCCGGAAGCGACTTTTTCTTGATGCCGTCGCTCTTTGAGCCTTGCGGCATCGGCCAACTCATCGCCCAACGCTACGGCACTTTGCCCATCGTCCGCCTGACGGGAGGCTTAAAAGATACGGTCGTCGGCTACAGCGGCTGGAATCTCGAAGAGGCCACCGGCTTTGGTTTTGAGCATTTTGACGAGTATGGAATGCAATATGGACTTGACCTTGCTCTCTCCTTGTATCAAGATAAAGAAGCTTTGCTTAAGATGCGCCGCAACGCCATGAAGCTCAATCGGACATGGAAGAAGTCGGCGCTTGACTACATTGGCCTTTATCGCGATATTCAGGAGAGATGAAAACAATGAAATTCGATCATCATGAAATAGAAAAAAAGTGGTCTGAGCGATGGGAAAATAGCGGTGTATTTAACACCGATACCCGCGATTTCAGCAAGCCTAAATACTATATTTTGGACATGTTTCCTTATCCGAGCGCAGATGGACTTCACGTCGGACACCCAAAAGGATATACGGCAAGCGATACAATCGCGCGCATGAAGAGAATGCAAGGATTTAATGTCTTGCACCCCATCGGCTGGGATGCTTTTGGCTTACCGGCCGAGCAATTCGCCATTAAAAAAAATCGTCACCCTGAGGATTTTACCTTATCCAATATCGATAACTTCCGCCGTCAGATTAAAGCGATCGGCTTGAGTTATGATTTTACACGCGAAGTCAATACCACCGACCCTTCGTACTATCGGTGGACGCAATGGATCTTTTTAAAGTTGTTCGAAAACGATTTGGCCTACATCGATTCGATTCCAGTCAATTTTTGCCCGGAACTCGGAACCGTTCTCGCCAACGAGGAAGTAATCGATGGCAAGAGCGAGCGCGGTGGCTATGACGTGATTCGCTTACCGATGCGCCAATGGCTCTTGCGCATCACTAAATATGCCGATCGTCTGTTGAACGGGCTCAACCTTGTCGAATGGCCAAAGTCGACAATCGATATGCAAACGAATTGGATCGGTCGATCAGAAGGCGCCAAGATCACCTTTAAAGTCAGAGACAAAAATGTCTCTTTCGATGTTTTTACGACGCGGGCCGATACCTTGTTCGGATGCACTTATTGCGTTTTAGCTCCCGAACACGAACTGGTCAAAAAGATTGCAGATCCGAGTAAATTGCCCTCAATCGAGGCATATTTAGCCAAAATTGCTGCCAAATCGGATCTTGAAAGAACCGAGCTTAATAAAGATAAGAGTGGGGTTTTTATCGGTGCTTATGCCATCAATCCGGTCAATGACAAAGCCGTTCCTATCTATATCGCCGATTATGTTTTGGCGTCCTATGGCACTGGAGCGGTGATGGCCGTGCCAGCTCATGATCAACGCGATTATGAGTTTGCGCACAAGCAAGGGCTACCGCTCATTCAAGTCCTAGAAGGAGATATCTCCGAACACGCCATGGAAGATGATGCCAAGCACATCAATAGCGCCTTTGCCAATGGGCTCAATAACCAAGCGGCGACGCAAGCCATCGTCGACTTTCTCAATCGCAAAGGTCTCGGACAATATCAAATATCGTATCGCTTGCGGGATTGGCTTTTCTCTCGTCAGAGATATTGGGGAGAGCCGATCCCCGTCGCCTTGATGGATGACGGCGCGATAAAAGCACTCGATGAAAATGAGCTCCCGCTCGTCTTACCCAAACTCAGAGAATACAAACCTTCAGGAACCGGCGAATCGCCGCTTGTCCACGCTACCGATTGGCTCGATGTCACGATTAAGGGACAAAAAGGCAAGCGCGAGACTAATACCATGCCTCAATGGGCCGGATCGTGCTGGTACTACATGCGCTATATCGACCCACACAACAATCAGGCGATCGGAGATCCTGAGCTTTTAGCGCACTGGCTCCCTGTCGACTTGTATATCGGGGGCGCCGAACATGCGGTTTTGCATTTGCTATACGCTCGCTTCTGGCACAAGTTCTTGTATGACTTAGGCGTAGTCAAATGCGAAGAGCCATTTCAAAAGTTATTTCATCAGGGCATGATTCTTGGCGAGAATAACGAAAAAATGTCAAAATCGCGAGGCAATGTCGTTAATCCTGACGATGTCATCGCCAAATACGGGGCCGACACGCTCCGCCTCTACGAAATGTTTATGGGCCCGCTTGAAGCTTCATTACCATGGTCGGAAAACGGCCTCGATGGGGCAAGGCGATTTCTCGAAAGAGCTTTTCGCTTATTTAGCGAAGAAGAATTTGTCAAAAAGCACACCGACATCAATGATGGTGCCCTTGATTATGTCTATAATTACACAGTAAAAAAGGTGACCGACGATTATCAGAATTTGCAATTCAACACGGCGATTGCCCAGTTGATGATTTTTGTAAACGAAGCCTATAAAGCCGAACGCCTCTATCGTCCCTATCTTGAGGGATTCGTCAAAATGCTCGCGTGTATCGCCCCGTTTATCGGCGAAGAAATCTACGAAAGTCTCGGCCATTCCGAAGGTATTACTTTTGCTAAGTGGCCGACATGTGACGAAAGCAAGTTAGTGCGCTCCCAAGTGACGATGGCTGTTTCTGTCAACGGTAAATTGCGCGGCACTTTTGAAGCGGATTTGGATACCCCCGAAGACGAACTGAAAAAACTGGCTCTCGACCTCGAAGGAGTTAGAAGAAACACCGAAGGAAAAGAAATCGTTAAAATTATTATCGTCAGAGGCCGCATCATCAATATTGTCGTTCGCTAGCAGTCGATTTGCTTTTAAATAATTGAATAATTTTCTATAATCAGTTTGCACGATACTTGCTATGCAAGATTGTAGCGGAGGTAAACACATGCTATTAACGGTCGATGTGGGCAATACCCTCATTGCCTTTGGAGTCTTTGACGAATCTCGCTTGGTTGCGTCTTTTAAAACGGCAACCGATATCAAGAAGAGCCTCGACGAGTACATCTCGACGATCGATACTTTCATCCAATTTCGCAAAATTGATAAAAACGCTTTTCGCGGAGCGATAATTTCCAGCGTCGTTCCGTTCTTAACGGAAGTGATGCGCGAGGCCCTTCGCCTGACCTTTCGCTTGGACAGTGTCATTTTGACACCCGGCCTTAAAACGGGCCTGCCTATTTTCATCGATCATCCGAATGAATTGGGTAGCGATTTGGTCGCCGATTCGGTCGGAGCCATCGCCAAATACGGCGCGCCGCTCACCATCATCGATTTAGGCACGGCTATTAAAATTCTAGCTATCGATCACAAAGGAGCTTTCGTCGGAGCGACCTTTTATCCCGGCCTTTATGTCGCCGTCGACGCCTTAATTGGCCGCGCGGCCCAATTGGCGCGCGTTTCGCTTTCGCGACCGAAAAAAGTAATAGGCAAAAATACCAAAGATTCGACAAATGCTGGCGCTATTTACGGAACGGCCAGCATGATTGATGGTCTCGTCGCAAAATTTGAGGAAGAACTCGGCTATCCGACCAAGCGCGTCATCACTGGTGGCGACGCGCCTTACGTCAAGGATTTGCTGCCTGATTTTATATATGATGAGTTTCTCTTACTCGATGGTTTGCGCATCATATATGAACGGAATGAGGCTAAGAAAAATGAGAAATAGGCTCATCGTAAAAATAGTCTTCGATGCGATGTTTTTGGCGATTATCATCGTCATGACTTTTGTCCCTTATGTCGGTTTTATTCAAATCGGGCCGATCTCTTTTACTTTAATCCATCTCCCGGTTCTCATCGGAGCAGCTCTCTTCGGCTGGAAGCGCGGACTTATGTATGGCATCTTTTTTGGTCTCGGCTCTCTTATTAAAGCGACAACATATCCGGGAACAATTGATTTTCTTTTCGTCAACCCCCTCATATCAGTGCTTCCCCGAGCCGTCTTTGGCCTCGTGGCCGGCCTGATTTTCTCCATCGCTAACAAACTCCCTAAACTTTATCTTAAAGGCGGATTTATCGCCGTTTTATCGTTTTTGCTGACTGCTCTCCACACTTTTTTGGTCTTGACCATGCTCGTCGTATTGTATCGTCAGGAGTTGCAAGGTTTTCTCAACTCGCCAGTCACTTGGGTCGGACTCGCCATTGGCGGATTGATTACGACCGGAGCCATCATCGAGGCCGCAATCGCTGCGGTCATCACTCCGACAGTCGTGCTCTTAATCATCAATAAATACCGTTATAGCGATTTTTTACTGCTTAGCCAAAAGGAGAATCAAAATGAAAGAAATTGACTATATAGAACTCACCAATCCTTATCATGCCAATGCGATAAGAGCACTTCAAGAACTCGTTAGAATTAATTCAGTATATGACGAAAAAAGCTCCTCGGAAGCCACTCCATATGGAACCGGCGTCGATCGAGCTCTAAAATACATCGGAAGGCTTGCTCGCCAGTTTGGTTTTGAAGTCGACTATTGCGACAACCGGGCGACGGAAATGACGTTTGGCAAAGGAGAAAAACTAATCTCGATTTTTGCCCATGCCGATGTCGTTCCGGTCGGAAGCGGCTGGAAACATGAGCCTTTTGGCGCCCAGATTGAAAAGGGAAGGATGTTCGGTCGCGGCACGAGCGACGATAAAGGACCCTTGATCGCGGCCTTTTACGCGGTTAAAGCTCTTAAGGACAACAATTTAATTGATGGCTATCGCGTGCGAATCGTCGTCGGCGGCGACGAAGAGCGGGGAAGTAGTTGTCTCAGATACTATTTTAAAGAATTAAAAAAAGAACATCCGACTTACGGCTTTACGCCCGACGCTAATTTTCCGGTCATCTACGGTGAAAAAGGCATCAGCAATTTTTGCAGCCGCATGAACCTCGTCCTGCCCGGAATCATGAAAATTTCTGGAGGAGAAGCCGTTAACTCGGTCATCGATACGACTTTAGTCGTCATGAAAACCGATGCCAAATTTGAATCGTTCCTAAAAGGACTGAAAAACAAGGTGTCGATCGAAAGCGCCAACGGGATTTCAAAAATACTATTTCACGGCAAAGCAGCCCATGGTTCAACGCCCCAGGCCGGGCTTAATGCCGCTCTTTTTGCTCTTGAAGCGCTCGGCTCCTATTATCAAAACGCCATCCTCTTGAAGATTTTTGCGCAGTTCCGCAACTTTGACGGCAAACCTTTCAAAGGTCACGCTAAAAGCAAAGACTTAGGCGAAACAACCTACAATCTAGGCATTATTTCTTACGACGGCAAAGTATTGGAGTTAAAAGTCAATTTTCGCTATCCCGAAAGTGTCAATGACACCGATTTCGTCCGTCTTTTTGACGAAGCAAGCGGTCTTACAAGCGAAATATACTCGCGGAGCCCAGCTCTCTTATTTCCCATCAAATCTCCACTCATTCAAACGCTTTTAAGCGCCTACCGCAAAGAGAGTTTAGATAAGCGCAGCAAGCCGTTGACGATGGGCGGTGGAACATATGCTAAAGAAGCCCCCAACACCGTGGCGTTCGGCGCAGCCTTTCCCGATGACAATCCGCACATGCACGAAGCCGATGAACACTTGATACTGAACAATTTCTACATGTCGATGGCAATTTATGCCCGAGCAGTCCACATGTTAGGAAATCTTAAATGAGAACTCGCTATAAACCTTGGGCTAAGCCCTTTCTTAGCGAACACCGAGAGATAGCTCTCGAAAAAATTGAAGACGACCCTGGTTTTTTTACCAGCGCTCCGCTCGAGATGGAAATCGGCTGTGGCAAAGGCGATTTTATCGTCGCTTTAGCCGAGCAAAATCCCCACACCCATTATTTAGCATTTGAAGTATCGGCGATGGTCGCCGCCATGGCGACGCGGAAAGTGGTTGAAAAAAAATTAGCTAATGTTCGCATTATCGTCGAGGATGTCGCAAAAGCACTGCCTTCATTAAAAAGTGAATCACTCGGCGCCATCTATCTTAATTTCTCTGATCCCTGGCCGAAAAAACGACACGAGAAAAGACGCCTCACTTTTCCTTCAAAGTTGTTAGAATATACTCGTCTGCTTAGCAAAGGCGGTCATCTCTACTTTAAAAGCGATAACGATAATCTCTATGAATATTCGCTTACCACGATTAAAGACAGTACCCTTGAAATCATCTCTTATACAAGTGATTACGCCATCCTAGATGACGGTGATGCGATGAGCGAGTACGAGAGACAATTTCGCGGGCTTGGCAAAAATATTAATCGCATCGTCGCAAGGAGAAAATAAACATGAAACTAACTGCTCGTCAACTATCACTTCTCGAAACAGCGACTCAGCTCGTCGGAGTCCCTGGCGCAGAAAATGAAGTTCGAAGTTTTCTTTTAAACGAATTCCAGGTAAAAGGTCTTGACCTTGTAAGCGATAACCTCGGAAGTCTCTATGCTCATAAAAAATCGAAGGTTGACAACGCTCCGAAAGTCATGGTTGCTGGCCATATGGATGAAATTGGTTTTATGCTCTTATACATTCTTGATAATGGACTGATCAAAACTTCAGCTCTCGGCGGACATAGCAAAGAGACGCTGGCCGCTCATCGCGTTGTTTTAAAAACACAAAAAGGTGGCAAATACTATGGAGCCATCGCCTCGATCCCCCCCCACCTCAAGAATGAAAAAAATGAAGACGAAGATCGCTACATCGAAGAACTCCTTTTCGATTTTGGCTTCACCTCAAAAGAAGAAGCGATTAAAGCCGGTTTGTCAATTGGCGATTCGATCGTCGTCCTCGGCGACTTTAAAGTGTTAAATGACGGACAGAGGCTTTTGGCTAAGGCGTTTGATAATCGCTATGGCGTCGCGCTCGCTCTTGATATTCTCGATGAACTCGCCAATGATGATTTGCCATATGACTTATACATCGGGGCCAACGTCCAAGAAGAGGTCGGCTTACGAGGCGCACAAACTGCCACGCAAGAAATTAAACCTGATTTTGCCATCGTTCTCGATTGTTCACCGGCGCGTGATTTCGGCGATAAAAAAGATGAATACGGACGCCTTGGCGAAGGCGTCTTGATTCGCTATCTCGATCGCTCGATGATCGCCTTTCCAGAGCTCCTTGAGCTGCAGATCAAAGCCTGCCGAGAAACAGGCGTGAAATATCAGTACTTTGATTCTCCGGGAGGAACCGATGCCGGCAGTATTCACAAAGCTAATTCCGGCACCTTGACTCTGACCCATTGCATCTGCGCAAGGGGTATTCACTCGCCGAGTTCAATCATCGATGTCGACGATTATCTTGCAGCTAAAAAATCCTTGCTTTATCTTCTGCGCAACTTCGATGCCGAACAATTGGCTGAACTCAGAGGTTATCGGCGTTAGTATGTACCGGCTATTTTATAACTACCATACACTTGGAGATGTCTTAATGATTGTTTTTAACAATCAAAAGCGAGCCAATCGCGTCGAAAAAAAGGATGGAGCCGCACTTATCTATTGCGATTCGGAACTCATTGGCATCAATCTTTTTGACATCTCGAAAATCATTCGCATCAAAGCGAGAGGAATGATTGTTGATCCCGCCCCAGAATTTCTCAATGTCATCAATCATATTTTAATTAACTTTGGTCTTCATTCACTGCCTGATCAGCTCGCTTCGGGTTTTGTCGTCGCGCAGATATTAGAATTGATCAAAGGCGAAGACAATGACCTTCAAGTGGCCAAAGTTGATATCGGTTCACGCGCCATATATGTTAAGTGTGATGGATGCGAAATACCGCCGTTCTCTCTCGTCGTTATCGCCTTGCCTGAGACAATACTTTTCAACGGCGAATTAGCAGCGGTGGAAGAGCGCAATGGCATGTTCTTTGAAGGCAAGATTTGCACTTATAGAGATTTGAATCTCGAATCGCCGAACGGAGTTGACAAAGCTTATATTATTGAAGAATTTATGGAAATCGGCCAAGATTTCTTTGCAAAGGAGTAGATTATGGAACTAGAAATCGTCTTGAAAAAGCAAGGCAAAATATCGCGGCTCACGAATAAAACTTTTTGTTTTGATGAACGCTTAAAAAGCGGATTTTATGCAGCGAATTATTTTTTAAAAGCTCGCGATATCGTTAAGCGATACAACCCTAATCACATCGTCACGATGCAATTTTTTCAAAGGACCGAAGAAGCCATGGTGTGTGGACTCGATGAAGTCATCGCCCTGATTCACAATTTTGCAATTGAACCCGAAAACTTAGTGATTGAAGCTTTACATGATGGGGATATCATCGCAGCGAACGAACCAGTTCTCAAGGTGACCGGTAAATATGAACACTTTGGCTTCCTTGAGAGCATGATTGATGGTATTCTCGCCCGCCGCAGCAGCGTCGCGACGAATGTTCATCGCGTCGTCGCCAAGCTTAATGGCACCCCTTGCTTTTCGATGGCCGATCGCCAAGATGACTATCTGACTCAAGTAGGCGATGGCTATGCCACCTACGTTGCTGGAATCGATAAAGTCAGCACCGATGCCCAAGGCTACTGGTGGGGCGGAAAAGGCATGGGAACGATGCCCCACGCCCTTATTCAGGTGTGCGGAGGCGACATCATCAAAGCCGCAACCCTCTACCAAAAGACTTTTCCGAATGAAAAAGTGACCGCTTTGATCGATTACAACAACAATGTCGTCCACGATTCCCTGATTTTGGCACGGCATCTCAAGACGAATTTGAAAGCTGTGCGCGTCGATACATCCAAAGCCTTAATCGATCATTATTTCGATGGCAAAGACACCTCGGGATTTAACGCACATGGCGTTTGCAAAGAACTTATTTTTGCCTTGCGGAAAGCATTAGACGCCGAAGGCTTTAACTATGTTAAAATCATTGTTTCAAGCAGTTTTGACGTCACCAAAATCACGGAATGGGTCAAACTCGGAGTCCCGGTTGATATGTATGGCGTGGGAACGGCTTTCGTCAATAATACAACGGTCGGTTTCACCGGTGATTTAGTGCTCCTTGACGGTAAGCCAGAAGCGAAAGAAGGCCGTCGCGATATCCCCTCTCACCGCTTGCAAAAAGTTCCCTATCCAATCTATTAATCTGCTGCGTTTATGAAAATGTCACAGTTGATTATGAAAACATTTTCATATACTATGAAGGGGCTATGGGAGAGAAAAATATGGATTATTTAAAAGATCGCGTCACGATATATGAAGTCGCAAAAGTTAGCGGAGTATCATTAGCCACCGTTTCTCGCGTCATCAACAAGCAGGGAAACGTGACAGAAGCGACGCGATTAAAAGTTGAGGCAACGATTCAAAAATTAGGTTATAAGCCGAGTGGATTGGCCCGGGCTCTGGCGACAAATGTGACGACCAACATCGGCATTGTCATCCCCTCTGCCAACTACGTCTACATCTCGAACATGCTCAACGGAATTACCGAAGTAGCCAAAGAAAAGGGCTTTGTTTTAACTTTATTTGTTACTTCTTATTCAAGAAGTGATGCCCTCGCGATGGTTGAAAAAGTCATCACATCCCACGTCGATGGCGTCATCATTTTTGATGATCAACTCGATCGGGAAGACATCGAAAAAATTAACTCATATTCGGTTCCTACAATCGTCATCAATAACAAAATCACCGGCAATCGCATCGGGTGCATCAACTTCGGATATGAACATGCGGTCAAGCGCATGCTCAAGGCCCGCTACGAGAAGAACGACATGAAGCCGGCCGTCTTCCTCCACGTTCATAATGCCGGCCGTCTCCTCGCTCGCATTGAAAAAGCTTTCATCGATTTTCATAACGATATCGGTGTTCCGTACCGCATCTTTAATGTCGACGATTCGTCGGAGCGCACCTATCTTGATTTCATGGAGTATTTCGTCAAGCATCGCAAAGGCTTTTTCATCGCCTATCGCGATTCGATTGGCGGAGCTATTGTCAATGCCGCAACCGACTCAGGGCTCAAAGTTCCAGAAGATGTCGAGGTCGTATCCATCATCGGCACCAAATATGCCGAAATCATTCGCCCCACTCTTTCCAGTTTCTACATCAATATGCAAGAAGTGGGAAAGCGGGCGATGTATATGTTAATCGACCTATCCAATGGTGAGTTAAACGAAAAAGCCTACAAGTTTGAATCGGCTTACACGGCGCGCAAGAGCACCAAGGAGTAGAGAAATGATAAATATTATCGACGAGCTTAATTACCGCGGTTTAATTAAAGATTATTCTGACGAAAAAGAAATTCGTGAACTACTCGCAACTCCGCAGACGATCTACTGCGGTTTTGACCCGAGTGCGGCCTCGATGCACATTGGTAATTTCGTCATGATCTCCCTTTTGATGCGCCTTCAAAGAGCCGGGCATCGCGTCATTCCCGTCGTCGGTGGGGCGACCGGCATGATCGGCGATCCTTCAGGCAAATCAAAAGAGCGCAACCTCCTTGAAGAAAAAGAGTTAAAAAAGAACACAGAAGCCATTCGCCATCAACTAGCAAGATTTATAAATCTTGAAGATGAAAAACGCGGTATCATCGTCAATAATTACGACTGGTTAAGCAAAATCAGCATGCTCGACTATCTTCGCGACTACGGTAAATATTTTCCTATCAATTATTTACTCAATAAAGAAATTATCGCCAGCCGCCTAGAAAATGGCATTTCCTACACCGAATTTTCTTATAACCTTCTGCAAGCGATTGACTTCTTGACCCTTTTCCGAAATCACGGATGCCGAATTCAAGTCGGAGGCAGCGACCAATGGGGTAATCTCACCAGCGGACTCGAACTCATTCGTAAAGTCGAAGGCAGCGAGGTCAAGGTCGGGGTGATGACCAGCCATTTAATTGTCGATTCATCGGGAAGGAAATTTGGCAAATCAGAAGGAGGCGCCCTCTATCTCGACCCCGAGATTACGAGTCCTTATAAACTCTATCAGTACTTCATTAATGTCGGCGATGCCGATGCCGTTCGCTATCTAAAGGTTTTCACTTTCCTCAATAAAGAAGAGATCGAAGCGATTGCCGCGGCTCACAGCGCGAATCCCGGCCTCCGCCAAGCGCAGAAAACTCTGGCCTTTGAAGTCGTGAAAATCGTTCATGGCCAAGAGCGAGCGGATGAAGCGATAAAAATGAGCGAATCTCTCTTCTCTGGCGACTTTGTGACGATGAGCGAAAAAAATCTCATCGAAGTCTTGGGCGACTTAGAAGTTAAAGTCTCATCAGGAATCATCCTCGAAGAGGCTTTGCTTTTAGCAAAAGCCGCATCATCTAAGCGCGAAGCTCGCGAGTTTTTAAGCGGTGGAAGCATCTCTTTAAACGGCCAAAAAGTTCATGATGGAATGGCGCCTTTAACAAGCGATGGCTCTTTATATGGCAAATACTATGTCTTGCGGCGCGGCAAGAAAAATTACTATTTAATCAACATAGAATAATTGCTCTCACAAAACAAAAAAAGACCCCGCGGGGTCTTTTATTTTTGCCTATCCTCTTACAGTAAGCGGTTGTAGTATTCGATGATTTGCGCTTCGACAATGTCTTGCGGAAGTTCGTTGCGCTCTGGGGCGCGTAGGAAGACTCCTTCGAGCTTTGCGGCATCGACTTTGACATATCCGACGGATGACGGCTTGCTCTCAAGCGCTTCTTTAATTACTTTTAAGTTTTTGCTTGACTCGCGAATGGCGATGACATCATTGACCGAGCAAAGATATGACGAGATGTCGACTTTTTTGCCGTTGACGGTGACATGACCGTGATTGACGAGTTGCTTGGCGCCGCGCCGCGTTCTTGAAAAGCCCATTCTAAAGACGAGGTTATCAAGGCGCGATTCCAAAATGCGGAAGAATGCGATGCCGGTAACTTCGCTGGATTTAATAGCGATGTTGAAGAGGCGGCGGAATTGACGTTCATTAACTCCGTACATATGACGAAGCTTTTGTTTTTCAACTAATTGCTTTCCGTATTCGGAAGGTTTTCTTTTGCGAGCGTTGCCGTGTTGACCTGGACCATATGATCTCTTTCTTAACTCTTCGCCTGTTTCAAGCGTTGAAAAGCCAAGTCGGCGTGAGCGTTTGTAATCCGAACCAGTGAATCTCATGTTCTATTCTCCTTTCCCTTATATTTTGCAATATAAAGCAAGAGGTGCAAATTCCATCCTTCGGATGTCTGGGATATTATTTCACCATTGAGCTTAGGCTACTCTATCACATTTGTTCCCGACATCGGACAAGGCGTATTTACATGCTGCATTACATGCAACGATAACTATAAAGGAAAGATGGCGATTAGTCAATAAAAAGAAATGGAGCGGTTCAACCGATTAATAAATATTATTAAGCCTTCGCTTTTTACAAAAATTGGAACTTTATCGCCTCGCTAAAAGTCAAAAGTCTTTCATAAGAAAAAGTCCAAATGATTTTTGAAATAGCCATTGATGAATGCTATAATCTTTACAAGGTAAAAATCATGTCAGAAGTCCCGACGATCATCTTATTAGGTACGACCGGTTATATTTTCATAGCGATCGGAGCGGCCATAGTTGTGGGTGTGACGATTTTTTTGTTATATAAATTCGTCATCGTTCGCCACTCCGCTCGCAAGCGGGTTCGCGAGCTAGAAAGGCGCTTTGAATATCTTCACGCCCTGCTAATTGGCCAAGATGCCCAGTATGTCAAACGTTTGGAAATCATCTCGCGCACCAATCTTTTATATGTCGAACTGCACACTCAATATCTCAAGCGTTTCAAAGAGCTTCGCGACCGTTTCGACGCTCAAGCCCAAAATACGATAAACGGGCTTAAAGATCTTGTGGATGAAGGCAAATACAAAGCGCTAAAAGTCGCTTATCCGGAAGGTAAAGACATCATCGAAACGTATGAGAAACACGTTAATACGCTCAACGGGGATCTCATCTCGGTCGTCAAGCCCGAAGAAGAAGCGCGCCAAGCCTCTCTTTCTTTAAAAGAGGAACTCAGGAGAATTAAGCAAGATTATTACTCTAAACAAGGAGATTTGCAGCTCGTCATCTCCTCATTTGATGCCGTCTACGAATATATCGATGGTCTCTTTGATGAGTTTGAGCAGTTTGTCGAATCCGCTCAATATGACGATGCCAACACCTTGCTTCCACAAATATCAAAAGCCATCAAAGAAGTCGGCCGCGTCTTGGCCAAACTTCCAAATCTCTGCGCTTTGGTGACGACCGTCATCCCTGATAAAATCGCTTCTTTGATGAATGCCTATGAAGAGATGGTCGATGCAAAGTATCCGCTCCATCACCTAATCGTCAAGAATAATATCTATGATATGAATCGCGAACTTGAAGCCTTGACCAAAAAAATAAAGAGCTTTGAACTCGGCAATGTAAACGATGCCTTAGACAATATCATCGCCCGCATCGATGAGTACTTTCTTCTTTTTGAAGAAGAGAAAAAAGCTCGCGTTGTCTTTGATGCCGAATGCGAAGACATCTATGTCGTCGTCAATACCCTTGAAAAGAAATTTATTCGCCTGTGCAACACGATTCCGGAAGTGAAAAAGATTTATGTGATTAGCTCCGGTTATGCCAATCGGGTCAACGAAATCCAAAACGAAATCAACAAAGTCGGAGCCACCAAGCGATCGCTCGATACTTTCATTCACTCATCGACCAAGCAGCCGTATTCGATCTTGGTCAGCAAGATGCACGAACTCCGCGACGAGTCCAATCTCGCCCTTTCGATGATGGAGGATTTTCAAGTATATCTCGACTCGCTAAAAGAGACGGCGGAAGGAGCATATGAGTTGATTTATGATTTTTATCACCGCGTCAAGAAAGCTGAAAAAATTGTCCGTGACATCTCCCTTGATAAATTCACCGAAAAATACGGTGAGTCACTCGATAAAATTTACGGGGCGTTAAACACGATTAATGAAGTGCTCAACGTTCTTCCGATTGATATCGGAACGGTGAGCGATAACACAAAGTGGTTAAGCGAAGAAGGCGATAAAGTCATCAACGAGATCGAAAGCGAAAACAACATGATGTCGCTTGCAGAATCCGCTATTTTGTATGCCAATCGCGACCGCCAACACCTTAGCGACATCCATCATCTCGTCTTACAAAGCGAAGCTCATTTCAATGAAGCAAATTTTGAAAAAGCCTATGTCGACACGAGCAACGCCCTGCGCAAACTTCGCCAAGGCGGAGGCGTCAGCAATTAACTTTTTCAGCATTCAAAACATGATTTATTTAGATAACGCAGCCACGACAAGACCGCGGCGCGAATTAATTGATATTTTTCAAAAGATTGAAGGCGAAGTGTTTGCTAATGTTAACAGCAACCACGCTTTTGGACGCGAAGCCGAAAAATATCTCAACAAAGCGCGCTCGATTCTCCTTGACACTCTCGGAGTTGAAGAGACGCATCGCAGCGTTTTTTGCTCATCGGCGACCGAAGCCAATAATCTCGCGCTCAAGGGGTATGCCTTAAGGCATCAGCAGCGTGGGAAGCATATCATCATCAGCAATATCGAGCACCCTTCGGTTCTTGAATGTGCTCTCCAACTACGTGATTTGTATGGTTTCGAGCTCACGATTCTCAATGTCAATCATCAAGGTCATGTGCGCCTCGAAGATGTGCGCAACGCCTTAAAGAAAAACACGATAATCGTTTCCATCATGGCGGTTAACAATGAAATTGGCAGCATTAACCCGATACAGGAAATCGCCGCGATTGTCCATCAATACTCACGAGCGGTTTTGCATGTGGATGCAAGCCAAGGAATCGGCAAGGTGCCACTCCCATATCGCAACATTGACTTACTTTCGATTTCCGGACACAAAATAAATGGTCTCAAAGGCAGCGGTGCTCTGATCTTGCGCAAGAACATCGAACTCCTTCCGCTTTTAAGCGGCGGCGGTCAGGAATATGGTTTTCGGAGTTCGACGATCAGTCCGGCTCTCGCTTACACCCTGGCTCTCGCTACTCAACACGCTATCGGTAACGAAGCAAAAAATGCGCGATCCGTTGCTATCTTGAATTCTTTGCTTAGAAGCCATTTATCAAAAAGGGAAAATATAATTATTAACAGCCCTGAAAAAGCTTCAAGCTATATTTTAAATGTCTCTTTGACCGACAAGCGGGCTAGTGTCATCGTCGAAGCTCTTTCCAATCTCGGAATCATGATTTCTTCGGTGAGTGCATGTCATGCCAAAACCGATTCCGCATCATATGTCGTTCAAGCTCTTGGAAGAAATGACGGCCTCGCCAGAAACACTTTGCGCATCAGCTTCGATTCAGATTCAACAATTGAAGAAGTGCAAGCGTTTATTCGCGCTTTTGATGAAATAATGAATAGGGTTCGCTCATGATTTACGACCGTATCATGATTCGCTATGGCGAACTTTCGACTAAAGGTCGAAACAAAATGGATTTCGTCAAGTTGTTGGCGTCGAATATCCGCACTAAATTAGCAGATCGCTTTGTCGAAGTAAAACTTGAAACGCGCTTTGACCACATTTATGTCATCATCGGCGATAACGATCCTTACGCGATGATAGAGGAACTTCAAGAAGTGAGCGGAATCAACTCCTTGTCGCTCGTCAGCAAAATTGAAAAAAATCTCGAATTAATAAAAAAGAGGGCCTTGGAAATGGTCCTTGAAAAAGAAGGCCAAACCTTTAAGGTCCGCTCCAAAAGAAGCGACAAAACCTTTCCGATAATCAGCGATGAGATCAATCGCCTCGTCGCCAAAGAAATCCTTATCAATACCAAACTAAAAGTCGATGTCATCAACCCCGATTTAACGCTTGTTATCGAAGTTCGACACGAAGGTGTTTATCTATCGCTCGATACTTTTAAAGGAGCTGGTGGCTATCCTCTAGGCATAGCCGGAAAGGTGTTGATGATGGTTTCGGGAGGAATCGATTCCCCGGTCGCCGCCTATCTGCTGATGAAGCGCGGTGTAACCCTCGAGTGCATTCACTTTGCCTCACCGCCCTATACTAGCAGCGGAGTTATCGACAAAGTTTGCGATTTGTTAAAAAATTTGGCTCGATATCAGGAGAGCATTCGCCTCCATATCGTTCCATTCACCAAACTGCAAGAAGCAATTTATGATCACGTCGACGAAAGCTATGCCATTACGGTGATGAGGAGAATGATGTATCGCATCAGCGCCCAACTCGCCAACATCAGAAAATGCCAGGCTATCGCTAACGGCGAATCGATCGGGCAAGTGGCTAGTCAAACTTTGAAGTCGATGCGTGTCATCAATGAAGTGACCAATATGCCGGTGATTCGCCCGCTAGTAACTTATGATAAGAACGATATCATTTGCATCGCCAAAAAGATAAAAACATACGACATTTCAATCCGCCCTTACGAAGACTGCTGCACGATTTTTCGACCGCACAATCCGCGGACTAAACCGAATTACAAATCGACGATTTGGGGCGAGCAACAATTTGATTTTGAAAGTCTGATCGTCGAAGCCATAAACGGTACGAAATCAGCCATAATATCCGCAAATAGCGAAGATTTGCCGTAAAAATTCTTATCGACACATAATAAAAAAGGTCGCTGATTTGCGACCTTATTTTAATTTGCTAATGTTTATTTAGCGCTGGCTTTTTTGCTGAGCTCGACGAGTTGTTTGAAGGCCTCAAAGTCGTTGATTGCGAGTTCGGAAAGCATCTTGCGGTTGATATCGATCTTTGCAAGGGATAAGCCGTTGATGAAACGAGAATACGAGATGTCGCACATTCTGCAGGCGGCATTGATGCGCTTAATCCATAATTTGCGATAGTCTCTTTTAATCTTTCGGCGATCGATGTAGGCATACATCAAAGAATGCATGACTTGTTCTTTAGCCGTCTTGAACAATAGATGCTTGCTGCCGAAATATCCTTTAGCTCTTTTTAATACTTTTTTGCGTCGGGCACGCGTGACGGTGCCACCTTTTACTCTTGCCATTCAGGGCACCTCCTATTTGATGATGAGAAATTTAATTCGTTTGTAATCGCTATGCGAGACGAGACGCGCCTTTCTCAAATGGCGCTTTTGTTTGGTTGTTTTACGTGGGGCTAAGTGTGAAGTATAAGCCGCATGGCGCTTCACTTTGCCGCTGCCAGTAACTTTGATGCGTTTCATCAAAGCTCTTTTGCTTTTCATTTTTGGCATGTTGTTTTCTCCTATTTTTTGATTTTAGAGGCGAGAATTGCGGTCATCCATTTACCTTCGAGTTCGCCTTCTTTTTCGACGCTAGCATATTCTTGAACGAGTTCAATGAACTTATCGAGCACTTCTTTTCCGACTTCCGGATGGGCTAGTTGACGCCCGCGAAAGCGAACGCCGACTTTGACCTTATTGCCATCTTGGAAAAAGCCGATTGCCCCTTTTACTTTTACCATCAGATCGTGAATGCCGATTTGTGGTGTCAGTTGGACTTCCTTAATTTCAATAATCTTTTGGTTTTTGCGACTTTCCTTGGCGCGCTTTTGGGCTTCAAAACGATATTTGCCATAATTTAGTATTTTGCATACTGGAGGATTGGCATTTGGCGCGACGCAGAGCAAGTCAAGTTCATAGCGATTCGCCATATCGTTGGCGGCACGCGAACTCATTTTACCAAGTGAACTGCCATCGGGTCCGATGACGAGAACTTCGGGAAAGCGAATCCGTTCATTGACGAGGTCGTTGTTTGCCTCCGGACGTTTTTGTCCAGGGTTCATGGGTAGGTTAGCTATGGTCGATCAACTCCTTTTCATGTAAATAAAACGGACGCTAGTAGGCGCCCGTTATTTAAAACTTTCGTTTTGTAGCATTGACCAATTAACGATGTTAATCTGGTGAGAAGCAGGCGCGTCTTCTTTCTACGTTTTTATCTACGCCGGTTAGTTTAACATTGCTACGCAAGCGTGTCAAGCATTATTAATAATGCCGTTTGGATGTGATTTCGTCGAGTATCAAATTTTCGAATTCTACTTGAGAAATCGTGATTTGTTTTTCCTGTCCATAAAGCCGATAAGTAAGCGTCTGATCGCGCTTTTCATTATCGCCGATGACAATTGTGTAAGGAATCTTTTTTACTTGCGAGTTGCGGAGTCTGAAGCCGACTTTCTCTTCTGAATCATCAACGCTGGCGCGAATGCCGAGACTGCGAAGATGAGAGGCTACTTGATGAGCGTATTCGCCATGGATGTTATTATTGACGGGAATGAGGTTGACCTGAAGGGGAGCGAGCCAAGTTGGGAAAGCGCCACCATAGTGCTCAATTAGAATTCCGATGAAACGCTCGAGACTTCCGAAAAGAGCGCGATGGAGCATGACGGGTCGTACTTTCTCGCCGCGAGAATCGATGTATGTAATATCGAAGCGCTCAGGAAGATTCATGTCGAATTGAATCGTTCCACACTGCCAGATGCGCCCCATCGAATCGCGAAGTTTGAAATCAAGTTTAGGTCCGTAGAAAGCCCCGTCGCCTTCGTTGACGATGTAGTCGCGACCGATGGCTTTGCAGGCTTCAGCAAGCGCTTGCTCAGAGCGATTCCAGTTCTCAATAGTTCCGATGAATTTCTTGGCGGGACGCGTGCTTAATTCGATGTGGTAAGAAAGACCAAAAATCGAATAGACTTCGTCATACAGCTTTAACATCCTTACGACTTCGGCGACCGATTGGTCTTCGCGGCAATATATGTGGGCATCGTCTTGCGTAAAGGCGCGAACGCGAAATAGCCCTGAGAGCGCGCCGCTTGCTTCGTGGCGGTGGACTAGGCCGAGTTCGCCGACGCGAATCGGAAAATCCTTATACGAATGGAGTTCGTTTTTGTAGACCAATAAACTACCCGGGCAGTTCATCGGCTTAATGGCAAATTCGCGATCATCGATTTGGCTAAAATACATATTCTCACGATAGTTTTCGTAGTGCCCGCTAGTAATCCACAATTCTTTTGAAAGCATAGTTGGCGTCTTGATGAAGACATAGCCTTCTTGCTCGTGCTTTTTATACCAGAAGTTTTCTAATTCATTGCGAAGAATCATCCCGTTGGGTAGCCAGAAGGGAAAACCTGGCCCGTATTCCGAAACCATGAATAAGCCCAATTCTTTGCCCAGGCGGCGGTGATCGCGCTTTTTGCGCTCTTCAAGAATGGCTAGATGCTTTTCCAAATCTTCTTTAGAAAAGAAAGAAGTTCCATAGATTCTCGTCAGCTGTTTATTGTCGGAGTTGCCGCGCCAATAGGCGCCCGCGAGGCTGATTAATTTGAAATGGCGAATCAGGTTTGTATTAGGGAGATGAGGGCCGGTGCACAAATCGAAAAAGTCACCTTGGGAATAGATTGAGATATTTGATCCGATTTCTTTGATCAATTCGACTTTATATGGGTTATTTTCAAATAGTTTTAAAGCCTCATCATACGATACTTCGCGGCGAATGATTCGATGATTTTCCTTAGCGATTTTGCGCATCTCGTTTTCGATGGTTAATAGATCCGCATCAGTGATGGCGACGGGAAAATCGATATCGTAATAAAAGCCTTCTTCAATGCTTGGTCCAAAACCGATATGAGCAGCGGGATAAAGGCGCATGATGGCGTGGGCCAGAAGATGGGAAGTCGAGTGATTTAGCAGTTCAAAGGCTTCTTTGTCACCTTCGTTAACGACCTCAAAACGCCCATCGTGGTCGATGGTGGAAAAAAGATCGTTAAGCTTACCATCCAGACGATAAGCAATAGCTTTTTTGGCAAGGCTGACACTGATTTTGCTAGCGGCGTCATAGCCGTTTTGTCCAGCTTCGAGAACGAGCTCATCGCCACTTGGAAGAATTAATTTCATAACTTGCTCCTTTTAAATAAAAAACGCCCATCTTAAGGACGCTTTCACGTGGTACCACCCTAATTCATATCTTTGATATGCACTCAATTCTCTTAACGCGAGGGACGTCCGATTTATCATTGGAAGCTCAGAAGTGGTTTCGCCGTTCCCTCCAGAAACCTTTCACCCAGCGGTTTCTTCTCTAAGCGGATAAGAACAAGCGACATGTCTTCATCGTTGCGCTTACAAGTATATTGACTAATTTAAGTTTAGTCAATTATTTAACATGGTAAAACCATAGCTAGCTGAACCGATAATCCCGGCATTTTGAAAGAAATAACATTCTTGGAGATTAAGATCAGGGTGTCGCTTGGTCAAATCATCCCAAAAGACATCTTTGGAATTAAAGACGCCGCCGGTGATGGCGATGATATCGGGATGATAATGGCTTTTGATGTAATTTAAGAAATCGCTGAGGATTGATAACCACTCTTGATAGATGATGAGTGCCTTTTTGTCTTTGGCGACGACGAGTTCAAAAAAATGCGAGCTGTTTTTGATATCTAAATCATAAATTTGTGCAAGATTTGCCAAGCCGGTTCCGCTCGCGAAATATTCATAGAATTTTTTTTCGCCTTTGTAAACATAAGGAGTATGTCCGATCTCAAACGGCGTCTCTTTGAAGCTTTTGTCGACGACGAGCGCTCCCCCCAATCCGGTCGAAATCGTAATGAAAAAAACTCTCTGGTAGCTTTTGCCGCTGCCTAAGGAAGCTTCGGCAAAACACGCCATTTCAGCGTCGTTGCGGACAAAGACTGGCAATCCGAATTCTTGGCGAAGAATATCGCCAAGAGGAATATCTTTTATATGTATATTTGGCAGATCGACGACATAGCCGCCTTCGTTGATCGGACCAGGAATTCCCAGAGAAAGACCGACGATATTTTTAAAATCGCCGCCCAAATCTCTTATCGCCACGATGATTGAAGCGACAAATTCATCTTTTTTATAGAGGATTGTGCGCCGCGAAACGCTCCTGACAATTTCGTAATCTTGATTGACGAGAGCGAAGCGCGAATTGGTTCCGCCGATATCGGCACTGATTATCATTTTTTGATCGTTCATTTTTATCTGTTCACCATGCTGATGAGACGATAGATATCATCTTGGTCTTTACGCGGGAGAGCGAAAGCTTCATCAAAGGTGTAGTGGACAATTTTGCCATTGACCACGCCGACGACGACATTGCGGACGCCGCTGACGATTATTTCGATGGCATAGACGCCCATCCTCGTCGCCAAAATGCGATCGTAGGCCGAAGGTGAACCGCCTCTTTGCAGGCGCCCCAACACTTCCGCTCTCGTTTCAAACCCCGTTTCTTGAGTGACTTTTTCGGCAAAAGAAATAACGTTAGGAAAAACCTTCTCGCTAACGATGATTAGCGAGTGCTTTTTCTTACCGGTCCCCAGCGATTTAATCCGCTCCATGATCTCACTTTCAGTATAAGGGTGTTCAGGTGTGATGATCATCTCCACGCCTTCGGCGACACCTGAATATAAAGCGAGATCTCCGCACTTATTGCCCATCACTTCGATAATCGTGCAACGCTGATGAGAGGCGGTCGTATCACGTAATTTGTCGACGCATTCGCAAATCGTATTTAAAGCTGTGTCAAAGCCGATTGTAAAATCGCTTGAAGCCAAGTCGTTATCGATTGTTCCGGGCAATCCGATGCAATTAATTCCAAGTTCTGAGAGTTTTTTGGCACCCATATAAGTCCCATCGCCACCGATGACGATCAAGGTATCGATGCCAAAGTCTTTGAGTTGGTCGACGCCGATTCGACGAGCGGCTTCCTCTTTAAATTCTCGCGAACGAGCACTTTTTAGAATCGTTCCGCCGCGATTGATGATGTCGCTGACAAAGTTGCGATCGACTTTTTCAATATTACCTTCAATTAGGCCTTTGTATCCTTCGTAGATTACGAACATCTCCAGGCCGTTTTTTAATCCCGAGCGAACGATAGCCCGAACCGCGGCATTCATACCCGGGGCATCGCCGCCAGATGTCAAGACACCAACGCGTTTAACCATACTAAAATCACCTCTATTGCTTCTTATTCATTATATATGAAAAAAGACAAAAAGTATGGATTTTATCTAGCTGAAAACGATTACATGAATTTGTGGAAAACCAAGCCTTTCTGCGATTTGCTTGCAACAAATGCCGATTGCATCGTGATTGTTTCGTTATTAGCGCGGTGGAAAACTATTCACAATAGTGTAAAAAGTAGCGATGCCGTCGGCATTTTTGATTCAATATCCCGTTTTTCTATGCTATAATTTGTGACATGTCAGGTAAAGAAGATGGAATATATTAGCGAAAAAGATTATTACGAGACGAGGTTTGCATCTCTTATTAGCGATGTCGACCGCGAAGTGTTGTGCGAACTCTATCAACCGCTGATCGGACACAAGAGCATCGCCGCCTTTCTCGCGCTTTTTTATGAGAAGGTCAAAGCTCTCGATATCGACACTTTTGATCACGCCCATCTCTTTAATAAAATGCAAATCTCAGCCGGCGAATTCTTGACCGCTCGCCGCGCTTTAGAAGCCGTGGGCTTAATCCGCACCTTCTTCAAAGAAGAAAGTGGCCTTCGCTATTACATCTATGTCCTTTATGCGCCGAAATCGCCCCGCGAGTTTTTCGATGATGTCCTCTTTAAAGGTTTGCTAATCAAGTATGTCGGAGAAAAAGAAGCGAAACGGTTGGCTATGACATATAAAGTCGATTTTCAGACGAAGGGATTTGACGATATCACTTCTTCATTTGTCGATACGTTTAGTCCCGACTTTGATAATCCGGCTTTTCGCAAGGATTTGAAAGTCGATGTCAAAGGACGAAAATCCGGTCGCGTCGAAACTTCATTTGATTTTGACGCTTTCTATAGTCACCTTGAAAAGCATGGGCAAATAAAGCGCGAAACACTGCTTAAAAAAGATTTGAAGGAAGTTGAGAGATTAGCTGCGCTCTTCTCCCTTGATGAAGCGACGATGGCCGAGATTGTCATCGACGCTTTTGAACCCGATAACAAGGCGCAGCGCATTAATTTCCAACGCGTTTCAGATCGGGCTAAAGAAGAAGTCAAATTTCCTTTCTTGCATCGCAAGAACAAAGGCGAGAAGAGCCGCGTTACAAGTAGCAGCGAACTCGCCAGCAAAATCAAACTCATGGATGTGATGGCGCCCGGCGATTACCTGCGCATCAAACAGAACAACACCGTCCCGAGCCGGGCCGACTTAGATATCGTCGATGATCTATCCAAGAACTACGGCTTCTCTAACGGCGTCATCAACGCCCTAGTTGATTATGTCCTTGCCAAAGCCAACAATGTCTTATCGCGAAAGTACATTGAAAAGATCGCGTCTTCACTCGCTCGCGAAAATGTCACGACCGTCATCGACACGATGAATTACCTCAACAAGATCAACGCCGGATGGAAGGCGAGCAAACCAGCGCATATCAAAAGCGAGGCTAGTGATGATAAAATAAAAGAAGAAGAAATCAGCGATGCCGAACTAGAGATGATCTTGGCCTCGATCGAATCGAAAAAGGATTGACGAAATGGATAAAATTAAAGTGCCGTTTTTTGAAAAGACGGAACTCGACAACTATATTGACGAGATGATCGACGAACTGCGCAAGGATGTCGAAGTTTATGAAGTTATCAAGCAGACGGTGAATCCCACTCTGAAGGTTGTGCGCGAGAATATTTCAAAGTTCATCGCCTTTAAAGAAGATTATGACTATTGCCGAAAATGTCCAGGCGTCGATAACTGTCGCAAAGCGACACCTCACCTGCAACTTCGCCTCATCAACGACGACGGCATCATCGAACGCTCTTTTGCCCCTTGCGACAAAATTTTAAAGCGCATCGAAATAGACAGCAAATACATCTATGCCGATTTTCCCGATGAATGGAAGGAATCCACACTCAAGTTGATCGATAAGACGGTCGAGAGGAATCGCATCATCAAAGTTTTTAGCCTTCTCTTGCAAGGTGAAGCAGTGCGGTGGATTTACTCCCGCGGCGGCCACCGCGTCGGAAAATCATTTCTCATGGCGACTTTAGTCAATGATTTTATCGCCATCACCAAAAAGCCGGCGGCTTTCATCAACTGCGCGAATCGCATCAAAGAACTCAATGATCTATCTTTTAGCGACAAGAGCGCCTTTGCCAAGAAAATCGTCGAATTATCCAATGTTCCATTACTTGTAATGGATGATTTTGGCAATGAATATAAAAACGATTTTATCCGCGATACGATTGTCTTGCCGATTCTCATCGAGAGAGCCAAGAATCAACGGTTGACCTTTTTTACGAGCGATTTTTCAATCAATGAAATCGGGCAGTTGTACGACACCAGTAAAGCCGGGGGAATACGAGCCAAGCAATTGTCTCGGCTGCTCAAGGAAATGGCCGAAGACGAATTTGATTTAAGCGGAGTATCCGTCTACTGACGAACGATTTTTTTGAGTTGGGAATGCAATTTCTTCAAGGTTGACGAATTGTCGATGACATACGTCGCCTTTTCTTTATTGCGCTGAGCGTCAAAACCGCTGTTGAGGGCGCGGAGCGTCTCGAAGGGGATACTTCGCACGGACAACCTCTTTTTCTGAACGGCAGTGGTGATGTCAACATAAATTGTCTCATCGCAATAGTCGTCGAGTTTAGCTTCAAAAAGCAGTGGCATCTCAATGGCGATTTTGGAACTTTTTGGTGCCTCTTTAATCGATTTGACAACGATGTCTTCGACGCGAGGATGCAAAATCTTTTCAAGACGCCGCTTTTTGTTAGGATCAGCGATGATAGTTTCGACGATAAAACGCTTATCGAGCCTCCCGTCTTCGGGGACGACGTTGGGCCCGAAGAGTTTGATGATGAGCGAGCGAACCTTGGCATCTTCATATAGATTTTTAACGATGGCATCTCCACTCAGGGTCAAATATCCATTTTCGGAAAAGAATTGAAGAACCGCCGATTTGCCCGAACCGATCGGTCCGGTGATGCCGAGGACATAGGGCAGAGAAGGATTCTTCTGGCACTTTGGGCAATACGTCGTTCCGCGCCCACCGACAAAAATCTTGCGTAAGGAATGATTGCAGCGGGGGCACGGCAAATTCTCTTTTCCATAGGCATTGAGCTTGGTCTGAAAGCCGCCGTCAATTCCTTGGCTGGGATGGTAGCTACGAATGGTGGAACCGCCGCTTTGAATAGCCATTGTCAGGACTTTGACACTTGCCTCGATTATATAATCGAGCTGTTCGGAATTTATAAGTTTTGCCGGCGTCTCCGGATGAATTTGCGTCAGATATAGAACTTCGTCGACATAGATGTTTCCAAGACCGGCGAGAAAGGCCTGGTCGAGCAAAACAGCTTTTATCGGCAGCGATTTTCTCGCTAATTTCATCAGTAATTGTCGCTTGTCTTGCACGGCAAAAGGTTCGGGGCCGAGATTTGAAAGAGGGGGAGAGCTTCGATAACTAGTAGCGGTCGCTAGCTTCATCAGACCAAATTTTCGCGTATCGTTATATTCGAGGACGGTGCCATCAGAAAAGATGAAAATGACACAGGCGTGCTTATCGTAATCACTCAGTAAATGGTCGTGAAAAAAATATTTGCCTTCCATGCGCAGATGTGATAGAAAAACGATGTCTTCATCGAGGTGAAAGATGAGAAACTTGCCGATGCGAGAAAGGGACTTGATCGTCTTGCCTCGCAAATTCTCGCTAAAAGCGAGATGATCGCCTTCAATCGTATTTCGATTGAGGACTATAACATCGCGAATTCGCTTTTCAAGGACAAATTTTAGAAGGATATTTTTGATTGTTTCAACTTCTGGTAATTCAGGCATACATCTTTCCTTTATTTGGCGTCATACCATGTTCGACCGACGCCCCCATCGACTTTTAATTTAACATCAAGAGCGATGACATTTTCCATGATATCGCTTATTTGGCGACGCACTTGCTCAATTTCATCAACATGGACTTTAAAGAGCAGTTCGTCGTGAATTTGCAAGACGAGGCGCGCCCTATAGTTATTTTTCTCAAGCATATTTTGAACTTTGACCATCGCCAGCTTGATCAAGTCGGCAGCCGTGCCTTGAATTGGGGCATTCATCGCTGCGCGGCGAGCGAATTCGCGGACTTGGTAGTTGCTATCGTATAGCTCGCGAAGATAGCGGCGGCGGCCAAAAAGGGTTGAGACATAACCATCTTTGAAAGCTTGATCGACGACCGCTTGAAGATAATCGCCGACTTCTGGATATGTCTTATAAAAAGCATCGATGATCGCTTTAGCTTCTTTTGGGGGAATTTCTAACTGCTCGGCGAGGCCCCAATCGGAAATGCCGTAGATTATTCCAAAATTGACAGCTTTTGCTTTTCTTCGGGCATTATCGTCGTCTGCATTAAAGATGGCTCGGGCGGTCGCGGCGTGCACGTCTTCATCGCGATTAAAGACCTCGATGAACGATTGGCATTTACTCAGCGAAGCGAGAATGCGAAGTTCAATTTGCGAGTAGTCCAGAGAAAGGATTTGATAGTCTTCATCAGGATAGTAAAACGCTTGGCGAATCAAGCGCCCCTCTTCATCGCGTATCGAAATATTTTGTAAGTTAGGCTCGCTTGAAGACAGGCGTCCGGTCGTCGTTAAAGCTTGATTAAAAATGGCGTGGAGTTTTCCGTCTTCGTGAATGTGAACGACCAAGCCATCGATGTATGTCGAAAGTAATTTAGCGTACTTGCGGTACTCGAGTATTTTACTGACGATGAGATGATCGTCGGCCAATCTTTTTAAGGCGTCGACTGAAGTCGAATCTTTGCGGTTGCTCGGCAGTCCGAGTTTGTTGAAAAGAATTTCACCGACCTGTTTTGGCGAATTTATATTAAACTCTTCGCCAGCCAGAGAAAATATCTCGGCCGTCAGCGTTTTGAGGCTCTCGCGATAGTTCGCGCCGATTTGTTCAAGGGCTTTTGCGTCGAGCGGGAATCCTTCGATTTCCATCTTGGCCAAGACGTTAGCTAACGGCAGTTCGACATCTTGATAAAGATCTAAGGCTCCGTGTTTTTTGAGTTCATCAAGGACGCGTTTTTTGAGTTTTGCCGTCAAATAGGCGACTTTTGCCGACTTTAATGGGTTTGATTCATCAAAGAGCGACAGCTCCTGATCATCTTTACCATGAGCGTCAACGCCGAAGTAGTTGAGAATTGAATCGACATTGTTCTTCAACGATGAATCGAGGAGATAAGCGGCCAAGAGCAAATCGAAATCGACACCGCATAAGGAGACGCCCAAACGGTGGAGGGCGATGGTGGTGGCTTTGACATCGAAGCACGACTTAACGATTTTCGTGTCTTTGAGCAATTCTTTTAATTTTTCGTCACGGACGACATCATCGGCAGCGAGATAATAATGCTTTGTTCCATCGCTTATAGCCAAACCGAGAATCGAGGTGCGAAAATAGTTTTCTTCCTTCATATCGACATAAAGGGAAATACTATCGGAAAACTCAATGCTCTGAATCGACGTCATCTTCTTATACTCGATTTTAAGTTCGCGTTCTGTTTCAATTTTGTACTTGCTCGGTAGGCGATTGAGCAATTGCTTGAGCTCGTAGCGCTGACCGAACTCATTGATGCGGTCAAAGGCATAGCCTTGATATAGAAGATCATCGAGAGTAAAGGGCAAGTCGATATCCGTTTTAATCGTCGCCAAGCGCTTGGAGAGCTGTCCGATTTTCTGATGGGTGATGATGTTTTCCCCGACTTTTCCGTTGATGTTTTTTGCCTCTTCGAGTATTTTTTCGAAGGTGCCATATTCCTGCAAGAGTTTAATCGCCGTCTTCTCGCCGATTCCGGGAATGCCCGGCAGATTATCGCTCGCATCGCCACGAAGCCCCTTATAGTCGGGAATTTGCGCCGGCGAGATGCCATATTCCTGCGGCATTGTCACTTCATCCATCACCATGACGTTTGACATGCCCGTCTTCAGGATGTGAATGGCGATATTATGATCGATAAGCTGCAAGAAATCGCGATCGGATGTATAGACGATAACTTGGTGTCCGGCGTGGCTGGCCACTTTCGCGATCGTCCCGCACACATCATCGGCCTCATAGCCTTCCTGCTCGTAGACGAAAATGCCAAGCGACTTTAAAAGTTCGCGGGCGAGAGGCATCTGCACGACTAAATCGGCGTCAGTCGGTTTCCGATTTGCTTTATATTCTTCATATTCGCCATTGCGAAATGTTTTTTTACCGACGTCAAAGCCGACGATGATGTGCTCCCCGCCTTTAAAAGAGGAGATGATTTTATTTATCATGTTGCCAAAGGCAAACAAGGCGTTGGTCGGCACTCCGTCTTTCGTCCTCATAACTTTGGCGTTGGGTCCATAAGCGGTGGCGTAATAAGCGCGAAAGAGCAAGGAGTTACCATCGATAACGTATACTTTTGACATTCTTATTCCTCCAGGCCGACGATTTCATTAGCAATAAAGACATTTTCGCGTTTACGGTCCATGTAGCCGATGACGCGGACGATTTTTTTCTTTTGAAGAATTTCATATGATAAAGCATATGTTTTTGAGAAGACAGTGACGTCGATGTCGCCGCTGTTATCATAAATATTGATAAAAGCCATCGGCGTCCCGCCGCGCGTATTAATAATTTTAACGGTGCGAATAACACCGACGATTTGCACGGTCGGACTTTGACTCTCACGCGCATCGCTAATAGTAATAACGGGATATTTTTTAATGATTTCGCTTTTATATGTAAGTGGCGAGCCGGAGATCATGAGGCCTAAGGCTTCATACTCCCGGTCGAGATTATCGAGGGGGTCGTCAAAAGCTTCAGCGTAGCGCGGTTTGCTAGCAAATGGTAGATCGATGACCATCTGCCCATCTTTGGAATAGAGCATCGAGCCATAGCGAAGAGCGCTATTGATGCTCGCCCGTAGCGATGATCTGGATATTTCGAAATTATCAAAGGCCCCGGCATCGATTAACTTGCCGATCTGATTTTGGTTAATCTTGTAGTTTATCATGCGCGCGACAAAGTCGAAGAAATCGGTAAATGGCCCGCCGTTATTTCGCTCTTTAATAATCGAATCCACCAGTGTAGCAAGAATGCCTTTAATGGCAAATAACGGGAAGATGAGAGCACCGTCTTGAACGATGAAAGTTTGCCCGGATCGGTTGATATCGGGATTGAGAATGCGAATTCCCATCTTGCGCACTTCATTAAGGGTCTCATTAAACTTCGTGTCATTGCTGCCGGAGGAACTGCCGAGAATCGCAGCATAGAATTCGGGGGTGTAATACGTTTTTAGATAAGCCATCTGACAGGCTAAAACGGCATAACAGAGCGAATGGCTGCGATTAAAACCGTAATCGGCGAATTTATAGATGAGATCAAATACCGATTTAGCCTCTTTTTGCGGATAGCCGTTGTTCATTGCCCCAGCGATGAAATTGTTTTCTAGACTTGAGAGCTGAGCACTATCTTTTTTGGAGATCGCCCGGCGAAAAACATCGGCTTGACCATACGAGAAATTGGCCATCTTGCGAACGATTTGGGTGATTTGCTCCTGATAGACGATGATTCCGTATGTCGAAGCCAAAATGTCTTCTAGGGCCTTCGAAGGATAGATGATTTGTTCCTTTTTCTTTTTGCGGCGGGCATAGCTCGGGATGTTATCCATCGGTCCGGGTCGAAATAGGGCAAGAAGAGCTACGATATCTTCGAAGACTTCCGGCTCAAGGGTCGAGATGGCTTTTTTCATTCCGGCCGATTCAAGTTGGAAAAGACCCATAGTCCGGCCTTCTTTAATAATGCGGATGGCTTTTTTGTCTTCAAATGGTATCTCGCGATAATCGAGATCGATAGCGCGATTATGCCGAATTAAAGACAGGCACTCATCGACGATAGAAAGATTGCGAAGGCCGAGGATGTCCATCTTGAGAAATCCCTGCTCTTCTAGGTAACTCATCTCGTATTCGGTAATATAATCGCCATTGTAATCGACATTGATAGGCAAGACTTCCCCAAGCGGCGTATCGTTGAGGATGATGCCAGCGGCATGAAGGCCAGACTGGCGCGGCAAACCCTCGATGAGAGCCGCTAGGCTCACGATATTGAGATAATACTTATCGCTGTCGACAAGCTTTTTAAAAGCGGGGTTTTTGCGATAATTTTCACGAAGTGAAGAATTTGGGTCGATAATTAATTTGGATATTAGATCAATCTCTCTTGTTTCGATTTTGTAGACGCGGCCGATATCGCGAAGGGCTTGTTTAGCTCCGATGGTTTGAATGGTCATGATATTCGCCACTTTGTCTTTGCCGTATTTGGCTCGCAAATAAGCGATGACTTCGTTTCTTCGCACATCGGAAAAGTCGATATCGATATCCGGCATCGACTGCCGTTCGGGATTAAGAAAGCGCTCAAAGAGCAAATGGTGCTTAATCGGATCGCAGGAGACGATGCCGAGCGCATAGCTGACGAGGGAACCGGCGGCGCTGCCCCTTCCGGGACCGACGGAGATGCCGTGCTCGTGAGCGAAAGCGACATAGTCGGCGACGATTAAAAAATAGTCGCTGTAACCCATCTTGGCGATAACATCCAATTCGTAATTGAGGCGATTGATATATTCTTCGTTCGGATTAGTGATTTTTGTATGCAATCCGCTTAAAGCCTTGCTTTTTAAATACTCATCGCTCGTTGCTTGAACGTTATTTTGATAGCGGAGCAAATGGCCGCGCTTTTGATCAAAGCGGAAAGCGTTGAGCTTTGACAAGGCCTCGGTGTTGCTAATTTCTTGCGCGGTAAAAAGGCGGCTGATTTCGTCTTTGTTCAAAAGGTAATCTTGGCCCTCGAGCTCTTTGATTTCTAATTCGCTGTCGTCGCGTATGGCTCGCGCGATTTCTAGGACGATTGCATCTTGCTTTTCGATGTATTTGACAAACGGGAAAGCGATAGTTTGATAGCCGTGAGTGCGTGCAAACTCACGTACATAAGCAACGAATAAATCATCATCGGGTTCATTGAATTCGATGCCCAAGAAGAAGTGTTCGCCGGTGTTGGAAAGAGGCAAAAGGAAATGGGGAATATGATCGCGATCACTTGAAAATAAGAAGCGAAGTTGGCTGTGACCGATGGCTAAGACGGTCGCTAAGCCTTCTTTGTGCCGGCCGATATCTTCATAGGTTAGATTTTGCGTTCTCTTAATGAAAAGAAGTTTGAGCAAATTTTGATAACCCGTTTCATTGAGGGCAAAAAAGGTCAGGAGATTGTCATCGATTAACAAATCGAGTCCCGCCAGCGGGGTCATCTTCTCTTTTTGCAAGGCTTTATAAAAATGCGGAATGCCGGACAAGGAGTCTAAATCGCTGATACCGGAACCTTTATAGCCGCGCTTTTTAAGGGCTTTAAGATAGTTTTCGATGGTGATTCCACTTTGTAAAAACGAATAGCCCGTATAGACGTGTAGGGGAATAAAACTCATATAATATATATTAGCAAAACAAAGAGTTTATATAAATAAAAAAGGTATCGAATATCGACACCTTTTTAAATGTTTTTTTATACATATTCGACAAATAGATTATCGAGATCTTTGATAAACTCGGGCAAGACATCGAGGCTTTTTAGTTTGGCGCCCGAGGCTTGCGCGTGGCCTCCACCTTCGTATTTGGCTGCTACTTGATTAATCGTTTTTTCTTTGCTGCGAATCGAGACGCGATAGCAATTGTCCTTAGGGTCTTCGGTAATCGAGCACCAGACGTTGATGCCATCGATATTGGAGAAGAGATTGACATTTTCCTTGCCTCTTTCGGTCGTGATATTGAGCTCTTTTTGAATGGCGGCGCTCAACACATAGTAAGCGACGCCGTGCTCGCTGACATGGAAGTTGTTGAGGACATAAGCGGTGACGCGGAGATCTTCAATCTTCTTAAAGTACATTTTTTTGTAGATGTCGCTGAGGACGAAGCCGGTTTTTGAGAGTTCTTTGGCGATGGCAAAAGTGTGCGGGGTGGTGGAGTTATATTGAAAGCGGCCCGAATCGCCGGCGAGGGCGATGTAGAAATAGGAAGCAGCTTGCTTAGTTAACACATAATCCCCTTTAATCGACAAAATTAGATTGACGACGACTTCGCTGGCGGCCGCCATCGATGTGTTAACAATGCTCGTCTTGCCAAAATCTTCAACATCGGGGTGATGGTCGATTTTGATTTTGTATTTAGCTCTTTTCCAACGGGGGTCGGCGATGCGTGAAGTATTAGCGGTGTCGATGATGATGGCCAAAAATGGTTCTTTAAACCATTCGTCATTTAATCTCTCGGTCTCAGGGAATAAACGGGGAGTGAAAGTGACGTGGTTGTCCCCTAAAAAATGGACTTCCTTGTGGGGGAAATTATCCTTGATCCAAGTGTAGAGCCCCATTTGGGTGCCCATCGCGTCGAAGTCCGGCATGATGTGACGAAAGATGGCGATACGGTCGAATTTAATAATGTTTTTGATAATGCGGTTGTGCTCTCTTTTATAAGCTTTGGCTTCCTCTAAGATGAGCGCATCAATTTTTGATGGCATATGTTTCTCCTTAATATAGTACTTTTATATATTAAATGATTAATTTGCTTAATTAAAGAAAAGCGCAAGAAAAAGGCGACTCTTGCGAATCGCCTTCAACTGTCGTTGTATGTTTTCTAGTTCTTAAAACAATTATAGAGTAAAGCCGTAGTCAGCTGGGTCGAAGAGATATGCGGCATCGCTGCCATCAGCGGCGCGAAGGCCATCAACTGCTGGAACAACGACGGCATCCGGAGCTTCGGATGAGAATTCGTGATACATAACGCCATAGACGAAGGCCCAAGTTTCGCCGAGGAGCTCTAAATCAAGAGCTTCGATTTCGGCCGGTGTAAGCGGATCGCTAGGAACAGGATCGCCTTCTTCCCAGTTCAAATCTTGATAAGTCCAGTTAATGAAGTGATCGTTATAGGTGTAGACTGAATCAAGAACGCCTTCAGCGTTAATGTAAGCCTCAAAACCCCAAACTTCACCGCGATCGATATATTTGCCTGGGCCAGCGGGATTGCCGACGGCTTCAGCGCTATAAAGACCAAACCATGAACCTAATGTGTAATTGACGAGGTGTAAGTAGACATCGCTCGATTCTTCATCGACGAATTTTTCAGCTTTCTGAATCAGGGTGACTTCAGCGAAATCATCAGGTACGACAAAGGCGGTTGAAGCTTCTTGAGCAAGAGCGCCATAGAAGAACAAATCGCCACTGTTGACGAAATCTTTAAATAGAGCAACATCGACATCAGCTACTGGAGCGGTGGCTAAGAACGAATAGTCATCAGCTGGATCATCATTGACGACGTTAGCCATGTAGACATTGGTGTCATCTTTCCAAACGGTTGTGACTTCACTAACGTCCGGAACTGCTTCACCTAGAACATAGCCTCCGGCACCATCGGATTCGGCAAGGCTTAATTCGGTTTCGACTGCGACTTGGACGACATCGCCATCAACGGCGCCAGCACCATCGATGTATTCCATGTAGCCTTGTGAGCCATTAGCACCGAGAATACGCGGTTCAAGCCCGCTTTGTCCCATAAAAGCACTTTGCTGAATGCCTAATGTGACATCGGCAAGGTTGTCATAGATCGCAGTAAGGCCGGCTTCATCAACTTCGCCAAGAGGAAGTCCGGCAATTATGTCTTTAAGCGCGGATTCTTCAACTTCGCTTGATGTGTCACTTGATGTGTCGCCCGAACTAGAAGTGTCGACCGGATCACAGGCCGCAAGAGCTAAAACAGCAAGCAACGTGACTGGTAGTAAATTTTTTAATTTCATTACAATTCTCCTTTCGTTGTAAATTAAAATTGCTATTATAGTAGTTTCGTACACAAAAGATGTCAACAATAAATTGCTTTAAAAATATGGTAAAAATGATGAAAGCGGTTTAAATATAACTGTATTACTTAGTAATAAAGGCAAAACTTATTTTGATATTAAATGATAGGTATCGCGAGCGATCATCACCTCTTCATCCGTAGGGATGAGAGCGACTTTAACCTTGCTATCAGGAGTTGATAATAGGACGGATACTCCTCGTGAACTTTCATTGATTGTTTCATCGATTTTCACGCCGAGAGCCGGTCCGATCTCCTCGATGACCTTCGAGCGGAAGTAAGCGGAGTTTTCGCCGATGCCGGCCGAGAAAATGATGAGATCCGCGCCACCGAGGCGGACAAAATACTGGCCGATGTAATCAGCGATGCGGCGATTGAAGAGCTGATCAGCCAACAAAGCGCGCGGATTACCGCTTTCAATAGCCTTTAAAACATCGCGCGAATCATTGGAGACGCCCGAAACACCCAGGAGTCCCGATTTCTTATTTAAGATCTCATAAACTTCGTCGACGCTCTTATCGAGTTTCTTACATAAAAAGTAGACGACGGAAGGATCAATATCGCCGGTGCGAGTGCCCATCATGATGCCCCCGAGAGGCGTCAGCCCCATCGATGTCGCCACGCATTTCCCATCTTTAATCGCGGCGATTGAAGCCCCTGAACCGATGTGGCAGGTGATGATTTTAGGATGTTCGATACCGGGTAGATATTTACGGCCTTCTTGATCGAGATATTGATGTGATGTGCCATGAAATCCATAGCGGCGAATATCGTAATCTTGCGTTAATTCATAAGGAATTGGAAAGATGGCGTCGACTTCAGCCATCGTACGATGAAAAGCGGTGTCAAAAGTCGCGACATTAGGAATATGGGGAAGGACCTTCTTAAAGGCCTGCATGCCGATGAGGTTGGGGCCATTGTGCAATGGGGCGAGGTCGATTAAGGACTCGACTTTTGCCACTACATCATCGTCGAAAAAGACGCTATTTGAATAGTATTTGCCACCTTGTACGACACGGTGGCCAACGGCTTTAATATCATTGAAATTGGCGATAACCTTATGGACGATCAACGCATCAAGCAGCAATTCGACGGCTTTGGTGTGCGTTTCGATCGGAAGGACGGTCTTGATCGAATCGCCGTTAAATTTCAGCCGAAAAATCGCATCTTGATGACCGATGCGTTCGGCGATTCCAGAGCAGATTACTTCTTCTTCTGGCATCTCATAGAGTTTGTATTTAAGACTTGAACTGCCGGCGTTGACAACTAATATTTTTCCCATGCTAATAACCTCTAAATTACCATTGCAATTATAATCATATGACATTCTTTATTCAATTGCATGTTTGTCAAAACATATTTGTTAAAGATTTCGCGCGCCTTTATAATTATCTTTGAAAGCAGGATGCGAACATGGCTTATGGACTACTTCATGATTTCTTAGTGGGCAACACGACGCGAGCTTACGAGTATTTCGGGGCTCATTTTATTGCTGATCAAACAGCAGGAAAAAAAGAGCATGGCGTCATCTTTCGCCTCTATGCTCCCCTGGCCGAAGATGTCAGTGTCATCGGCTCTTTTAACAACTGGGATGTCGGCGCCCACAAGATGCACAAAGTTGATTTTGTCGGCGTCTGGGAGATTTTTATCCCCGGTTTAAAGGAGTACGAATCGTACAAATACCATTTCCGGAATGCCAAGGGCCAATATGTCGACAAAGCCGATCCTTTCGCTTTTTATAGCGAGTATCGCCCGGCGACTTGCTCCAGACTTTTTGATATCGATAACTTTGTGTGGCACGATTTTTCATTTATGAAAAATCGCACCCGGTCGTTTGATAGCCCGATGTCAATCTATGAAATCCACCTCGGGTCGTGGAAGGGCAAAGTCGATAATCGCAACCTCAGCTATGAAGAGATTGCCGACTATCTTATTCCATATGTTAAAGAACTCGGCTATACGCATGTTGAAATCATGCCGATCACCCAATACCCCTTCGATGGGTCTTGGGGATATCAAGGCACTGGCTTTTATTCCGTCGATTCGCGTTATGGCAACCCTAAGCAATTGATGTCTTTTGTCGATCGCATGCACCAAGCCGGCATCGGGGTGATTCTCGATTTTGCTCCCGTGCATTTCGCCAAAGATGAATTTGCCCTCGCCGATTTCGATGGCGCCTACTTATACGAGTACACTGACATCAAACATCGCTACTCGCAGTGGGGCAGCCTCCTTTTTGATCTCGGCAAAGATCCGGTTCGCTCCTTTTTGATTTCGGCGATGAACTACTTTGCGACCTATTTTCACTTCGATGGGCTGCGCATCGACGCCGTCAGCAATGTCATATTTTATGACGGCAACAAAGACAAGGGCGAAAATAGCGGCGGTATCGAATTCTTAAAACGGATGAATACCCTTTTACACGGCGAGCATTCAAGTTTGATGATGATCGCCGAAGATAGCAGTGACTATCAAGGTGTGACCAAGCCGATTGAATTCGGCGGTCTCGGCTTTGATTACAAGTGGGATCTTGGATGGATGAACGACACTTTGAAATACTATGCAAAAGACCCCATTTATAAAAAATACGAGCACAACAAACTGACGTTTTCGATGGCGTATTTCTACAGCGAAAATTTCTTATTGCCTCTCTCCCACGACGAAGTCGTTCATGGTAAAGGCACGATTATCAATAAGCTGTGGGGAGATTACGAGCAGAAATTTGCCCTGCTTCGCAACCTTTACACTTACCAATATGCCCATCCCGGAAAAAAATTGAATTTTATGGGTAATGAACTCGCCTCTTTCGACGAATGGAATGAGAATAAGTCGCTGCCGTGGAATTTAAGGACATATCCCAAACACGATTCGATCACGAGGCTGATTCGCGACTTGAATCTCATCTACGCTTATGAAAAAGCCATGAAACACGAAGAATACAACTCGAAGCACTTTTTGTGGCTGATGGCCGATAATGCCGATCAATCAATCTATGCCTTTGAGCGTTTCGTCGATGATTCGCGCTTAGTTTTCGTCTTCAACATGACGCCTAATTTCTTTGATAATTATGAACTTGGCGTCAATGAAGAAGGACTCTATGAAGAAATATTTAATAGCGATAAAGATGTATATGGCGGCGCAAATCAGTATAATGGATTACCGGTGGCGAGCGCGCCTTTTGGCCCGTTTAACCGCCCACATCACATAAAAATAAAAATAGCTTCGTTCGGTGCGATGATCTTCAAGTATCGCAAGAACGCTAAATAAAGGAGAAATATGTTTAAAAGCAAAGCAGAATTTAAAGATGAGTTTTCTAAGCGCCTCGCCGAAAAATATGGCAAGAATGTCAAAGATTCACACATTAGCGAAAGATATGATATCCTCGGCGAATTAGTTCGCGATTACGCTGGCAACTACTGGCGGCAAACGCGCGAGTACGTCTTAAAAAATAAGGAAAAGCAACTCATCTATTTCTCGATGGAATTTCTCATCGGAAAATTATTGCATAGCAACATGATGAATCTCGGTATCTACGAGATTGCCGAACAAGGTTTAAAAGAATTGGGCATCGATATTCGCGACTTGGAAAACGAAGAGCACGATGCCGGTTTAGGCAATGGTGGTCTCGGCCGCCTCGCCGCCTGCTTTATGGATTCGCTAGCCTCTCTCGGCTATGCCGGCCACGGCAACTGCATTCGCTATGAGTACGGCTTTTTTCGCCAGGCGATTCGCAACAACAAGCAGATCGAGATGCCGGATCACTGGCTTTCAAACGGTTATGTCTTCGAAGTTAGAAAACCCAAACATGCGGTCGAAGTAAAATTTTATGGAAATGCCGAAACATATTTAAAAAAGAATGGTCAGTTCGGTATCAGAACCGCCAACGCCGTCTCGGTTAAGGCAATGCCTTACGACGTTTCTTTAGTCGGCTATCGCAATAATGTGGCCAACACCCTCCGCCTTTGGTCGGCTGAGCCGAGCTTAGAAAATCTTCCCAAAAATCAGGATTTTGAAGCTTATTTGATCACTTTAAAGGAATTATGTCATGGTCTTTATCCTGACGATTCGACCGAGCAAGGCCGTATTTTGCGATTGCGGCAACAATATTTTCTGGTGAGCGCTGGCCTTCAGAGTGCGATGCGCGGTCACTTTCGCCGGTTCGGCACCCTCGATAACTTTGCTGATTATCACGTCTTTCAATTAAACGACACGCATCCGATTTTGGCGATTCCGGAAATGATGCGCCTTTTAATCGACGAGTACGAATACGAATGGGAAGAAGCCTGGCGTCAAGTGCAGAAATCATTTGCCTACACCAATCACACCGTCATGGCCGAAGCCTTGGAAAAATGGCCGATTCAATACGTCCAGAGATTATTGCCGCGTTGCTTTATGATCATCGAAGAAATCAGCCGCCGCTTCAACATTGAAATGGCTGAGAAAAATGTCGATTACGGCAGTCGCTACGCCATGCAAATTATCAAAGATGGGCAAATTCACATGACGAATTTAGCGATTCACGCCGCTTATTCAGTTAATGGCGTCGCCAAACTTCACACCGAAATTTTAAAGCGCGATACTTTCCGCGACTTCTATGAGCTCTATCCGCAAAAGTTCAACAATAAGACCAACGGCGTCACCCATCGCCGGTGGCTGATGTATGCTAATCCCGAACTCGCCGAATTGATCACGAGCAAGATTGGCGAAGGCTGGAAGAAAGACTTTAGCCTCATCAAGAATTTTGAACAATATCAAGATGACAAGAAGGTGCAAGACGCGATCATACGCATTAAGCACGATAACAAAGTAGCTTTTGCTTCATATATGAAGAAAAAACAAAACGTCGATTTGAATGTCGACTCTATTTTCGATGTCCAAATCAAGAGATTGCACGCTTACAAGCGCCAGCTAATGAATATTTTTCACATCATCTACCTCTATCAGCGTTTAAAAGAAGACCCGTCATTTAAGATTTATCCACGCACCTTTGTCTTTGGAGCCAAAGCCGCTCCGAGCTACGATTATGCCAAGAAGATCATCGAACTTATCTTAGCGGTGGCCGACATCGTCGACCGCGATCCGCACGTCTCAAAGTTTATTAAGGTCTTATTCGTCGAAAACTATGGTGTCTCATCGGCCGAGAAAATTATTCCCGCCAGCGATATCAGCGAACAAATCTCGACGGCCGGCAAAGAAGCTAGTGGCACCGGCAACATGAAGTTCATGATGAATGGAGCCATCACCCTCGGTACCCTCGATGGCGCCAACGTCGAAATCGCCGATTTTGTCGGATTAGATAACTGCATCATTTTCGGCTTAAAAGCCGAAGAAGTCGAAGGTTACTACGAGCGCGGCGATTATAATCCATGGGACATTTACAATTCCGATGAGCGCGTTAAAAAAGTCATCGATTCGCTATTCAACGGGCCGTGGACTTTCGGTAAAGACGAGAAGTATCAACTCATTTTTGATGAAATCATGCATCGCAACGACTCCTACTTCATCCTCAAGGATTTTGCCGCTTATGTCGAAGCCCAAGAAAAAAGCGAAAAACTCTACCTCGATCGCCACAGTTGGGCTCGCATGCAAATCATCAACATCGCCAATTCGGGCTTCTTCACCAGCGATCGCACGATTGAACAATACGTCCAGGACATCTGGCATCTAAAGAAGTTAAAAATATGAACCAGACAATTGAACTAAAAGAACTATATCAGTTGCAAGGCGAACTGGATGCTCGCATAGCGAGCAATCACCATACTACCTACGATTCGACGAAGGATGATCGCCTGATGGCCTTAATTGTTGAAATCGGCGAACTTGCCAACGAGACGAGATGCTTCAAATACTGGTCGAACAAAGGCCCTTCGGCGCGCGGCATCCTGCTCGATGAATATGCCGACGGCATGCATTTTTTACTCTCGCTTGGAATACCTCTCGGAGTGAAGAAGACATCATATGAAATCGTCAAGAGCGACTTGCGCCTGACGCGGCAGTTTCACGAGCTATACAAAGCGACAGTCGAACTTGTTGAAAGCTACGATGTCGCGCATTATACTAATGCATATCAATTATTTTTAAACCTTATTCCAAGCCTTGGTTTTGGCGTCGAAGAAGTCGTGAAGGCCTATAAAGCGAAACTTGAAGTCAACTATCAGAGGCAAAACAACAATTACTAGGAGGTAATGCATATGAAACAGGAAGAAAGATTACAGTTTTTACGCAAGATGAGCGAAGTCGAAGGCGTCTCGGGACGCGAAAGAGATGCCGCCAAATTATTTAGAGAAAACGTCGAAGGCTTTGCCGATCGCATCGAATACGACAACCTCGGTTCGATCTTAGCCTATAAAGATGGTCAAAAAGGTGAGCCGGTCGTCATGCTTTCCGGCCATATTGACGAAGTCGGCTTTTTAGTCCATCGCATCGAGGATTCCGGCTTTATCCGTTTTCACCCAATCGGGGGATGGTGGGGCCACGTCGTCCTCGCTCAGACGGTGCGCATTACAGCTTCCGACGGCCATAAGATTATCGGCGTCGTCGGCGCGCAGCCACCGCATGGCATGAGCGCTGAACAGCGCAACAAAGTCATGGAAATCAAAGACATGTATATCGACATCGGCGTCGGCTCCAGAGAAGATGTTGAAAAACTCGGCATCCGCGTCGGTGACATGATTACTCCATACACTCCCTTCCGCGTCATGAACGACGGCAAAACCCTCTTAGGCAAAGCCTGGGACGATCGCCTCGGCGCGGCGGTGGCGATTGAAGTCTTGCAAAACCTTAAAGGTGTCGATCACAAAGCGACCGTTGTCGCGGCCGGCACCGTTCAAGAAGAAGTCGGCTTAAGGGGGGCGAGAACAGCTGCCTACCACGTCAAACCGGATGTGGCTTTTGCTCTCGATGTAACGATGTCCTACGATCTTCCAGGAGCTCCCAATCATCCGACCAAACTCGGCGCGGGTGTCGCCCTCTCGATCATGGATGGCTCGGTCATCGCTCACCGCGGATTATTCGACTTTGTCGAAAAAATCGCCAAAGAAAAAGGCATTAAGTATACATTTGACTTGATGACGGCCGGTGGAACCGACTCCGGAGAAATCCACAAGCAATATGATGGCGTCGTGACGATGACGATCTCGATTCCATGTCGCTATTTCCACAGCCACGTCTCGCTTATAAACTATGATGACTATCTGGAAGCCGTCAAACTTCTCACTGAAGTCGTCAAAGCTCTCGACAAAGATACGCTGGCGGCCATCAAAGCCACTAAATATCAATAGAAAGAAAAAAGGGTGTCACGTCTAGACGGCGACATCCTTTTTGTTTGCCAATTTTTCTAATAGTTCGGGAACATCGTGCTCGCTGATGACCTCGATTCCATTGCGCCGTAATAGCGCGGCGGTGATGCCTTGGCCGGCGATTTTTCGCCGATTAAACGTGCCATCGTAAACGCTTTTGACCCCACACGAAGGAGAATCTTCTTTAAGAATGGCCAATTCGATGTGCATATATTTGCAAATGTTGAGAGCTTTTTGAGCTCCTGATAAAAAGTGCTTTGTGACTTCTTTGCGCTGCTCGTTAAAGACGCGGCCGTTACGAATCTCGCTCTTGATGCGGGGGATAGGCAATCCGCCTTCGACTTCCGGGCAAAAAGGGATGAGTTCATAGTGCTTCATCAAATCTTCGATATAGGGTATTAAATTATCCTTGCCGTCGTAGCGAACTCTGTCGCCGATAAGGCAGGCGCTGATCAGTACTTTTTTCATACTTCATAATTGTATAATTATCATCTCCCAGCGACAACAGATAAAAACATTTATTTCGCGGGTTTAAGACTTTTTATGTCCTGGCGATATGTTTATACTTATAGCATGGTCTACGAATTATCTTATCGACGCGACAATCAAGACTACCGCGTCGTCGTCACGATTAAAGCGATAAAAAATGTCATCTTTCGCTTTCGCGATCACGCTTTTTATGTCAGCGCGCCACGGCGAACTAAAGACGCGACGATTATCGCTTATCTAGATAAGTTCTATGAGCGGTTACTAGCAAAACACGCGCAGAGCACAACTCCATTTGTTGGCAATCAGGTGTATTTGCTCGGCGAACTCTTTGACTTGTATGAAGGCGAAGCAGTTAAAAACACCTTTTTCTATGGAAACGGACTTTATTTCAAAGACCAAAATGATTTTGACAAGAAACTTCGGAAGTTTGCAAAAGAATACTACACGCTGCGCGTTCGCCACCATGAACAAATCATGAAAATAAAGAAACCTTATGATATTAAAGTTCGAGATATGAAGACGCGCTTCGGCACCAATTCGCGCAAGACTCACGCTTTGAGCTTTCAACTGCGCCTCATCCATTTTCATCCGAGCATCATCGATGCGATTATCATTCACGAGTTAGCTCACGACCGCAATTTTGATCACGGTGTATCTTTTTATCAAGAATTGTATAAATATTGCCCCGACTATAAGGTTTTAGTTAAGAGGCTCAAGAAAGGACTGTTTGCATGATTTACAAAGTCACTTCAAAAGAAAACCGCCACGTCGTCGAAGCAGCCAAACTCAAACAGGCCAAATATCAAAAAGAAAACGGTCTTTTTCTCGTCGAAGGTTTTCATCTTTTAGAGATGGCGGCGGCAAGAAATTGCGTCCAATCGGTGTTTGTGACGAATCCTATCGATAACCTTGCTGTCGATCAATATGTGGTGAGCGAGGATATTTTGCGCAAACTAGCCTCCTCTAAGAACCCTCAAGGCGTCGTCGCTATTTGTAAAACTGGCATAGCGCAAGCAATCTCCTCTAAGCGTATCATCTATCTAGATGATATAAACGACCCTGGTAATCTAGGCACGATTTTGCGGACGGCTGTCGCTTTTGGCTATAACGATGTCATCCTCTCGAAAAATTGCGTCTCGCCATATAACGACAAAGCTCTCAGCGCGTCGCAAGGTGCCATCTTTGTCCTCAACTTGCTCGAGATGAATGGCGAGCAACTAATCAAGATGCGCGAAAAAGGTTTTAAACTGATTGCCACATCCTTAGGCGACAGCCTCGATTTGCGAAGCTTTACACCCCGGGAGCCCTATGTCATCATCTTTGGCAACGAGTCGCGCGGAGTCAATTCTAAATTGCTGAAAGCTAGCGATTATCGACTTAGAATTGCCATTTCTGGAATCGATTCTTTAAATGTCGCCGTCGCGACCGGCATCATTTTATACGAATTGAATAAATAAAAAAGTGGATTATTGCTTTAATAAGCAAAAGCCAACTTGATAAATATAGTCAGTGATTTTCTATTATGTTATAATATCTCATACGTTGAAGAGACATAGTAACCGTTAATTTAGTTAGCAAGGGAAGATGGAATGAGTGCGACCCATCTCTAGTTAAAGCGGCGAATTCACCTCTGAGTACGGAGTAAAATCCCGTTAATCGCGTTAAGATTTAGTGCGCGGCAATCGCCGCGAAGAAGGATGGCACCACGGAGAAATTCGTTCCTGAAGTGTCATTATTTTTTTAGGAGGAAGAGCGATGGAACAAGAAATCGCCAAACTAGAGCAACTGAAGCAAAAGATCAGCGATGAAATAAATCGCGCGACTAGCAAAAACGCCCTTGTCGAAGTGCGCAACACCCATTTATCTAAAAAAGCCGAAATCAATAACATGATGTCCCTAATCAAAAACTTTTCCGGTGAGGATAAAGCGCGCTTTGGACAAGCGATTAACAATATTCGCCAGGAACTCAATGAATTGTATGAAGTTAAGATGCAAGTTTTCCTCGACGCCGAAATAACCGCAAAACTCGTTAGCGAGCAAATCGATATTTCCCTGCCTGGAATCAATCATGAAGCCGGCGGTATAAATCCCGTATTTCTTGTGCGCGACGAGATACTAGACATTTTTATCAGCATGGGTTACGAAGTAAAAGAGGGCCGCGATGTCGAAACCGACCATTATAACTTCGAGCTTATGAACATTCCCAAGAATCACCCTTCAAGGGATATGCAAGACTCGTTTTATATAAGCGAGAACCTTCTTCTGCGGACTCATACCTCCCCAGCTCAGGCCCGAGCCATGGAAGAGAAAAAGGGCGAGATGGTGAAAGTCGTCTGCCCTGGCAAGTGCTACCGCCGCGATAATGACGACATGACGCACTCGCATCAGTTCGGGCAAGTCGAAGGTTTGCTCGTCGGCAAGGATATCAACCTCGGCCACCTTAAAGCCACACTTGACCTATTCATTAAAAAAATGTTTGGACCAAAGCGTGAAATTCGTTTGGTCAGCTCATATTTCCCGTTTACGGAACCATCAGTCGAAGTGCAAGTCTCATGCGCTGAATGCGGCGGCAAAGGCTGCCCGACATGCAAAGACACTGGCTATATCGAAATCCTCGGAGCCGGCATGGTTCATCCCAATGTGTTGAAAATGTCAGGTTACGACCCAAACATTTATTCCGGCTTTGCTTTTGGCATCGGCATCGAACGCGTCGCTATGCTTCGCTACAAAGTCGATGACATTCGCCGTTTTTATCAAAACGATGCGCGCTTTTTAAAGCAATTCGTCAGAAAGTAGAGGATGGAAAGATGAAAGTCAGCCTTAATTGGATAAAAAAATACATCTACATCGATGATGTCGCTCCGAACGAACTCGCCGATCGCTTAACGTTTGCCGGAGTGGAAGTCGAAGCCGTCACCAAGCTTTCGACAGCGACAAAACTCGTGATCGGTGAAGTCATCGAATGCGGCCCGCACCCCGATAGCGATCACTTGTCACTAACCAAAGTAAATACCGGCCATAAATACGGAATCTTGCAGATAGTCTGCGGAGCACCCAATGTTGCCAATAGGCAAAAAGTCATCGTCGCTTTAGATGGGGCCGTGCTCCCTGGCGGCAAGATTTCCAAAGGTCTTATTCGCGGTGTGGAAAGCCAAGGCATGATTTGCTCGATGCTCGAGTTGGGTGTCGATGCCAAATTTTTAAGCAATGAGCAAACAGAAGGAATCGAAGTGCTAGCTGATGATGCGGTGGTCGGAAATGAAAATGTTTTAGAATATCTCGGTCTCGACGACATAATTCTCGATTTAAAACTCCTCGCCAATCGCTCTGATTTGCACAGCATCGCAAATGTGGCCCGCGAAATCTCGACCCTCTACCAAAGAGAAGTGAGACTGCCTCGACCCAATCAGGTCAACGCCGGCAAATCATCGTTTAAAGTCTTCTCTGAGACCCCGTCGTGCCCGCAATTTTCAGGAAGAGTCATTCGCAACATCAAAGTCGAACCCTCGCCGAAATGGCTTCAGCAAGCCTTGCAGAGCATGGGCGTTCGCTCGATTAATAATATCGTCGATATCGGTAATTATGTGATGCTATTAACCGGTCAGCCACTTCATATGTACGATCTCGACAAACTGCCGAAACCAGAACTTATCATCAAAGATGATTATGTCGGCACTTTCGTCGCGCTCGACGAAAAAGAATACACCGTGCAGAAAGGTGATATCGCCATCACCAGCGGCAATCAAGTCATGTGCCTCGGCGGCATCATGGGCTCTCTAGCTTCAGCCGTTACAGACAAGACAAAAAATATCGTCATTGAAGTCGCTAACTTTGCTTTTGACGCCATTCGCCGGACTTCGACTCGCCTCGCTCTTGTCAGCGATTCTTCGTCGCGCTTTGCCAAAGGCATTAATCCTTATCAATACGATGAAGTGGTCGGTTTAGCCACGGATTTAATCGTTAGCCTCTGCCATACGGAGGACGTTTTAGAAACGATCACTTACGATGCTCGAAAGACTAAGAGACCGCCAGTTATCAACACTTCTGTTTCTTATATCAACAATCGCCTCGGAACGCATTTCATGCAATCGGAAATCGTCGAGACTTTAAGGCGCGACTGGATGACTGTCGAAATCCTCAATCGCGATGATCTTCGCATCGAGGTGCCGACCTGGCGCATCGATATCGGTGGTGAAGCCGATATCAGCGAAGAGGTTATTCGCATACTCGGGCTCGACAAAATAGCTAACACTCTCCCTTCTTTACAAGTTACAGTTGGCGGTTATCCTAAGGATAAAAAGATAACGAACGTCATCCGAGGATATTTGAAAGATAAAGGCGTAAGTGAAATTTTGACATACACCCTTGTAAAAAAAGACGAACTCGATGGCTTCACATTTCTCACTAAGGGCGAATCATATAGACTCATCAATCCTCTGACCGATGAGCACGAATATACGCGTCTTACCCTCATTCCCTCAATGCTTAAAGTAGCCAGTTACAATATCGCGCGAGGCAACAAGAACTTGGCATTTTACGAAGTAAGCGATATCGATACGACCTCAGAAGCTACGACCCGCCTCGGCCTTGTCCTTACCGGAGACGATTTGTATCATCACCATCTCAAGGAATTTCCATATTCCTTCTACCACCTCAAAGGTTTTGTCGAGGCCATCATGAGCCTTCTTGGAATCAAAGAATCTCGCTTCAGCTTTGAAAAGCTGGTTGGCGATCAACAAGAACTCCATCCCGGACGCTCAGCCCTGTTAAGGGTGAACGGCAAAGTCGCTGGTTATCTCGGCGAACTTCACCCATCGGCCATCAGCCGCTACAATTTAGGCAAGAACAATGTTTTAGCCATGGAGTTAGAACTTCCGATCTTGCTCTCCTTAGAAAACGGGCAGACGACATTTAAATCCTTTTCGCGCTTTCCATCTGCGCAACGCGACCTTTCCCTCGTTTCCGATAAGAACATAGCCGCGCAGCAGATAATCAAAGCCATCGTCTCTGTCGATCGCACAATAAAGAAGGTCGATATCTTTGATATCTATAGCGGTGAAGGCATCGAGAAGGGCTATCAATCGATCGCTTTGACGATTACCTACGAACGCGATGATCGCACTTTGAAAGACGAAGAAGTCAACGCGATTGAAAAAGCGGTTTTAGAGACGCTCAACAAGAAGTTAGGCATCGTGCTGAGAACATAAAATGATTATTTCGAAGTCAAAGCTCATCCTCGATAAGACGATTCCTATTCAAAAAGATTTTCTTTTTGATAAAAAGGAATTCGCCTTTAAAACTCCTCTCTTGGACATCAAGAAATGTTTTGGCAATGTCGAAATTACGAAATATCGTAACTTTATTCGATTAAATGCCGACCTCGATGTCGTCGCCCTTCTCACATGCTCTTATAGTTTGGAGCCTTTTGATTATGAATTAAAAATTCATGAAGAGGTGCTGCTCGGAGAGAAGTTCGACGATGAAGTAGAAGCGATTGTCATTCCTGGCGATGATATCGAATTAGAGAAAATCCTTTTCGCCATCATCTCTTCTAATTTGCCACTTAAGCCGATTAAACCTGGCGCATCGCTCCCTAAAAGCGGTGAAGGATATCGCGTCATCGATGACGCTCAATTAGCTAAAGATCGAACCCTAAGTGGTGATTCACGATTTGCCAAATTAGACGAAATAGACTTCGAAAATGAAGACGTTTAATGCCAAAAATATACTAAATAAATACTAAAGTATTATTGCTGTTTAATTAATTAAACATATTATCATCATTTAGTTCTGATGTCTCAATTAGGACTTTTTTTGGTGTTTACACGCTTTAAACGTTGTGCGTATAATATGGGTGCTAAGTGGTACGAAGTGGAGGCAAGTGGTAAATATGTTCTTTGGCAGCTACTCACATACTCTCGATAACAAAGGGCGCCTGATGATTCCCGCGAAGATGCGGAATGAAGCCGGCGGCCGCCTTTATGTTCTCAAGGGCTATGAAGGCTCCCTCAGCGTCTATAAAGAGGTTGATTTCCAATCACTGACCAGCGCCTTAGAAAATCTCTCGTACAACCAACGCGACACTCGTGATGTGCAACGCATCACCTTAGCAAGTGTCGTTGAGTTAGAAGTGGACGCTCAAGGCCGCATTCAGCTTCCGAGCAAGTTGTTAAGCGATTACAAGATTTCGCGAAGTGTCGTCGTCGTCGGCGTTATCAATCACTTCGAAATCTGGGATGCCGCAGCTTGGGAAAATTATCTTAAACAAAACGAAAAAGATTACGAAGCCAAAGCCGAAAAACTTCCCGTTTAATCGACTATGGACGAACACATCCCCGTCTTACTAGACGAAGCCATCGAAGCCCTCGACATTAAGGCTGATGGAATATATGTCGACCTCACCCTCGGAAGAGCAGGACATGCCAGTCAAATCCTCGCTCGTCTGAACCGTAAGGGCAAGCTCGTCGGAATTGACCAAGACGCGCAAGCGATTGAAAATTCCAAGATCGCCCTCTCCAAAATCGGTAGCAACTTCGAGACAGTTCACGAAAACTTTCGTAACTTCAAAGAAGTACTATACACACTCAACATTCAAAAAGTTGATGGGATCTTGATGGATCTCGGTGTCTCTTCTCCTCAGTTCGATGATTCGGAGCGCGGCTTCTCGTATCGGAGCAATGCCCGCCTCGACATGCGAATGGATGAGCGCAATTCATTAACGGCCTATGAGATAGTAAATACTTATAGTGTCACGGACTTGACGCGCATCTTCGGAGAATACGGCGAAGATAAGTACGCATATCAAATCGCCCGCAAGATCGCCGAAGCGCGAATCAGCGCCCCCGTCGCCACAACCCAACAACTCGTTGACCTCATCAAGTCGGCAAAGCCGATGAAGGAACTGGCTAAAAAAGGACATCCCGCCAAGCAGATATTTCAAGCGTTGCGTATCGAAGTAAATGATGAACTGGGAGCTCTTGAGACCACGATTAAGGACGCACTTAAACTCCTCAAAGTCGGTGGTCGGCTAGTCGTAATTTCCTTCCAATCCTTGGAAGATCGCCTCGTCAAAGAAGCGTTCCGCCAAGTGAGCGTCGTCGAAGGAACGAGGCGCAACGTCTTCTCGCTTCCAAAGGAAGAAGAGATGCCGAGATTCCGCTTAGTCCATCGCAAAATCGTCACCCCATCACTAAAAGAAATGAATCGTAATCCACGCTCGCGAAGCGCTAAGCTTAGAGCGATCGAACGCATCAAGGAGTAGAAATGAAAGACAAGCTCGTCAAATTTAATCGCAAAGCTCCGTTTTATCGCTTTCGTCGAGCGATTATCGCTTTTTCGATTTTGGCGATCTTAGCTGCTGCCATTTCCATTCCCATCAGTTTAAAAATAGCCGCCAGTCAAGCTGAGGCCGACGAAGCGGACACGACTGAAGTCGTTGAACCATAAAAACCGATCATCATGGACGGACCTCCCTCCATCCAAGCTGCATCATAAGATGCGGCTTTTTATTAGATTAGTATCTTTTTAGTAGTTATTTGTTAAAAATGCCTTTGCCACAAGCCATTTATATATATATAATTAAAGTCAGAATTATTCTCTATGGAAAAACCTATCGCCGCAATCGAAATCTCATCGGCCGAAATCAAATTGGTTGTCGGCTATGAAATTGAAAATCAGCCAATTGTTCTTTACGCTATGCGTAAACCAATTGACGCCTTTGTCGAACGAGGCCAAATCGTCAATTTGATTGGTTTAATCGACGCCCTCCGCGAAATCAAAGAGATTAAAGACGCGACCGCCAAACTTAAATTGACGATCTCCGAAGCGATTTTGCTCCTCCCTCCTTTAGGCTTAGAAGTTTATCAAAGCGATAAGACAACCAATGTTGTGTCTCCGACCGGAACAGTCGAGGCCATCGATATATCGAATGTCGTATCTTTGGTTCGTAAGGAAGTCATTCCCCACGGCGGTCAAATCGTCGACATCGTCCCCGACGCCTTCGCTCTTGACAACGGACTCCCCCTCGCCTCTCAGCCACTCGGCGAAAAATCGAATTCCCTATCGATTTCAGCGAAAATTCATGCATTGCCCTTTTCGGTCATCGAAAATTTCCGCAGAGCTTTTAAAGAAGCTGATATCGTCATAAAAAGAGCTCTGGTCGCTCCCCATGCCGCGACATATCTCCTCGCGCAAGATTTATCGCTCCCCACCTCTTATCTATTAATAGATATGGGTGCCGAAGTGACGACGGTAAGCCTAGTCGGCGACCGCACTTTGTTCGCCTCGACTTATTTTGAAAAAGGCGGTAAGGATTTGACAGCGGCGATCATGACGAGTTTTAATCTTCCTTTTGACGAAGCCGAAAAATTAAAGCGCCGTTACGGAATTGACCATCGACCGATGTCATTTTACCCCACGATTGCCAAAAGCACCGATCTCGATGGCATCGAGAAAGAGTACACAACCGAAGATTTGAATCGAGTAACCGAGCAATTCGTCTATGATTATTTAGTTTCACTAAAACAAGCGATTAACTCCTTGATGTCCGGCTATGACAAGAAATATTTAAAGATGCCGTTTATCATCAGTGGTGGACTAGGCAGGCTATGCGGCCTCGACGAACTGATTATCGAGGCTTTTCCTGATAACAAAATTCATTTTTGCATTCCAACAGCTATCGGCGCCCGCCACCAGACATATGTCAATACGCTCGGAGCCATTCTCGCCAACAACCGCTATCAAAGCTATCTCGAAGAAGATCGTCCCGTCGTCACACCGCTAACTCGCGGTGGTAAAGAGGCGAAGGAACGCAAGTAGGAGGTCTCATATGCAAGGATCTGAACTAGACAATTTCGAACCGATTGCCCGCATCGTGGTCATCGGCGTCGGCGGAGCCGGAAATAATGCTGTCAATCGAATGATTGATGAGGATTTGGGCGCCGTCGAATTTTTCGTGGCTAACACCGACCGGCAAACACTAGCGACTTCTAAGTCTCGCAATCGCATCATCCTCGGCCCATCCGTCACCGGCGGATTAGGCGCAGGAGGTGAGCCGAGCGTCGGTCGCGAAGCGGCCAATGCTTCCGTCGAAGATATTCGCAAAGTCGTCAAAGGCGCGAATATGGTGTTCATCGCCGCCGGAATGGGCGGAGGTACCGGTACTGGCGCCGCTCCCGTCGTCGCCCAAGTTGCTCGCGAAGAAGGTGCTTTGACCGTCGCAATCGTCACACGTCCTTTTACTTTCGAAGGCAAAAAGCGCATCGCCAATTCCGTCGAAGGTCTCAATGAATTAAAAGATGCCGTCGATGCAATTATTATTGTTTCAAACGACAAACTTCTGATGGTCAGCGGCACCCAGCCGATTTCCGAAGCTTTCGCTGAATCGGATCGCGTCTTGGCGCAGTCGGTTAAAACCGTCACCGATTTAATTTTGATGCCGGCTATTATCAATCTTGATTTCGCCGATATTAGAAACACATTGAAGGATTCTGGAATTTCCCTTATCGGTTTTGGCTTAGGTCAAGGACCTAATCGGGCTCAAGAAGCTGCCCAAAACGCGATTAATTCTCCACTTTTAGAAGCGAGTATTAACGGCGCTCGTCGGGCGATATGCTCGGTGACGTGTGGTCCGAATGTCAGCTTATATGAAGCCCAGGAAGCCGTCGATTTGGTCATCGAGGCAGCCGGCAATAATATCGATGTCAAATTCGGAGTCGCCATCAACAATCAATTGACCGATCAAATTCTCGTCAGTGTCATCGCTAGCGATTTCACTGAGGAATTCGATTTTACGAGCGTCCCCAATTACTCGCAGCAAATTCGCCTCCAACGCACCGATGGCGAAAAAACTAATGGTGTGAATGGCGATAAGCCCAAAAAAGAAGCAAAGGTTGAGGAAGCCGAGGCCGGCGAAGTCGCAAGCGAAGACTCCATCTTGCCGAGTTTCCTTAAAAATAAACACATTGAATAGTCATAGCGATAAGAAGATAATGACAAAGATTTTTCCGTTTTTGTTGAGCGCTTTGCTCATTCTTTCGTCATGCGAACCTAATCCGACTGATACGAGCTCGAGCGCCGACACTTCGTCAACGACTGACAGCAGCTCGCAAACTGAGACCTCAAGTGATCCCGTCATAATCTATGAAGACTACTATAACGATTACTACGATTCTATTGAATCATGGGAAAATGGCGAGGATCTTCGCGAGCAACTCAATGAGCTAATTAATTTTGATGTCACACTAGTGGAATTCGATGGTTCGGATAGGTGGGCGGTCAATCAAAAAGCCGATGAGACGTTTGATAATTTTGACCGCGTTAATTTAGTATATGCCGACTATCAACCGCTTAAGTCATACACTTTCACCGGTTCAAATCAGGGTTGGCAGCGCGAACACGCATTTGCTCAGACGCTAGGTAATTTCGATACGAATCATACGCGCCCTGAAAGCGAAGATGACTTAGTCGTGGCTATGCGAAGTGATTTTCATAATCTTTTCGCCTCTGATGGAAGACTTAATAACTCGCGCGGCAACAAAAACCTTGGCAATGTGACAGAAGAGATGGGAACGATAATCTATCCGACCGATTACTTTGGTAACGAAACCGGATGTCGCGCGATTCAATCTGTCGAAAATGTCGGGGTTAATGTTTTTGAACCGCGACTCCAAGACAAGCCGATGATGGCTCGGGGCATCTTTTACATGGCAACTCGCTTCGATGACCTCGATGTCGTCGAAGGGATTTCTGAATCGCGCAGTAAAACACACGGCATGCTCAGCGACTTATTGGAGTGGGCCGATGGCGAAGTCACGCGCCGCGAATACAAGCACAATATCGGCGTTTATTCTTTTCAAAAGAATCGCAACCCTTATGTCGATTTTCCAGAGTTAGTCGATTATGTTTTCGGCGATAGACAAGACGAAGCCGGAGAGCTAAATAAAATACGTCCATCATATTATGATGTCGTGCTCGCAGGCGGCGAAAAGCAGGCGAGTGGCATTCACAATTTAGGCATCAAGGATTTGTCCATTCTTTTCCAAGTCGGCAACACCTTTTCTAAAGCCGATGACTTAAAAGCGTTCACTGTTAACAACGACTTGTCGGTGAATGCCATTTTAAATTCCACCGACTTTAGCGTTTCACTGAGCGATGGATACGAGTTTGTGTTAAGCGATATCGGAAAAATGACCATTGATGTCGCATATCAACAGATGGCCGTAAGCTACGAGATTGAGATTGAAGCCGACCCTTCGCTTCTAGCGACTTATCATTATGCACTGACGAGCACTGATCCTTTCGCTGCGTTTCGCAATGTCGAAAGCGATGGTGGCGTCCATCAGCTGACACTAGGGGGAATAGCATTTAATTTCTTCTATGAATCGGGAATTTTATATAATTTCGACACCGCGAATGGTCGCGGCCGGCAATTTGGAACGAGCACTAAACCTATTAAAACGATGTATTTAGAAACGGTTAATTCCTTTGTCTTCAATGAAAAAAGTGACGTCGAAGCCATTTATGTCGTCGCTTCAACGGCCGCTTCAGGAGTTAATCCAAAAATTGATGTCAGCATCGGCTCTCATTCGTTTCCTCAGCAATCGATGGTAATCGGCACAATCGGTAATAATACGCTGTACGAGTTTGTACTTCCCGAGGGAACGACATATCAAGGAAAAGTCCGCATCGCTTTTAGCGGCTTTACTGGCGGAGCCCTTTATTTAAATAGATTTGCAATCAATGCCGTTTAACGCGTATTATAATATAATAAAGCGTTGACGAAGACACGCCTTTGACGATTTAGCGAGATAACGATTGGTGCAAGGTTATCATGGTCAAGTGGCATCCCTTCCGAGCGAGACCTGAAGCGAGTAGGGAATCCGTCGATCCGACGTTACCGGATATCAAGGGTTATGCAATGTGCATAAAACTAAGGTGGTACCGCGCGAATTGCGTCCTTAGATGAGGACGCTTTTATTTTGGAAAGAGGAAGTTTATGGAACTGAAGAAAACACTATTGATGCCGAAAACAAGTTTTGAGATGAGAGGTAATCTCAATCTCAAGGAACCGACTTTTTTAGTGCGGTGGCACGAACAGGATTTATATGGCGCAATGCTCAAATCAAGAGAAGGAGCGGAAGAATACGCCCTTCACGATGGACCGCCTTATGCGAACGGCAATATTCACTGCGGGCACATGTTAAATCGCTTATTAAAGGATTTTATCGTCCGCTACAAACACATGTCGGGGTTTCGCACGCTGTTTGTTTTTGGCTGGGACACACACGGACTTCCCATCGAAAACCAAGTGACCAAGCTCGGTGTCAACCGCAAGACGACACCGATTGTCGAATTCCGTCAGAAATGCCGCGAATACGCTCTCAAACAAGTCGCTATTCAAAAAGAACAAATCAAGCGTTTGGGGGTCGTTGGAGATTTTGAAAATCCATATGTCACTCTCGATAAAAAATACGAAGCCCGGCAAATCGAAGCCTTTGCCGAGATGGCTTTAAAAGGCTTGATTTTTAAAGGCTTAAAACCCGTTTACTGGTCGCCATCGAGCGAATCCGCTTTAGCGGAAGCTGAAATTGAATACTACGATGTCACCTCTCCATCAATCTCCGTCAGCTTTGATGTCATCGATGGTCGTGAAGTCTTAGAAAAAGGCGACAAACTCGTCATCTGGACGACGACGCCTTGGACCTTGCCGGCGAACCTCGCCATCTCCGTCCATCCCCGCTTTGAGTATGGCCTTTATCAAACCGCGAAGGGCCGTCTCGTCCTTCTTAAAGAGTTTAAAGAGCGTTTAAATAAAGAATTAGACCTCGGCGAGATGAAATTGCTTAAATCCTTTAGCGGTCAGCAATTGGACGGCGTCAAAGCCAAGCATCCTTTCTACGACCGCCTGTCATTAGTTATCAATGGCGAACATGTCACCAACGAAGCTGGCACCGGCTTGGTTCACACCGCCCCCGGGCACGGCGTCGACGATTACAATGTCTGCCAGAAATACGGCATCGCTCCTTATTGCCCAGTCGATGACCGCGGCTTTATGATGGCCGAGGCGGGAGAGCGCTTGGCCGGCCTCTTCTATGAAGAAGCCAACAAAGTTGTCTTGGCCATGCTCAAGGAAAATAACGCCCTTTTGTCCGAGAGTGAGAGCTTGCACAGCTATCCTCACGACTGGCGGACGAAGAAACCACTCATTTTCCGGGCCACCCCCCAATGGTTTTGCTCGATCGAGCCGATTCGCGAAAGCTTATTGGCCGAAGTCAAGAAAGTCCATTGGGTTCCAACGTGGGGCGAGACGCGGATGATCAACATGATCAAAGACCGCACCGACTGGTGCATCTCGCGGCAAAGAGCATGGGGCGTGCCCATTCCGATTATTTATAATGAAGATGGTTCGCCGATTATCGAAAAAGAAGTCTTCGACCACATCATCGCTCTTTTTGCCGCGCACGGCAGTGATATTTGGTATGAAAAAGAGGCAAGAGATTTACTGCCCGAAGGATACCGTAATTCGCATTCGCCCAACGGGCTTTTTTCTAAAGAAAAAGACATCATGGATGTTTGGTTTGACAGCGGTTCGTCCTTTAATGGCGTAATGCGCGACAGAGGTCTCAAATTCCCAGCGGATCTATATATCGAAGGCAATGACCAATACCGAGGATGGTTTAACTCCTCGCTGACGATCGCGACGGCCGTCTTCGGCCATTCGCCGTTTAAAGATTGCGTGACTCACGGCTTTGTCGTCGACGAAAACTGGGATAAGATGTCAAAATCAAAAGGTAACGGCATCGATCCTAGCAAAGTCGCCAATCAGTTCGGAGCCGATATTCTAAGGCTTTGGGCGGCGACCATCGACTACAAGCAGGATGTTCGCATTTCCGAAGGCATCATCATGCAAGTCGCGGAAGTGTACCGCAAAGTGCGCAACACTTTCAAATTTTTACTCGGCAATCTCGCCAACGGAGAAAATTCATCATTCACCCTCGAAAGAGACAAGATGAAAGACTTTGAAGTGGTGGACCGCTTTATCCTCGCTGAACTTGAAAGCGTGAAAAACGACGCGATTAATTCATTCGACAAATATGATTTTGGTAATGGCATCGGCCGCATCGTCACTTTTATGTCGCGCGACTTATCTTCTTTTTATCTCGACATCACAAAGGATGTTTTGTACTGCAATAGCCAAACTTCAAAAAGGCGGCTTCAGGTTCAAAATGTCATCTATCAAGTAACCGATACATTGATGCGCTTGCTGACGCCCTTTTTGCCATTCACGATGGATGAGATTTATCACAGTTTGCCTCATTGCGATAAAGATAATGTGCAACTGCTAAATTATCCGAAGTTATCTAAAGATTATCCTTTAGATGTAATCAAAGATTACGAATCCTTCATGACTCTGCGCGATGTAGTTTTAAAGAGGCTTGAAGAAGCCCGTTCGTCCGGATTGATCGGCTCCTCGCAAGAAGCGAAAGTGAGCTTGCCCTCAGGCGACAAGTTGCTAAAAAAGTTGGGGCTTGATAAAAATGGAGTTGAACTGGCCCGTCTCTTTGTCGTATCAAAAGTTGATTTCGACACCTCGGGCGAAGTCCTGGTTAAAAGAGCTGAAGGTCATAAGTGTCCGCGCTGCTGGAATTATGTAAGCGAACTGCATCATCACGAAGAACACGAGGTGTGTTCGCGTTGCCTTGATGTCTTGAAGGAGAATTGCGATGGCTAATCGAATCGTTAATTATTTCAAATCGAAGTCGCTCAAAGAAATCGCTCGCGATGTCTTCTTTTCGTTTAGCTGGCTCATCATTTTAATATTTATCCTCGATCTCATCTCAAAGTGGGTCGTGGTCAACAATATGAGCATCTACCAGGATATCGTCGTCATCGAAAATTTCTTTTATCTACGCCTTTCCTTTAACCAAGGGGCGGCCTTTGGCCTCGGCAATACCGGCGATGTCGAGTGGCGCATTTTCTTCATCGTCATCTCAGCGGTAATGGGAACGGCGATGTTAATATATTATATTAAGAAATATGCTTCTTTAAATCACGTCATGAAAATTGCCTTGGCCATGATGATTGCCGGCGCGTATGGAAATTTGATTGATCGCGCCTTATATTGGCCGTCGATCGTCGGTTTCAGCGGCGTCGTCGATTTTCTCTCGTTCGAGTTTTGGGGACGGCGCTTTGCGACATTCAATGTCGCGGATATGTCCTTAGTCGTCGGGGTCATCATTCTGCTTTTCGCCATCGTCATCGAAGACATCAAACTGGCGAAGAATAAGCCAAATAAGGAAGACTTATCGAAACCCGCTCCCGAGTATCTCGAGGAAAAAGAGAAAAAGAATGGCAGCGAAGACAAAAAATTATAAAGTCGAAGCCGAAGTCGGACAAAGAATCGACAAAGCGTTAGTCGATATTTTAAGCGATGTCTCGCGAAACCACATTCAAAAGCTGATTGACGAAGGTTTTGTATATGTCAATAACGAAGCCATAAAAACTAGTTATCGCCTTCAAAAAGGCGATGTGATAAACATCGTCGCAAGGGAAGAAAAACCATCGGATTTAAAGCCGGAATTCATCCCTCTCGATATCGTCTATGAAGATGATGACATCTTGATCATCAATAAGCCGCGAGGTCTCGTCGTCCATCCCGGCGCGGGAAATATGGATTTGACGCTGGCCAATGCCCTGATGTATTACACCAAGAATTTAAGTTCAATTAACGGCGAATTTAGACCCGGCATCGTCCATCGCATCGATAAAGACACATCTGGTCTTTTGGCAATTGCTAAAAACGACTTTGCTCATAACGACTTGGCCTCGCAACTGAAAAACCGCACGATGAGCCGCGTCTATGTCGCCCTCGTCCACGGCGTGATTCACGAAGAAGAAGGTAAGATCATCGCCCCTCTTGGTCGCGATAAGAAGAATCGCCTGAAGATGGCAGTCGATCTTCACGATGGCAAAGAGGCTGTCACGCACTTCAAAGTGTTGAAAAGATATCAATCCTCGACTTTGGTAGAATGTCGCTTGGAAACAGGCCGTACGCATCAAATACGCGTCCATTTTGAGTATATAAAGCATCCGTTAGTCGGCGATCTGCTTTACGGAAGAAAAAATGATTCGATTTATCAAGGCGGGCAATTGCTGCATGCGAAAGAGCTAACCCTCATTCATCCGCGAACTGAGTCGGTGAACACATTTACAACCCCTCTGCCTTCGTACTTCAAAGAAATACTCGAAAATCTAAATTAATAGGAAAAAGACGGCCAATGAACTGAACCCCATTTAGTTCACAGGCAATAAAAAAGCCTCTTGCCATATAATCTTGGTAGGAGGTTTTTTATTTTGGCTAGTAAAGGTCAAAAATTTAAGAAGTTGAGTCCTGGAATGAAGAAAGAAATACTTAAAAAGTATTTTGATGGAGATGTGGGGCCTATCTTATCGGGTGAAATATATGATGTGTCGGTTGGAACTGTCAAAAACTTGATTCATAAGACAAAGAAAGGAAAAGATGTGACAATCGACCATCGTAAAGGTTATGTGGGTCGTTCAAAATTCAAAAATCTGACATTGAAAGATTATAAGGAGAGGTACGAAATCCTAAAAAAATACCGGGCCTTCTTGGAAGCTCGACACGGGAAAAAGTAATCTTCATCAACTTGCATATCAACGATTACAAACTTTCCAATCTCTGCGCGGCTTTAAACATATCGAGGAGAACTTATTACAAGTATCGAAATAAAGAAGATCCCGATTATTATGACTGCATACTTGTTAAGGAAATCTTTGATGAGTCAAAAGGCATGTATGGATATCGGAGAACCCAGGAAGGCCTTAAGCAGAAATATGGTGTCAAACACAATCACAAAAAGCTTCAGCGGATCATGAAGAAATATGGTCTAAAACCCGAATATATCAAACGGATTAGACCGAATGTGTCATACAAGAGAATCGAAGAAAACATTCGACCCAATCTCGTTAAAAGACGATTTGAAACCAAAGGTTTAAATCAAATATGGTGTACGGACATAACCTATCTCATCTTTGGAAACAAACGGGCGTATCTATCGACCATCATCGATTTATATGACCGTCGCGTCGTAGCGTACAAAATATCGAAATTCAACAGCATCAATGTCGTTACAGACACGTTGAACGAGGCCATTCAAAAAGAAAAAGATGTATCGAATCTCATCATTCACAGCGACCATGGATTCCAATATACATCTTTCGAGTACAAAGCCGTGTGCGAGTCGAACGGCATTCTAATTTCAATGAGTCGAAAGGGAACGCCTCTTGACGACTCCCCGATGGAGAGCTGGCACGGAATCCTCAAGAAGGAAACTCTGTACAAAAATAATATTACATCATTAGAGCATTACATCAAACTTGTTGAGGAATGGATTGCCTTCTACAATTCAAGCCGAATAAAAAACAGAGACCTTCGATGATCCCTGTTTTGCGGCCTTTTTAATGAAGTGTCCGATTTGGGGGTCAGTTCAAAAGCCCGTTTTTTATACAATAATTGATGTTATGCCGCAGAGTCGTAAACCTTAAAGACGAGACCCATAAAGCCATCTCCTGAACCGATATTGTAATAGAGGTTCATGTAGTCCCCATCAAAATAATTGGTTCCTGGCGTCGGGTATATCGGTTGTCCATCGGGACCCATCAGCATCCTGACAGTATTTTCTCCCATTAGAAATTCGCCGATTAAGGCATTATCGCCACCGCTCGATTCAAGGCGAGGAGCTTCCGGCGGCATATAAGATACAGAAGTCATAAATGGACCGTTAAAATCAAGGGCGGTGCCTTCATCAATTTGGAACGAACCGCTGATTTTCGATGAAGTCGGGCTGGCCGCGCTGCCGTCTTTAATGACCGCGATAATGTCAATAAAATCTTGTGGCCCTCCGCCTGTGTCAACTTTCTTGATGATGTTGTTGGTTCCATAAGCTTCGAAAAGAGCGCCGAGACCTTTAAGTTGTGCCGCAGCTTCGGTGGCGCCGACGAGAGCGAACCAGTTTTCGTTACCGAAAACAAGCGAACTCATCTTTGTATTTTCAACCTTGGTGTGCGGAGGATAGCCGCCTCCTCCATTTTCGTCTGGCGAAACGTGATCAGTGATGATGATTGGTCCGCCGGCGCCGATGAATTCGGAATCAATGATTTGTAAATTGTTTGTGCCCCAGTTATACAGCATGCTGCTAAAGGAGTCATAGCCGCGCGTTTTCTCGATTGTCGCATTAGGTCCCCAATGCTCAGTCAAAATGAACGTAAAGCATTGTGTGCCGATGAGGTTGTAAAGGTGGGAGTCTACACTTAGCAATTTTGTAAAGATGGCTCCGCCTGATTTTTCACCTTCTTCGGTGCGATTGGCATTGCCAATGACACGAAGATTTTTCATCTCGTAGTCACCTAAATCCTCACCGGTTTGATTAAATCCAGCTTTGATAACGGTTGCGTGAGAAATTACCAATCCTGGTTCCGCAAAAATGCCACCAGCTCCCGCATATGGTGAACCAGGTTCGCGAACAACAACAGGAAGACTTGAATATTCTATATTAAAGTAATTTCCATTAAAAACGAACGATTCTCCAGCTGAAATATTGCGGTGGTAGAGGTCGACATTATCTCTTAGCGAACCGAGAGCCCGCGCATAATCACCGTCAGTGCTTTGAATGTCCGAATCGCCTTCCATGTAGAAGAAACCATCCGGCAGCTTATCTCTTTGGATTTCGATGTCGTTGTGCAAGAAAAGACCATTGATTGCCACTGGTGTAATGCCGTTGTCTTCACGATATGAAGTCCAGTTGGCACTCATGTTGTCATAATGGGATAAATCATCTTGCTCATAGACGTTATAACCGTCGGCGACGCTAAATTCAAAAGATGTCGAGAATTTGGGATTGACGGCATATTCTTCGCCATATGGGCGAACGGTCAATTTGTAGGTATTGCCAATTGCTTCTTCGGTGAAATCATAGGTCGAAGCAAAATCGTCGATGGCCACGATGCTATCGAGTTCAGCGCCGGATAATGTCACCCACTCTTCTCCTCTTTTTTCTTGGACGAGGGAAACGCTGTGATAGGCGGTTACTTCCATCTCTTCACCTTCGCTGTCGTAGGCGTAAATATTAGGAAAGAATTTGAACGGATTATCGTCTCCGACAAAATAGCCTTGCTCCCGATCCATAAATTCATTGCGCTTGTTAGTTAAGTCTTTTTCCTCGATGTTGGCATTGTAAACTACGACGAAATCAGGAGCGGAGATATTATCGATTTCATCATATTCGACGACCGAGTAGGTCCAGACGACGCTTTCGGTCAAATATGCGACTGTGATTTCGAACTCGCCGAGAACCGTAGTGTCTAAGGTCTCGGGATCAAATGTCAAATCAGTTCCTTCGACGGTCAGCACCTTTTTCTCAAAAGTGGCGGTCACGCTGATTTCAGATAAATCGACAACGGTGTATTGGACGTATTCTTCTTGCAGTCCAGAAGCGATTTCGATGTCGAGTAGCGCGCCGTAATCTTCAACGACCGGATCGCAACCGACAAGGGTCATTGCGACTAACGGCAGAAGTAGTAAACTCTTTTTCATGGATGTATCCTTTCTTGATAATTCCCCGTGAATATTTATAGCGTGCTAAGCACGCCGAAAATCATTGTATCACTAAACAATAAAAAGATTAAGCATCTGGAATTTTGGCTCTTAATCGGACCTTGGCCGACTTGTTGGAATTGTCGTTGGCCCGAATGCTGAATGTCTCGGTTCCTTCGTCGAGAAATAAGACGCGACCAGTCGCGCTTTCGATGCGGGCGACATAGCTGTTTGGATCAGTGGAAAAACTCACGCTCTGATTGCTCGCCTCGTATGGGACGACCTCATAGATGATATCGACGGTGAGATTCGGAACATATGTCAGAGTCAATGCCGATCCCGGCTTTTCGGGATTTTCGATGCGGTAGACATTTTGCGTCTTATCAAGATAAGCCTCGTAATAATCATCGCCGATGCGAATGCCGCTGCAAATGATTTGCGAGACATAGATTGTGACGTTATATACTTCGGCGCGCTGAAATAAAAGGCCGATGATAATGATGGCCACGAGCGTTAGGGAACTGATAATTAAAATTACTGATTTTTTCATAATTAGCTAACCCGATCGTAATAGTATGCTTTGATATTTTCAATGAACAAGTAAAGCGCAACTCCGCAGAAAACGGCTCCAAGCAAGAGGATTTTCAAGAAAGCCATGTTAAAAAATTGATTGGGCATCCTCTGTTCTTCGAGGAGGAAACCGACAGTGACTAAAGCCACGATAAACGAGATGACAAAGGCTAAAACCGTCGCTTTCGTGGCATTTGGATTATTGACTTGTTCGCCGACAGTGGCGTATTGTTCGTTCTGCGGATTCATGATATCGAGCAAAGCGCTAAATAAAATATGCCCAATCTGAATGAAAATTAAGGCGGCAGATAGCAAGATGATGTTGCTCGCGACATAGTGCATATGAGCGTTAAAAATATAGAGCGAGACAAGTAAAGAAACGACCGAAAGGATGATATTGGGAATCAGTTTGGCAAACAACGGGAAAACGACGATGACCGGCTTACTTCGCTTCATATACGCGGTACGCCCTTCCGCCGAATAGAGAGTGGCAATCTGGCTGTTTGATGCAAGAAGGGGCAGCATAATAATTAGAATATTGAACGCTTGAACGGCGAATTGTCCATTGGGATATAAATCCATCGATGAGAAGATTTGATTGATTAATAGGATAAATAAGGGAATTGCAACATACGAAGCGATAAAGTTGTAGGTGAAACGTCCATTGCGAAAAATAAGACGCAACTCTTTGAGGATAAAACTTAAGAAAAGAGGCAAGCGCCGGTTAAGCAAAGACTTGACTTTGAAGGATTTGTCATATTCAAAACTTACGCTTGTCATTTTTATGAATAAAAAACGGGCGACAAAGTAAGTCGCCATAAACAAAGCGAACAACACGGCGAGTAAACTCAAGAAAACGAACCAAATGTCAAAATTTAGGTAGGAGTATTTCATCGTCGCGTCATATTTCCCGATGACCAAGATCACGACATAGTAGACGGGTTTAAAATAATCGCGGAAAAAACTCATTATATCCGTCAGCAAGGTTTTGATCGGACCCCAATAATAAAGAACATTTATTTCCGAAGGAATAAGTAAGATTAAACGCACAAGCAAATAGATAAAGCCTGATAATATTGCGATAAAAAATACTGTTTTTAGAAAGCGATATCTATGCAAAAAGCGCCCGATAAAAAAACCAGGCAAGGAAATAACGACGCCTAATACGACAGGAATTAGCGAGACGAGCAAGAAAGAGATAAAAACCCAGATGTAAAAGAACCAGCTGACTGGGGAAATCAAGCCATAGGCGAGAAAGATAGGTAGGGTGAAGGTAAAGTTTTTATAAATCTCATAGAGGTAAAAAACAATTATTTTAGATAAAAAGATGCGATTGGCCGACACAGGATATGTGATGAGCATTTGATTATCTTCGGCCATGTAGAGCGACTTGATCAAATCATTTGTGTTGGCAATCGTGGAAATGGCGAGGATCACGGTCAAAAGCATCGTCATAATTGACGTGGGAATGAACGGCGAATTATTGAAAATCCGCAAGAACGACGAGGCGTAGAAAAGAGCGAAGGCGATGCCCGCGACGGTGATAAAGCGAAGCAAAAAGAAAACAATTTTGCGAATCAATTGCCCTTTATCTTTGATAAACCCGAGGTCGAGTTTATCTTTGAGCTGCATCATTACTAATGTCTTAATGTCTTTCATCGGTCACTCTAGGCTTTTTCCTTTTTTTCTTCTAACTCGGGCTTTTCTTCATAGATGGCCATTTTTAAATAATATTCCTCGAGCGTTCCTTGCTCGTGAACTTCCTCAATCGTCATCGGTGCGAACAGATGACCTTTTTTGATGACGGCGATTCTCTGGCAGAGATTTTCGACGACATCGATGATGTGGCTTGAAAACATGACGATATTGCCTTTGGCGGCGTGCTGTCGCATGCATTCTTTTACTTGGTAAATACTATCGGGATCAAGACCGGTCAACGGCTCATCGAGGAGCCACAATTTCGGTTCGTGGACGAGAGCGGCGATAATCGTCACTTTCTGTTTCATGCCGTGCGAGAAAGTCTTGATTTGATTGTCAAACGCCTCTTCGAGGTGAAAAAGGTTCACATAGTGAGGAATGCGCTCCTGGCGCTCCTCGGATGTAACGCCGTAAATGTCGGCGATATAGTTGACGTATTCGCGAGCAGTCAACTTTTCATAGAGGGCATAGTGGTCAGGAACATAACCGATGAGGCGCTTGGCCATGACCGGTTGCTTCTCGACATCGTATCCGCAGATGGAAATCGAACCTTCGGTAATCGTCTGAATGCCGACAATTGACTTGATGGTGGTAGATTTGCCCGCTCCATTAGGGCCAAGAAAACCAAAAATCTCGCCGCCGTTGACGATTAATGAGGCGTCTCTGACCGCAAAATCTTTGTTTCTGCCATAGCGTTTTGAAAAGTTTTTAAGTTCTAACCTAACTCCTGTGTTTTGTTCCATGGGTTCATCGAGCCCCCTTCCATTTAAAGCTGCCAACAAAGCGAATTTGTCGAGTTTGATTCTTTTCTGGCGCATTCGCAAATCGCCGAGAGAATCAGCTATGCTGAAACCGAGGCTATAGACGAACCACATCGCAAAGGAGACACCGACATATACCAGCAAAAAGAGAGCTTGGTAGACAGGGTGAAATTCGAAAGTTAGCGCCCCGATGTTAAAACTAAATGAAATATTAAAAATATTCTCTGCCCAGCGGCCTAATTTATCCACGATGAAGTCGCTGTTGATAAAGAAGAAGTCAGTCGCGGCATAGTTGCTGAACCACACATTAAGAACCATGACGAGCAGAAAATACCCGGAAAAAGCGATCAGGGAGTAATACATCTGCTTCATCTTTGGGCGGGGAAACAGTTTAAGCGCCACGAGCAAAAGAGGCATGAAAAAAGCCAAAGAGTGGTTGTACCAGAACTGAATGATGACCCAGCTCGTCAAGTTTGTGGATGCCGAATAGTTGGGCATCAGCATGGCCATCAAGGCTCCGAAGACATTGATAAAATATGTGAAGTAGAAAAGTTTGTCGAGGCGAAAAATTAACACTAGGGGAATGATATACATCGCAGTGTTACAAAGGTGAATTGGCCATGTCCAAGGTTCAAAAAAATTCTGATAGTAAAAGACGCGAGAAAAAGTAATCATGGTCGCGACGCTTAAATAGACCATCGCAAAGCGGATAAACTCTTCGTCTTTCTTTTTTAAAGAAAAATACAAGATAAAAGGAATGATGATCGAACCGTAGATGAAGAGGCGGTGAGCAAAGGAGATGTCGATCACTTCATAGCGAGCGTTGACATTTCCGATGACAAATTGCGGCCCGTAAATCGGAAGTGAGGCTAGCAAGACGGGGATGATGGCAATCAAGAGGCTGACGATATCTTTTTTGCTCAATTTTATTGAGTAATCATCGCGCCAGACAAGAAAGAGGCCATACGCCACCGCGGCGATTTCGACGGCGAACATCGCGCTTTGAAAAGAGAGTGAGAAGAGATTGCCGGTATTTCCGATGAGTTGCAGGTAGACGCTATAATAAGAAAATCCGAGATAGAGAACAAAACCCGGAGTCAAGACGAATTTGATGAGATTGGTCAAGATGCGAACCTTGAAAAAAGGGTAAAGCATGAGCAAGACGACGAGGGTCAACTCGAGCCAAATGCCAAAATAAGCAAAGAAATTAATCGCTGGGGTAAAGGGGCCGCTAGCGAGGCTCACGATATTGAGAATCTGATCGTCGTATGAAATGTAGCGAGCGATAAAAACGACGATGAGAGCAAAAGAAAATATTTTCTTTCCAAGAGAAAAATCCTTGTGGCGAGCGAAAAAGAAAGTAGCCAAACTTCCTGCTAGAGCGACAACTAGGGCGATAATAAGCGACAAGTAATGTGCCAATTTTTTTATTCCTGAGATAGTTAACCTTTCTTCTAACGCATATCAGACGGCTAACTCGGTAGCATTATAGCATTGAAGGTTCCGTTTGTTAACAAACATGTGGGCGCTTAAAGGCTGTGGCACACTCTTCCCCATTCCGAGTTGCGAATGTCGTGGAATATATCGGTGATCGATCCATAGCTTTGACTGATGACATCATCTTGCGAGGTACCATAATAAGACATTTTTAGGGGCGAGCCTTTCATGTAGATTTTACCTAAACCGTCGGTCACAAACGAAGTTGTGCCATTGATGAAGTTTAAATATACGAGGGGAGCGACTCGCTTAGCTCCTTTCGTTAAGAATCGCAAAAGAGCTTGAATGTGAGGGTGACCGGCGCATACTCCCGTCTTGCCGTTAGATGTCGTCTCTGGCGATGGGGCACCAGCCGAAATCGTCACTAATTTCGGTTCTAAGACATTTAGGAGAATATCGTTATTCGCCTTAGATGAGGCGTGGTGAGCGGCTTTCATCATCGTCACCTCATGAAACACTTCGCCATTAGCGCTATTGAGGCTTACTAAATTCGTTTCGCCAATTCCGCCGGTGCCGCCATATCCGCTAGGGTTATCTTGAAGGTCGCCTGAAAAAAAGAAGGTAAAGTTGCGATAGGCAAGAATTCCCGCCAAAGATGTGACATTGATGTCATCGACCATCGGTCCGTCATTATAAACTTCGGTGTAATACCCAGTATCTAACCAATCGATGAATAATTCGGGTGTTAAATAGGTTCTTTTTTGTCCGCCGTTTATTTCGTGAACATTATCGTATATCCGATGATATTCGCTTCCTTGACTTACATAGTAATCGCGAATAGAGTGGCGGTAGTTTTCTCCTCCGCCGCTATAATAGCCGTAATCGACGATCATGCCGACTGAATCAATGGCTTCTTTTAAAGCCGAATAACCGCCGTAATGGTCGCCGTGCGGATGCGTGAGAATTAACAAGTCGAGATGACCATCATCGATATATTTCTCGTATGTGCTCTTCAAGTAATTATAATAACGCGTCGAATCGCTATACACATAACTGGATGGATGGCCAAAATCCATGGCAATCGTCGCATCTCCGGCTCGAAATAAGTAGGCGTCACCATATTGGGCTGGCTGCTCAAAAGTGAGTATTTCTAAATATTCTGACGACGTGTTAGTGATGGGATGACTTACGCTTCCAAGAGGGGCAGACACGTCATAAGCCGCTGTTTCTCTATCCGTCCTATCGAGTTCATCGATGGTGATGCCAGTATCAGCCATGTTGCTGATTCTTTGCTCATAAGTTCCGTCGATGACATCCTCGCTGTTAACTATAATCGTTGATGTTTCCGACGAGGTATCGGTCGCTGGCTCGCACGAAACCAATAAGATTACGGCAAGGAGCGCGAAAGATAATATTTTTTTCATGTGTTGTTTGACTCTCCTGTCACGCGCTTGTAATTTTCAAAATTAACCTTGGCGATTTTATTTAGTTCGGCCACCCCGTACTCCTTGATAAAAGAGATGGCAAAGGCATCGACTTTTGATGAGGCGCCAAAGGGGATTACTCTTTTGTACCTGTTCCCGATTGCTTCCATTTTCTTTAAAAAAGAATAGCGCGCGATGATGCTAGCTAAAGCGACTGAGGGATAGCGCGATTCGCCCTTTGTCTTAAAAACGATATTGCGAACGATTTCATGATCGCGCGAAGCATATGTAAAATAGCGCGACTCAGAAACAAATTTATCGACATAGACATGGCGCGGACCGTGTTTCTTTATCAAATTCAAAAGGACGCGATTGTGGAGTCGAGCCTTAATCTCATTGATATTGATACCTTTTTGCACCAACTCATTATATTTTTCGTTGCTGAGACTAACTTGCGAATATGAGAATCTTTTGATTAATGAAGGGGCGATTTGCAGGATATATTCATCACTTACTTTCTTTGAATCGGCGACACCGACCCGCTTTAAATAAGCGACATCTTCTTTTTTTAGAAAAGCGGCACATACGCAGATAGGTCCGAGAAAATCGCCGGTCCCGACTTCATCGCTGCCGATCTGGTCGTCGATTTCGAACCATCCAAGAGGCCCTTCATCCGCGCTTTCTTCTTTTGGCGGAACGATATCTCTATTCCATCGTTTTGCTTCTTTAATAAAACCTTCGCCACAAAAAGTGACTTTCGTTTCTTTACCCTTAGTGTTTTGATAAGCGGTGATCGTCACTTGACTTTTCTTGGCCTGAAACAAAATATACTGACCATCATTTGCGGTCTGATATTTTTGATAATAGGCGATGATTTGATTGAGAAGTTCTCGATCGGCTTTAATGGTGACGATGTTGTTGCTCATAAATGCCCATATCATTTTACCATAAAAGTCCATCTATCAATAACGACCATAAATTATGGTAAGATATTCTCATGCCAACGATTTATGACGTTTTGGAATTTAATCAGATTCGCAAAGATATCTCCGCTTTCGCTCAAAGCGACATAGGCCGCGAGCAATCTTTAAATTTGCAGATTGTTCACGCGGATAACTTGCAAAAAGAACTCGACATCCTCGACGAGATGATGGTGCTTAATATTCGCTATGGTCGCCTGCCGATGATGAGTTCGTCTGATTTGAGTCGCAAAATCGAATACGCTTTCAAAGGCGGAACGCTGACCGCTGAAGATTTAGAAGCCATCGCCCACGATATCATCATCACCGGCAAGATCGTTCAATCGATTCGCAAAAGAGAAGAAAAATTTCCGTTACTCAACGATACGATAAGGCAGTTTAAAGGCCTCGAACAACTCGAAATTAGCATTCATCGCGTCGTCGGGCCGGACTTAGGTATCTTGAGCGGTTCATCAAAAACCTTGGCCTCGATTCGCAAGTCAATCAGCGAAACCGAACGCAAGATGACGCTTCGCTTTCAAGCGGCCATCGAATCGTTGCGAGACTATATGACAGAAGCCGTGGCGACAATTCGAAACGGGCACTTTGTCCTACCGATAAAAACCGCTCAAAAAGGCAAAGTTAACGGTGTCATTCACGACATCTCCGACACTGGCATGACAACCTTTATCGAGCCGGAATGGGCCGTCGAATCAAACAATCAAATTTACGTCCTAAAAATCGAAGAGCGAGAAGAGATTCAACGCCTGCTAAAAGAGCTGAGCATACTCGTTGCAAATCAAGGTCATGAAATACTTGAAAACAATCAGATTATCGGCTATCTCGATTTCGTCCAAGCCAAGGCGATTTACGGCATTTCTATCGATGGGAAAATCGCCATATCCACGAAGGATAAAAGCATCGACATTAAACAGGCCAGGCATCCTCTTATCGATCCCAAGGTGGTCGTTGCCAATGATTTTTTCTTTGATCAAAAAACGCGCATCATCGTCATCAGCGGACCAAATGCCGGTGGCAAAACCGTCGCCTTAAAAACACTCGGGCTAATGGTTCTCATGAATCAGTGCGGTTTAGCGATTCCCACCGTGATTCCTGCAAAAATCAGTTATTTTAATCATATTTACGCTGATATTGGTGATAATCAATCACTGGCTAGCAATCTTTCAACTTTCTCTGGCCATATTAAAAATCTCGCCGAAATCGCCGAGCTCGTGGACACAAGCGACCTCATTTTGCTCGACGAAATCGGCACCGGCACCTCGCCTTTGGAAGGTGAGGCGCTAGCCATCTCGTATCTTGACTATCTTTTAAATGTCGGAGCTTTTGTCTTTTGCTCGTCGCATTACGACGGACTGAAAGATTACGCTTTAAATAGAGAAGGAGTGACCAATGCTTCAGTCCTTTTTGACGAGCAAAAAATGACGCCGACATATGTCCTTAAACAAGGCGTCCCCGGTCGCAGTTATGGCCTCGAGATGGCTGAGCGATATAACTTGGCAAAAGCGATTATCGACAAGGCGCACAATATCTTGAAATCACAAGGTCACGACCAGAGCATCAGCGCTTTAGTAAACCTCCAAAAACTCATTTCCGAAAACGAGACGAAAGAACGAGTTCTCGAAAGCGAAAACAAGCGGCTTCAAAATGTCGAAAAAATACTTCGTGAACGCGAGCAAAAAATAGAAAACCAACGAATGAATTTACTCGAGGATGTCGAAGAGGCCAAGCAGGAGGTTTTAAGCAAAGCCGAACAAGAAATCGATGAGATATTCGCCCTGCTCAGAAACCCCGACATCAAGATGCATGAAGTCATCGAGGCCAAAAGTCGCATCAAAAAGCTAAAGGAAGAAGAAACCGAGGTCGACATTAATCACGATGGCAAAGTGGAAGTCGGAAGCTATGTGGCAATTTCTGATCTCGGCATCACCGGTAAGGTCGAGAAAATGACTGGCAACCGCCTCTTTATCATCTCTTCTGACGGGCTCAAGATCACTTCGTCTATCGACAAGGTTCATCCTATCAATCCCCCTCCTCGAGATAACGTCGAACAATCATATGTCGCTCCAAAGATCGTCACCGAGGTAAAACTCGAGTTAAACGTCATCGGCTTACATGTCGATGAGGCTCTTGAAGAAGTCGCCCGCTATTTAGATGGCGTACGATTAAAACGTTTCGCCCAAGTCCGCATCATTCACGGCTTTGGCACCGGCGCCCTCAAACGGGCTATTCATGAATATTTAGGCAAGTGCGATTTTATCAAGAGTTTTCGCCCCGGCGATCAGCATGAAGGCGGCGGCGGAGCGACAGTGGTGATCATGAAATGACCGACGCAGTCAAACAAGCTCTTTTGCTGGTGCCCACCAAACCCGGCGTCTATCTGATGAAGGATAGAGACGGAGAGATTATATATGTTGGTAAAGCCAAAAATTTAAATAAGCGCGTGACACAATATTTTACTCGGCCACAAGCCGGAAAAGTCGCGGCGATGGTTTTTAATGTCGATCATTTTGAAACGATCATCACCAAGAGCGAAAAAGAAGCTTTTATCCTCGAGATGAATCTCATAAAAAAGCACTACCCGCGTTATAATATTCTTCTAAAAGACAGCAAGCACTACCCATACATCGCCTTGAAACGAAAAAACAGTCCGGTCTTAAAGATTGCCCGCGACGACAAAGACAAAAACTATTTTTATTTTGGGCCGTATCCGACCTCGATGCACGCCTATGAAATTATCGGTCTGTTGAACAAGATTTTTCCGCTGCAGAAGTGCAAGACGCTTCCGAGCATTCCTTGCCTTTACTATCACCTCGGTCAGTGCCTCGCGCCCTGCATCAACAAAATCGATGAGGAGACACATACCTTGATTTATAATCAAATCAAGAGTTTTTTGAGTGGAAACAACGAAGAAGTAAGAAGCCAAATTCGCCAAAAGATGGAAGCGGCAAGTGCCAATCAGGAATACGAAAAAGCCGGTGATTACAAGAAGACACTCGACGCCATCGATCACATTAATGAACGGCAGAGAATGGAAGTCAAAGACCATATCGATCGCGACATTTTCGCCTATGTGACACGTGATGGCTATCTCTCTTTAGCCCTTCTGACATTTCGCCAAGGCATTTTGCTTGGCAAGGAGGTGTTTGTCGTCGAACAATTCGGCGACGATATCGATCTCGTCACCGATTTGATTTTGCAGTATTATCAAACGCATTCGCTGCCTTATGAGATTGTGGCTAATATCTCGGGACTAAAAAGCCGAATCGAGGATATTTATGATGTCGATGTCATCTACAAAAGCCGCGGTGCCCTCTACGATCTCATCGGCATGGCAAGCGTAAACGCCCGTCAAGGCCTCGACGAACACTTTATGTCCGCTCGTTTGACTGACGATAATTTCAAAATACTCACGGAACTCGGTAAGGAACTCAATATCAAAACTCCAACCTATATCGAATTATTCGATAATTCCCATCTTCAAGGGGCGGCACCGGTGGGGGCGATGGTCGCCTTTATCAATGGCGAGCCAACGAAAAAGATGTATCGCAAGTTTCATATCGAAGGAGATGAAAAACGCGATGATTTCGCCAGTATGAAAGAAGTTATATATCGTCGCTATAAACGGATTAAAGATGAAAATCTAAAGGTGCCTAATCTCGTGTTAGTTGATGGTGGTTTGCCACAAATTAGCGCCGCTTACGAGTCGCTATTTAAACTCGAGATGGAAATTCCCGTGTTTGGGTTATATAAAAACGAAAGACATCAAACCGAGGGATTAATGGATAAAGAAGGTCACAAAATCGATTTGCAATCCAATAAGCCGTTATTCTTTTTGCTCATGAGAATGCAAGATGAGGTCCATCGCTATGCGATTAGTTTCCATCATCAAGTGCGGAGCAAAGCTTTTAAGTCGAGCACCCTCGACGGCATCGAAGGTCTAGGCAAGCGCCGCATCGAAATTTTACACCGTAACTACGAGTCGATAAATGAACTTAGAAAAGCAACCCTCGAAGAACTTGAACAGCTCCTGCCAAAAGAGGTGGCTTTCAAGGTTAAAGAAAGGCTAGATCAATAACCTTTTTTGTGTTGATAAGTTAATGTCAAAATACTATATTAGTATAGCGATATGTCCTCTTAGCTCAGCTGGATAGAGCAACGGCCTTCTAAGCCGTAGGTCAGGCGTTCGAATCGCCTAGAGGATGCCACTCAAACATCGAAGTCCGATTAATTCGGGCTTTTTTGTTTTCCATCCTCATTTTGGCGATTGTTCAAAAGTATTGTTTTCCCGTATTCTGAGATGCTAGATAGGGCGTGTTTCTTTTTCTTGTCTTGATTCTTAAGCCCCCCGTTCTTATAATAAAATCATCCATAAAGAGAGTGGCGAGGGACAAGCCCGATGACCCACCGGCAACTTACTCAGATGAGCAAAGTGCCAAAGCTTGTATGATGGGCATCAAAGTATCGAAAACACGCCCATCATATGATGGGCTTTTAATTTCTCTTATGGTGGCAAAGGAGAATTCACCATGGATGAGAATTCGATAATTAGCTTTTTTAAATCTAAAAGGATATGTGTGATTAAGCATTTCCCGCACATTTCGCTCGATGTTCCTAACGGATATATAGCCTCGCTATCGATGTCGATGATGGAATTTGAAAAGTACAACCTGAAGATGAGCGATGTCGGAGTTGACCGCCTCTTTCGAAACTTTGAATCTTGGTTAGAAGTTAAACCCCGCTACTCGCGCCTTTTTTGCGATGTCGAAAGATATAAAGACGACGAAAAAGAACCGATGTCGAAGTTTGGGCAAGGCTATCGCTACAGCCAGATGTACGACGGGAAAAGAATATGTAGAACGACGGTCGATGGTCGCGATTTTATGCGTGAGATAAGCGATTATTATGATCGTTATCACAAACGCATCACAAAAAACGTTAATCGCTTGATAAAAACCGGACGCGATGTCCTGATTTTAGATATTCATTCATATAGTGACGAACTCGCTTTGTCCTTAGGAAAAAGACCGCCTTTTCCCGATGTTTGCGTAGGTGTCAATCGCGGATATTGCGATCAAGAAGTGCTCGATTATATTATTCGCATCGTCCTCGACAAAGGCCTTTCATATGAAATAAACGAACCTTATTCAGGATCTTTTCTTCCAGCAAATTTAATTGAGAACGAAGGCTGCGGGAAAGTATTTTCAATCATGATTGAGATCAATAAAAAAGTGTACTTGTAGTTAGAATGCAAAAAGCGAAAATGTCCATACTCGCATAATCGCTTTTGAATCTACGCATTGAGGCATATACTGCCAGAAAGAAGAATAATATGGCTGATGAAATCTACACCCAGTTAGTAAATCAAAAAAGGAATCAATACGAAGTTGTCGCTCTGTACTTACGAACGCCGCCAGACGGTGTCGAATATGTTATTTTTACGATGGGTTGCCAAAAATCAATTCAGAGTTTTCTGCCCTTTTGCGGCGGAAAAGCCGTGAGGATGCGAATGGGCAAACAGCCACTTTGGGTTTTTTCGGACCAAGGTTCGGGAAAAATGCTTTTCTTTCGCGCTACCGACGAGGCGCCGGGATATGGGGATATTCAAGAAGAGGATTTAGAAGTCGTTCTCTATCTTTGTAACCTCTAAGTCACACACATCTCAATGTAAGAAAAAGTTTACATTTTTGTTATACTTGATTGGTAGAAATACTTGTCATTTTGATTAAACTAGAGGACAAGGAGGAATTTGATATGAGCTTTGAAAAAAATCTGACTTTATTAAGGAAAAAGAGCAACATGTCGCAAGAGGATTTAGCCTTGGCCATCGGCGTTTCGCGCCAAACCATCTATGCGTGGGAGGCAGGAATCAATTCGCCAAATATCGCCATGCTGCAAAAAATCAGCACCGTACTTAAAATCAGCACCGATGAGCTGATTAACGGATACAATGTCGATAGACTTCTTAAAATTTTAGGAGATGTCACCTTGACCTATGAATCAGACTGCGAGCAGGATGTGATTTATGAAGAAATCCCCAACTGGTATGTTCCGTTAAAAGTTGGCGAAGATGTGTGCTTTGCCCTCTACGATGACGGAATCAAGGATTATTCGTATCATGTCACAGTTTTAAATGAGATAAAAATTCATCATAAAAAAGGCTTCGAAATCGGTGTTAAAGAATACGACAATAAACTCCAGCACACGAACACCTTTTCTTTAATCGCCAAACGGGAAGAAGACAAAATCATTTTCATCGGTCATATCTATTATGAAGACGGGATTAAAAATATCGAAACGTATCGCGACAGAAGCTTTTTAAAAAAATATGGCATCGATGGAAAACTCGGCGGCACCCCGACGGTGTTTCATAACGCAAAGAATTATGCGTTGTCTTATAAAGGAAAAACCGAAAAGGTAGTCGGAATCGCCTATTTTGACTCTGGTAACACGTACATCGAGGTCTTTCTCAACAATAGGCGCGAATCACTTTTTTGGCGGAGATATGAACTGAACCGCGTCTCGTCGACAAAGCTGAAAGTCGAAGGAAAAGAGTATGGTCTATTCTATGAAGTCGCTACTTCGCGATTGATAAAATGAATCTTCGGAGTCGCCAAAAACATTTTACATGAGTCATAGAAATGGTTTATCATAACAACCAGCATTCTGCTCTTTAAGAAAGAAGAATTAACAAATGAAAGTTGTTCTTGGAACCCAAGAAGAAATTAGCCGATTAATCGCCGAGGAAGTCATCGAGCAAATCCGCCGCAAACCTAATTCCGTCTTAGGACTTGCGACCGGCACATCGCCGCTCGGAGTTTATCATAATCTCATCAATGCCAATAAAAAAGGTCTGATTTCGTTTAAGCAAATTATTACCTTCAATCTCGACGAATATGTCGGATTAGATGGAAACCACAATCAATCTTACCGCTATTTCATGAATGTCAATTTGTTCGATCATATCGATATAAATAAAGATAATACCCATGTTTTGAAAGGTGTGGGAAACTATCTTGAATACGCAAGTCATTACGATGAAGAAATCGCCAATTGCGGCGGTATTGATTTGCAAATTTTAGGCTTGGGAAGCGATGGCCACATCGCCTTTAACGAGCCGCATACCTCATTTGTCAGCTTGACGCATATCGCCGACTTAACCGAATCGACAATTCGCGATAATTCCCGCCTTTTTAATGCGGTCAGCGAAGTTCCGACCAAAGCGGTGACGATGGGTCTTAAATCGATTATGCAAGCCAAAAAGATAGTGCTGATCGCGACCGGTAAAAATAAAGCGCAGGCCATTAAGGATTTGCTCGAAGGGCCTGTTACCGAAAGCGTCCCGAGCTCGATTCTCCAAAATCATTCCGATGTCACAATTTATGTCGACGCAGATGCCTATAGCAAAATAAAAAGATAAATAAAAGGCCGCGATTGAATCGCGGCTTCTTTTTTGTTAGCATGTATGAGCAACATGAACCCACGCATGAAAAATTTCTTTAACCACACGATAATCGGTACACTAATGGTGGCCGCCGCGATTACTTTTTCGCAATTGATTAATCTAGAAATTTTTGGAGTTCGAGGCAACGATAGCGAAATTGTTAACTGCGATTATTATTTTGATGAAAACAACGGCTATACCTCGATTTATGAGATAGTATCCGATCTAAATTCCTCCTCGGCCAGCGGAACATACAAAACTTGGGGTACGGTCACTAAATATTATCAAGACTCGAGCAATTACAACAATTTCTACATGCAAAGCACCGATAAAAACGGCCATGTCGCGGGAATAATGATATATCGGAGCAACTTGGCGGTCAGCGAAGGAAATGTCGTGACCGTCATCGGTTCGCCCACCCTTTATAACAATTTGCCGGAATTCGTCAACCCTTCAATTGAACTCGATTACACTGCTAATTCTTCGCCGGTGACAACTTATATCACCGATGGATATTTCTGGAAAAACGGAACAGATCGCAATTCGAGCGAATTCATAGCCGCTCAACGCCTCGGAGTCATCAAAATATCCATGCAAGATGTTCTTTTATCATATGTCAGTTCCGGAAATGCGACCGCAACTTTTGGCGGTTTCACCAGCGTTCCGCTCTACTATTCTTTTCTCGGCGGAAGTAGCACGACCGACATAAACAATGTGGTCATCACGCGTGATGGGCAGACAGTCGACATAATCGGCTACCTTCATTGTTTTGATAACGGCTATGATGTCAAAATGCAATGTTTGATTCGCAGTTCTAGCGATATCGTCGGTGAAACCATCAATTCGTCATTAACATTGAGCTCAACAAACTATCCCGATATCGGCAATTACGATACGGGAAATTACGATCAAGTGTCGGTTTCCGGTTTTTACTTTGAGCATTACCGCGCCGTCGAACCAGGATATTCTGATCCAGAGTTTATGATTTTACTTCCTTATGTCAATCAATATGGTGACGGCTCCGCTCCCGGCGCGCTTTATAACATGACAGCGATCAACGACATTGAAAGCATCTCCATCACTTATCGCACCGAAACCTCATCTGGCGACAAGCCGACATTATCCTACGGGTCAAATCCTCTTTGTGAAAGCGAAGTCGAGCTCAATTTATCGACCGACGCCGTGACTTATACTAAGCAAGTGAGCGATGTCGATTACTTCAAAATTGAAACTAGCGAAAATGTCCTTTATATTCACAGCATCGAAATTGATTATGCTAACGAAGGACCGGCGCCTTCATTTGACTATCTAAGCGCCGGAAACGACCAGGTTCGGATTAATCCAGTCACTTCTTCAGGTGCCCTCTATGAGGGGAAAAGCGTCACGGTCCCCGCGAGTGTCTCCCACGATGGCACCTATTACACTGTGCAAAGCACGAAAACTTACGCTTACTATTCTTATAGTTACATATCGTCATACCCTGGACTAGCCTCATCAGCCGCCTATACGGATCCGGTCGATGTCGCTGCCTTTTTTGCAATTTTCGATACATATCCTCCAAACTATGTTGTCAGAAGCAGCTATTCGTCGGCATACAGCATTTTTGGAGATGCCACAAGATGCGTTTCCGTCTATTCTCGAACCGACGGTTATGCGACGGCAGTTCCTTATAAAGCCGATTCGTTCGGGTCGCCCCTTTATTATGAATGCGACATCGCCTTGACTTCCGACTATTCATCAAATAATCGCGGTGTCGGTCGCGTCGTGTGCTGGGTCTATGGCTTCGATCCGCTAAAAGGCGCGGTTAACTACGATGATTCTCCAACCGCGGTATATACCGACGATCACTATGCGACTTTCCAGGAGTACTTAAATATCGGGTCGTTTGGTACGCGATACAATGCCGAAATGTCTCCGACCGGCTATACATGGGGATGTGCCACGACGCTTATTCCAGCATAATCTCACTCATTAACCTATGGTTATGATAAAATAATCATATATGGATTCATTTAGAACTCTCATCGAAAAAAAGCAGTTTCAGCTCGTCGCGGATTTGACGAAGGCATGTCGCGATGCCCAGACGGCGACTTTTCGCATCGCCGCTCTTGTCGGACTCGGAAGACTCGAGGAAGCTCTCGATTTAATTGCTAAGTTTCGCGGCGACTTTGGCGATGACACTTTTACTATCATGAAGGTCCATCTCGAACTGCTTTTAATGAAAAATAAATACGACAAAGCTTACCAAGAATTGAATTATTACAAGGATCTCCCATATATTTCACAGGAGGTGGAAGAATATTTAAGCCAAGCCGAAGACATGATTCGCACCCACGAGAGAAATTACAACAAAAACCGCAAGAGAAGCAAAGAGGAGATATTCGACATATTAGAAAAAGGTAAAGACAATCTATTCCTATTAGGAGCTCTAAATGACATTCGCGACTACAATATCGGTGATTTCACCAATCATCTAATCCTCTTAATAAAGCGCAGCGGCATCAATTCTTTCGTCAGCACCTACGCTTTGTTTTTGCTTGTTTCTAGCGGATATCAAAAACCGATTTCAATACTTAAAAACGGTAAGAAGTACGTCGTGATTCCGAAAGATTTAGAACCTCCGTTCATAAATGAAAAATATGATGAGGTTGTCAAAAAGATTGAAGCCGTGGCTAAAGATCCGACCGTCAGCGAAGTCGCGATTTCCCTTCTGAATGAACTCATCATCATCTTATATCCCGATAATATCTTTGACTTCGATAGCGATCTTCTCGCGGGAGCCATATTGGCAATCGCCTACGATCACTTTCAAATTTCACGCGATGATTCAAATCTCGCAAAACTCTTCGCTATCGATGTCGATCGACTTCGCCAATCGATAGAAGATTTCTCGCGTCTGCTCGCGACAAATCCGCCGATTAGTTAAGCGCGGTGCATCTGTGGTCTAGAAAGCCTTTTTTAGTGTTTCGTTTGAATATGATACGAATGTATTCTATACTTTAATGCGATTGCATTTTTATTAAGGAGAATTATATAAATTTTATGGAAAAGAAAATCACCAAACTCGAACAATCAAAAATTGAAGTCCTCGTCAATGTCGACAAAGAAATTTGGGCGAAAGCGCAAAAAGATGCCTTTAACAAATTGGCGGCGAATGTCGAAATCAAAGGCTTTCGTAAAGGAAAGGCTCCCGCCGATATGGTCAAAGCCAAAGTCGATCAAGGTCAAGTGTTTGACCGCGCCATCAACTCGCTCCTGCAAGACACCTACCGCCAAGTCATATCCGAAGAGAAACTTCGTCCCTTTGCCCGCCCAGTCGTCGATGTCACGAAGTTAAGCGATCTTGAACTCGAATTAAAATTTACTTTAGTCCTCGCTCCCGAAGTGACGCTCGGAGAATATAAAGGATTGCATGCCGACAAAAAAGAAGTGGTTGTCACTGATCACGAAGTCGAACACGCGATTGAACATCTCGTCCAAGACAATGCGTCATTGGTCGTCAAAGAAGAAGCTGCCGTCCTCGGCGATACCGTGGTCATGAATTTCGAAGGTTTTGTCGATGGTCAGCCCTTTGAAGGCGGCAAAGCCGAAAACCACTCCCTCGAGCTGGGCTCCGGTCAATTCATCCCAGGTTTCGAAGACGCTCTTGTAGGTGTCAAAGCCGGCGACGAAAAAGATGTCAACGTCACCTTCCCGACTGAATACACTCCCGAACTAGCCGGTAAAGCCGCGACATTCAAAGTCAAAGTTCACGAAGTGAAAGTGAAGAAAGTCCCCGAGTTAAACGAAGAGTTGATCAAGGATTTGAATCTTCCTAATGTCAAAACAATCGAAGATTTGAAAGCTCATCAAAAAGCGAAATTAGAAAGCCAAAAAGCCAATGATGTCAAACGCGAATACTATGAGGCTTTGGTCAAGCAAATTCGCGACAACGCCAAAATCGATCTCGCCAAAGAGATCATCGATGGCGAAGTTGAAGCGATGGAAGAAAACATGCTCAAGCAGATTGAACAGCAAGGTCTGACGATGGAAAAGTATTTGCAAATCACCGGGCAGACCCACGAAAAACTCCATGAGCAAATGGCTAAAGAAGCCGACGACAACATCCGTTCTGTCCTCGTTTTAGAAAAGATTGCGGAAGTCGAAAAGATTACCGTCGAAGAAGACGAGATCGAATTCGAGCTGGCCAAGATTGCCGATCAGTACAAAATGCCTTTAGAAGAGGTCAAAAAAGTGCTCAAAGACAGCATGGACCGCTTTGCTGCCGATGTCCGTTCGCGCCGCATTCAAGAATTTATTGTTAACAATAACGATTAACTAACAAATAATAATATTAGGAGGTCTTTAAATGGACGAAAACCTACCCCTCACCTTGCCGCTTCTCGTGACGAGGAGCTTAGTCGTCTTTCCCAACACGAACCAGCCGATTGAGGCGGCTCGCCCCTTTTCTATGAAAGCCATCGAAGAAAGCCGCGACAACGCGAGCTCACTTCTTTTTATCGTGTCGCAAAAAGACCCGAATATAGACGATCCCTTACCTGAAGACTTATATCAAGTCGGCACCTTGTGCCGCATTATCTCATTTGGCGACCAAAAGCAGTTCTATCGCATTCGCGTGACGGCCACCAAGCGGGTTGCCATTCAAGCCGTGCGCATCGTAGACAATCACTATGTCGCCGATGGCGTCGTCCTTGACGATTTACCGAGCAACGCCAATGAAACGGCGGTCATCGTTCGCAATATTCTCGAGCAAATCGAACAGATGCCGAGCTTATCGAGAAGTTTCCCTCGCCAAGTCGTCAGCTCTTTGTCAAAAGGTCTTTCCCCGACTGAGCTGACCGATACCCTAGCCACGTATTTGAACATGCCTAACGAGCAGAAGCAAGCTTTGCTTGAAGAACTGGACATCAACAAGCGTTTGATGTTGATTCTCGATGTTATCAATCAAGCGAAAGCCGTCATTGAAATCGATAAGAAAATCCAAAACAGCATTCAAAAATCGACGGAGAAGAATCAGCGCGAATACATCCTTCGCGAGAAGATGAAAGCGATTAAGGAAGAGCTGGGAGAAACTGTCCCCGGTGAAGAGTCCGAAGAAGATATTCTAAAAAAGCTCGATGCCAACCCATTCCCCGAATACGTCAAAACGAAAGTCAAAGCCGAGTTAAAACGCTTTGAGATGATGCCCCAAGCCTCGCTTGAAGCCTCGCTTATTAAAAGCTATATCGACTTGATAATGAATCTGCCGTGGTATCAAAAAACGGAAGATAATGATGTCTTGGAAGATGCCGAACGCATTCTCAACGAAGATCACTATGGTCTTGACAAAGTCAAAAAGAGAATTATCGAATATTTAGCCGTCAAGAAGATGACCGGCAATTTAAAAGCGCCGATTCTCTGCTTTTATGGTCCGCCTGGTGTCGGCAAAACTTCCCTCGGCAAATCAATCGCCCGAGCTTTGGGCCGCAAATTCTTTAAAGCCTCGCTCGGCGGCATTTCCGATGAAGCCGAAATTCGCGGTCATCGTCGTACCTATGTCGGCAGCATGCCCGGCCGCATCATCAGCGGCATGCGCAAGACCGGCGTCATTAACCCCGTCTTCCTCCTCGACGAAGTCGACAAGCTTTCGACTTCATATAAGGGAGATCCAGCCAGCGCCTTACTCGAAGTGCTCGACCCCGAGCAGAACTTCGCCTTTAACGACAATTATGTCGAAGAACCATATGACCTCAGCAATGTCTTATTTATCGCGACCGCCAACTACTTAGAAAATATCCCCGCTCCCCTGCGCGATCGCCTAGAACTCATCGAAGTCAACTCCTACACCGAACTCGAAAAGATTCAAATCGCCAAACACTTCTTGCTTAAAAAGCAAATGAAGGCCAATGGCATCGAGGATAAGAATATCAAGTTTAGCGATGAGGCCTTTCAATATATCATTCAATATTACACTCGCGAAGCCGGCGTCCGCGAACTCGAGCGCAAAATTGCGGCCGTAATTCGCAAAATTGTCGTTGAGATCGTCAAAAAACCCGATTTAAAGGTTTTAGAAGTCGGTCCCGCCGACATTCGCAAGCACCTCGGCGTTGAGATCTTTGAAAACACCAAGAAAGAAAAAGAAAACCAAATCGGTGTCGTCACTGGTTTAGCCTACACCGAATACGGCGGTGACATCTTGCCCATCGAAGTCAATTACTTCCCCGGCAAAGGCAATCTCGTCTTGACCGGAAAACTCGGCGAAGTTATGAAAGAGAGCGCTAGCATCGCCCTTGACTATGTCAGGAGCAATGCCATTAAGTACGGCATCGACAGCGATTTATTTGCCAAGAACGACATTCATATTCACGTTCCGGAAGGCGCTGTCCCGAAAGACGGTCCAAGCGCTGGCGTCGCCATTACGACAGCCATCATTTCCTGCTTGACGAAAAAGCCAGTCGACGCTAACGTGGCGATGACGGGCGAAGTCACTCTCCGCGGTTATGCCCTTCCTATCGGCGGCCTTCGCGAAAAATCGCTGGCAGCCCTCCGAAGCGGAATTAAAACCATCATCGTACCCAAAGAAAATCAAAAGGCGGTGGACGAACTTCCTAAGGAAGTTAAAGAAGCCCTCAATATCGTTTATATGAAGACGGTGGACGACGCTTTGGACGTCGCCTATGTCAAGTGATGATTAATTTTCGCAATGTCAATTTCGTCAAAAGTGCGCCGTCGGCCTCACAAAGGCCCGACGGCCTTTTCGATATCATGTTCGTCGGTCGGAGCAATGTCGGAAAATCATCGCTTATCAATGCTCTGTGCTCCCGCAAGGACTTGGCCTTTACTTCTTCAAAACCGGGGCATACGCGCTTGCTAAATTACTATAATGTCGATGAGAAGTTCTATCTTGTCGACGCGCCGGGATACGGCTATGTCAGCAAGGGTCCCAAAGATGCCTTTGCCGAGATGATGGAAGGCTACTTCGCGACATCGAAACCGCGCTTGGTCATCTTCTTGTTCGATAGTCGCCGAACCCCCCAAGATGATGATGTTTCGTTCATGAAGTATCTCAAAGAACAAAATATTCCGGTTCTTTTAGTTTTAACTAAAGCCGATAAATTGAATCAGAGCGAAAAAGCCGCGATCAAAAAGAACATCGCCCCTCTTTTAAGCGATTACACCAGCGGAGAATATCTCCTGGTGAGCGTCCTTCAAAAAGCGAGTTTGCTCGCCATGAGCGCGGCGATATCTTCACAATTAAAAATTTAACATTTATATAAGAAGAATTAAATTAAAGGGACGCAAGAGCGTCTTTTTTCTTTTGAAACATTCTCGCGAAAGCTTCGGGTGCCGCTAAGGTGCTGACGGCGACGATGACCAGCAAGACGATTTCAGGGCTCGCCAGATGATTAGCGCGAAGCGTCGAGCCGAGCGTTTGAAAGATATAGAGGCCAAAAGCGATGGCCCCCAGAAAGTTAAAGGACGAAAAAGAAAAACGAATTTGAAAGATAAAATAGAGGGCAGCAACAAAAAGCAAGAGAAGTATTTGTTCCTTAAACGGAAAGAAAGGCGAGAAAGAAACGGCTAAAACGATGAAAAAAGACGAGATAGCCAGCGCCTTGCGAAGAACAGAATTCTTAAGTCTTGGAAGCAGTGATAGGCAATAGCCGATGAAGACGCCCCCGATGCCGCGAAGAGGATAGCCGAGAATAGACCAAAGATTCGTAAAATAGATGTTGTATCCCCCTTGGGCATAAGGCACATAATCCGGTGGGAGAGCGTAGAAATAGGCGTAGCCTAAAATCGCAACACTTAATAGCACAGGAACCAAAACATGTTTCTTTTTTATAAATCTCACCAAAAAGAAAAGGATGATCTGACCGATTATCTCGACGGGAATAAACCACAGATAGCCAAAGAGCCAGCCGATGTGTCGAAGTGTGATCGTGTTATAGATTGCGAAAAGCAAGGAGATGAGAAAAGGAAGTCCGAGGCGTCTGAGGCGTCGCATTAAGAAAAGCCAAAAACCTCTTCCCGTCTTTTCCTCGGCTACTCGGGCATAGCTAGAGACGAAAAGAAAGCCGCCCAACATCAAGAAAAAATCGACGGACACACAAGTGATTCCCATATCGAGAAAGGTAATTTTTAAGGGCATGAAACCATGAAAGATAAGCACGCTCCACGCCATCACAAAACGCAATAATTCAATCAAGCTGTTTTTGGCTGGCTGAGCCATCTGCTTCTGATTATCCATCATCGCTATATTATAGCAAACTGCCGAGCGCCATTAAAAAATATCTGTTAATGTTAAAAATGTAACATTCCATTTTTTGTATTTCTATATGCGGCTTATTTATATTAAAATAGAGTCGTGATATTGCAAAGGAGATAATTATGAATAAAACAAAATCACTTATTTTTCCATTGTTGTTGACCGCTTTTCTACTAGTGGGCTGTAAAGGGGCCACAATCACACCAGAAGAAGCTGCCGACCGCGTTCAAGAGATTGAAGACGAAGTTACTTCCGATGATTTTGAATCGCCAACCGAATTCTCCCTAAAACAAGAGATGAGAACCGACGAATTAACCGATGGAACAGTCGTCATGAAGAGCCTAATTAACTATGATTTAGGCGCAAAATACATGTATGTCGAGACTTCCGTCGAATACGGCGACGAAAGCGAATATGCCAAGACATGGATTTACTACGATGCCAAAACTGATTTAACCTATGGTGTTTTTGACGAAAACGGCGAAAAATATCACGTGTCTTTGGAGGGCGACTACTTCGCCGATGCCTCTGAAGGTAATCCTCTCGATTCGATCGAAAGCCTCAATATTTCGATGCTATTAGATCTCGCTGATGAAGACGATAGCCGCAATGTGTACCGCTCGTCTGGCGAAGGAAGCATCTACCTAAAGATATATACCAATGGTCAAGATAGTGACGCTTATGGCGAAGTGGAAATATCAAAGTATCAGCTCGTCTACCTCATGTCATATTATGATAGCGATAACTTCATTGAAATGAGCATAAAATACGGCGGAGTTTCGACTTCAAAACCAAATTTGAGCAACTATCCTGAAGCTTAACGACGACATCAAATCTTTTGACAAAAACTACGGTTTTCCCGTAGTTTTTTTAATAATTTAACTGCCATTTTCCGTCTTTGCTTGTTAAACAAGCGACATCTTACTATAATGTGATTATTCCGATGACGAGGAGGACGCAACCTCTTTCCTCTTAGAGATTCATCGCTCGGTGAAAAGATGAAACGAAAGAACTTGCGTTGTCGCCTTCGAGGACGAATAGGAATATTCCGTCGCCCACGTTACGGGTCTCGAGATGCATATCATAGATATGAATTAAGGTGGTACCGCGCATTTAGCGTCCTTATGTGGACGCTTTTTATTTTTTAGGAGAAAGAATATGGCATTAGAAAAACGATACGACCCCCATCAGGTTGAAGAGGGAAAATACGAGCGGTGGAAGGGCCGCGGCTACTTTAAATCCGGCGATCAGAGCAAGCCGCCCTTTTCGCTTGTTATTCCTCCGCCGAACGTGACTGGCAAATTGCATCTAGGACACGCTTGGAACAACGCTATCCAAGATGTCATCACCCGCTATAAAAAAGCTCAGGGCTACGATGTCCTATGGCTACCGGGCATGGATCACGCCGGTATCGCCACGCAGGCCAAAGTTGAAGAATTGCTTAGAAGCGAAGGCAAAGACAAGTATCGATTAGGCCGCGAAAAATTTCTGGCCGAGATGTGGAGATGGAAAGATAAATACGCAACTTCTATCCACGAGCAATGGGCGAGTTTAGGCCTGACCCTCGACTATGAAAAAGAACGCTTTACCCTTGACGAAAATCTCGATTTAGCGGTCCGCACCGTCTTTAAAAAATTGTATGACAAAGGCCTCATTTATCGCGGAGAGCGCATCATCAATGTCGACCCCGAACTGCGGACTGCTCTATCAAATATCGAGGTCGTCCATAAGGATGTCAAAGGCAGTTTCTACTATTTTCGCTACCCGGTTATCGGCACGGAAGAATCGCTCATCATCGCCACGACGCGTCCCGAAACGATGTTCGGCGATGTCGCTGTTTTCGTCAATCCCCACGATAAGCGATACGCCCATCTCGTCGGCAAGAAAGTCACAAATCCCGCCGATGGTCGACCGCTTCCGATCATGGTCGATGAATATGTCGATAAGGAATTCGGCACAGGAGTCATGAAGTGCACTCCCGCCCATGATCCTAACGACTTTACCCTCTCCGAAAAATACCATCTTCCCAAGCCGATATGCATGAACATCGATGCGACGATGAATGCCCTTGCGGGACATTTTCAAGGTTTAGATCGCTACGAGTGTCGCAGCCAATTAATCGAAGAAATCAAATCTAAAAATCTATTTGTCAAAGTCGAGAAAATTTCACACTCAGTCGGCCATAGCGAAAGAACCGGCAGCGTCGTTGAACCCTATTTGAGCAAGCAGTGGTTTATCAAGATGCGCCCCCTTGCCGATCGAGCCATAAAAGATAGCACAGTTGATTTTATACCCAAAAGATTTGAAAAGATCTTCCGCAATTGGATGGAAAATGCCGATGATTGGTGCATTTCTCGACAATTGTGGTGGGGGCATCGCATTCCTGTTTACTACCATAAAGCAACTGGTGAGGCACTATGTTCAATCGAGCCGCCGGCCAACTATGCCGACTATTCTCAAGACGAAGATGTTCTCGATACTTGGTTTTCTTCGGCTCTCTGGCCCTTTGCCACCCTCGGCTGGCCAAACGACGCGCCCCTTTTTAGGCGATACTATCCCAATTCCGTCATGGTTACAGCTTACGACATCATTTTCTTTTGGGTTAGCCGCATGATTTTCCAAGGTTTGGAATTTACCGAAAAATCACCGTTTGGAAAATGCGTCATTCACGGATTGATTCGCGACGCGAAAGGTCGAAAAATGTCGAAATCGCTCGGCAATGGCATCGATCCTCTCGAAGTGATAGAGAAACACGGTGTCGATGCTTTGCGCTATTTCTTAATGAGCGACACGGCTCCTGGTCAAGATACGCGTTACATCGAGGAAAAAGTAATCGCTGGCAGCAATTTTCTAAACAAGATTTGGAATTCCGCTCGCTATGTTTTGGCTTTTCTCGGCGAAGACTTTGCACCGACGGAAATCGAAGTTCAGGATCTTTCTTCTATCGACCTTCATATTCTTCACGAGCACGAAAAAACAATTGCTGCCGTCACGAGAAATATGGATAAGTATCAATTTTCAATGGCCTTAAAACATCTCTATGGTTTTGTCTATGATGATTTCTGCTCGCGCTATCTTGAGATGACAAAGGTGACGATTTCATTAAACGACGAAAAACAAACCGCGGCCACAAAGCAAGTTCTCTATAAGATTTTGAAAGACATCATTATTATGATGGCCCCATACACCCCTTTCGTCGCCGAAGAACTTTATTTGGCTCTTCCTAGCCACCTTGACTCGGTGATGCTCGAGCCCTTCCCGCAGCAAGCAAAAATCAAGAGTAGCAAAACGCAGCGCGAAGCGGTCGAAGACCTATACCAAGCCATCTCCGATATTCGCAATTATAAAGTCGAACGCAATTTGGCTCCAAATTATCCAATATCGATCAAAATTCGCGCCGAAGGCGAGCCTTTTGCTAATTTTTTACGATATCTTTCGCGTTTTGCATTTGCAAAGAATATCGCAATCGGCTTCGAAGTGAGCGCTGCTCAAAGCGACATTGCATTCTTCTATTCAAGTTTCGATTTACTGATCGAAGAGGCGGTTGATAAGGCCGATCTCCTCGCGAAACTGGAAAAAGAAAAAGAGTATTTGCTCTTTGAGATACGACGCTCGGAAGCGATGCTTGCCAATGAGCGCTTTATTTCGAAAGCTCCGATCGAGAAAGTTAAGCTCGAACAGGAAAAAGTATTAAAAAATAAGGAATTACTAAGTTCCGTCGATAATAAAATCGCCGATTTGAAATAATTATTGTTAATATCGCACATTTTGCCTTTTCCCCTCCTATATATCGGTAGGAGGTCAATTTTATGAATTTGCAAATCATGAGCCTAGAAGAGATGGAAAACCATGTCACCGGAGAGGCGATTACGCTCTCGGCGGTGATGGCTATTGCCGCGATTGCGATCGTCGCGGTCGTCGTCTATCGCCTATTTATGTCTGATAAAGGATCGACGACACTACCGGGCGGCTTTAAATTCGAGTGGAAATAGAAAGCGGTGCGAATCAAAGATTTGCCGGAAGAGGAGCGACCGCGCGAAAAAGCGCTAAGATATGGAATAGACAGCTTATCAAATATTGAAATATTGGCCATCGTCATCGGCAGCGGAGTCGTTCAAAACAGCGCCCTTGACATCGCCGCTGCTCTGATCGCTGAAGCCGGCGGTCTTCACCAGCTGGAGTACTGCTCGTTTGAGCGCATTCAAAAAATCAGCGGAATGAAGGAGATTTCCGCCTTGCGCCTCGCGGCCGTCTTCGAACTTCTAAAAAGAGTCGATAAGACGCGTTTTGATAGTTTGAATAATCCGGTCACGACCGAAACTATATTTAATAAATATAAGCATGATTTTCTTCTCGAGAATCAAGAGCACTTCATCCTCTTGTTTTTATCGAGGCGGAAGACGGTTGTCAAAGAGAAGAAGATGTATCGCGGAACCGCTGAGTACTTTCCCCTTTCAATCAGCGAAATTCTATCCGAACTCCTCTCCAGCAAATGCTTTTCTTTCATCGTTTTGCACAATCATCCGAGTGGCGAAATTAAGCCGAGCGACGAAGATTTAATCTCGACAAAAATTCTCGAAAGCGAGGCTGCAAGACTCAAAATCAAACTGGTCGATCACATCATCATCGGCGACCGTTCTTATTACTCCTTCGCCGATCACAATCTCATAAGATGAGGAAGCGAAAATCCACGGCTTTGCAAACTTTACTTAACATTAGTTAAAAAAGGTTGTCACTCTTTTGTAATGTGTTTATAATATTCTCGTTGTCGCCTCACAAGCTACAACCGCTTAGAAAAGGTTCCTAACAAATCTTGATGATTGACCTCTATAGCGAGTCATTAGTGAATATCAAAAGAGGAGGTAACCAATGTACGCAATTATTGAAACCGGCGGTAAGCAAGTCAAAGTTGAAGTTGGCCAGAAGATCTATGTTGAAAAACTAGATGTCGCGGTCGACGGAAGCTACACTTTCGACAAGGTCTTGCTCATCGGCGATAAGAGCGCCAAAGTCGGCAGCCCTTACGTCAAAGACGCGAGCGTCGTCGCCAAAGTCGTCAAACAAGGTCTCAGCAAAAAACTCAGAGTGTTCAAGTACCGTAACAAGCACAACGAGCGCAAGACGATCGGTCATCGTCAGCCCTATACTTGTCTAGTCATCGAAGCTATTAACGGTTAATTATGATAAAAGTCACTATTGAGATAGTTAATAACCACATCGTCAGTTTAGAAATCAAAGGTCATGCGCAAAGCGCAGAACCTGGTAAAGACTTGGTGTGCAGCGCTGTTTCGGCGGTGACCTTCGGAGGCTTAAATGCTCTCCACAACACCGATAAGAACCTCACCATAAAAGTGCAAGACGGTTATGTCTTAATCACTAAAAGCGGCGATCTTGAAAGCGCTGATGAAGTCGTTCTCCAAACGATTATCACGCAACTTGAGACAATCGCCGATGACTATCCCAAGTACGTCAAAATTCTCAGAAAGGAAAAATAAAGCAATGATTTATAAATTAGACCTGCAGTTCTTTGCTTCGAAAAAGGGCGTCGGTTCCACCAAAAACGGCCGCGATTCTCATTCCAAACGCCTTGGCGCCAAGAAAGCAGACGGCGAATTCGCAACCGCCGGCTCCATTTTGTATCGCCAAAGAGGGACGAAAGTTTATCCCGGGATTAACGCCATGCGCGGCGGAGACGACACCGTCTTTGCCACTGTCGATGGCATCGTCAAATTCGAGCGCGTCGGCAAATCGCGCAAACGCGTCAGCGTCTACGAAGTAAAATAACGAATAAGACCACAAAATATGTGGTCTTTTTTAATGCTTTTGTGCTTTAATATTCATATGGTAATCAAAAAGCTCTCAATCATCGTACCTTGCTATAACGAGGGTAAAAAAATCGGTCGTAATCTCAAAGAAATCGTCCTTCCCTTTTTAAAGGAGAGGCAGATTAACTACGAAATTATTCTAGTCAATGACGGTTCAAAGGATAATACCAGAGAAGTCTTTAATTTGATGAAGATAGAAAACGTCCGTCCTTTGGGCTACGAGCAAAATCGCGGCAAGGGCGGCGCTGTCAAATATGGCATCGAGCAAGCTACCGGCGATTACATATTGTTTATGGACGCCGACTTATCGACGGATTTAAAAGCTCTCGATTTGATATACGCCGATCAAGATAATGCCGATATGTATATCGGTTCTCGGCACTTAAAAGAAAGCGTATTGGCCAAGAAGCAAGGGCTTGTTCGCCGCTTCGTCGGAAGAAGCTGCCGAGTAATTGTCAACACGACTTTTAAATTTAAATTTAAAGACACGCAATGTGGCTTTAAAATGATTAAGAGCGAATTCGCTAAAGAGATGGCTAAACGCCAAATTATCAACGGCTTTGCCTTTGATGTCGAATACCTTTTTATGGCGCGACTTAACAATTTAAAAATTAAAGAGATTCCCGTCATTTGGGAAAACGATGAAGATAGTAAGGTTAGCACCTTCAAAAGCAGCATCCGCTTTTTTAAAGACGTGCGCATCATCAAAAAGAACAAGGGCAATTATATCTTTGCAAACAAATAAAGTATGTTTATCGACCGTGTCAAATTAACAGTGAAATCGGGCAAGGGCGGTGATGGGCTCATCGCTTTTTTGCACGAAAAATACATGCCAAAAGGCGGCCCGAGCGGCGGTAACGGAGGACGGGGAGCGTCGATTATTTTAAAGGCCTCAAGTTCGGTAAACACTTTATTTGGTCTCTATCGCAAAAAAGCAATTCGTGGCGATGATGGCGAAAAAGGTGGCATTAAAAACCAATATGGTCGCGGTGCCAAAGACGTCATCGTCGAAGTGCCGATCGGCACGATAGTCTATGAAGCCGAGAGCCATAATTTTCTTTTCGACCTCAACGAAGAAGGCGCGGAATTCGTCGTCGCCAAGGGCGGTCGTGGCGGACGCGGAAACGCCGCTTTTAAAAGCTCGCGGAATCGCGTGCCACGCATCGCTGAAAACGGTGTCCCAGGACAGGAATTAGACATTATATTAGAACTTAAACTCCTCGCCGATGTCGGTTTGGTTGGTTTTCCCAATGTTGGCAAGTCAACACTTTTAAGTGTTGTGACAAATGCCAATCCCGAGATTGCCGACTATCCTTTTACGACGATTTCGCCTAATCTCGGTGTCGTCAGCGTCGATAGCAGCACGTCGTTTGTTATGGCTGACCTGCCGGGTCTCATCGAAGGGGCGCACCAAGGCAAAGGTCTCGGTTTAACCTTCCTCCGCCACGTCGAGCGCTGCCGCGTCATCATCCACATGATCGAGATGTCTGGCGTTCGTGATCCATACGAAGATTATTTATCAATAAACGAAGAGCTTGAAAAATACGGATATAACCTCACTAAACGCCCGACGATCGTCTGCGCTACTAAAATGGACGAAGAGGGGGCGGAAGAACGCCGTTTCAATCTTGAAAAAAAGTTAAAAACAAAAGTCTATGGCATCAGCGCCCTAACCCACGAAGGTCTTAAGGAGCTGATCTATGCTTGTAGCGAGATGCTTAAAGAGACGCCGGCTTTCCCCATCGTCTCCAAAGAGGGGGCTGTCGAGACGATTCGCGTCTATGACGCTTATCAAGATAGCGCGGCTGATTTCAAGGTCGTCCTCGAAAAAGAGGGCGTCTACCGAATTGTTGGCGAAAAAATCGAAAGAACGTATCATCTAATTAACCTCACAACCGATGAAGGCCTGATGAAATTAATGACTTACCTCCGCAAAATCGGCGTTGAAGAGCGTCTGCAAAAAGTCGGGGCAAGAGATGGCGACACCGTCGTGTTGTGCGATTTCGAATTCGAATATATCGAATAATGGAGGCGCTTTATGAAACTTGAACAATACTTGGGTGAAATTGAGAAATTTATTCAACAATATTTAATTAATGCGCACGCGAAAGGCTATGTGTTAGGCGTGTCTGGAGGAATTGACTCCGCCCTCGTCGCCGCTTTAACGATAAAAGCGGTGGGACGCGATAAACTCCACGCTTTGCTGATGCCGATCGATTCGCATCCTTCCGATCTTCAAGATGGCATTGAATTGTGCGAAAAATTTAATATTTCTCACGAGATTATTGATTTGAGCGAAACTTATCATACATTGATCAAAAACTATCACTTTCAAGATGATGATAACGCGAGATTGGCCCTTAATAACACAAAAGTGCGATTGAGAATGGTCACTTTATACGCATTCGCTCAAGCCCGAGGCGCCCTCGTTTTGGGGACGGACAACGCCGATGAAATCCACGTTGGTTACTTCACAAAGTATGGAGATGGAGCTGCCGATTTGGTACCAATAGCCGAACTCACCAAAGGCGAAGTCTATGAAGCCGCGAAAATGCTTGGCGTTCCGGGAAGCATCATTAATCGCACCCCTACGGCCGGCCTTTTTCAAGGGCAGACTGACGAAGGCGAACTAGGCGTTACTTACGCGCAACTCGACGACTATCTATTAGGCAAGGAAGTCAGCGAAAAAGTAAAAAATCGCATTGAGCATTTGCATCGCATCAGCGAGCACAAGCGCAATCCGATTCCCCGCCCGGCAAAATTCGCGCGCGGCAGCAAGTGACATTGTTTACATATTTTACAAAATAAAGGATTGATATAGTATCTCATTATAGTATAATGCGACTATATCTTTTTTATTACCAACAAGGGGGATTTATCAACATGAAAAAGAAATTACTATTTTTACCGCTACTCATGTTAGTTCTCGCTTCTTGCGTTCCGAACAACAATTCTAGTTCTGACACAGCAAGCGACACCAGCAGCGACACATCAAGTGCGACTAGTGGCGAAGACGGTTCAGATACTATATCTGACACATCGAGCGGCACATCGTCCGACACCTCATCAGACACCTCAACGGAGCCGATTGAGAAGCAAGAAATCGATCCTTCAGGACTTAATGCCATTCTCGGCTTTGACGTCTATGCTCAACTACCAAAAATTTATTCAAATGACTACGAAGTGGGCGATTACTCGAGCGAGGAATATCCTGTCGATGTTTACATCGATTTATTTGATTGGGATCTCGATGATGCCCTCGCATATGATGCAGAGTTAGAAACGGCGCTTGACTACGATGATAGCTTTGGCTATATTATCCAAGACAATTTGTTCATCTTTATTTATCAAGATACGGAAAACTTTGATGTTCCGGTTTTTGGATTGAACATTTATTCGGTCGCTGAAGCCGCGGAGAAAGAAGAGATCGATCCCTCTGGACTTAATGCCATTCTCGGTTTTGACGTCTATGCTCTCTTGCCAGAGATATATTCAAATGATTACGAAGTGGGCGATTACTCGAGCGAGGAATATCCTGTCGATGTTTACATCGATTTATACGACTGGACATTAGCTGATGCTCTCGCTTATGACGAATCTTTAGCTGCGTTGCTAGTTCTTGACGAATATTACGGATACGTCCTTGACGAAAATCTCTATGTCTATGTCAATTACGATTCTGAATACAGCGCCGCCTACATTAACATCTATTCCGAGGGTGAAGGCGGAGGCGAAGCTGAAGTATCTGCCGTCTGGCCGGCGGATGCGATCGCTGAATTTTTTGGAAGTCCCGAACTCGGCGCTCTCGTTCCGTCTTTTGAATCCGATGCCGATTTTTCCTACTATGTCGTTGGCGAAGGAGAATATGCGGAATTGATAATCTACACCGATTACGAGACGGTTGATGGTGAAGATATTTATGTCGCCGCCCTTGAGAACAACGGGTGGATTGTCGATGACACAATGTACGATGTCGTCGGATATATCGCATACGATGCCGAAGAGCAAATCTCGTTGGTTTTCTACTGGTACAATGGTGTTATTTATTGGTCATTCATGGAATTTTATCACGAACCCGAACCGGAACCCGCTGATGGCACCGCCTCATTGGACTTCTCTACTTCGGATCAGCGTCAATCTCTAGATACCGAACAGCAAGTTTGGCTGAGCGGCGATCATGTCGTAACCTTAACTATCGATAAAGGTTCGGCCACTTCCTCGGTCACCGATTATACGAACCCGCTCCGGGTTTATGCGAATCATGTCGTTACTTTTTCGATTGAAGAAGGCTATGTCTTTGATTCGATCGTGATTACCGCCAATTCCAGCTCGTATGCCGATGTTGTTTCCGCGTCGTCAATAACTGGCGGCACAGCTTCCGTTGAAGGTAGCGTCGTGACGATTACTGCCGAAGAAGGCGCTGAAGTCATCTCTTTTGTCGCCAGTGCCCAAACTCGTTGGAATAGTCTCGAAGTTAATTATTCGGAAGTCGCGTAATATTTCGTCGTTCTTTTTAGGGTCCTTTTGGACCCTTTTCGTTTTTCTTCCTTTAATATTATAGTTAGGTAATGTAAAATTATCATAATAGGATAAGTATGGAAGAAAATCGTAGTATCGCAACAATAGTGGCTGCTCTTGTCAGCGCCCTTGCCATCTTGTTGCTGCTCATTGCGTTTGTGCTCCTCTACAGGTAGAAAATGTACTATTCATTCAAAGGTCAAATCACTTCAGTGCGCAAAGACTTCGTCGTCATCGAAGTCGGAGGCATCGGCTTTCAAGTTTTCGTCCCTCACATTGAAGCCTACCAAAAAGACGAAGAAGGTTTCATCTATGTCTATCAAGTCGTTCGCGAAGATGAGCAATATCTCGTCGGTTTCAAAAGCGAATACGAGAAGGAAGCTTTCCTTTCGCTGATTACAGTCAAAGGAATCGGTCCGCGGACGGCCCTTGGAGCGATGAGTGCGACGAGCGCCGACGAACTATTTAACGCCATAGCTGCAAACAACATTACATTCTTAAAGAAGCTTCCCGGCATTGGGGCGAAAGCAGCGGCCCAAATCATCCTCGATCTGAAAGGCCAATTGACCGGTTCGCCATCTGGCAATCCGAATCAGTACGATGAAGTTCGCGATGCCTTAAAAGGCCTCGGTTACAAAATCAAAGAAATTGAAAATGTCCTGGCCGGCATTAATGAAAAAGATGCGACTAACGAAGATATTCTTCGTTTGGCGCTGAAGAAACTGAAAAAATAATGAGCGATAGAATTCTCGACGCCAAAAAGAATAGCAAAGAAGAAGAAGTTGAAATTTCGCTTCGTCCGAAAGTCTTAAAAGAATATGTCGGACAAGAAGAATTAAAGCGTAATCTTCGTGTTTTTATGGGGGCCGCCCAGCACCGCGATGAAACTCTCGATCACGTCCTTCTTTATGGCCCACCGGGACTTGGAAAAACGACCTTGGCCTATGTCATCGCCAACGAGATGCGAGGCAATATTCGCGTCATCAACGGACCCTCGATCGAACGAGCTGGCGACTTAGCCTCCATCCTCGCCGATTTGAAAGCGGGGGATATTCTTTTTATCGACGAAATACATCGCCTCCCCCGCATTGTCGAAGAAGTCCTTTATGGAGCGATGGAAGACTTTAAACTCGCTATCCTAATACCTCGCGAGCAGGGATCCAATACCTTGAATCTAACGCTTGAACCTTTTACTTTGATTGGGGCGACGACGCGCGCCGGCGATTTGTCTTCGCCGCTTAGAAGCCGCTTTGGCATCGTCGAAAAGATCAATTTTTACAGCGAAAAAGAAATCGAAGGAATCGTTCGGAGAACATCAAAAGTACTCAAGACGGAGATTGATGAAAAAGCCGTTTCGTTAATTGCCAAGAGAAGCCGGGGCACGCCTCGCATCGCCAACCGTCTATTTAGACGAGTGCGAGACTTTGCCAATTTTGAAGGCAAGGATACAATCTCGGAAGATGATGCCAATAAAGCCCTCGAGGCCTTAAAAGTTGACAACCTCGGACTCGATGATGTCGATGTTCGCTACCTCACGGCGATCATCGATCGTTTTCACGGTGGACCGGTCGGCTTGGAAGCGGTGGCTTCGGCAATCGGCGAAGAAATCATGAACCTCGAAGATGTCTACGAACCTTATCTTTTGCAAATCGGAATGATCAATCGCACACCGCGTGGTCGAATGGCGACCGAAAAAGCCTATGCCCACCTTCGAAAGAATCATCAAAAATCCCTCTTTTAACGTCTCTTGTCACCAAGGATTATCAACGAAAATGAACGCGTTTCAACGCGTTTTTTATTGCTTTTCACTCAAAAAATTCCCGTTGCATTACTTTTATAAAAGTAGTATGTTATATAAGCAAGCGTAAATTAATCATTTAATTTAAATTATTCGCTTCGGAAAAGTGATTATCTCTCACATTATCGGAGGACCACCATGCGTCGACTTATAGCTTACATAACCCTCGCCGTCTCATCGATCATCGCGATCGGCGTCGGCATTAATCCCATCATGTCGAAAGGCATCAACAATCTCGATTACCGAGATGGCCGGCAATTCGTCTATCAACTTTTTGAAGAAGATGATCAAACGGTTGATATCGATGACGAAGATGCGGCGAAAAATGTCGCAAAAGACATGGACGAAAGATTAAAGACCTGGGGTGTCTCCAATTACAGTGTCGAAATCGAAGGAAACGATATCGTTCGCGTCTCGCTGACGGCGACTAATGATACGGAATACGATTACCTAGAAAAATATCTCGGCTTCAGCGGTCAGGATTTTTCCATTGCGACCGCCGATGAAGCGGTTCGCTTGACGCACGACGAAGTTTTTAAAGATCAAGAAGCGTATATCGTCTATGAAGGTTATGCGCCTTATGTCATCATCCCCCTCAGCGACACATCAGCCTTTAAGGCTTTGGTTGATGCCGCGAACTCGGCGATGAACGAAGATGTGGATCCGGTGGATGATGGTAATCCGCAATATCGCAAAACGAAAGCCGAAGGCGACGAAGAGCAATCGAGCGAACCCAACATCTATCTATGGGCCAATTGGGTTGAAGGCGAAGATTACGAGAAATCACAAGAGGACCAAAAGGTCGCCGACAAGATTGTCGCCCAATTCCTCTCAACAAATATCTACTACGAAAATAGCGATGTCGAAGAGACGGAAATTAAATATGTGAGCGGCTTTGCCGACGAAGAAGGTAACTACGACACCTCCAAGATTCGCCAGGCTAACACCCTTGCAAATTACGTTAAAAATCTCTTTAATGCCAGCGCTTATGATTATGAGGTCGTCAATATTTTTTCGACGCCAATCGCCGCTGAAGTCGAAAGCCTTTTAACTTACGGAATGTCAGTTAATTTATCGATTAGCAAAACACTGATCGCGACGTTAGTCGCGGCCGCCGTGATCTCGCTAGTGTTAGCCTTTTTCTTTAGAATAGGCTCGGTTTCTGTCATCACCTCGACAGCCGTTTCTTTCTTTGTCACCCTGGCGATTTTCGTCGCTTTTAGAGCGGAGTTTAATATCGCCGGTCTACTAGCCTTAATATTTGTCGCCGCCTCGAGCCTCGTGGCGGGCGTTCTCCATCTAACTAAATTTAAAGAAGAAGTATATCGCGGTCGCAATTTCAAAAAAGCAAATACCGAAGCCGCCAAAGCCATGACAGTTCCAGCGATTGATATCGCCGTCATCATGGTCGCTGTCGGCGTTCTTAGTTACATTATCGGTGGCGCTCTCGTCGCATCCTTTGGCACGATGCTCGTCATCGGCGGAGTCGTAAGCCTCATCGCCAATCTCGTCATCTTGCGTCTCATGACCTGGCTAGTGACGAACACGACCGCCCTCCAAGGTAATAACAAAGTTTTCAATATCGAAGATAAAAACGTCCCCAATCTTCTAAAAGAAGAAAAGCAGACTTATTTCGGTCCCTATCAGGATCGCGATTTCACAAAAAGAGCCAAACCGGTTGCCATCGGCGTCGGCGCTTTCTCGCTTGTCGCGATTGTGATGATGACCATCTTCGGTTCGCTTAACGGCTCGATTTACAATGTCGATGCCGTCACGGAAGAGACTTCTCGCGCCTACATCACGATTTATGGCGATAGTCCCGTCGTCGACAGTGTCAAATACATCGAAGACAACATCTTGAAATTCGTCTACGTCGATGGCGAACTCGTCTCATATAGTTCAATCGACCACGAAACGCGCGATGATTACGATGCAGAAACGACGATTACGACGACATATAACTATTATATAGTTAATTTTAATGAAGCATATACGGGCGAGGAAGATGCCTACTTTGAAGGCGATCCTCTAACCGAAGGCATGACCCTTGAAGGAGTACTTGATGCCTATATCGATTCAATCGAAGGCGGTGAAGGCTTAGTTCGCATCAAAGTCTCCGAAAATCTCGTCATGCAACCATCGACGACGCACATCGCTCTCGGCGCTTTGGCGGGTGTCGCCCTCGCGGCTTTCTATCTCGCCTTCCGCTACCGCGTTTCCCGGGCTCTCGCAGCCTTTAGCGTCAGCGCCCTCGCCTCTTTTGCCACGCTTGGATTCTTTGCCGTCACGCGCATCGCCACGACGCCAATCGTCGCTCTCGTCGTTCCGGTCGTCGCCTTATTCAGTTTATTCTCCTCTTTGTATTTCTTGACTCGCGAAAGAGATTTATTAAGGGAAGACCGCTCCAAAGAAAAGACGGCCGAGGTGCGCAGAGATATTATGGTCATAGCGACTGCTTTAGGAGCTGGACCGCTCTTTGTCTTCGCGATTATTATGTCATATTTCGCCATTAATTATTTCGGCTTTGGACCAGCCTCATTTGCCGCTTTGTTCGGCGGTATGCTCTTAGGCGTCGCCCTCAGCGTTTTATTGCTCGCGACCTTGCTCGGACCTTCTGCTCTCTTCTTTGAAGAGCTCATTGGGAAAATCGTAACTCGCATTCGCGTTCCACGCCTGCGCAAGAGTAAGAAAAGAGTCGCGCCTAAGTCGACTTCGAGCGAACCGGAAGAGACGATCTTCATCGGCATCAACGACTAAATTAAAAGGCTACTTTGCGTAGCCTTTTAATATTGATATGGATTTTTTAAGCGCCCTTCTTAATTACTATCAGCTAAATGAAGAACAATATGAGTTTTTAACTAGGCCGCTCACATACGATGACTTGCGCTTTGACCGCCGTGTCAGAGGTCTTGAGCCTTTGCTAGCGCGCATTCATAAAGCCATCGATGATAAAGAAAAGATTATCGTTTATGGAGACTATGACTGCGATGGCATCATGTCGACATCGATCATCGTCAAGGTATTTGAGATGCTCGGCCATACAATCGGCTACTATGTTCCGAGCCGTTATATCGATGGATATGGGTTAAACGTAAAGCGAGTAGAGGAAATTGCGAAAAAGGGTTATACCCTCATCATCACCGTCGATAATGGTATCAGCGCCTTTGAGGCGATCTCTTTAGCCAAGCAAAAAGGCATTGACACAATCGTCGTCGACCATCATGAGATGCAAGGCGAGAAACTTCCTGACGCCGTCAGCGTCTTGCATCCTTTCGTCTCACATTTGGGCGAATACGCCGCTAGTGGCGGTTTCATGTCTTTTGTCTTGGCAACCGCTCTGCTTGACCGTGTCGATCCTTATTTATTGTCCCTCGCCGGCATCTCGACAATTTCCGACATGATGCCCCTTCTTGGCTATAACCGCGATGTCGTGCGCTTAGCGATTGAAACGATGAATAGTAATCGTTTTCCGGCTATTTCACGATTAACTGGCGATAAGGAAATCGATGAAAAAGTCATCGCGATGGAAATCGCTCCGAAAATCAATGCGGTGGGACGAATGGATGAGACGACAAATATCAATCGCCTCATCAAGTACTTTGTCGCCTCAGACGAACGTGATATCGAAGTATTTGGCTCTTTTATCGAAATGATTAACGAGTCGCGGAAAGTGCTGACCAAAGAAGTGGTGGAATCGCTTGTCGACATCAAAGAGGAATCCGGCATCGTTTTAAAACTCGATATCAAAGAGGGATTGATTGGCTTAATTGCCAATCGCCTCGTCAACGAGCATCAAGTGCCGACGATTGTCTTTACCGAAGATAGCACCGATAAAACCCTCTTAAAAGGTAGCATGCGCTCCAAAGAAGGCTTCAATATCACCAAAGCTTTTGGAAGCCTTGAAAAATATCTCGTGACCTACGGCGGTCACGCCTTTGCCGGGGGACTAGCCATTCGCAAGGATGACTATGAAAATTTCAAAAAAGACTTTATCGCCCTCGCCGACCGCTACCGTTTCGTCGAAGATGAAATTGAAGCGATTGATATCTCGTTAAATGACATAAACATGAATAACTACGATGTCCTCAGAACCTTTTCTCCTTTTGGAGAAGGATTTCGAGAACCATCCTTCCTCGTCAAGGAATTAAAATCGAGCAACCTGTCTTTTATATCTAACGATAGACATCTTTCAACGATCATTGGCATGAATGTCAAACTTCTCGGCTTTAATATTTCGCGTCAGGAAATAAATCGCTCTCCCTTCGTCGATTTATTAGGAAATATGCAATTAAGTGAATATCGCGGACGTTACACCCTTGAATTTCGCGTCTCTTCATATCGCGCGAATAACTTGCTATGATTTTATTATGAAAAAGAAGATTGCCGCTCTCGTGCCTTTAATTGCTCTTTTGACTTCTTGTCCGATCGTCAATCCGATTTATCCCCAGGATGAGCTGGACTTATCGGAGTATCGTGATCCGATTTCTTTAGACTGGACCAATGATCTGGAAAACGAACCGGAAGACGCTCTTTTCGACGACGAAGAAGAATTAAGAACTTATCTTAATAATCCTCGCGCTGCGATAAAAGAGGTAACTTCTGCAGTGAATGTGTATCGCGGAGCAGGGGCCCTTAGAATCGGACAGAGAGTCGGCGAGCGCGAAGGCGAATTGATTATCAGCTTAAAAAATGTATTTGCCGCTGATGCCTTAGCGGTTCATGTCACGCCGTATTTTTATGAATCTTTTAGTGCCATCACCGGAAAGACCGATACTTTTTTTGATTCGTTTGCGATTTCAATCAATGAACGCGACTACATTGACATAGGCAATTCCGAAGAAGACATTATATTAACCTTTCGCTTTCAACAGCCGATCGAGCAAATCATCATGAAGACAAAAAGCGGGAGAGGTTATATTTCGTCGCTTGAAATTTTTCAACTGCAATAAATACATTGTCAATTAGTAGATGGCAAGGACGATAGCTTTGCTTCTACTTTGAAATTGCATATGTGTATATACATTTTGGCACCTCGATCAGTAATTATTTCATAGAAAAAGGGTACGAAATTGCTTTCATACCCTTTGCACGTTTTCGTTAAGAAATTTCGTGTTTGGAACTATTGTTAGAAGCCCGTTGGCGTTTTAACTAAGCTCCGTTAGAGTGAATCGAATTATTAAGCAGGGATAACAACGTGGATCATTGTCGAAAGATCCAAGATTTGCGTTGCGGCCGCTGCTCCGTTTGAGTAAAGAGAAACCGCATAACCGGTCAAGTCAACTTCGGCACCTGTACCGTTGTAGATTTCTAGATACTTATTGCTTCCGGTTGCACCTTCGGTGTATTCGGAGATGATAAGGTCGCTAGCGGTACCAGTCATCGTGTGAGCACCTAAAGTAGATACTTGATTGTCAAAAACATTCCATTCATTCCATGTGAACGTGGCATTTGGAGCAACTACTGAATCAGCGCGGACAAGAGTCTTGTCTTTCGTGCTGCCAGCAACAGCATTGGCGCCTGTTCCAGTCCATTCTGAACCTGGATCGACTCCGATAATGCCAATTAAATCGATGACGTTCTCGTTTTTAACTAAAGCAACCGCGTCATCACCATTCCAGTTTGGAACGCTTGGATAAGCATAGCCATACCAGCCATCTTCATTGGTCGGAACTGGTGCAACAACGAGATCTTGAGCGCTGTTGAAAATAACAAATGTTTCGCCGTTTGGAAGAACCAAGGCTTCTGGTTCTGGCTCACCAGCAACGATGTAGTTAACAGTTGGGAAACCTAGATTCCATACGCCATCGGCGTTTGCGGAATACAAGACGCCCATGATGTCAAAGGTGTCGCCTGAAGTAGCTAAAGCTGCCATGGCGGTAGCGATTTGGGTTCTGTTTTCGCCAAGCGCGTCATGTCCGCCACTATATCCCGCATAAGCGGTGATTGTAGCAGTGTCCAATGTCAAGACTGACTTATTGCTGGCCCAAGCCGCGGTCGTAACGCCGTTTAGGCGGACGAACTTACCACTTTCGGAATAATCAGCGCCAGTCGCGGCGGTTAAGGCTGCGGCGGTGTCAATAACTTCCGGAACGATTGGGGTTTCGTCTGTGGCGGATAGAACAGTTAATGTGGCGGCATCCAATTCAGCTGCCATATTGTAGATTTTGTATGAGCCTGTAACTTCAACTACGTTACCAACGACTAACGAAGTAGCGCCACTACCACCAGCGGCTAGATAAAGGTTAATTGCGTCGCCATCATCATCTTGGATGAAGATTGAACCACCATTGAGATGGGTGATTGTACCAGTAGTTTTGTAAACTTTGCCTGTGGTAGCTTCGGCAAGAATATCACCGATGCTCTTCTCATCTGGTAGGACTTCTGTTGAAGTGTCAGTAGCCGTGCTCGTATCAGTCGCGGTACTGGTGTCGGTCGCCGTGCTTGTGTCGGTCGCTGTACTTGTGTCTGTCGCTGTGTCTGTCGCAGTGTCAGAGCTGGTATCAGTCGGTGTCGGGTTGCAAGCAGCAAGAACCAACATTAATAAAGGTAATAGAACAATACTTTTTTTCATTGTTAGGTTATTTTCCTCCTTTTCTATTACAACGTAATTATAAACATTGCATCCAACTTAGTAAAGACGTTTATTTACAATAACCCCTAGACACAAGTCAAAAAGGATATGATGATTTGGATTCTAATTCATTATCGGAAAGCCTCAATTGTTAAGCCTTATTCTTTTTGGTAAGATATAATACTAATTAGGTGCGCAAAATGGAAAAAAAGCACGTTGTTAACGGCGGTTATCCCCTACATACATATTCTGACTTGGAAGAGGTTTTTTTCCCGTATATTTCTGACCCGAAATCGCGAGATATGATCAAAGAAGCCTATGAAATGGCAAAAAAATATCATTTCGGACAAGTTCGCAAATCAGGCGAAGACTATATTCATCACCTGCTTGAAGTCGGCTACATCCTCGCAAAGTTGCAAGCCGGACCCTCGACGATCGCAGCCGGTTTTTTGCACGATGTCATCGAAGATACGCCCGCCGAAATTGAAGAAGTTCAAACAAAGTTTGGCGAAGATGTCAGCAAAATCGTCGAATCTTTGACAAAGATTCAACGAATGAAATTGTCACATCGTGAATATGAGGATTTTGAAGCCGAAGACCATCGCAAAATTTTCTTGGGCATGGCCAAGGATGTCCGCGTCATCATTATAAAACTCGCCGATCGCTTGCATAACATGCGCACTTTGGGAGCATTAGAAAATAAGCGCCAACTCGCATTAGCGCGCGAGACTTTAGAAGTATTCGTTCCTATCGCCCATCGCCTCGGTATCAACACGATAAAAAGCGAGTTGGAAGATCTTTCACTAAAATACCTTGAACCTGACAAATATGATTTAATATCCGATTTATTGGATAAGAAAACGAGAAACCGCACAAAATCTCTCGATTCACTAAAAAAGCGCGTCGCCGACATCCTGTTTGAAGCAAAAATTCCTTTTCAGATGGAATCGCGCGTTAAAACCATTTATTCAATATACAAAAAGATTTATTTAAAGGGATACAATTTCGATGATATCTTTGATGTATTGGCGATTCGCGTCATCACCGAGACTGAGCTCAATTGCTATGAGATTCTCGGTATCATCCACGCGACTTTTAAACCCATTCCCGGTCGTTTTAAAGATTACATCGCCGTGCCTAAACCCAATATGTACCAATCCCTTCACACATCGATTATCTCGGGGGATGGCAATATTTTCGAAATTCAAATTCGCACGAAGCGGATGGATGAGATTGCCGAAACCGGAATCGCCGCTCACTGGCGCTACAAAGAAGGCACCAATTACAATCCCAAAGAAGAGCAGCGGCAGATTGAAGAAAAGCTTCACTGGTTCCGTGATTTTGTCAATATTTCCAACGAGCAAGAAGGCGATGCCAAGGAATATATGGACACCCTTTCAAAAGATATTTTTGAGGCAAACGTCTATGTTTTTACGCCAAAAGGGAAGGTCATTGATCTACCGGTTGGTTCGACACCCATCGATTTCGCTTATCGCGTTCACACCAAAGTCGGTGATGCGGCAGTCGGCGCCATCGTCAATGGTTCCCTCGTATCATTAGGCACCGTCTTAAAAACGGGCGATGTGGTGGAGATTCGCACTTCCAGCACTTCGAGCGGCCCCAACGAAGGGTGGCTAAAAATCGTTCGTACCGCACAAGCGCGCTCACACATAAAGAAATTTTTATTAAAGAAAAATGCCGAATTGCTTAAAGACGAAAGAATTGCCAAAGGCAAGCAATCGGCAATTGACGCCTTCAAAGATCGCGGCGTCGAAGAGCAAGAGATGATGACGCTTTTGAATAGTTCTAATCTCTTGAATAACTTCCATGTCAAGGATCTCGACGAACTTTTCGTGGCGATGTATAGCAAAAATCCGACACCTTCAGCCGTCATCGATTTTTTAAACATTCGCCGCAAACCGACGATCTTCAAACTAGATAAAGCGCCAGTATCAAAAGATGATGATCACATCCCTGTTTTCGTCAGTGGCGCCGGCAAGATCGCCATCAATCTTGGCAGCTGCTGCACGCCGATTCCCGGCGACGATATCGTCGGTTACATTACCAAAGGTAAAGGGGTGACGGTTCACCGCGTTACATGCCCTAATATCGCTAACGAAAGAGCGCGTCTCGTCGATGTCTTTTGGCGCGAGGCTGAACACCTTGAAACTTATCCGGTCGACATTAAAATCGAGTCCGCCGATCGACCCAACCTCTTAATTGATATCATGTCGATGCTCTCGGCCAATAAAATCTCGGTTTCGACGATAACCGCCAAGCTCCATCCCCAGACGATGAACACGACGATTTCAGCGACGATTTTTGTCAGCGATGCCAAAAGATTGACCGATATTTTTAATATTTTATTAAATATTAACAGTGTATACGAAATCACGCGCGTCATCCATTGACAATACATTTATCCAGATGGTTATTTATCAAATTTAATTTGATAAGCAATATTTATTAACCCTCCATACTCAATTGACACTTATAGTTGTTATAAACTATAATTAAATATTGTGTCAAACAAAGTTTAGGAGGGCCTTTATTTATGGAAGTAAAACCCGTTAAGGGCACGCATGACATTATTGGCGCCGACATCATCCTCTATCAAAGAATCGAAGATGCTCTCGCCAAAATCGCCCACACATACGGTTATTTAGAATTTCGGACGCCGATTATCGAACACACCGAATTATTTACTCGGTCAGTCGGCGATTCCAGCGATATCGTCCGCAAGGAGATGTATACCTTTCTCGATAAAGGAAATCGCTCTTTGACTTTGCGCCCGGAGGTGACGGCCAGCATCATTCGCACAATCGTCAATAACAAATTGTATGCCGCACAAGACTTTCCAATCAAAGCCAGCTATCTCGGGCCGGCTTTTCGCTATGAGAGACCTCAAGCTGGTCGCTACCGTCAGTTCAGCCAGTTCGGCGTGGAAGCGGTGGGACTCGATTCGCACCTCATCGATGTCGAAGTCATAGCCCTTGGCTACAACGCTCTCAAAAGTTTGAATTTCAAAGATATCACTTTAAAAATAAACACGTTAGGAGACGACTCATCGCGCAGTAATTATCGCGAAGCGCTAAAGAATTATTTCGCTGGTCATATTACTAGTATGTGTCCAGACTGCCAGGAGAGGTTAAAAATCAACCCCCTGCGTATACTCGACTGTAAAGTCGAAGAAGATCGCAAAATCATTAAAAGCGCCCCTCGCATTCAAGACTTTCTATCTCCGGAATCAAAAGAGCGCTTCAGCAAGACCATCAACCTCCTCGACTCTTTAAATATTAAATTTGATTTGGACGAAGGTCTCGTCCGCGGTCTTGATTACTATTCAGAAATTGTCTTCGAATATCACTATATTTCTAAAGAAGGTAAAACCTTTGGCGCTCTTGGGGCCGGCGGTCACTATTCCCATTTAGTCGAAGAGCTCGGCGGTCCGAATCTATCCGGCGTCGGCTTATCCTTTGGAATCGAACGCCTCGTGCAAATCGTGGAAGCGGAAAAGCTCTTGTTCGACGCCTATCCCTTTTTGGCGTTTTATATTATGCCTGTCGGAGATGTCGACCTTGAAAAAGTGTATGAATTAAATGAAAAGATTCATCTACTTGGCTACCCTTCGGAAATGGCTTATGAGAGCAAAGCTTTAAAAAGCTTGTTTAAAAAAGCCGAAAAGCGCGCCGCCCTCTTTGCCGTTTTGGTCGGCGAAGAAGAGCTTAAGAAAGAAGTCTTAACAATTAAGAATATGCGCACCAAAGAGCAGACATCGGTCACGCTTGCCGACTTTGAAAATGTCGCCAGCCAAATCGTCGAAGAAGAACTCATCGAGCTCAACGAGGAGAGGTAAGCCCATGGAGAGAACATGTTATAACGCCAATTTATCAATTAACGATATCGGAAGGACAGTTACCCTTTTAGGGTGGGTCAGCCGACGTCGCAATTTAGGAAGCCTTCTTTTTATTGATCTTCGCGATCGTAGCGGCATCATCCAAGTCACGGTTAAAGACGATGTACACATTCCTGATGTCCGTAACGAATATGTCATTCAAGTCAAAGGCCAAGTCGCCAAGAAAGATGTTCCGAACCCTAAATTAAAAACCGGGGAGATTGAAATCCTCGCTAGCGAGGTCGTGGTGATAAATGAAGCGATGACGACTCCGCTTATCATCGATGATGAAACCGATGCCCTCGAAGATGTGCGCCTAAAATACCGCTATCTCGATCTGCGGCGTCCGACGATGCAAGGAAAATTAAAAACGAGAGCGAAAATCGTCCGGGCTGCTCACGAATATCTCGATGCCCATGACTTCATAGAAGTCGAGACACCCATTTTAACTCTTTCAACGCCTGAAGGCGCCCGCGACTATGTCGTACCCTCGAGAATTCATCACGGCTCCTTTTATGCCCTACCCCAATCGCCACAGCTCTTTAAACAGCTCCTGATGATCGGCGGTCTCGAACGCTACTATCAAATCGCTCGCTGCTTTCGCGACGAAGATCTAAGAGCCGATCGCCAGCCAGATTTCACGCAAATCGATATCGAGACAAGTTTTCTCGATGAAGATCAAATCTTGACCTTGATGGAAGGCCTTCTAAAGAAGGTGTTCAAGGATGTCATCGATCACGATATTGTTTTGCCACTGAGAAGACTGAAATACGATGAAGCTCTCAATCGCTATGGAAGCGATAAGCCTGACACCCGTTTCGGCCTCGAGTTAAAAGATGTGACAAGCATCGTTAGCAAAACCTCATTCCCGCTTTTTAACTCAAGCGCTTATAGCAAAGCTATAGTCATTCCGGGAATCGCCGATCGTACCTCGCGCAAAAATATTGATGAACTGCAACTCGAAGCCAAAAAATTTCGCCTTTCAAGTTTTATCGTTTTAAAAGTAAAAAACAATCGTCTCGAAGGCAGCGCCGCCAAATTTTTTGGCGATGGCGAAGCTGATGCCCTCCTTCAGTTAATGTCAGCACACAATGAAGATCTAATCATCATCGCAAGTTCTAACTCTCTTTCAAATGTCTGCTTTGGACTCGGCGCTTTGCGTAGCAAATACGCTCGCGAATTAGGGCTTATAAAGCCGAATACTTTTGATTTGTTATGGGTTGTCGATTTCCCGTTGTTTGAAAAAGACCAAGACAGCGGAAAATTTAGTCCTCTGCATCATCCCTTTACCAGACCGACCCCCTCGACCGCTGATCTGTTAGCTAGCGACCCGGGAAATGTTCACGCTTCGGCATATGATATCGTCATCAATGGTTACGAAGCCGGCGGTGGTTCATTGCGTATCTACGATCAGAAGATGCAAAAGACCATCTTCGAAATTCTTGGCTTAAGCCAAGAAGATATAAAAAACAAATTCGGCTTCTTTATCGATGCCTTCAAATACGGAACCCCACCTCATGGTGGCATCGCCTTTGGACTCGATCGCCTGACGATGATCTTAAGCGGCACCGACAACATCCGCGATGTCATCGCTTTTCCGAAGAATTTACGGGCTGCATGTCCGATGACCGACGCCCCCTCGAAGATCGATAAATCGCAATTAGACGAGTTAGGTATTAAAATTATTGAATAATTATTACAAGTAATAAAAATACTATATAAATACTAATAAAATACTAAGGAGAAAACATGAAAACTATCGAAAAAACGAATCTTGACCACTTGGCCGTTAGCGCCATTCGCGCCATGTGCATCGATGTTACCAACAAGGCAAAGAGCGGACATCCAGGCATGCCACTAGGCAGCGCTCCCATCCTCTATACTTTGTATAAGAATCATCTCATAGCTAATCCACACGATCCGAGTTGGATTAACCGCGACCGCTTTGTCTTGAGTGCCGGTCACGCTAGCGCCCTCCTCTACACTATGTTGCATGTAACAGGTTTTGATTTAAGCATTGATGATTTGAAATCTTTTCGGCAGATTGATTCACTTACTCCCGGACACCCAGAATATCGCCACACCAAAGGTGTTGAGGCGACGACCGGACCTTTGGGGCAGGGAATAGCTCAGGCGGTGGGCATCGCCCTCGCCGAACAAGCCGTCCAGGCTCAGCACATCGAAGGCCACAAGCTGATTAATCACTACACTTACTGCCTTTGCGGCGACGGCTGCCTCCAAGAAGGCATCAGCCAAGAAGCCATCTCTTTTGCCGGTCACCAACGACTCAGTAAATTAATATTAATTTATGATGCGAACAAAACCACTCTGGACGCTCCGCTTGACGCTTCATTTTCTGAAAATGTCGAGTTGCGCTTTCTCGCTTCTAATTGGAATGTGATTAAAGTAAAGGACGGAAATGATTTAGGGGCTATCGACCGCGCCCTCAGCAAAGCGAAAAAATCGACTGACTACCCGACGCTCATCATCGTTGATACGATCATCGGCTATGGATCGGCAAAGCAAGGAACGGCGAAAGTCCACGGAAATCCACTCGGTGTCGAAGACGGACAAAAAGCTAAAGCTTCTTATGGCTATGATTATCCTGATTTCACGATTCCAGAAGAAGTTTACCAAGTATTTCGCGACACTTTTGAAAAGCGCGGCGTCGAGGAATACCAAAGATGGAAAAATGTCCGTGATAGCTACAAAGATAAGCATCCCGATGCCTATCGTGTCTTTGAACACGCCTTTAAAGGCGATGTTACAAATTATATTTATAACTCTATTCCCAAAGTCGAAGCCGGAAGCTCTGATTCGACGCGTGGCATCAGCGGCCGTATCCTCAACGAACTGCACAACACAATTCCCTTTATCATGGGCGGTTCGGCCGACGTCGCCAGCAGCGTCATGACCAAAATTAACAAAGGCTCGGATTTTACACCAGCATGCCGCGAAGGGCGGAACATTAATTTCGGCATTCGCGAATTCGCGATGGCCGCCATTCAAAACGGCATGCTCCTTCATGGCGGCGTAAAAACATATGTCGGGTCTTTCCTCGTCTTTAGCGATTATATGAAAGCCGCGGTTCGCTTAGCGGCCCTGTCTCGCCTTCCGGCCATCTATCTTTTCTCACACGATTCAATCGCTCTTGGAGAAGACGGTCCCACTCATCAACCAGTCGAGCACTTAGCTATGCTAAGAAGTATTCCTAATCTTCGTGTCATTCGCCCTTGTGACAACGCCGAAACATATGGCGCTTGGCGCGTGGCACTAAAATCGAAAGAGACGCCGACAGCGATTATCCTCTCACGTCAAGGTCTTCCTGAAATGGTTGGATCGACGATGGAGGCGGTGGCAAAAGGCGGATATGTTGTATCGTCAGAAAAAGATAAGTTAATGGCGACGATTATCGCCACTGGCAGCGAAGTGGCTTTAGCGGTGAAGGCCCAGAAGTTATTATTGGAGAAGAAGATTGATGTTCGCGTCGTCTCGATGCCTTCCGTTGGTTTGTTTGAAGCTCAAGATGCCGAATATAAGAAAAGCACTCTCGGTACGACCAAGGACAAAGTGGTGGTCGTCGAGATGCTCTCCTCTTTCGGCTGGTATCGCTATGCCGATACGGTCATGGGCATCGATTCCTTTGGAACGAGTGCGCCGATGGCCGACGCCTTAAAGAAATTTGACTTTACGAGCGAACGGCTTGCCGGCCTTGTTGAAAAAGTCGTCAAGCAGTGATAACCTTGCTAAAAAGGTAGCGATTATTTAGAATAATCACGACGGAGAAAACAAATGGCAGATTACGTCTATATCGAAAACTATTCCAAATACGGGGTCATGGGCATTTCCCGCCGCGTTTTTGAAACGATTGCCCAGACGGCGACAAACCGCGTCAAAGGGGCGACTGTCTCAGCGAATAAATCACGCCTTTTTACTTTGCATCGTCCAATTCAAGCTATCTTAAGAAGCAATGGCCTCGTCGACATTCGCATCGATGTCGCCATCAAAAGCGGCGTCAATGTCAGCGAAGTGTGCCTCAAGATACAAGAAGAAGTCGCCAACGCTTTGATGGCGATGACGGAAATGGTGCCGTTTAATATTAATATTAAGGTCGCTTCCATTCAATAGGCTCTCAGGAGTCTATTTTTCAATTATGAAAATAAACAAGCCACAGCCCACATATGCCGATTTGCACAATAAAGCGGTACGCCTTTATCGCAAGACCGCGATTTTTTTGTTGTGGGCTGGAGTCGTCTCCATCTTGGCGACGATTATCGCCATCTTTCGCAGCGAAGCGGGCTATGGCATGTCCTTAGCCGTCAATATTTTTCTCAATCGTCTGATCGAGGCTCTCGAGCTTCCTAGCTTTGCTACTTATTTAATTATTTTCGCCCTCTCGATTGCGACCGGCGCCCTCTTTGCCGTGCTCGGATTTTTCGCTCAGCAAGGAAAAAAAGTGTTTTTATTTGTCGGGGCAGGCCTCTACCTTGTCGATTTTGCCGCCGTATTTCTCGTCTACGGGGCGAATTGGGATACGACCTATGCTTTTACCATCGCGACTCATTTGGTCATTCTAGGGGCTTTGGCAATCGCCATCTTCGAATATTTTAAAGTGATTGCGATCGAAAGGCGTTTTCGCGGCAGCAATCATCCAAATCTCGACGACGTGAATGGAAATGAGTGACAGATATGAGCACAAATAATACCAGAAATCAAAATCAAGCTCTCGCTATGTCGTGCGTGTACGATTTTCTTACGCGCGTTGAAATGGGAGTTGAAATCAATGTCAAGGAATTGCTTGAACGAGTCTGCGCAGCACCTTTTGAGGAAATTGACACTTTTATTTCTGAAGTCGTAATTAAGGTCATCAAAAACCACGAAGAGATCGTCGCCATGTTACAAGCGAATATGCTCAAGTGGAAATTTTCGCGCTTGAATCGCATCGCTCAATCAATTCTTCTTCTATCGGTCGCCCATTATCGTTTCGTCGGTGGTGTCGAGCGCGGTATCGTCATCGACATCGCGGTGAGAATGGCCAAACGCTATCTTGATAGCGGAGATTATAAATTTATCAACGCTATCCTTGATAATACGCTATGAAAGTTGGAGAATTTTACACCGTCACTAGTTTAAACCGCCATATCAAAGAAATTATCGACGGCGATGTTTCATTGCGCTTCATTCGCCTTAAAGGCGAAGTATCCAATCTCAAAAAATACCCGAGCGGCCATTTTTACTTTACGTTAAAAGATGAGAGCAGCATCATCTCCGCGGTCATGTTTTACAATGATGCCTTGCACATCGGTTTTGACATGAAAGACGGTGACGAAGTTCTTGCCTATGGTTCCATCGGCGTCTATTCACAACGCGGCAGCTACCAAATTTATGTCAATGAAATTGAATTATTTGGGCATGGCGCTCTTTTAGTCGAACTAGAAAAACTGAAGCAGAAACTTAAAGCCGAAGGCTTATTTGACGAAAATCGTAAGCGTTCAATCGTCGCCTATCCAAAGGCCATCGGCATTATCTCGGCTGCAGGCAGCGCGGCGATCGAAGATATGATTAAAAACATTCATCGTCGTTACCCCATCGTCAGAATTTACTTTTTTCCAAGCTTGGTCCAAGGAAGCGCTGCCCCCAAAGACCTATTAAGAGCTTTCAACCTAACTAAATCATATGATTTAAGTACTTTAATTATCGGTCGCGGCGGCGGTGCTAGCGAAGACTTGAACGCTTTTAACGACGAAGCTCTCGTCCGCGCCTTAGCTACTAGCGAAGCGCCGATTATTTCCGCTATTGGTCACGAAGTAGATTTCACTCTTGTCGACTATGTCGCTGATCGCCGCGTGTCGACTCCGACCGGAGCGGCCGAGCTCGCAACTCCGGATAAACGCGAAATATTTGAGACGCTCAATGCCAACTTAGAAAGGATGGGCCTTGCTTTGCAAAACAAAGTCCAAGCCCTCAAAGAAAGGCTTAGCCTCCTGTCGAATAGAGCCTTTTTCGTCGATCCCAAGTCAATTTATCAAAATAAAGAACGCGACTTGAAAGAGTATCGTGTTAGGCTTGTCAATGCCATCAAAAACAGTTATCTTATCGCTAGCCGTGATGTCAAAGCATATAGACAGCGACTCGAAGCGCTGTCGCCCTATGGAGTTTTAAAGCGCGGCTACTCGATTATGGTCGATAAAAACGGAAAAGTCATCGACTCGGTCAACAAAGTTGAAAACGGTCAGAACGTCCTCACCTCGCTCAAAGATGGTATAATCAAATCGACGGTTACCGCCAAGGAGAAAAGAAAAAATGGCTAAGGAAAAAGAAGTAAATTTTGAAAAGCAATTGGCTCGACTTGAGGAAATCGTTGCGACGATCGAAAGCAAAACCCTCCCCCTCGACGCGAGCATCGCCCTTTATCAAGAAGGCAAGGAAATAATCAAAACACTTGAGTCGTCACTTAAAGAAGCTGAATCAAAAATCGCTGATATCATTAAAGTTGAATAAATTCAAAATTTTAATTATAGTATAAAATTAGTATTTAAATAGTATGGCACCACACAAGAGTAAGAAGATTACTGACATCGATATTAAAGACATAAAAGGTCCGGAATTTTTACACTCGCTAAATTATCCTTCTCTTGATGCCTTGTCAGAGAAGATTCGCCATGAAATTATCGATAAAACGAGCAAATACGGGGGTCACCTCTCAAGCAATCTCGGAGTGGTGGAAATCACGATTGCCCTTCATCGCATGTTTGATTTCAAACATGATAAGTTGATTTTTGATGTCGGTCACCAATCATATACCCACAAAATTCTCACTGGTCGCTCCCTTGAGTACTTGCGAAACCGCAACGGAGTTTCCGGATTCCAAAAAATTTGTGAATCATATTACGATTGTTTTGAAGCCGGACACAGTTCGACATCTCTAAGCGCCGCGCAAGGCTTTGCCTTAAACCGCGACGCCAAAGGCGATCATTACGATGTCGTCGCCGTCATCGGCGATGGCTCGATCGTCAATGGTTTGGCTTTTGAAGCACTCAATAATATTTCTCACAATAGCAATAAAGTTATTATCATTTTAAATGATAATGAAATGTCGATTTCTCGACCGACAGGCGGAATGGGCAAATTCTTTTCAAAGATATCGACGGCCTCTGGCTATAATCGCTTTAAGATGTCCTATAAACATTTTATGTTTATGACGCGACTCGGCCACGGCATTTATAATTTTACGTCGCGTGTTAAAAACGCCATCAAGAGCAAGCTCGTTCCAACCACATACTTTGATAATATGGGTTTTCAATATATCGGGTGCGTTGATGGCCATAACATCAAAGCTCTCGAGAAAGCGATTGCCAGAGCCAAAAGAACGCCAAAATCGGTCGTCCTTCACGTCTCGACCATCAAGGGCAAAGGCTATAAGTATGCCGAAAACGACACGACGGGCTATTGGCATGGTGTGACTCCTTTTGAAATCGAAACGGGAAAACCCAAGAATCTCCACCCAGAAGAACTATCGTGGTCACATCTTTTTAGTGACTTGCTCACACAATTAATGGCGGAACATAATGACTTAGTCATTATTTCTCCGGCAACCGTCAAGGGAAGCGGCCTCGAAGATCTCTTCGCTTCTTATCCGAAGAGAACATTTGACGTCGGCATCGCCGAAGGCCATGCTCTAACGCTCGCGAGCGGACTGGCGGTCGCGGGAACGCATCCGATCGTCTCGGTTTATTCCACTTTTATGCAGCGCGCTTTTGATCAAATCATTCATGACATAGCGCGCATGAATTTGAACATTACCTTTCTCGTCGACCGCTCGGGATTGGTCGGTCTCGATGGCGAAACGCATCAAGGCATCTATGATGAATCGTTCTTACTCAATACTCCAAATACAGTGGTGACCATGCCTTCAAGCGATGAAGAAGCTAAATATCTCCTCTATGAATCGCTCAAGCAACACGGACCTTTCTTCATTCGCTATCCGCGAGATCTTCTAAAGAAGAATCACTTGATCAAAGATGCTGATCATCATTTTGGAAAATGGATTATGGAATGCGAAGCGAAAGCAAAGCGCGTCGCCATCATCGCCGTCGGGCAGCTCTTGAGAAGCCTTAAAGAGATGATAATCAAAGATGAGTTAGATGTTACTTTAGTAAACGCGTTGTACCTTAAACCTCATGACCGCGAGATGTTAAGTCTTTTGTCGCAGTACGAGACGATTGTCATTTACGATGCTTACGCTACCGAATTTGGATTTGCTTCTTACTTAAAAATGAAGCTTTGCGAATTGTCTTACAAAGGCAACATAAAATCTTTCGCGGTTCCCGATGTCTTTGTCTCACAGGCTAAAATCAGTGAGCAACTCGAAGAGTTTGGCTTGTTGCCGAGACAAGTCTACGAAGAAATAAAAAAGCTTCTTTGATAAAATTGATAAACTGGTTAACATAATGTTGTTGTCCAGTTTTTTATTATATACAATATAAGCATGAGCAAAATCATCGTCCATATCGATTTGAATGCTTTCTTTGCAACCGCCGAAGAAATACGCAATCCCGCGCTCATCGATAAACCCGTCATCATCGGAGGCGACGGCCGCAAAGGCATCGTTTCGACCGCTTCTTATGCGGCGCGCAAATTCGGCATTCGCTCAGGTATGCCGACTTTTCAAGCCAAGCGGCTGTGCCCGCACGTACTCATTTTGCCGGTCGACTTCCGCTACTACGGATTGCTATCTCGCGAATTTTTTGCGTTTGTGCGAAAATACAGCAAAAAAGTTGAAAAAGCCTCGGTTGACGAATGCTATATCGATATGACGGAAGCGCTTGAAAACGAAAAGGATGTCCGCGCCTATTTTCTCGGCATGCAAAGTAAATTGCTCGAGAAGACGGGTTTAAAATGCTCGATAGGGGTGGGGCCGACCAAGTTTTTGGCTAAAATGGCATCCGATATGAAAAAGCCGATGGGACTAACGATTTTAAGACGCCGCGACATTCCAACCTTGCTCTATCCGCTTTCGATTCGCGACTTCTATGGCATCGGGCGCAAAACCTGGCCAAAACTAGAAGCGATCGGAGTCAAGACGATCGGCGATTTGGCTAGGCGCATCAATAGCGACGATTCAGAGATTCACCTCTTGCTCGGCAAGTTCTTCTTTGTCATCAAAGATTGGGTTAATGGCTACGGAAACGACGAGGTCGACCTCGAGCCTTGGGATCCTAAGTCGATCGGCAACAGCTCGACATTCATGCATGATACCGATGACTTCATGGAAATTAAAGAGATGATTTCAAGCTTATCTAAAGAAGTCAGCGAACGCGCGAAAAACGAGCGCAAGCAAGGTTCGACAGTCCAGCTAGTGATTAAGGATACGGAATTTAAAACAATTAATCGGTCTATCACTTTTCCCCTTCCGTCAAATGAGTACGAAGTAATTTTCGACAAGGCTCTAACTTTGTTAGAACGTCACTATAAAGGTCAGCCGATTCGTCTCGTGGGAGTCACACTTCAAAACTTGATTGACCCGCGTGATCTAGTTATTCAAATGTCGCTATTTGACTATCGCAAGCACGAAGAAGAAAGCGAAACCAAACTCCTGATAAACGAACTCAATCGGAAACTCAAAAAACCGATGCTCATACGCGCCAGCGAAGTGGAGACTGGAAAGAAAGGAAACAAAGATGAAGATTGATGACGCCATCGATTTATTTTTTCAATATTTGACCGTCGAAAAAGGCGTGCAGCCACAGACCATCCAAGCTTACGCCAACGACTTGAAACAGTTTTTTAAATCATTTAAAAACAAAGAGTCAGTCGATGATTTATTAGTTAGCGATTTGACCGACTTTATCAAAATTCAAAATAGGCAGAGTCGCGCGAACGCGACGATTCTAAGACGCCTTTCTTCTACCAAACATTTCTACCGCTTCTTGGAAAAAGAAAAACTCCTCGCTGACTCCGTTCCAAAAATCGATTCGCCTCGGGCTATAAAAAAACTTCCTGTCAGCTTAAGTATCGAAGAGGTCGAATCTCTTCTTGAAGCCCCAGATCTTGATAAGGCCGAGGGGCTGCGCGATCGCGCCATGCTCGAGGTGATGTATTCATCCGGCCTGCGCGTCAGCGAATTGATCAAATTGGAACGCTCGCAAGTAAACTTTATTCACGGAATTGTTACCATATATGGTAAAGGAAATAGGGAACGCCGCGTCCCCATCGGCGAGTACGCCCTTGAATACCTCGTAAAATACATCGAAGAAGCACGAGTAAAAAATGTCGGTAAAAATTCAAAATATCTCTTTTTGAACCGCTATGGAAAAGAATTGTCGCGTCAGTATTTTTTCCGACAAGTCAAGAAGTACGCGACTTACGCCGGAATCAAAGAAGATGTCTCACCCCATACCTTGCGCCATTCCTTTGCCACTCACATGCTCGATCGAGGCGCGGAATTAAGAGCGGTTCAAGAGATGCTCGGACACCAAAATATCGCCACGACGCAAATCTATACCCACATCTCCAGCAATCGCATCCTAAGCGCTTATGATTTGTATGCCAAACGCAAATAATATACAATCTTTATGTTAATAAAGGAGTAACTATGAACAAATATAAAAGATTCTTCGTCATCGTCATAGATTCAGTCGGAATCGGCGAGATGCCAGATGCCGAGAAATTCGGCGATAAAGGCGCCAACACACTCGTTCACACGGCCCGAGAAGTCGGCGGTTTAAAGGTTCCGGTCATGAATTCACTAGGTCTTGGCGACCTGGCTCCTATCTTGGGAACAAATACCGTCAAGCACCCACACTCTTACGCCCTTCGCCTTCGCGAGACGAGCGCCGGCAAAGATACGATGACCGGCCACTGGGAGATGATGGGAATAAATACGACCAAACCCTTTCAAACATTTACCGACACTGGCTTTCCTCAATCTTTGATTGATGAACTAGCCGAAAAAACCGGCCATAAGATCATCGGAAACAAGGCTGCTAGCGGCACCGAGATTCTCGTCGAATTAGGCGAGCAGCAAATGCGCGAAAATTCGTTAATCGTCTACACGTCAGCTGATAGCGTACTGCAAATTGCCGCCCATGAAGAAGTAACTGGGGTCAAGGAGTTATATCGCTGCTGTGACATCGCTCGCGAAATATGTATGAAACCGGAATATTTTGTCGGTCGCATCATCGCTCGGCCCTTCATCGGAACGAACAAACACAATTTTAAGAGGACGGCAAATCGTCACGATTTAGCGGTCTCGCCGACGGGAAAGACAACTCTGGACATTTTAAAAGATAACGGTTTAATGGTTAGTTCGATCGGCAAAATCAACGACATCTTCAACACGATGGGTGTCGTCAAAGCCCAAAAGACCGTCTCCAACCTCGACGGCATGAACAAGACGATCGACGAAGCCAAAAATCACGATTTCACAGGGCTATGTTATGTTAACCTAGTTGAGTTCGATAGCGAATTTGGCCATCGCCGAAATGCTGTCGGTTACGCCAGAGCTTTAGAAGAATTCGATGTTAAATTAGGCGAGTTGCTAAAAGTCGTCAACGATGATGATATCGTCATGGTGACCGCTGATCACGGCAACGATCCAGTCCATCACGGGACTGACCACACTCGGGAAAAAGTCCCTCTACTAATCTATTCGAAATTGATTAAGAAGGGGCGCTATCTCGATGAGCGCGAGACTTTTGCCGTCATCGGCGCTTCGATCTTGACTAATTTCGGACTAAAGAAAACGCCAAATCAAATCGGCGCACCAATCATGGAGATTTTTGAATAAAATGAAAATAAATAGTATCATACTGCCCTTTGCGGCTATTACTTTGAGCGCTTGCGGTGGCCCTGTTGAAGACATAACGATTCGGACCATCTCACCGGCCGGCGCCCCAACACTAGCGTTTTACGATCAAGGCAACAATGAAAATTTTGCGACGAACTCGACACCGAGCAACGTCTTAGCAGAGCTTCAAACGAACTATTACAATGCTGTTGTCTTCGATTCGATCAACGCCTTAAAAAGCATTAAAAACAATGACCTAGATTTTAAGTTAGCTAAGCTAATAACAGGGGGAAATTTCTATTTGGCGAGCATTAACAAAGCGGAAGGGGAAATGCCGAGCGCCGACGATGTCGTCGTCTCATTTGGCGAAAATCTGATTCCTGACCTCGTCTACCGCCAACTCTCCGAGTACTGGGATATTGACAATACTCCGTATTACGTCCCGAGTGTCTCAGAAGCCTTAGGTGTCTTAAAAACCGGAGTATACGCCAGCAATCCCGTCGATTATGTCTTTATCGCTCAACCCGCGCTGAACATCGCCTTAATCGATCAATCAGCCGCTACCTATGGCAATGTAAAAGTCGTCAAAAATATTCGCGCCGAATGGGAAGAATATACCGGGCAGACGGCGATTCCCCAAGCCGGTCTATTTATTCGCACGAGCCATTATGAACTTAATCCGACCGTCTTCGAAGACTACATCGAAGCGATGGTTGATAGAATCGATGTCGCCATCGATGATCCAGCGACGGCCAAAGCATCTCTTGACGAATTTGGTGACGCCCAAGCTCAGGCCGCGAAGTTCGGATTTAACTCGAATATTATGTTAACCACTCAAAGCGCCGGAGCAAATGGTTTCGGATTAGTGCGCGGAACCGAAGAAGTCGATATCAACGAATTCCTTGAAACGCTCGGCCTAGAAACATTTGATGATTCCTACTTTTTAAATTTGTAGGTAATATTTTAAGTGATGAATAAAACGAGGGCCTTTTTCCAAAAACATGCCGTAGTCATCAATACGGTTCTTGGCATTGGCTTCGTTTTTCTTTTGTGGTGGCTAACTTCGCTGATCGTGAAAGCCAGCGTCTTGCCGACTTTTCCAGGTCCAGAAGACGCCATCCCCCTCTTCTTTACCCTTTTTGGCGAAGCCTCGACATGGCTAGCCGTCGGGGGTACGCTCCTGCGACTCATTATCAGCTTTGCTATCGCTTTCCTCATCGGTTCGCTTCTGGGCGTCATTGCCGGAGTCTACAAAGGATTCGCTAATTTCATGCGCCCTTTAGTCATCACCTTAAGAACGCTTCCGACGGCGGCCGTGATCTTGATTTTAATCGTCTTGCTTCGTCCGATCTATGCGCCGATCATCATCGTCTTTCTAATCATTTTTCCCATTTCGTATGAATCGATGGCAACCGGCATTAAAAACGTCAGTCGCGAAGTGCGAGAAGCGGCAAAAATCGATGGGGCGAGCCGCCTCCAATCGATTATTCGCATCAAAATTCCGCTTTCGATGCCTTATGTCCTCCTCGGCATCGTCTCAAGCCTTGGTCTCGGCATGAAAATTTCAATTATGTCTGAAATCATCGCCGGATCTAATCGCATCGCCGGACTCGGACGCCTCATTCACTTAGCGTATATCGAAGCCGACATGACGAGAATTGTCGCCATCTCGATCTTCGCCATCATCTTGATTGGACTAATCGATCTTGGCATGTATTTGGCCAAGAAAAAAATTAAAGGTTAATTGCAGACGAATTATTCAGCGGCTTAAAAGATCGAATGATCGCGCCGATGAGCAAAATAGATGGTCCTCGCTTCGGCTAAGGACTTTTTATTTCGACGTCCAGACAGGCGAGGATTTGCTTCTTGATCGGAGTCCTTTACCCATCCGCAAATGGGACAAATCTCACCGTCAAGGCCTTTGCTAAGAGTGAATTCTCCACAACATGAACAGCATTTTGTCATCATGTTTTCATTATAAATCTTCTGAGAATAATATACACGTAGGGTTTTTAAATGGCGGCGGAATATCACAATTAGTAGATATTTAGTAATTAATTGCATCTCATGATATGTGGAAAACTCGCCATTTGAGAAAACATCTTGTCAGACAATAATTATTCTGATTGAGAAAAAATAGCGATTAAATCAAATAAAAGTACAATATGGTTAACATAATGGACATTATGCGAAGTTAATTGTAAATTGCGATTTATGCCAAGTGTGAGTAAATCATTCCCTTACCACTATTTATGACAAAGAAAAAAGAACCGTGAATTAAGTTTCCGGTTCTCGATATTGATTTTAAAATTATCGGCGAGACAGGATTTGTTCGAGACTAATGCGTTCTCGCTCTTCCTTTGAAAAGATATTGATGATGATGTGGTAAGCATCAACTAATATCCATCCTGAGTTTTCGTTGCCCTCCACGTGATTGATTTTTCCGTGGAGCGACTCAATCTTTTCAACGACCGCCTCTTTGATAGCGTTCATCTGACGCGGGTTGGTGGCCGTTACGAGAATGTAATATTCGCTAAATGGTGTTCGCTCGCGAACGTCGATGAGCTGAACGTCTTCCGCTTTCGTCTCTTCTAACAACTGGAGAATGCCTTTAGTGTACTTATCTGGATTCAATGTCCTTCCCCTTTCCTAAGTAAAGTTGCATGCAGGCGTCAGTCAATGGATTTTTTATGTCTTTGCCGTTAGCTAATAGGTAATCGCGATTGGCACTTAAGACCATGACAAATCCCAAATAGTAATTTTGATAGCATTTCTTGATTAATGGCCGTGAGTCAAACCCCCGCAACGGATCAATCTTATCAGCGCTATATATAATTTTTCCAAGCGCGCTCATATGTGGTTTACCGGTCGCGTGGAACCGAATCGCATCGAGAACTTCTTCATCTTTGATACCAAATTCTTTCTCGGCGAGATACGAACCGACGAATTGGTGATAAGAAAACTCTGGTTGGTTAACATAATCTTTAAATTGTCTTTTCATGATGGCGATCGTCTGCGCTACATCATGGCCTTTGCCTAAATCATGAAGCAATCCCGCAATGTAAGCTTTTGGATAATCGTGACGCTCATTTTTGTAGGCGATTGAACGCGCTAAATGAGCGACCGAAAGAGAATGTTCAAAGCGCTCTTTATCAAGCATGCCGCTTATTTTCTCTATATAATAGAGACGATTCTTTTCAATGTAATCGAGAACCGAAGAGGGAGTGTCGATTGACTGCAAATTGCGAATCTTCGTCGAAGAGACATCACCGGTGTGATTGTAAGGCAAGCTCTCGATGCTATATTTGCTGACATTAGCCTCATTTATTTTGATGTCTGGTCGAGGAATATACACCACCGTCACCAATTTAATGATTTCCAAAGGTTCGCGCCACTGATGAAACTGATTGACTTGATCGGCGCCGATGAGCAGGTAAAATTTCTTTTTTGGATATTTGCTTACAAAGTAACGGACGGTATCAATCGTGTAATTGACTTCGGCTTCTGAGCGAATTTCGTAATCAGAGATCGTCGTTCCCGATAAACCGTTTTGGCGAATTGCAAGGGCTAGCATCTTGAGCCGATGGTCGATACCTACCGCAGGATTTTTCCACCGCGGGCTCTTGCTCGGAACGAAAATGACATCGGCGTTAAGCAAAAAACTCGCCGCACTGGCCATTCGCAGATGGCCGTTATGGACCGGATCGAAAGCTCCGCCGAAGAGAATAACGCTTTCCACTACTTTTTGTTCCTCTGCGGCTTCTCGCGATATAAGACTAAAGTCTTTCCGATTATTTTTATCAGCTCGCAATTGAGTTTGCTGCAAATCGCCTTGGCATAATATTCTGGCTCGTGGCTGGCGCCTTTATTCACCGCTACCTTGATTAATTCATTGGCCAGAAGAGCTTTATCAAGCATATCGAAAACTTTATCATCAAGGTTGTCTTTTCCAATGATGTAGCGCATTTTTAACTTGTTGCTCAGAGCGAATAACTCTTGCCGATCTTTATTGCTTAACATCTTTAATTTTTGCCCTCGTCGTATAGAAGGAAACACCTTTCGGAACATAGAGGCGGAAAGTCTGATTGGCTCCGATGAAAGAGAACCAGCCAAGACCATTGATGCCGATGTCGCGCGAATCTTCTTCGTCGACGACGATATCGTAAATATCAAAGTCTTTTAGGCTCTGCAAATTTTTGGATGTCGGATGAAGCAGATTCTTTTCAAGATTTCTTAAAAACTGCTTGTTGGCATCTGGCATGACGATTTTTTTGATATCGACATCATCAGAAAAATAGCATCCCACCACTGTTTTTTCGCCTTCGACCAACTCGATGCGAGCTAGGCCCCCGATAAATAGCGATTGTGTTTTTGCAATCGTGAATTGTCGCTTCTCGACCTTTTTGACCGGGATGATGGCTTTAAGGACTGGCTTCTCGACCTTCTCGAGGATGGAATTGTCGTTTCCAAGTCCGGGAGTATCGTAGAAATATGTCGATTGATCAATGGGAATCTGCATGACTTTCAGTTTGGTCCCCGGATAATTTTGCGTGATGATATTCGTTCGGCTGAGATTCTTGTACTCTTTGAGAAAAGCTTCCATCAAAGTAGTTTTTCCGGAATGCTTTTGACCGATGATATAGACATCGCGCCGCTTGCGTAAATCTTTAATGATATCGATGACTTCGCGAATATTGTAATCAGCCGAGGCGCTCACTAGTTTGACATCGAGAACTTTTAATTTTTCGACTCTGAGGCGATGGGCGACATACTCTTTGAGTTGATCGTCATTGACATCATCAGGTAAAATGTCGCGCTTGTTGGCCAAGACTAAAATGTCGAGGCCCGAAAGCCAATGGTTGAGAGCGCGAATAAAACCGGCCTCAAACGAGAATAAGTTGATGACATAGACAATCAAGGCGTCCGTTGCCTGAGCGTCGGCGATCATTGTAAAAAATTCGTGGTCGAGACTTGCTTCTTTTGGAGCGAGATTATATTTTTCGCTATGAAAACACTTTGAGCAAAAAAGGACTCCCTTTGATAAGTCTTGCAAAAACTCGTTTTCGACATAACCGTCTTTTTGCGGATCCTTGCTTTGCAAGACCACTCCGCACGAGTAGCAACGACGAATAATATTTAGCTTAGCCATTATCTTTCCTCCCAGCTAATTAAGAGATTCAAACGCTTCATTTTCTGATATCGCGGAGCATCAAAACAGCGATTAAAGCGCGTCGTCCATTGATCGTCTTGAACGAGCCTCTCGGTTAAGATGACGCGAATACCGGCTCCGTTTCCACAAGCCACATCAGTGATAATTTGATCGCCGATCATCATGACTTTAGAAAGATCGATATTATGTTTTTTTATAAACTTCTTTAGTTTAAAGGAAAAAGGTTTATAAAGCGAACCAGCATAGCGAACACCCAATTCTTTCGCATATGTCGAAACTCGTTTCGAAGTGTTGTTAGAAACGACGATGATTTCTATTCCGGCCTTCGCCAGTTCATCTTTTAAATCCCGAGCTTTTTTCGTGGGGTGCAATTGATGATATGCATCTAATGTGTTGTCGAGGTCGACAAATAAAATCGAGATTTGATGCTTTTGGAAAAAAGCGGGCTCGATGTCATAAATGCTCTTAGCCACACAAAACGGTATGAAGCGCTTATTCATATTCTTATTTTACAAATTATAATTGTAAAAATATAGAAGAATACCATAAAACTATGAAAAAGAAAGGCGACATGTATATTTATGTCGCCTTGCCAAATAGTTAACTTGTAGCGAAACTATTTCTTCGTCTCGTCTTCTTCGAATATCGATATCTGCTTATATTCTTTGCCGTTTTCGTCAGTTTCTTCAACATCAAAACTCAACACCGCTTTTTCTTTGACCGGTGGTTCATGCGCGACCAGCGTTTTATCGATCATGATATCGTCTTCACGAAAGACGATTGCGAGGTGAGAACGACGCGGCAAGGTTATAGTACCTTTGGCGTATTTTGATCGCGGAGTGATATAAAAATCTTCAATTAGCACCTCGATTACCGACTTGTTATTGGCTTGGACACGCAAGAGTATTTTGTCGTCTTTTGCGTTAATTCTACGTGCGTAAATTAAGTTGTGAGGCTCATTTTTAAAACACGGATAAATTGGAGTCGTCTTGCCAAGCCGCATTGTTAAAGGGGTGTTTGCATAATCGTAAATGCGAATGTGGCCAGCGTGTGTCAGCAAAGCGATCTTGGCTTTTTCGTCTTTTTCAAAGACGAGTAATTTAGTTATTGTTGCTGGTTTTAGTTCAGCGATGGCTTTGACACCGCCAGATTTTAGCGTGCCGATCGAAACATCGTTTTCATTAAAGAGGATGGAACCGCCCGTGCTGGTCAAGACGAGGATGTTGCTGTCTCCGCTCGTCACCACCACATCGGCAATCTCATCATCGCCGATGAGTTTCATGGCTGTGATCGGTCGAGCGTAGCGAATGACGACAAAATCGCTCAAACGAACACGCTTGATCTGTCCCTTCTTCGTTACCAAGGCCAAGAATAGATCATCGCGGAATTCATTGACGGCAAAGGCGCAGACAATCTTCTCTTTGTATTCCAGGCTGATTAGGTAGTTGATGTGTTTGCCTTCTTCTTTCCATTTCGTATCGATAATCTCGTGAATCGGAATATAGAGGTAGTTTCCGCGGTTCGTAAAGGCCAAAACAAAATCGGTCGTGACGGCCTGACCGCGATAGACCAAGACATCATCTTCTTTCATGCCGGGTAGAGAGTCAACCCCGCTTCCACGATATGATTTCACCGAGCTGCGCTTGATGTAACCATCCCGAGTGATAGCAATCATCACATCTTCTTTGGCGATTAGGTCGCGTTTATCAATTTGTAGATTAATGTCTTTTTCGACGATTTGTGTGCGTCGGTCATCACCGTACTTAGCGGCAATCGCCTTTAAATCGGCGATGATGACGCGATCCAATTTTTTGCGATCTTCCAAGATGCCTTGCAATTTTAAAATAGTCTTTTCCAGAGTGTCTTTTTCTTTGACTAGAGTGGAAATATCGGTATTGGACAACTTATAAAGTTGTAACATGACGATAGCTTCGCTCTGCGCTTCTGAAAATTCGAATTTCTTTTGTAGGTTTTCCTTGGCGCTTGCCTTGTCTTTTGAGGCTTTGATGACTTCGACGATCCTATCGAGGATTGAGATAGCTTTAATCAAACCATCAACGATGTGCAAGCGGGCTTGAGATTTATTCAAATCAAAATGACTGCGCCTGGTGATGACATCAACTTGATGCTCGATGTAAGCGTCAATTATTTGTAAGAGATTAAGAGTTTTTGGGCGGCCATTAACGATGGCGACAACGTTAGCTGAATATGAACTTTTGAGTTGCGTCTTATTAAAAATATAAGCGAGGATGACTTCGGGTTTGGCATCTTTTTTGAGATCGATGACGATGCGAAGGCCCTTGCGATCGGATTCATCGCGAACTTCAGCGATGCCATCTATCTCTTTGCCGTGACGAATCTTGTCAAGTTCATAGACAATGGAAATTTTGACCGTTTTATAAGGAATCTCAGTGATGACGATTTGTTTTTGCCCTTTTTCGTCGATTATCTGCGTTTTGGCCGCTACTTCGATGCGACCGCGACCGGTTTCATAAATGCTTTGCAAGCCATCACCTTCATAGATGAAGCCTCCCGTCGGAAAATCAGGGCCTTTGATAAAACGCATCAAATCAAGAGGCGTCACATTGACGTGGGTCAGGCGCCAAATGACGGCATCCACGACTTCGCGAAGATTGTGCGGAGGAATTTCAGTTGCTAATGCAACTGCAATACCCTCGCTGCCATTGACTAAAAGGTTTGGAAAACGAGCTGGCAAGACACTTGGTTCAAAATCAGTATCATCAAAGGTCAAATCCATCTCAACGGTCTTTTTTTCAAGATCGCGAGTCAACTCTTCGGCAATCTCGCTCAGCCTTGCCTCGGTGTAGCGATAAGCGGCGGGGACGTCGCCGTCGATACTGCCGTTATTACCTTGAAAATCGACGAGGGGAACGCGCACTTTCCAGTCTTGCGACATGCGGGCTAAAGCATCGTAGATCGAGGAGTCGCCATGGGGGTGATACTTACCCATGACCGCACCGACGGTGTGAGCGCATTTCTTGGTTGGACGAGTGGAAATATTACCTGATTCATACATCGAGTATATGATGCGCCTTTGCACGGGTTTTAAACCATCGCGAACATCGGGAATCGCTCGGTCTTGAATGACGTATTTAGCATAAGTTGCATAGCGATCACCCATCACTTCTTCAAGGGGCTGACTGCTGATTTTTTCCTTGATAACTTCGACGGTTTCAGGAACTTTTTTAGCCATTATTTAATCTCCTCGATGAAGCGGTCAACAGTGTTAAAGTCGACGTTTTCTTCAACCCATTTGCGGCGCACAGCCGCATCTTTTCCCATTAAGACACTAACGCGTCTTTCCACGAGAAGCGGGTCTTCTATCTTGACGCGGACAAGCTGTCTAGTCCGCGGGTTCATCGTCGTTTCCCAGAGCTGATCGGCATCCATTTCGCCGAGTCCTTTGTAGCGGGAAATCTTGTAGCCGGCTCCGATATTCTTCTTAGCTTTTTCAAGCCCGCGATCATCCCAGGCATATTCGTATACAATAGTCTTGTTGACCTCTTTATAAACGCGATATAAAGGGGGGACGGCAACATAGATTTTTCCTTTATTTACGAGAGGTCTCATATAGTGGTAGAAGAACGTCAAAAGCAGAGTTTGAATGTGAGCTCCATCGGTATCGGCATCGGTCATGATGATGATTTTTCCATATTTTGACTCATCGATATCAAAGTTTTGGCCAACTCCGGCTCCGATTGTCGAAATGATGGTCGAGAATTCTTCGTTTTTGAGCATTCTCTCCATTGTCACATTGTCTGTATTTAGTGGCTTACCACGAAGTGGTAAAATAGCTTGGTGCAGCCGATCGCGACCTTTTCGAGCGGTGCCGCCGGCCGATTCACCTTCGACGATAAACAACTCATTAAGAGGATATTCCTTTGATTGGCAAGGTGTTAACTTATCGCTGATGATAAGATCGTTTTTTGCTTTTTTGGTGCTTCTTGCCTCATCTTTAGCTTTTCGCGCCGCCAAGCGGGCGTCGCGCGAGTCGCTAATCTTTTTGACAAGGTTGATTGCAAACTCCTTGTTTTCGTTTAAATAGTAAGTTAACTTACTATAAATAAAATTATTGACAGCTTGAATGGCTTCGGGAGTGCCGAGTTTTGACTTGGTTTGCCCCTCGTATTGAAGCAGCGTTTCCGGAATTTTTAACGATAAAATAGCAGTCAAACCTTCGCGGATATCGCTGCCTTCAATTTTGTTTTTCCCTTTTAAAAGGGAATGTTCGGTGACAAAGTCATTAACAGCCCGCGTTAGACCGATGCGAAAACCGGTCTCGTGCGTACCACCGTCCCTAGTTCGGACATTATTAGCGTAGGAATATATCGATTCATTGTAATCTTCGATGCAATATTGCATCGCGCACTCGATAATGATACCGTTGGCCTCATCTTCAAAAGAGACGATATTGCCGAGCGGTTTCTTGTTTGTGTTCAGGGTAGCAACATATTCTTTAAGGCCATCGACATAGTAAAATTCGTGTGACAAATCTGTTCTTTCATCTTTTAAGATGAAGCGAACTTTCTTTAATAAAAAAGCGCTCTCCTGCAAATGGTTATAGATCGTATCCCATTTAAAATCGATCGAGGTAAAAATCGTGGCATCTGGTTTAAATCTGACTAGCGTTCCATGTTTGATGGTTTTGCCGATAATTTCAAGAGGAGTGACCAATTTTCCGCCATTTTCAAAACGGAGGTGATAAACCGAACCATCGCGGTAGACAGTGACATCCAAGAATTCGCTCAGAGCATTTGTCACCGAGGCTCCAACGCCATGAAGACCAGCGCTGCTTTTATAGACGGCATCGGAGAATTTTCCTCCTGAATGCAAAGTTGAAAAGATGAGTTGCACAGCCGGCATATTCGTCTGTTGATGAATGTCGACGGGAATTCCGCGACCCTCATCTTCAACCGATAAGGAGCCATCTTTGTGAATGATGACCGTTATCTTATTGCCGAAACCGGAAAGCGCCTCATCAACGCCGTTGTCGATGACTTCCCAAACTAAGTGGTGAAGACCCGATGAATTAGTAGAACCAATATACATCGCCGGTCTTTTGCGAACGCCTGAAAGACCCTCGAGAATGTCAATATCAGCGGCTGTATATGTGTTTTTTATCGTTTTTTCGGTCATCTTGTCCTCGCGTGTTCTAAATCAATTCGTAATTATAACAAATAAGTTTTGAAAAGTAATGATACTTTTATATAATAAATAGGCATTTAACACGTGAGGACTTATGGATATTATTTATAATATAGCGATTGGATTGGGTTCATTAATTATTGGCTATTTAATCGGATCTTTTCCGACTGCGATCGTCATTGGTAAAGTCTTTTTTAAACAGGATCCCCGTGAATTTGGTTCGAAAAACGCCGGTGGGACAAACGCTGGCCGCTTGTGGGGCAAAAAAGCCGGTTTAGCTGTCATGATCGTCGACATCGCAAAGGCCGTTCTCGCCATTTGGTCTGTTTATACGCTGATCAATTTTACAGGTTTAGCCAACGCCGTCTTATTATGGCGAAATGGAATGGCCTACTACTATTTAGCTTCCCTCGGCGCAGCCATAGGACACTGCTGGCCGCTCTACGCTAATTTCCGCGGAGGAAAGGCGGTTTCCGCCCTTGCTGGAATGGTCGTTTCAACAAGCTGGTTTCTCTCGCTTTTCGGACTCATTTTCTTCGTCATCTTAAAAAATAAAAAGTTCGTGTCTCTCTCCTCGATTATCGCCTCTTCAATTGTTACTTTAGCGGCTCTAACGATGTTTATCACCGACCATTTTGTGCCCGGTTTCTTTAATTTTGGTATGTGGGGAAATGGTTCGCTCTTTTTGGTCGGATGGGACTATTTCGTCGCGGTATTCATCATCACGACGATTCTTATTTTGCGACATCACGAAAACATCAAAAGGCTCTCGCGCAACGAAGAAAATAAGGTTCGTTGGATTAAATAAAATAGTTAATATTTAGTAGTTATTTAGTCTAAATTGAGAGTGTGCATAATTATATAACAAGAAAAATCATTACTGAAAAAGTTCGATTAAATCGTCTTTTTTGATTGACATTGTTCGTAAATTGCCATCATTCATTTCAAATAAGATGGCAGTTCTTCTACCACCGCATTCACATCGTCCAAAAGAACATGTAACATATAAAAAAGACGCCCGTTCAGGCGCCATTTTTTGTTGTCAGAAGCTCGTTGCTTACTGACTGTTTTTCATGTTGTTCATGACTGCGCGAATCTGTGCTTCGCTAGGTTTGCGACCCATCGACAGGAACATTGCGCGAATCATATTTTCGTTGATTGGCGGGTTTTTGGCTAGTTCGCGTTTAAAGAGCCATCTCGAACCAAAAAAACCACCGACGAGACCGCCGATCAGGGCGAGCACGATAAGTAAAATCCATGACCATGTTTCCATTTCTTTTCTCCTTATGCACGACCGTCGTATTGGCCGTTATCTGTTCTGACTAAAATCGTTTCACCGCTTTCGACAAAGAGCGGCACTCTGAGCTTGAGACCGGTTTCCAAAATCGCATCCTTCATCGCTTTGTTGACGGTGTCGCCGCGGACGGCTGGTTCGCATTCAACAATTTGCAGAGCGACTTTCGCAGGTAGAGAGAGTCCGAGAATCTCGTCATCGTAAGCTAAGATTTCGATTTCCGCATTGCTGACGAGGAAATTTCTTTCCCATTCCATGTTAGCTTTAGCTAGTTCAATTTGCTCGTAGGTGCTCTGATCCATGAAGACGAGCATATCGCCCGAATCATAGAGATATGTCATTTTTTTCTTGTCGAGCCTCACTGGTTCGACCATATATCCGCTGTTGCGGGAGATTTCGAGAATCGCGCCGGTGCGGAGATTTTTTACTTTGACTTTCGCCACCATCTTTCTCATCGCTGTCTTATTAAGCAAAATATCAAGAACCGAGTACAAAATGCCTTCATCTAGAAAGTGGTTTCCCGGTCTGAGTTCTGTTACATTGATCATCTTGCTACCTCCTTTTGCCGTTTGTTATTATAACAAAGTTAATTATTATTGGGTATGTATTCTTTTCGTAAGTAGGTATTAAATTTTAATTCTCTTTCGATGGTCGTGCTTTTTTCGTGCCCTGGATAGACCTTTGTGTCGGGAGGCAGAGCCTTTATTTTGGCAAGGCTTTGAATGATGCTTCGCGGCGAGCCAGTCGGCAGATCGCTCCTGCCAATCGCACCGCGAAATAAGGTGTCTCCGGTAAAAACCATCCTTTCTTCAGGGATGTAGTAGCACGCGCTGCCTTGCGTGTGAAACGGAGTGTGAATTACATAGAAATCTTTTTTTAAAAGATTGACGACATCTTTATCATTTAGCCCTCGGGCCTCTAAATCAAGCTTTACCGGCGCGATATCGCCATCGAGATGGGAGCAATTCAGACGAGGATCATTTAGAAAATCAGTCTCCAACTCGTGCATGTACACCGGGGTGTTTGGGAAGGCTTTTAAAAGAAAAGGCAGACCACGGATGTGATCGAAATGACCATGGGTTAGCAGGACGGCCTCGAGTTTTAAACCATGACGGACGAGAAAATCGGCTATCGATGGTGAGTCGCCATAGCCGGGATCGATGACCACCGCCCGTCCATCATCGCTTAAAATATACGTGTTGCTGACGTAGTCGGATTCATTGAGAAGAGTAACGATCATCCTCAAAAAAAGAAGGCCTGAGCCTTACTTTTTCTCCTTATGAATCGTTTGTTTATTGCATCTAGAGCAATACTTTTTTATTTCACGGCGCTCGGGATGATTTTTTTTGTTTTTGGAACCGATATAATTTTCTTCACCGCAAACGGTACACTTTAGGATAATGTTGTCACGCATTTTTCGTCACCTCTTTTTAAATTGCTCATAAATAGTAGCACATATAAATAAAGATATCTACACTAAGTTATCGAGTGATATAATTATATAAGTAATTATGTTGCCGCGAGAATTAACGAGAAAAATACGAATTGGACCATTGTCCATCGGCGGGCAAAACCGCGTTTTAATTCAGTCCATGTGCAGCATAAAAACAAGCAAAATTGACGAAGTTGTGGCCCAGATTAACCGCGCAACTCTTTTGGGCGCCGATTTTATGCGCTTATCAATTCTTGATGAAGAAGACGCCAGAGCCATCAGCGCGATTAAAAAGCGAATTCTAATCCCTCTCGTCGCCGACATTCATTTTGACCACCGACTCGCACTATTAGCCATCGCTAATGGCATCGATAAGATACGCATCAATCCCGGCAATATCGGCTCTGAAGAAAAAATCAAAGCTGTCGTTGAAGCCTGCAAAATCCATCACATACCCATTCGCATCGGCGTCAATGCCGGATCACTTGATAGGGAAATAGCATCAAGCGATGTTCTAACCCGTCCCGAAAAATTGATTGCCTCGGCTCAGAAGCATGTCGCTATCTTAGAAAAATATGAATTTTATGATATCGTGATATCATTAAAGGGTTCAAATGCCATCGAGACAATCGAAGCTTATCGTAAAGCCAGCGAAGTCTTTCCATATCCTCTTCACCTGGGGATTACCGAAGCTGGACCCAAAGATATCGGTCTAATTCGCAGCGCCGCCGGTTTAGCCCCCCTCTTACTCGAAGGAATCGGCGATACGCTTCGCATTTCCTTAAGCGATGAGCCAGAAGAAGAGATATTGGCGGCTAAACGGTTGCTTCACGACCTCAACTTATACGAAAATTATCCGACGATTATCTCATGTCCGACATGCGGCCGCACCCAAGTCGATGTCGTGCCGATGGCCAAGCGCGTCCTCGCCTATCTTGAAGAGCACAGACTTAATTTGAAAGTCGCGGTCATGGGCTGTGTCGTCAATGGACCAGGTGAAGCGCGAGATGCCGATTACGGCATGGCGGGCGGCAACGGGATGTGGGTTTTGTTTAAGAGGGGCAAGACAATCAAAACCGTCGTTGAAAGCGAAGCCTTTGAAGCTTTAATCGAGGAAATTAAAAATGACATTAAGTAATGTCCTTTTTCTTCATCGATTTATCTAAAACTTTTCGATCCAGCCTTCTTCAAAGACACCGGTGCGAAGCATAGCGATCTCTTTTTGATAGGGGGCTTTTTCATTTATGTAAGGAGTTTCTAAAATCTTGGGAATGTTTTCTAAACGCGGATGTTTAATGTAGGCGTGAATCGTCGCAAAGCCGATTTCGCCATAACCGATATTGGCGTGGCGGTCCTTGTGTGCGCCCATGACATTTTTCGAGTCGTTAATATGGAGGCAGAGCAACTTACTTAAGCCGATAACCCGATCAAAAGTATTTAAGACCTCATCCACTTCGTGGACGTTAATTCCGGCATCGTTGATGTGACATGTATCGAGGCAGACACCCAACCTTTCGGGATGGCGGCTATGCGTCAACAAGTAGTTAATCTCTTCGAAGGTAGCGCCGACTTCAGAGCCTTTACCCGCCATCGTCTCAAGGGCGATTTTGACATCTGTTCCATCTTGTGCAAAAACTTCGTCAAGAGCTTGGACGACAGAAGACAAGCCGCCTTCGACGCCGATGCCGACATGGCTTCCTGGATGGAGGACCAAAATGCGCGGCCCAAAGGCGGCGACGCGACGCAATTCCTCAATTAAGAACTTCTTCGAGGAATCATATACGGCAGGATTGGTATTATTACCGATGTTGATAATATATGGCGCGTGGACAATGATTTTGCTCTCGTCGATGCCGGCTTCGGCAATCGCTTTGCGACCTTCTTCGATGCGCAGTTCGCCAAGTGGCTTGCGATATGAATTTTGCGGGGCGCCGGTATAGAACATAAAAGTATTTGCACCATAGGAGAGAGCCTCCTTAACGCTTCCTAAATAGTATTCAGGTCCCGACATCGAGACATGAGATCCAAGATAAAGTTTACTCATTTTTGCTACCTTCCTTTCGATATCGCTCGACGCGCTGGCGGCGAATATCCTTGCGAATAATTTCGCGCTTGTGCTTGCGCTTGACCTTGGCGACGGCATCCCGAACTTTCTGCTTGTAACCGGGTTTTACGACATCTGATTTTGCTTTCGCGGTCGCGTGTTTAATCTGCCGTTCAAGCTCGGGGTCAATCTTCTTTTTTATCTTATTGCGGCGAGCTAATTTATCAGTTGATAAAATTGTATCATTTTTGAGTTCTAAATAAGAGAAAGACACTCCTTGAGCGATGAGCATCTCAATCTGTTTGCTCGAGTCGGCATTGTAAAAGGAATAGCACTTACCATCAGCGCCAAAACGCCCGGTTCTACCCGCGCGATGAAAATAGTAAGTCAAGTCGTTTGGTAAATCGTAGTTTAAAACCTCAGTGACATCTTTGATGTCGAGACCGCGTGCGGCGAGGTCGCTTGCCACGATTATGCGCTGCTTATTTAAGGCGATTAACTTATAGGCGCTCTTGCGTTCGCGAGCACCCATGTCGCCGTGGAGCATGATATTGTCGTGACCGGCGCTCGTAAGAAAGGCGCTGATGGCAGCGACTTGTTCCTTTCGGCTGGCGAAGACGATGAGGAGATATGGATTAAACGTTTTTATGAAGAGCTCGACGGCATGGAGGCGATCGCCATGTTTGACATCAACGGCATAATGAGAGACGGTTCGCGCCGTTTTAACATCATCCATTTCAATGACGAAATCAGCGCCGACATACTTTTCCAAGCGCTTGCGCAAATTGAATTCCATCGTCGCCGAAAAAACCAGCACTTGGGGTGTCATTTTCAAAGCTCGATAAAAAATGTCAATCTCGGCAAAATATCCCATCTCCATCAGCATATCGGCTTCATCCAAAACTAAAGTTTTGACATTGCTGATATCAAGTGATGTCTTGTTGATGAGCATCGCTTTTAAACGCGTCGGAGTGCCAATGATGATGTGAGGGACGAGCATTCCTTCGCGAAAAGTCCGCTCCTTTTCTTGACCAGCCACAAAAAGGCGAAGATGAAGGCGCGGGTAATCTTTTTTAAAGGGTTCGGCAAAGGAATAGATTTGCTTGGCTAATTCGCGCGTCGGAGCGATGATTATTGCCTGCGTCAAATTCTTATCTAATTGGAGATTTTCAATAATCGGGATCAAAAACGCATGGGTCTTGCCACTTCCCGTCTCGCTCTGGGCGACGATATTGCCGCCTCGGAGAGCTTTGGGAATGACACGGGTCTGAATCGAACTCGGTGAAAGATAGTCTTGGCGAGCAAGACAATCGATCATTTGTGGACTTAAATTAAAAGATTTAAAGCTCATTTTTGCTCCTTGATAATTATACACGGAATAAAGTTGCCTATGCTATGATAAACACATGAATGTTTTCGTCGCTCGACCCCATGGTTACTGCTCGGGAGTCATCCGCGCGATCAACCTCGCCAAAGAAGTGCGAAGCCGCCATCGCGATTGCCCCGTTTTCGTCTTGGGTAGCATCGTCCACAACGAAGATGTCATTCAGGAATTAGAAGATCTTGGCATCACCACTGTCCGCGACATCCAAAAAAGACCCGCTCAGCTGCTCGAGGAATTGCCGAATCGCTCCGTCGTCATCTTTACGGCCCACGGCCACGAAGTGTCTTTAGATGACATTGCAAAACGCAAGGAGATGATCGTTTATGATGCGACATGCCCGATGGTCACGACTAATCACCGCATCATTCTCAACGAACTTAAAAACGGGCATCAAGTCATCTATATCGGCAAAAAGAATCACCCGGAAGCCAATGCCGCCGCATCGCTTGGCGACGATGTCTTCTTAATCGAGGATGAAAAAGACTTTTTGCTGCTGAAAATTGCTGATAAATCACCTTTGGTGATAAACCAGACGACGCTCTCGCAGATTGAGTTGGCTAATATCCACGATTTAATCATGCATAAAATGCCTGCTGCCCGCATCGCCGACGAAATTTGCAACGCTACGCGCATGAGGCAAAAAGCCGTGCTTGATCTAGATGTAAATACTGAACTCGTCTACATCATCGGCGGTGACAACAGCAGCAACACCGCATCGCTTGCTGAGATGGCACGTAAAAGACTTCCTCACGCTCGTGTTATTCGTATTCTAAACGAGCGAGAAATTGACAAAAAAGAGCTTGAGGGCATCAATACAGTCGCTGTTGTTTCGGGGGCCTCGACGCCGTTAGAAACAACTAATCGCGTCGTATTAAAACTCAATCTATTAAAATAACTTTTGGCGTCTCTTCGTGATTGATGGCGATGACTTCGAGATCTTCGCTGATCTCTTTTAATATTTTGCTCATCTGGGTGACGAAAATGCGCTCGATTTCGTGCGGCAGATCAAGATAGTTGTAATTGCGTAAGACGACATCGCGTCGGACGTGATGGGGAGCGTCGCCGCTAATATAGATGTCATAGCCTTCTTGTAAGGCATTATGAAAATACGAACTGCCACCGCCACCGATGATCGCCACCGTCTCAATCTCGGCTTTACCGGCATCGATGAGCAAGCCGTAAGGCACTTTGAGCAAACGAGCCGCTTCTTTAGCAAACTGTTTGACCCCCATCTTATGTTGGAGGCGCCCACCGCGTGCCATCGGCATGGTTTCTAGCTGGCGAATGTCGACTAAGCCGAGAGCGGACGCTAAAGCGTCGTTCATTCCGCCTTTCCCGCTGTCGAAGTTGGTGTGCATGCTGTAGACGGGAATGCCGAGAGCGTCGACTTTTTCCGTCAACCTCTTCTTGACTTCGTCATTTTTGAACACTTGATAGCGGGAGCGATACAAGAACGGGTGATGGGTTAAGATAAGATCGATATCGCCATCGTTCATCGCTTCGATGCGCCGCATCACTTCCTCGTCAAAATCAAGGCAGACGACAATGCGTTTGGTTTCGTCTTTTAATTTACCGGTCATTAAACCGACCCGGTCACCAGGTTCGGCAATCCGCTTGGGAAAGCGAACCGCCAGCTTGCGAATTAAAGCTTTAGTTTTCATAGGTCAATAAAATCTCTCTTTCTTGACGCACGAGGTTTTTCATCGCCTCCGGAAGATCTTTATTAAGAATGGCATCCATCCTTTTAATGATAATGAGGGCGTAGTGTTTAAAGGCTTGGCTCTGAATGATGATCGGGCCGTAGCGATATTCGAAATCAGTATAATTTCTCGGCGTTTCGCTCCTCTCGAATTTGCATATTTCGTAGAACTTACTTTTTTCTTCGATGAGCACCTCATCTTTGATGATAAATCCTAAACTGACGATGTAGCGCCGAACTTCGCCGATTGAAGTGTGCGAATCGGTGATGATCGTCTTGACGTTTTCTAAGTTCTCAGCGCCGCTTTTGAGGATGTTGATAATCGTCTCTCCGCCGAGGCCGGCTAAGACGAGCGTATCGACATCTTTTTCGAGCTTGGTGATGCCGTCTTGAAGTAGTGCTTGCAACTCAGCCTGATTGTGATGGTACAAATTACTCTCTAAAATTTGAAAAGGGCCACTTTTGTTTTCTATGCCGTAGCCTTTTGCAACTTTACCTAATTCAGCCAGGTGAATGAGAAGTTTGCCGTGATCGGCGCCGACATCGGCGACGACGGAGCACTTATCGACAAAGCTGGCGATGGCAATCAGCCGTTTTCCTATTTTAATCATCGCGAATCGCGAAAATCTCCCAAGCGCTTCGCTCTAGTCGGATGGCGAAGCTTGCGAATGGCCTTAGCTTCTATTTGACGTATTCGCTCACGAGTGACGCCAAATTCGCGCCCGACTTCTTCGAGCGTTCGCGGCCGATTATCATCGAGTCCATAGCGCAGGCGCAAAACCCGCTCCTCGCGGTCGGTCAAATCTTTCATGACTTCGTACAATTCATCTTTTAAAAGAGATTTGGTCGTGAAATCAACTGGTGTCTCGGCTTCTTTATCTTCGATAAAATCACCGAGGTGGGAGTCTTCTTCTTCGCCGATTGGCGATTCTAAAGAAACCGGATCGAGGGCGATTCTTTGAATTTCGCGAATTCGTTCGGGGGAGAGGAATCCTTCGAGCTCATCGGAAATTTCTTCGGCAGTTGGCTCGCGTCCAAAGCGCTGGACGAGTTGCCTTTGCACCCGCTTCATCTTATTGATCGTTTCTACCATGTGGACGGGAATGCGAATTGTCCGAGCTTGGTCGGCGATGGCGCGTGCGATTGACTGGCGAATCCACCATGTCGCATAAGTCGAAAACTTAAAGCCTTTCGTGTAGTCGAATTTATCGACGGCTTTCATGAGGCCGAGATTGCCTTCTTGAATCAAATCAAGAAAATCCATGGCTTTACCGCGACTGTAATGTTTGGCGATGTTGATGACGAGGCGCAGGTTGGCGTTGATCAATTCATTTTTCGCCGCCATATCGCCCTCGAGGATGCGCTTGGCCAAAATCGGCTCTTCTTCCGGGCGCAACAAATCGACGCGGCCGATCTCTTTAAGATACATTTTGACGGAGTCGTTGACTTTGACTTCGCCGGTTGCAAGCTTAGACAAATCGTCGATTTCAGCAAGGGCCTCGACCTCTTCATCATCTGCTTCCTCGTCTTCGTCGATTATATCCTCGACGAGGGTCTCGCCTTTGGCGATTTCTTCTTCAGGAATATCATCTATATCGGCTTCGGCATCGATATCGGAGATGACATCGACCCCTTTGCTCTTAAAGAAGACGATTAAGTCTTCGACATCAGAATCGGATAGATCAAGGTGTGAGGTTTCATCGAGGACTTCGCTCATGTCGATGAAGCCGCGTTCCTTAAAGGTTTTGACGATTCGCTTTTTAATCGTCTCGAGCGATTCAATCTCTTCTTCCTCGTCGACGATAATAACGGGCTCTTCCTCGTCTTCGTCGCCTTTTTTGGTCTTCTTGTTCGCTTTCGCTTCGGCTTTTGTTTTTTTGGCCTTCGCTTCTTTTTTCACGTCGACAGGTTTTTTACTGAGTGGCGATTTGGCATCCTTAACCTTAGCGGGTTTGGCCTTTTGACCTTTTTCGTCAATTTTTTCTACGCCCTTGTTCTTATTTGCCATATTTTCTCCTCTTCGGTTATTTGCCGATTTTTTTCATCTTGCGACGATTGTAGTCGTCGATTATGCGCGCTTGTTCGCGCGGTGTTTTGCCGAGCAACGATTTTTTGAGAGCTTCCTTCTCGTAGAGATTTTGCGTTTCTTCTTTAATGACATCGCGCATTTCGAGCAAGCTTTTTTCCGTTGGCTCAGGATAGATGTTCTTCGCGTTTAGACTAGTGATCTCATTGATGATTTCGTCTTTGTTCGGCGCTTCTTTCATGGAGATCTCATTAATGAGAAGCGAGACATCGATACTATCGTGCTTCGAGAGATAATCGATGATGTGCAAGGCGATGTGCCGATAGACTTCGATGTAGAAGTACTGAACATTCTTTTCATAGAAGTCGACGGCGTTCTTGTCCTTAAACATGCTGTAGAGGAGCTGCCGTTCCGCGTTTTGCAGACGCCGCAAATCCTTTCTGAAGGGTTTAAACTCCATCTCGGGAAGCTCGGAAACTTTGGGAATCTCGGCGCTTGCCCGATTGCGGGCTTCATCGACAAATTTAGCGATGGCCTGCGGGTCAAAGCGCGTGACTTTTGAAAGGCGAAAGATGCGATTGTCGAGATCGATGCCTTTAGGAATTTGCACGAGCATCGGCATAAAGTAATTCACGACTTTCTGACGATCTTCGAGCGAACCCAAAGGGTTGGTATGCTGATAATAGTTTAAGGCGAACTCAAAGGGATCGACGAGCATATTAAGATATTTGCGCAGGCCCTCTTCGCCGTTTTTTTGCAATATTTCATCAGGATCTAATTCGTTTCCCGGTTCCGAGACGAGGCGATATTTGACCCCGGCGGCATCGAGAACTCCGGTGATTCTCATCATCGCCATCTGGCCGGCGGCGTCGCCATCGAGGCAGAGGCGAATCTCAACGTTGAGGCGCCTGAGGATATTTGCTTGCTCTTTGGTCAGAGCTGTTCCCATGATAGCAATTGCTGATTTGATGCCGATTTTATCGAGGGCAAAGACATCCATAAAACCTTCAAGTACGTATATGTAGCCATCATGTTTGGCTGTCAGCTTCGCATTGTGTAAGTTATAGAAGACGGAACTCTTGTGAAAAAGTTTTGTCTCGGGAGAGTTGATGTATTTCGGCCCTTCGGTTTCATCAAAAAGTTTTCGGGCGCTATAACCGATGACTTTCCCATCTCCATCGTGAATCGGGAAAATGAGGCGACCGGCATTTGAATCCGCCGTCCCTTCAGCTTTGGCTAAGGCGATGCCAATTCCCTCAATAGTCTTTAGACTATATCCTTTTTGCTGTAAGTAAGAAACTGTGCCTTTTCCGTCTCTGATCGCGTAGCCTAGACGAAAACGCTCCTGCTGATCTTGGTCGATGTGGCGACCTTCGAGGTATTCGCGGGCTTTGGCACCTTCCTCGGTCGATAAGCCGAATTGATAATAAGTCGTTAAATCTTCGATGCAATCCTGAAGAGGAGCGAGCGTCTCATCGATTTGGGCATAGCTGACTGGCTTAGTGAGCCTGACATCTTGAAAACCGATGATTTCGGCCGTCTTGCGTATCGCCATCGCGAAAGGAATCTTTTCATACTTTTCGACAAAGCCGATTGCGTTTCCGCCGGCGCCACACACAAAGCACTTAAATATTTGCTTGTCTTTAGAAATCATCATCGAAGGATTTTTGTCGTCGTGAAAAGGGCAAAGGGCCACATAATTGCGACCTTTTTGAATTACGTTTATATAACTAGAGATGACATTTACGATATCAGCTTGCTTAAGAATGTCGTCGACTAAACTTGATTCATATATCATGATATATGGGCTCCTCCTTTCCTAACTAATAAAATACTAAAATACTACTAATAGAACAATTTGACGCCAAAGTATCCAACAAGTTCTTTAATCGGCAAGCGGATTTGATTCATCGTATCGCGGTCACGAATTGTGACGCTTTGATCGTTAGCCGTATCGAAGTCGACGGTCACCGCGTAAGGAGTGCCGATGGCATCTTGTCGCCGATAGCGTTTACCGATGCTTCCCGTCTCGTCGTAAGTAACGGCGAAATACTTATTGAGGATATTCACTACTTCTTTGGCTTTTTCGTTGAGCTGTTTGCTTAAAGGCAAAACCGCCACTTTATATGGCGCCAGTGCGGGATGCAGTTTCATGACTATGCGCGAGTCTTTTTCCAATTGCTCTTCGACAAAAGAGTCGCACATGACCGTCAGCATCAAACGATCGACGCCAAATGACGGCTCGATGCAGTATGGTACATATTTTTCACCGCTGTCGCTATCGAGATATTCGAGCGACTCGCCACTATATTCCATGTGCCGTTTCAAATCGTAGTCGGTGCGGTCGGCTATACCTAGAAGCTCCCCCCATCCAAATGGGAATTCGTATTCGATATCACATGTTGCTTTTGAATAAAAAGCAAGCTCTTTGGGATCGTGGTCGCGATAACGCAGTTTTTCTTGATTGATATTTAGACTCTTAAGGAATTTTAAGCAGTAGCTCTTCCAATATTCAAACCATTCGAGATCAGTTCCTGGCTTGCAGAAAAATTCGAGTTCAGCCTGCTCAAACTCGCGAGTTCTAAAGATGAAATTCCCGGGGGTGATCTCATTGCGAAAACTCTTGCCGACATTGCAGATGCCTAATGGCAATTTTCTTCTGGTAGTCCGCTGGATGTTGCGAAAGTTAACGAAGATACCTTGTGCGGTCTCGGGGCGAAGATAGACGACCGACTTCGAATCTTCGACGACGCCGATATGGGTTTTAAACATCATATTAAACTGGCGAATATCCGTAAAATCAGATTTGCCGCAGACAGGGCAAGGAATTTTCTTATCTTTGATAAAAGCATTCATCTCGTCGTTTGATAAGGACGCGACATTGACTTCGGGATGGGCTTTGCTGATGAGCTCGTCGGCTCGGTGTCGAGCCCGACAACTCTTGCAATCGATGAGCGGATCGTTAAAGGCCGAGACGTGACCAGTGGCTTCCCAAACGCGGGGATTCATCAAGATTGAAGCGTCGATGCCGACATTAGTCGGCGACTCTTGGACAAACTTCTTCCACCAAGCTCTTTTGAGGTTGTTTTTCAATTCGGAGCCGAGTGGACCATAGTCCCAAGTATTGGATAAACCGCCATAAATTTCAGAACCTTGATAGACAAAACCGCTGGTGATCAAATGGTTCACGATTGTGTCAAAATCATATTTCATATGTGTTCCTCCGCGCAAAACGCAAGCCGCCCAAGTGTATGCCCTGGTGGATGTGTTGTCAACCTATTATAAGTGTAGTTAATAAATTTATGAAGATTTTTCTAATAGAAAGATACTTTTAAGTTTGATGCCGGCCGCATCTTGTAGATAAATTGATAAATCTTTGATTATTTCCAGGCATTCACCGCTTTCAAAAGCCACGCGATTAAAGTCCTCGGGTTTGGCCAGGAAGATCTGGCGAAGAATCTTGAGCTGGCGCTCGCTTCGCTTCTGATGGCGCAAAGCGTCGAAAGAAGGCGATGCGACAAATCCTCCATCGAGATATGAAATCGCCGTAATATCGCTTTTCTGACCGGAAATGACGCATTTTGTCACTTCGAGTCCGTAGCCGATGGCTTTTAAGACGGCGGCGAAATATAAAAGGACGATGGTCAAAGGGTGAAATCCGGCTGCGATATGGCTCAGCGCCGCATCAAGAGAGGTAAATACCTTTTCCGCTTCTTCGCTTTCGATCGCTTTGTTGGTCAGCTCGCCGATAAACGATAAAGCCGTCAGACCATTGAGACTTTCCCTAGCTTTTGCATATGAGCTTATCAGGGTTCCGCTTCGGAGCGACAATCCTTCTTTACCTTTGGTAAGAAGAAAGCGCGACTTGCTGAAAGGCTGAACGCTAGCCATGTTTTTGCTGGCGATTCCCAAGACGCCGCGCGCCAAAAAAGAATATGTTCGATCGGCGCCGACGACATTGATCATCGCGTCTTTTTCTTTAAAGGGCGTCAAACGCGTGACAATACCGATTATTTCCATTATTTATAGCCGTATTCTTTGAGGAGGCGCGGATTGTTGAGCCAATCCTTTTTAATTGCTACATAGAGCTGGAGATAAGTCGTTTTTTCGTAGCGCGCTTCCAAGGCTTCGCGGGCTTTGATACCAATCGCTTTGATGCGAGCCCCATCTTTACCGATGACGATAGCCTTTTGCGACGGTTTATCGACGATGATCAAGGCTTCGACGACGACGGCCTTGCTCTTAATCTGGAATTTTTCGACGGCGACGGCGATTTGATGTGGCACTTCTTCGCGAAGTTGCATCAAAACTTGCTCGCGAATGAGTTCCTTGATAAAAAACTGCTCGTCGCGATCGCTGATCGAACCGACTGGATAATAGCGCGGCCCATCGCTTAGGTGCGATTTGATGATTTTTATTAATTCCTCGATATTAAATGAGCGAATGGCGCTCATCTCGAGAATCGTCGCGCTCGGATATAATTCTGCATATCGAGCTTTTAAGCCTTGCACCTGATCGATCGTCGCCAAATCAATCTTGTTGAGGACGATGATCAGCGGGCAATTGACCTTAAGTTCGGCAAAGAGATAACTGTCGCCGTCGCCGAATGGTTTGGATGCATCGACGACCAAAACGACGACTTCGACGCCCGAAGTCGAGGCAAGGGCACTTTGGTTCATAAGGCGCCCCAACTCGTGATGGGGTTTATGGATTCCAGGGGTGTCGACGAAGATTATCTGACTTTCGCCATCTTCATAGATGCCCTTGATATTATCTCTAGTCGTCTGAGATTTATTCGTGACAATCGATACTTTTTGATTGATGAGAGCGTTTAAAATCGTCGATTTACCGACATTTGGTCGACCGATAATTGACACGAAGCCCGATTTCATCTATAAATCACTTCCGTCAAAGGCAAAAGGTAACAACTCGGCGATAGTCGTCTCTTTGACGTCACCGCGCATATTAGCCATATAAATCGGCGCGTTCATCGGAAAGAGTTCGCTGATGACTTGGCGGCAAGCTCCACAAGGGGTGATTGGCGAATCAGTATCGCCGACGACGGCCATGGCGACGAAATCTTCTCGGCTCTTGTGATCCATGAAGGCGCTATATAAAGCATTTCGCTCCGCGCACATGCTCAATGGATAGGAAGCGTTTTCGACATTGCTGCCGACATAAACCGAGCCATCTTTGCAAAGCAAAGCGGCACCGACGGCAAAGTGCGAATACGGTGAGTAGGATAAGGTCCTAGCTTCGATGGCGAGTTCGATTAATTGATCTCTGTTCATTATTTTTTCTCCTTTTCGAGGATCTGATCTTGCAGGGCGAACATGACTTGTTCTTGCTCCTCGGTTTCGTGATTGTAGCCGAGCAAATGAAGAATACCATGCGTGAAGAGAAATTTCATCTCTCTTTCTAGAGAATGCCCATAATTTTTCGCCTGTCTTGCGGCCGTCTCATAAGAAATCATGATTTCTCCGAGGAGGCGCGGGACATCGCCTTTGATTGCGATTTCAGATTCGATATTATCAAGAAAGGCAAAGCTGATGACATCGGTTGGTGCGTCCTTGCCGCGATAGGCTTTGTTGATGGCCTGAATTTCTTCATCGTTGATGAGATTGACTTCAACGATGTAATCGGAGGTTATTTTGAGATATTTAAAAATGGCGATCGCCAGTTCGCGATATACGGATTCATAGTCATCAAAAGACGAGGGGCCGGTGTTTGTAAAAGTGATTTCCATGTTATGACTCAATGATAATATTTTATCACAGTTATAATAAATTATACTATCGCACAAATCGGTCTTTGAACTCCGTGATTTCCCGCTGGAGCTTGTCGATGCGAAATAGACAATTAAATAACTTTCCGACATTTTCATAAAACAGAAGATAGATGAAGAAATGGAAGAGGAAGTAATTAAGCGTCGCGGCAGCGCTGATCGCGGCATATGTCAAAGCGCAAGCTCCAATTAAAAATAGCCCGACATACTTGCGGGTGATGGCGCTTTTGGCTATCAGCTGGGTGAGCGCACTCATCTTTTGATAATTGCCGAGGACATCGCTTTTCATCAAACTCTCTTGAAAACTGTCCTCTTCGATTGCGCTGAGGATTTTTTCGTTTTTGCCATCGATTACCTTGCTCAGGAAAAAGTCGCATAGTGCAAACAGCGAAAGAATGGCCAAAAAGATAAGGTGCCTAATGTCGTTGATGGCCAAGATGGTCAAGGCAAAAAAGGCGATGATGAGAGAACCAATGACAATTTGCGGAAATAAGAAATAGCTTTTTTTAAAATCGTGAAAATGCCGAAACTTCTGACGCATGACATCCTTGTCTTCGTCGTAGGTCCGGTGCATGAAATGCTCATCAAACTCCGCTAAGACCGCCAGTTGAAAGCGCCTGAAGAGCAGTTCGCAAATAATAAATAGGGCAAAGAATAAAAGCGGATAGGCGAAAAAGCTTTGCGATGAGACAAAAGCAAAACCCAAGAGCGCAAACAAGGCTGAGAAAGTTTGCAAGCAAAGCAATAAAAAGCGCTTTGCGGTCTTGATGATTGGTTTTTCTTTGTTAAATTCGCAAGGTCTTAATACCTTACTGATCTGCAAAAACGAGCCGTCCCATCGCTCGATAAAGTCAGTCCAAGCCATGCTGACCGCGCCGGAATTTGGGTCATCGATATGAACCTTTCTCGAAATGCGTCTTAAGACGACGAGATGCAATCCCCCATTATCGTGCTTTATCGCCACGAGCAAAGGCCATATCTTCTGCTTTCTTATCTCCTCTTTGTCCAGCAACTTGTAGGCTGTCAGAATCACGCCGTGCCGCGCGGCGATGTCCACCAAGTCGCGATACGAGTAGCGACTCCTTTTCTCATCGCTTTTGGCCAGCCGCAAATACTTTGGTGTCTTGTGCGCATAGCAAAGGAGCATCTTGAGGGACGCAAAGCCGCAGTCGAAATCGTTTCCTTGATAGGCGAAATACCGCATGATCGTTCAGACGATATATAAGTAAGGAAAAGGCCGCAATCAATGAAATAAAAAAAGGAAGCATTGCTTCCAATTTTTGATTTTAGTATTTTTTGCGGCGAGCCATCTCGCTCTTGAGCTTCTTCTTGAGGCCAGGTTTGAGATAGAATTCGCGTTTGCGGGCTTCCTGAAGTGTGCCCGCCTTATTGACTTGGCGCTTAAAACGGCGCAGCGCTTCATCAAGGGACTCATTGTCCCGGACGACTGTTTTCGGCATGTTCACACCTCCCTTCGCAAGTATCTATGCGTTCGTGAATTATTTGGCGACGATTTTGACACCGGATGAAGTGCCGATGCGGCTCGCTCCGGCCGCGACCATTTTTTCGAGGTCTTCTTTGGTGCGGACACCACCGCTGGCTTTGACGCCGATTTGCGGACCGACGGTATCGCGCATGAGCTTGACGTGTTCGACGGTTGCTCCTCCGGTCGAGAAACCTGTTGAAGTCTTGACATAGTCAGCACCGGCTCTGACGGCGGCGCGTGAGCATTCGACGATTTCTTCGTTGGTCAACAAGCATGTTTCAAGAATGACCTTTAAGAGGCGACCTTGGCAAGCGATTTTGACCATGTTGATCTCGTTGGCGATGAATTCGTAATCATGGGCTTTAGCCATCGAGACATTGATGACCATATCGATTTCATCGGCTCCGAGTTCGACGGCGCGCTTTGTTTCAAATACTTTGACGTCGGGGAGCGTGGCACCGAGCGGAAATCCGATCACCGTGCACACTTTGACACCGCTGCCTTGAAGCAGGTTCTTGACGACGGGGACAAAACACGGATTGACACAGACGGACATGAACTCATGTTCGGCCGCTTCGTCGCACAGCTTGGCGACGGCAGCGAGTGATGCATCTGGTTTAAGCAGAGTGTGATCAATTAATTTGTTGTATTCCATGGTATTTCCTCCGAAGTCATTTTAACACGTTTAGAACAAAGGTTTATTTGCTTTTTTCTTTGGCGGGCTTTTCGACAGATTTGGCTTCTTTGGCTTTAGCTTTCTTGGTTTCGAGGACCTTCTTGCCATCGTAATACCCGCATTCTGGGCAGACGTTATGGGCTTTAATCGTCGCTCCGCAATTTTTGCAAGCGACTAAGCCTTCGACTTCAAGTTTTTGATGCGTGCGACGCATTCTTTTTTTGGTTTTTGAGGTTCTTCTAAATGGTACGGCCATAGTATTTCTCCTTGTGTAGGCTTGTTAATTATAATCTATTACATATGTAAGTCAATAGGAAATGCCTAAAAACCGAGCCTATTTTACAAGCGAATTCCGCGGGCCGCGATAGTCGATGGTCCGGACTTGGCCGCACAGGTTTGCCGCGCTTTGGACATGGACTTCGAGATAGTTGGAACTATGACCGCGGTATGTCTTTTCGGCTTCGTCGTAATCTTCAAATAGAACCGACAGCGGGCGACCGTGATTTTCTTGTTCGTATTGAGCATGCAGATCACTTGATAATTTGAGCAGTTCGCCGACGCGCTTTTTCTTAGTGATATCAGTGACTTGTTCAGGCATCTTGGCGGCCAGCGTATTCTCCCTTTTTGAAAAGGGAAAGACGTGCAGTTCAGAAAAAGCCACTCGCCGAATAAGTTCGACGGTCTCTTGAAATTCAGCGTCGGTCTCGCCGGGAAAGCCGACGATGACATCGGTCGTGATCGCGATGCCGGGACGCGCTTCTCGCGCTTTGCTGATCGTCGCCTCATAATCTTTGATCGCATAGCGCCGATTCATTCTTTTCAAGACGGTTTCAGAGCCGCTTTGCAGCGGGATGTGAAGATGATCGGCAATGTTTGGATATCGCCTCAACAAAGCGATGAAATCATCATCGATTTCGCTCGCTTCAATCGAGCTGATACGCAAGCGATAAAGGTTTGGGTTTTCTTCGAGGATTTCGCGAATTAGGCGCGAGAAAGAAAAGTCTTTTAAATCCCGGCCGTAGCCACCGGTGTGAATTCCGGTGATGACGATTTCGCGATAGCCGTTAGCGACGAGGGTGCGAATTTCTCTTTTGATGGCTTGGGGGTCGCGGCTTCGCGAAAGGCCGCGGACATATGGGATGATGCAATACGAGCAATAATTGTCGCATCCATCTTGAATTTTGACGAAGGCTCGCGAAGTTAAAGGTTGAAATAGAGTTGCGATTTCTTCGTATTTAAAGTCGCGTGGTCGAGTATCGAGAAGCGCCCGTCGACCAGGATGGCTTTGTGCTTCTTTAATGAAATTTACGATTTCTGCACGATGCGATGTCCCAAGAATCAAATCGGCCCCGCACTCGTCAATGACGGCTTCCCCCTCCTCTTGCGCATAACAGCCCATGACGACGAGCAGAGCGCGAGGATAGGCGAGGCGAAATTTGCGAATGTGCTGGCGCGATTTCTTGGCCGCCATGCCAGTGACCGTGCATGTGTTGATGACGACGAGATCAGCCTCTTCGCGGTCTTTTGCTTCACTCCATCCCTCAGCTAAAAAAAGTTCGCGAACGGCGCCGCTTTCATAGGTATTAACCTTGCAGCCAAGGGTGAAAAGAAGAAATACCATCACTTGATTTTCCGAATGAGCGACATGCGAAACTGATAGTCTTTGCTGCGGAGGCGATTGATTAGTTTCTCCGAGATTAGCTTCTTCTCGACGAGGGCTTTGAGCATCGCGTCTTTATCGTTGGCCACATAGGCGGCGATGACCGGTCGAATCCGCTCGAGGATATGATGGAAATCAGGGTGGCGCATACCGCGATCAAAGAGGGCGATTTTATTATCGAGGCGCCCCTGCTTATCGATGAAATAAATAGCCTGAAAGTCATAGTGAAAAACCGCCATGATATCTTCGTCGCTATACACTTTGACAAACTGCGTAAAAAGAGAATCGTAAAGGCTGAAATTATAAATTTCAAACGGATCGATAACCAGCGTCTCGAACTCATCGACGAGTTTGTCGTAAGGAGCGAGGAGGAGCTTTTCGAATTCTTCGGAGTAGATCTGGTTGATGACGCGGTTAAAAATAGGAACATAAAGGCGAAGCTTCTGCTCGTTTGCAAATGGTAGATCGATGATTTTTTCGCGAATGAAAGTGCGGAAAAAGGCCATGTCTTTTTCGCGTTTTACAACATCGTTGTTGTCGACGGCAAAGCGCACCGCTGCTTCAATCGCTTTTTTGTTATGAAGCGAGCGAATGATGATGTTGGCCCGCATGATATCGAAGTCACAGACGGCTTGGGCGAGGTGCTTATACATCGGAAAGCGCTCGAGGATCAAGCGATTCTTTAAAAAGTAAAGATTTTCTTCGCTGTTGAGAAAACCCTGGAATTTTTGATTTTGCTGTAATTCTTCGTAGATGTTCATACTTAATTCTCGAGGTAATTAGCGATTATGCTTAAAGCATACATCGAAGCCGTCTCAGCGCGCAAGATGCGCCGTCCCAGAGAGACAGGAACAAAGCCAAAAGATTTGAGCTGGTCGACTTCTTCGCTTGAAAAACCGCCTTCAGGGCCGATGACGATGGCGATGCGTTCGCGTTTTTTGATTTGCTTGAGCAGCTTGTTAAAAGCTCCGGTCGGACCGGATTGTTGCTCGTAAGCTACAAATTTGTGGCGAGCAGAGCGTGTCTTCAATTTGGCGATATCATCCAGGTAACTAATCAGAGGTATATGCGTCCTCTGCGATTGTTCGGCCGCTTCTTTTAAGATGGTTTGGAAACGCGTCAATTTACCGGCGACATCTTTGCTGTTGAAGCGGACGATCGTTCGCGAAGTGAGGAGCAAAATAATCTCGCTGACGCCGAGTTCGGTCGCTTTTTGCAAGACGAGATTTGTCTTATCGCCTTTTAAAGGCGCCACGATGAGAACGACATCGTTAGGCAGTTCTCTATCTTCGCTTTGCACCCCGACAACTCTAAGTAGTAAGGGTTTTAATTTTTCGACTTTCGCCAGGTAGACGCGACTATCGGAGACGACTTCAATTTCGGTGCCGATGGCGCAGCGCATGACTTTCGTTAAATGGAAAGCATCACCCTCTTTGAGGATGGCGCGACCTTCGAAAACCTGTCCGAAATAGCGTTGCATCAGTGCATCAACTCTCCGACCCCGTCTCTTAGATCCTCGCTCGTCAGATAGTGAAAGGCGAAAATCATCTGAAACATGACTTGGACGAAAGCGGGAATCAGGAAAGCCCAAAACGAACCAGGCAAGACAAAGAAAAAGAGAAGCGAGCCGACTCCGCCGATTAAAAAGAGGCAGAAAAGAATAAAGAAGAATGCTTGTTTAGGTTTTTTGACATAGAAAGAATGAAGGCCGAGAAAGCCTAGCGTGGCGCACAGAGTAAACGCTCTCTTACGAGAGCAAGCTCGTGGGAGTTCGTCTTTTGGGACACCGGCGCCGGAGATGACCCCCGTGATATCGACGGTCAGGCTCTGGCTTCCGGGAATTGGATTGGGCGTGCCGCAAAAAGGACAAATGTCCTTGTCGAGGCGTTCAATTTTTCGGTGGCATCCGCGGCAGTTTGGCATAGTTATAATTCAATTATGTAGTATACCACATAAAATTAAATGATTGGGGCTAAAGAAAAAGAATTTTATTAGTGGATAAAGTTGCTTTTTGTGTTGTTAATTTATCTTAAACAATAAATGTCCATCGTCGATATCAAGGAGATAACGCCTATTCGCCTCGATTGTACCGTCAATTAGCTTGCGCGCGATTGCCGTTTCGATTTCCTTTTGAATAAAGCGCTTGATAGGCCGCGCTCCATATTCGATTGAGAAGCTGCTGTCGAGGATGAACTGCTTTAGCGATGCGCTGAAAGAAATGCTGACCGATTGCTCTTTAAGATGTGCACTCAATTCATCGAGAAGTTTTTCGACGATTTTGACTTGGGTGTCTTTGTCTAGTGGATGAAAGTAGACGATCTCGTCGATGCGATTTAAGAACTCGGGTCGGAACGTGGCCTTGACTAAGCCGTCGACCATCGCAGTTTTCCCATCGATAAAATACTCGCTTCCCAAATTGCTCGTCATTATAATGACGGTGTTTTTGAAATTGACCGTTCGACCTTGCGAATCGGTGAGCCGGCCATCGTCTAGGACTTGAAGGAGCAAATTAAAGACTTCGGGGTGAGCTTTTTCAATCTCGTCAAAGAGAATGATTGAGTAGGGGCTGCGCCGGACTTTTTCCGTCAGTTGACCGCCTTCTTCATAACCGACATAACCCGGCGGGGCACCGATGAGGCGCGATACCGAAAACTTCTCCATATATTCCGACATGTCGATGCGAATGATATGCGTTTCGCTATCGAATAGAGCCTCGGCGAGGCTGCGCGCCACCTCCGTCTTGCCGACACCGGTCGGCCCCAAGAAGAGGAACGAGCCGATAGGACGATTAGGATTGGAAATACCCGCTCTTTGCCGCAAGATGGCATCGCTGACGAGCTCGAGAGCTTGATCTTGACCGATAACACGCTTTCTTAAGGTATCTTTTAACGATAGAACTTTTTCACGGTCGCCCTGCATTAGGCGACTCATGGGAATATTCGTATTCTTGGCGACGACTTTCGCCACCTCCTCTTCGGTGACGACTTCCGATAGCAAATGCCCTCGCTTGTCGATTTTTTCGAGTTCTAACAAGCGCTTTTCCAAATCGGGAATGCGCTTATATTGCAGCTCGCTGGCGAGTTTATAATCGCCGCGATTGAAGGCGGTGTCGAGTTCAAACTTAGCTCGCTCGAGCTGGCCTTTAAGCACTTTGCTCGATTGAATCGCCTCTTTTTCATCGTGCCACCGCTTGTTCAAATCCTCTTCCTGACCATGCAGGTGACTCAATTCCTCATTTAGCTTCTTAAGGCGTTCGACGCTGATAGCGTCTTTTTCTTTGGCGAGGGCCACTTTTTCAATTTCAAGCTGCCTTATCTTGCGGGTGATGGCATCGAGTTCGGAGGGCATGCTCTCAATCTCGACGCGAATCGAAGCACAAGCTTCATCGATTAAATCGATGGCTTTATCCGGCAAGAAGCGATTGGTGATGTAGCGGGTGCTGAGCGTGACGGCCGCGACGATTGCCCCATCGGTAATTTTGACGCCGTGATGCGATTCAAAGCGCTCTTTGAGACCGCGAAGGATCGAAATGCTATCCTCCGGCGTCGGCTCTTCGACGAGGACTGTTTGAAAACGCCGCTCCAAAGCGCGGTCCTTTTCGATGTACTGCCGATATTCATTTAAAGTCGTGGCCCCGATACAATCGATTTCGCCGCGGGCCAACATCGGCTTGAGCATGTTCGAAGCATCGAGAGCGCCATCGGCGCGACCGGCACCGACGATCAGGTGAATTTCATCGATGAAAAGGATGATTTTTCCTTCAGCTTCCTTAATTTTGTTTAAAACGGCTTTGAGGCGCTCTTCAAATTCGCCGCGATATTTAGCGCCCGCCACCAAGGCCCCCATGTCAAGTTCATAGACGTCCTTATCTTTTAATGAGGTGGGAACATCGGCTTTGACGATTCGCTGAGCAAGGCCTTCTAAAATGGCGGTCTTGCCGACGCCGGGCTCTCCGAGCATAATGACGTTATTTTTCGTTTTGCGAGAGAGGATTTGAATAATTTTGCGAATCTCTTCATCGCGGCCGATGACGGGATCGATTTTTCCTTCGCGGGCGTCTTTGGTAATTAGTCGCCCGAACTTCTGCAACACCTCTGGATCTTTGCTGTAATCAATTGGTCCTTCCATATTATCAACTCCTTTAATAATAAATTATTAAGCATTAATATTATAATATATATTTAGCACTTGTCAAGCGAGAGTGCTAAAAGAAAAGCAATCTCTACATGAGAAATTGCTTTAATCGCTCGAAGAAATTATTTATCGGTTGGTAAATTTGATTGCTCGGCGCTGGTTGCTTCTGGCGTTTCTTGTAGAGGAACACAGGCAATTTTTTTCTTCTTTTCGGGAATGATGTAGCTAAGGAGCATAGAGATGACAAACATGTTAAGGATGGGGCTGGCGAAGATAACCGACAAATACTCGAGCCCGAAAGTGTTGAGCACCGTGTAGAAATCGCTGACGAGAGTGATGCCGAACCCGAGGGATAAAGAGATTGATAACACGAGAATCGTCTTCGCGTCGAATCCGATTTCGGCGACCATTTGCATGCCGATGACGGCGATTGAGCCGAAGAGAATGAGCATGCACCCGCCGAGGACCGGCTCCGGAATCGTGATGAGGAGATTCGCGATCGGCGGAAATAAACTGGCAATCACCAAAAAGAGAGCGCCGATAAATATCGTGTAGCGATTGACGACTTTGGTCTGGGCGACGATGCCGACATTTTGTGAGAAGGTCGTCAACGGCATTGAGCCGAACAGGGCGCCGACAACGCTGTTGGCGGCATCCGTGGTGATGGCGCCTGATATCTCGCGGTCATTCGGGTCGCGGCCCAAGCCCATGCGAGCTAAGGTCGTCGTATCGCCGATGCATTCGACAGAAGAGGCGATGTAGGAAATCGTGACGATGAGAATCGGCACCAGCTCAAAGCGGATTGAGGAAAAATCGATGAATCGCGGAAGGGCGATGATGCCACCGCTGCCGATCAGACTTAAGTTAATCATGCCCGGAAAGAACAAAGCGACGATGTAACCGACGGCCATCGCCACCAAAATGGCGAGGTTTTTCCAGACGCCTTTAACAAAGATATTCCAGGCCACCGCGGTCGCGAGAGTAATGAAAGCGACGAGAGCGTACTGCCATAAAAGGCTATTGCTGGCCGTGCCGCTTATAACTTGTGACAAATAATTGGATCCGCCAAAAAATTGGGCGCTTCCAACTGACAAAAGCGATAAGCCTATGGCCAAGACGACGGCGGCAGGGACGACTGGCTTAATCCATCTTCGCCAATATTTGGCAAAGATGCCAAGGACGAGGATGACGAGTCCTCCGACGATTAAGGCGCCGAAAATCGAGCCGGGATTTCCGATGGCGACCAAGGCGCTGACAAAGGTGAAAGAAGTGCCGACGACAACCGGGAGTTTGGAACCGACCAAAACTTGAATAATAGTCCCTATTCCCGCCATAAATATGGCGCCTCGCACAGCTTGAGCGGTCAATTCAGGATCGCCAAAAAGGCCAAAGACGATGATGACGGGGGTGATGTTGGCGACAAACATCGAAAGGACATGCTGCAAGCCAAAAGGAATGGCTTTAAGTAGCGGCACGCGCCCGTTTACACTGTAAAGATGTTCGGTTTTGGGATTTGTAAACATCGCCGAAATCGAGGCAAATAATCTCTTCATATCAATAATGTTGCTTGTCTTGGATGTTTTGGTATTCTTCGAATAATTTTAAACATTGTTTGCGATCGAGCTCGATGACGATCTCATCTTTTTTACCGGATTCGTTTATTTCGTAAAAAACTTTGTCGCGAAAGCCGATCTTCTCGGTATCGACGATGTTGCAGCCGAAGTAGACCTTGGAAATATTGGCCCATAGAATAGCACCTAAACACATCGGGCACGGTTCGGCCGTCGTGTAGAGCTCGCAGCCGTTTAAATCAAAGGTTCCAAGCTTCTTGCACGCTTTGTGAATTGCCATCATCTCGCCATGGCAAGTCGGATCTTGATTTTTTATGACTTGGTTGTGGCCTTTGGCGACCACGACGCCGTCTTTGACGATGACGCTGCCAAACGGTCCGCCGTGACCACTGCGGATGCCTTTGCGGGCTTCGCTGATGGCCATTCTCATGTATTTGTTCATTAAATTACCTCACAATCATCAATATATTAGCATAACAAAAGATATTTTCTATGAAAAAGAGACTCATTTGAGCCTCTTGTTTATCGATACTAATTACTATTTTCGAAAACTCTTGCGGAATTTCTGAAAGACATTTTCGCCATCGGCTTCAAACGAGCGATAGTTTTCCAATAGCTCCTTTTGTTTTCGGCTGAGATTTTTCGGCGTCTTGATATCGAGATGAATGAATTCGTCGCCCGGCGTTCCGCTTCGCATATCTTTGATGCCTTTGCCTTTTAACTTCAAGATGTTATCGGGTTGCGTTCCGGCCGGGATTTTGACTTCGACATCGCCATAGACGGTTGGCACTTCGATATTCGTTCCTAAAGCCGCGTCGACGAAACTGACGGGAATGGTGATGTGAATATTATTCCCATCGCGCTTGAAATGTGGGTGGGGATTGACATTGATTTCGATGAATAGATCGCCGTTAGGACCGCCATTATGGCCTCTTCCCCCTCGCCCTTGAACACGAATTTGCTGTCCGGAGTTGATGCCGGCGGGAACATTGACGTCGATATCGCGCTTGACGTGGTTATATCCTTTGCCACCGCAAGTTGAGCATTTGTTGTCGATAATCTTGCCGCTTCCACCGCATACTTGACAAGTCGTCTGGCCTTCCATGATGCCAAATAGAGTGCGCTGTTGCGTGCGGACATAGCCTTTGCCGTGACAGTTTGAACAAGTGTGGATGTCTTTTGCGCTTTGCGCGCCGCTTCCGCCGCATGTTGAACACGTCTCGTCATAAGTGATCGGGATTGAGTATTTGCGACCATTGATCGCGTCCATGAAGTCGATGCGAATTCGCATCAAGTTGTCATCGCCGCGCCGCGGAGCGTTGGGATCGACGCGCTGCCGCGTCCCACCACCCATGAACGAGTTGAAGATATCGCCGAGATTGATGTCGCCGAAACCCGCCCCGGAGAAACCAGCTCCGGAGAAGGGATTACCGCCACTCGAAGTGCCTTGCTCAAAAGCGGCATGACCAAATTGGTCATATGTCGCCCGCTTATTATCGTCATAGAGGATATCGTAAGCTTCTTGGACTTCCTTAAACTTGGCTTCGGCCCCCGCTTCTTTGTTGATGTCGGGATGATATTTTTTAGCCAAGCGACGATAGGCGGATTTGATTTCATCTTTACTCGCGCTCTTGCTGAGACCGAGTACTTCGTAGTAGTCGCGTTTCGTAGCCATAAGTCTCCTTTACTAGCAAAGCGAAGGGGCATTTAGCCCCCACGCTCGTGAATGTAGTCGATTAATTAGTTTTTCTTTTCGGTGAAATCGGCATCGATGACATCATCGCCCGCTTCGCCGCTGTTCTTGTCGTCAGCGGTCGGCTGCGGTCCGGCTTCGGCATGAGGCGCTTTAGCGCCGGCATTGGCCATCATCGCCGCCGCTTGCTCGAGTTCGCTTAAGCGATTGCGCAGAGTGTCGATATCATTGGCGTCAAGCGCCGCTTTGAGTTCGTCGCGAAGTTTGGTCGTCTGCTCTTTTTGACCGGCTTCGAGGCTATCGCCTTTTTCGGCGAGGGCTTGATCGATGCTGGCGATGTACTGTTCGGCTTTATTCTTGAGTTCGACTTCCTCTTTGCGCTTCTCGTCGGCGTCGCGGTTTTCTTCAGCTTCGCGAATCATCCGATCGATATCGGCCTTGGAGAGACCGCTCGTGCCGGAAATCGTGATCTGCTGCTCTTTTTGCGAATCGAGATCTTTGGCCGTCACTTTGACGATACCGTTGACGTCAATCGAGAAAGTGACCTCGATGCGCGGTTCGCCGCGGCGAGCCGGTTTGATGCCGGTGAGTTGGAAGTGACCGAGAAGTTTATTATCTTTGGCCATCGGGCGTTCGCCTTGATAGACCATGATGTCGACGGCTGGTTGATTGTCGGCCGCTGTCGAGAAAATTTGCGATTTAGTCGTCGGAATCGTCGTATTGCGGGTGATGAGCGGAGTCATCACTTCGCCGAGTGTTTCGATGCCGAGTGTCAATGGAGTGACATCGAGTAAAACGACGTCTTTAACATCACCGGCGACGATACCGCCTTGAATGGCGGCTCCGACCGAGACCGCTTCGTCTGGGTTGATCGAAAGATTAGGATTCTTGCCGGTCAGCTTCTTGACGAGTTCTTGCACGGCAGGCATTCTGATCGAACCGCCGATGAGAAGGACTTCATCGATATCTTTTGAGGCCAACTTAGCATCGGCGAGAGCTCTTTTTAAAGGGGCTTCGGTGCGGGCTAAGAGGTGCTTGGTCAAATCTTGGAATTTTGCTCGTGAAAGCTTTGTTTCAAAGTTGATTGGACCGGCGCTCGACATGCCGATGAACGGTAAAGAGATAGTCGTCTCGAGCGAGGCTGACAATTCGATTTTGGCTTTTTCGGCGGCTTCGATAAAACGCTGTTCAGCCATCTTGTCGGTCAGATCGACGTTGTGGGCGATCTTTATTTGCGCCTTAATCCAGTCGGCGAGAACTTTATCCCAGTCATCGCCACCGAGGTGGTTATCGCCCGAAGTCGAAACGACTTCAAAGGTCCCGTCACCGATATCGAGAATCGAGACGTCAAAGGTGCCGCCTCCAAGGTCGTAGACGAGAATCTTACCGGCTTTTTTGCTCTCGAGGCCATAAGCCAAGGCCGCAGCCGTCGGTTCGTTGATAATTCTGACGACATCGAGTCCGGCGATGACGCCGGCGTCTTTCGTCGCCTGTCTTTGCGCGTCGTTAAAGTAGGCCGGGACGGTGATGACAGCTTTTTTGATTGCCTGTCCGACATTGTCTTCGGCATATTTTTTCATGTAAGCGAGAACTTTGGCGCTGATCTCTTGAGGCGTAAAATCCTTTTTAATGCATTTGATGCTTATCTTTTCCGAGGTGCCCATCTTTCTTTTAATCGACAGGACGGTATCGGGGTTCGTGACGGCTTGCCGCTTTGCGGCATTACCGACGATTTCCTCGCCGTTTGCTTTGAAGGCGACGGCCGAGGGCGTGGTGTTGGTGCCTTCGGGATTGGGAATAACTTTAACTTTCCCGTCGGCTTGTAAATAACTGACGACTGAGTTGGTGGTACCTAAGTCGATACCGAGAATAATTTCTTTTGCCATAATATTTTCCTCCTATATTTAAGCGTCTTTCTTGGCGCTATCTTCCGTAATTGTGGCTCCGTCTTCTTTATTGATTTCAGCAGCTTTGGCTTTTGCCTTGCTGACGATGACATTTGCTGGACGGATGAGGCGATCTTTTAATTTGTAGCCTTTGTTAAGCACGCGAACGACGAGATTGGGCTGACCGTCTCGCTCTTCGGCTTCCACGGCATGCATGGTGCGAACATCGAAGGCATCTCCTTCTTTCGGGGCGATTTCTTTGACGCCTTCTTTATCTAAGACGGCGAGCAAATTCTGATAGATGTATTGGAAACCGACCAGATAGTTTTTGATTTCCGGATTCGCCGGTTCTGTCGCTAATGCGAAGTAGAAGCCATCGAGAATGGGAAGGAGTTCGGCGACGAATCCTTCGGCGCGGTATTTGAGGCCTTCGCTCAGCTCGCGTTCGAGAGCTTTTCTGAGGTTTTGCGTATCCGCATAACCGCGATAGTATTCATTTTTCCAATGATTGGCGTCGGCTTTCCATTTTTCGATTTCGGCATCTTTAACTTCTAACTTGTGGCGAAATGAACGCCGCTCCTTTTCTTTGCCTTCCTCTTCGCTTGGCATTTCTTTCTTGTTTTCTGGTTTTAATTCTTTTTCCACTTTTCGTCTTCCTCCTTGACTGTTGATATTTCTTCTTTTTCGTGCTCTTCGAAGTGCTCTTCGATCGATTTGACGACGTATTCGAGATAGTTAATTACTTTCTCGTAGTCCATGCGCCGCGGGCCGACGATGGCGATGCTGCCTTCTTTTTGACCGGGGACTTTGACTTTTGCCGAGACGACGGCGACGTCTTCGAGTTCGTTATCGTCTTGGCCGATGCGAATATTCATCGGCTTCTCGCCTTGCTCAGCGATGTCGCGAAGCATATCCGGCGAATTGAGCATCTGCATTATTTTTTTCAGCTTGTTAATATCCTTTGAATATTCCGGTTGATCGAGCAGGTGATCGCGGCCGTACATGCTGAGACGATCAGATGCAAAGCGCAGGAAGGTCTCGAGCATCGCTTGATATAAAATGTCGTGACCGACGATTAAATCGCTGATTAAGGGTTTGATGGCCTGCATTTTGCCGACCAGCTCCGAGATCGGCGTGCCGGCGAGGCGATCATTGAGCAGTTTGACGCATGATTGGACGTCTTCGAGCTTAATTTTCTCCCCGACATTAAAGGTTTTGTTTTCAACATAACCGGTATCGGTGACAAAGACGGCGGTCGCCGAACGATCCCCGATGGGAATAATTTGTAGATTGACCAGCTTTTCTTCCTGGGCGTTCGGCCCGAGAACGACGCTGACGAGATTGGTCATATGAGATAAAATCTCGCAGGATTCTTTAATAACTTCTTCGGCCGATTGGACCTTGTGATCTAAAACCGTCTGGATGCGATGTTTGATTTCTTCGTCGATGGAAGCCTCGCGAAGATTATCGACATAATAGCGATATCCTTTGCTTGAAGGAACGCGTCCGCTAGAAGTGTGAGTCTTTTCGATGAAGCCATCGATTTCAAGAGCGTTCATCTCATTGCGAATGGTCGCCGAAGAATAGTCTAAATGATATTCATCAAGCAGGGTTTGACTTCCGACGGGTTGGGCCGTCTTGATGAAGTGATCGACAATTAATTTGAGTATTTTATCGCGGCGATTCATTTTCGTTTCCTTGTTTAGCACTTTTGTTGGCTGAGTGCTAACTATATTATATAGACTCTTTTGGCACTGTCAAGTAGTAAGTGCTAAAAAAATTGGCATAAGAAAAACCACATAAATGTGGTTAGTAAGCCGATACATCAACTAGCGATGCCGATAATCGACGACGACAGTTTCGGTGATGCGATCGAAAATTGTGCGTTCAGTGTGGACCGAAATCATATATATGGCATTGACGAGCACCATCGGCAAAACGCCGATTGTCGCCCCTCTTAAAAAGGCATCGCGGGCCGTGAGAGGTATGCGGTTGGGATGGATGATTTTGATGCCCATAATAAGAGAACCAAAGGTATAACCTTTAGAGATTAGTATGAAGAAGAAAGTGAAGATGATAAAGAGGAGGTAAGAAGCGATTTCCACACCGAGAGCATAAAAATACAGCGGTATATCAAAATTCGGTGGCAGATAGATATACATCACGATAGCCGCCGCACAAGATGGGGCGACCGCTAAGACGAGATCGATGAGATAGGCGAAGATGCGTTTTTCGTAGCGGGCGATTTCCATAACTATAATATTGTAAGCAAAATACGATCTAAAATCATCATTCCATCGTCAGAAAGGTAAATTCGATCACTATTTTTTATCAGAAGCCCACTTTTTATCGCATCGTTGAGTGCGACCAACCTCGTTTCGAGCAATTCTCGTCCATATCTTTGAACATAGTCGCTTATCAAGAAGCCGGATGCGAGTCGCAAGTTGAGCATCCAGTAGTATTTTTCGTCTTCGTCTTTTGCGATTATTTCTTCGCTTTGACGATATTGTCCGGCGAGGTACTTAGTTAGACTTCTCGTATTGTCGTAGCGAACGCCATGAACAAAACCCGAGGCGCCAAGACCGACTCCATAGTATTCGCGATTTTGCCAATATGTCTGATTGTGTCGAGACGAAAATCCGGGTTTTGCGAAATTCGATACTTCGTAGCGGACATAACCGCTTTTCCGAAGGTTTTTAATGATCAGGTCATAGTGCTTTCGCGAATCATCTTCGCCTTGCTCTTTGACTCCGCGCAAGAAAAAGATGGTGCCGGGGTGGACGGTCAACGAGTAGAGCGAGAGGTGTTCGGGCTTGAGTGCCAAAATCCTTTTTAAGTCTTTTTTTAGAGTTCTTTCGCTTTGCGAATGAATACCGAAAATCAAGTCGAGATTTATATTATCAAAGCCGGTTTGACGAGCCCTTGCCACCACTCTTTTGACATCTTCATAACTGTGTTTGCGATTGAGGCTAGCCAAGATATCGTCGTCGGTCGATTGGACGCCAATCGAGAGGCGATTGACGCCGTAGCTTTTCATCATCAAGAGTTTCTGATCGCTCAAACTCTCGACATTTGCCTCGATGCTAAATTCGCCTCCATCGGCAAGGAGGGGACGGAGCCTTTGCAACAATCTTTCAAACAGCGAATCGCTCAAAGCGCTCGGCGTACCACCACCGACATAAATTGTTTTGACTTGATTGATGCGATGTGAATCTAACTCTTGAAAGAGATGCTCAAGATATGAAAAAGCCATTTTCTCGTCGTACAGCATCTTGGGAAAGTCGCAGTAATGACATAGATGATGGCAAAATGGAATGTGGATGTATAAAGAATCAATCTTGGGGTTTGTCTTCGTTTGAGCCGAGGTCTTTTTCATGGGTGGCTTTAGCCATCTCCTCTTGAATTTTTTCATCTTCAATCGGTTCAAGCACGCGTTTGAGCTCTTCTTCGATAGCTTTTTCTTCGTCGATGGGCTGATCGTCTTTACTTTGTAGGCCTTTGATGTGCTTCTTAGCGAAGATGACGCCGAGGACGACGAGTCCAAAAAAGCCGAGTAGAGAAAAGAGGATGACCGGAGTTTCCCATCCGGATGATGCTAAGATGTTCAGTAATTGTTTCATGGTTGGGGCCTCAATTTATTTTTTTATTGGTGTGTAGACGAACTTGTTTTTGATATTCTCACGACGATAATAACCGAGTTGGGCTAAATTGTCCATTGAAGTTCTCGCCGTTTCATAGACGACATCCATCTCTTTTTTATACATGGCGATCGTATAGTATTTTCCAACCGTGCGATGGCGAGCGTAGAACTCGGCCTGCTTCGGCCGCAGAAGCGGATTTGATTCCAAGAGGTTTTTAATAACGCTTCGCACATCCTCTTCCTTTGGAAGTTCGATGGGTTGTGTCATGGCGCCGACCTCGGATAGCCGCTCTTTTTCAACTTTTGGAAATGAAACCACCGCGTCTTGTTTGATGACCGGTTTTGGTTCAGCTTTTGGTTCGTTGACAGCTTTGGCGACAGGCCCTTCGCTGCCGAGGGAGCGGAACTCTTTTTTAACTTCAGTCATCTTGACTTGGGTGATCAAATCCAAAAAATTCTGAATCTCGCCGACGAGGACATCGATAATCGCTAGGAGAGCATAGGTCAAATCATTGGTCTTTTGCACTTCGAGAAAGATTTTGCGAAAATTTTCATTTCGCAAGGCAAAAAGGGCTTCAATTGGCAAGAAGGCGCTGACATCTCCGATATCATTGTGGGCTAAAATGCTCTTCACCAAGACGGCGGCAACTTCTTCGTTGTGATTGTCAAATGGTTTGACATAGTCGATAAAATAATAGGCGGCCACCAATTTGACGATGAAGCTGATTTCGCTGTTATTGATAAAATCAAATAGGTCGTTCATCAAGAATTCGATGGTCGCGGCCGGAGCAAAGTCATATTCTTTGCCGATGACGGTTTGAAGCGGCCTAGTAAAATCTTTTTCTCGATAGAAGCTGACGAGTTCGTCTTGACCTTTAATGCGCGCTAGAAAATCGGCGAGAAAGTTATCGTCGATGGGATCGTGATGATACTCTTCAAAGTGCCTTAAAGTTTTGTAATAATCGACGAGGCTTTGATGCGCAGAATTAAAATTCTGATTTGTGATGATAGCCATGATATCGACATCGGTGGCCAAAATATTATTCTTCTGAGCAAAATATGCGAGAATTTTGCGATAGCTCTCCCTTTGGATAGATATTCTTTCCAAATCATTGCGATCGAGTTGGCTGAACTGGCTCATGGCTCGGGCAAATTTACGCTCGAGGTTCGTTATTTTATCGGTGATATTAGGCGTGAAGGTCACGCGAAAGGGACGCTTTGCGATATCTCTAAGAGATAAAATACGGCTGAACCGACTCCGGTACTCTTCGATATTGCGCCAGATAGAATCGATCAAACTTGTATTTAGGGCGCGCATGACATCAGTGCGTGTCGAATAGCTCTCGTCAGTGAAGCGAATGGATAGATCTGAATTTGCCATATTATTGTCCTCATCTCTATCTTATAAGCAAGACAAAAAATGTGTCAAGAAAATAAACTAAAAAAATACTAAACTTATGCTAAATTAATCGTCATCTATAGATAATATCGTCATAAACGCTTCCTGAGGGACCTCGACGCTACCGATTGTCTTCATGCGTTTCTTGCCTTCTTTTTGCTTATCGAGAAGCTTGCGCTTACGGCTGATATCACCACCGTAGCACTTAGCTAAGACGTCTTTGCGAACCGCCTTGACATCGGCGCGAGCGATCACTTTGCCGTTGATGGCCGCCTGGACGGGAATTTCGAATTGCTGGCGAGGAATGATACCTTTGAGCTTTCTGACAATCGAGTTGCCGCGATTGTAGGCCGAATCGCGATGGATAATACTCGATAAAGCATCGACGACATTGCCGTTGAGCAAAATATCCATCTTCACTAATTTGGACGCTTTGTAGTCGCTGAGATTGTAATCAAATGATGCGTAACCGCGCGTGTAGCTTTTTAGCTTATCAAAGAAATTATAAATAATTTCAAGAAGCGGCAGCTCGTAATTTAATATCATGCGCGTGTCATCGAAATATTCAAGATCGACATAGATGCCGCGCTTTTCTTGGCAGAGTTCCATAATTGGACCGATGTATTCTTTCGGAGTCATGATCGCCGCTTTGACATACGGCTCTTCAATCGATTCGATCAAAGTCGGCTCCGGGAGCTTGGACGGGTTATCGAGAGTGATGGTCGAGCCATCGGTCAAATTGATGCGATAGACGACGCTAGGGGCCGTTAAAATGAGATTTAGGCCATATTCGCGCTCGAGCCGTTCTTGGACGACATCCATATGGAGGAGTCCGAGGAAGCCGCAGCGAAAGCCAAAGCCTAAAGCTTGTGATGTCTCCGGTTCAAAAACAAGCGATGAATCGTTTAGCGCAAGCTTTTCTAAAGCGTCCTTCAAATCGAGATACATCTTGCTGTCGACGGGATATAAACCGCAGAACACCATCGAGTTGATGCGCCGATAACCGGGTAGGGCTTCGCGAGCTGGTCGATCGACCAAAGTGATGGTATCGCCAGGGAATATATCTTTGATATCTTTAATTTGGGCGGCGATATAACCGACTTGTCCGGTCATGAGTTTTTCACTTTTGACCTCGTGGGGAGCATGGTAGCCGACCTCGGTCACCAGATACTCTTTTTCAGTTGACATTAAACGAATGCGGTCCCCGATTTTAACTTGTCCGTTTTTGATGCGCACGAGTGCGATGACGCCGCGATAAGAATCGTAATAAGAATCGAAAATGAGGGCTTGCAAAGGGGCGTTGATATCTCCCGATGGAGCCGGTATGTATTTGACGATAGCTTCGAGAACACTCTTGATGCCCTGACCGGTTTTGGCCGAGATCAAAAGCGCTTCTTCAACCGGAATGCCGATGCGATTTTTGATTTCATCAAGGGCGACCTCTGGCATCGCGCTAGGGAGATCAATTTTGTTGATGACCGGCACGATCGTCAAATCGTTATCGACCGCGAGGTAGACATTAGCGAGCGTCTGCGCTTCAACGCCTTGTGTCGCATCGACGATTAAAAGGCAGCCTTCGCAAGCGGCCAGCGAGCGCGATACTTCGTATGTGAAGTCGACATGCCCGGGAGTGTCGATGAGGTTGAAATCGTAGGTGATGCCGTCATCGGCTTTGTATTTTAGTGAAACAGCATTGAGTTTAATGGTGATGCCGCGTTCGCGTTCGAGATCCATATTGTCGAGCAACTGCTCTTTCATCTGGCGCTTCTCAATCGTGTTCGTCAATTCTAAAATGCGATCGGCGAGGGTTGATTTCCCGTGGTCGATGTGAGCGATGATGGAGAAGTTGCGAATGCGGCTTTGATCGTAGGTCATATTTTCTCTTCCGAAATATTATAGCAAGAAGTTATAAAACTTCATGCTTTTTTCCAAAAAGATGAGATGCTCTCCGCCATATCGTCCGGTGATATCACGACATCGTAATGCGACCATTCGTGTTTGAAGAGATCGCGATAACGAGAGTTGAGAAAGCGGTCGTCGATCAAAAGGGCCATGCCGCGGTCTTTTTCGCTGCGAATGACGCGACCCACCGCCTGCATGACGCGATTCATGCCCGGATTGACATAAGCGTATTCATAACCTTGCTGACCGCGCTTATTAAAATAGTCGCGAATCAAATCGCGCTCAAAGCAGATTTGCGGCAAGCCGACGCCGATGACCGCGACACCGATCAAACGATCATCGACTAAGTCGATACCTTCGCCGAATACCCCGCCCACCACGACGATTCCGATCGTCGTCTTGGTCGGATTCAGAACGAAATTTTCCAAGAATTTTTCCTTGTCGAGATCATCCATCTCGCGATTTTGGATAAAGACATCGCATTCAACTGGGATATTTAAAATTTCGACCAACTCGGCTAGATAAGCGTGGCTCGGAGCGTATATCAAATAGTTCCCCGTCTTGTGGGATACGAAATTTTCGATGTATTGGGCGACCACTCGATATGTCTCGGCGCGGTTTTTGTACTTGACCGATACGGTCGGTGCGATCATCAAGAGGAGATTATTCGCGTCAAAAGGCGATGGTAGAAGCAAGACTGGATCTTCCTTTCGACCGCCGGTCACATCGACGTAATAGTCATGAGGCGATAAGGTCGCCGAGAAGAGGATACGACCTTTGACTTGGGCCAGGCTTCGCGCGAGATGACGGCTCGGATCGAGACAAAAAATACTTATCTTAACGATTTTATCGTTAGTGTTGGTGACATAAAGAGTGAAACTATCATCGATGAACTCTAGTATTTTTAAGAAGCGATTGATGTCGAGAAAAAACTGGCGAAAGTCTTCATCGACATACGAATGATGATTGCGATTGACATCTTGAGCGGCCAATAAATAAGCTTCGAGAGCGCGAATTGTCTTGGCCTCAAAGTTTTCGATAATCGTCTCGCCCCTAGGACTTGATTCTTTCAGTCCCTTAAATAACTTGGCGATGCGATTAACGGCGTTTTTCATCTTCTTGTGCTCGAGTTTGCGAACGGCTTTGCGAGCTTTTTCAAAAGCCAGCGAATCAATTGAGGCGCTGTACATGTCGCGTCCGCGATCGACGAGATTATGAGCCTCGTCGACTAAAGCGAGCATGCGAGAGGCATCGTTATCAAAATAGCGCCGGAAATAGACGAGTGGATCAAAAAGGTAATTATAGTCGCAGATTATGATGTCGACATATAAGGAGATATCAAGTTGCAGTTCAAAAGGACAAATATGATGGGCGGCGGCGATTCGGCTGACCCTTGCGGGATCAAAAGCATCGTAGCGGGCCAGCGATTTTGTCAATACATCGCGAATCTTGGTGTAGTAATCTTTGGCAAACGGGCATTCGTCGGGATTGCAGGCTTTGCCTGGACAAAAGCATATTTTATCTTTGGCGGTCACGACCACTTCGCTTAATTCAACGCCTTTTGATTTCATCAGTTCGACAGCTTGCCACGCCGCCTCTTTTCCGGAATTCTTAGCCGTGAGGTAAAAAATCTTTTCGTTTACGCCATCGCTAAAGGAACGGACGAAAGGATAAAGCGTCGAAATCGTCTTACCGATGCCGGTCGGAGCTTCGGCGAACAAGGTACCGCCGCTTTTGGCGATGCCATAGGCATACTTTGCCAACTCCCTTTGACCTTTGCGAAAGTTCAAAAAGGGGAAGTTGAGGGTTCCAGCCGTCTCGTTGCGCTTTTCGATACGGCGGACGATTGTGCTATAAAAAGAAAGATATGATTCGAGATAAGAGATGATTTTTGCTTCGAGTTCGGCACGGGTAAAAACATAGTTTTTGACCATTTTATCATCTTTGGTCTGATGGATATAAGTAAGGCGCACGCCGACGCTTTCGAGATTTTTCTCCATGGCATACATCAAGGCATAGCACTGGGCTTGACCGACGTGCCATGCTTCTTGCGAAGTGTGATAGTCTTCGAGTTCGACGACGGTCGACTTGATTTCGTCGATAATTGCAAAATCGCCGGTGACGATGATGCCATCGGCTCGTCCCTCGAGAAATACGGTGTATCCGCTTGCGTAGAAAGTTCCCCCGAGCAAATATTCGGATAAGTAGTTCTTATCTTGTTTACTCTGATAGAAAGCGTGAATTCGCGTTCCTTCGCTCATCGAGCTGCGATTAAAGATGCGGTTGTCGATGTCGCCAGTGCGAAGAACAAAATCAACAAGTTGATGGACCGAAAGCTTTAGGCGATTATCCATATTAGATTAAAGTTGTCCCGAGGAGATTTTTCTGGCCGTTGATAAAATCTTTGTAAAAGAGGCGTTTGCGGCCTTCGAGTTGAATGTCGAGCAAGGCGATTTGCCCATCGCAAAGCTGGACGATGATGCCGCCTTTTAAGGAGACGACGACGCCGAGGGGGCCGCTGATGTCTGAAGAGTGGTAGACGGCTTTGTATATTTTCAATTTTTGGTCATTGAGCAAGAGAAAAGCTCCTGGAGTTTCGCTTAGAGCCCGAATGTGATTAATCATTCGCGCGACGGGAAGGTTGATGTCGAGTTTTTCATCTTCAGGTTTGATCTTATTAGCGAAGGTCACCAAACTTTCATCTTGCACTTCGCCTGGCAATTTGCCAATCAGGTAAAGAGGTATTTTTTCGCGAGCTAAAAAAGAAGCGGCCCGAGCCATTTTAAACGATAAAGTCGAATAATTATCATCAGGTAGAATATCAACATATGCTTTAGCAAACATTTTTCCAGCATCCATCTTATCGATCATTTCCATCAGCGTGATCCCCGTATTTGTCTCGCCTTCCATGATGGCCCTTTGAATCGGGGCGGCGCCGCGATACTTGGGAAGGATTGAACCATGTAAGTTCAGACACCCGAAACGCGGAATATCAAGCAACCCCTGTGGGATGATTTGCCCATATGCGAAAGTGACAATTAAATCCGGCTTTAAATCTTTGACGAATTCATAATCGAGGCGAATTTTTTCTGGTTGATAGACGGGGATGCCATATTTTTCGGCCACGACCTTAGTCGGAACCTTGGTCAGCACATTTTTTCGTCCGATCGGCGAATCGCTTTGGGCGATGAGACCGACAAAGCGATAGCCGTCTTCAATCATGTCCTGAAAGACGATCGCGGCGATATCGGGCGTTCCCATAAATATTAATCGATAATCCTTTTTCTTCATGAACGCACCTCATATCGTTTCGTTTGTCTTGCTAAATCAACTAATATATTATTATAGACAACAAAGGGGACCTAAACAATGATTTACAATCATATCACCGAATTAATCGGCAATACTCCACACCTGCAATTGCCGTCGATAAACCATAACAAACTATATGTAAAATTAGAGATGTTTAACCCAGGCGGTTCGGTCAAAGATCGCATCGCCCTCAGCATGGTCGACGACCTGCTTGAACGCGGTCTTTTAAATAGCGAGAGCAAAGTCGTCGAAGCTACTTCCGGAAATACTGGCATCGGCCTTTCCTTCGTCTTGGCCAGCAAAGGCATTTCCTTTACCGCCATCATGCCCGAAAACATGTCTAAAGAGCGCGTCGATCTCTTCCGTGCCTATGGTACGCATATTATTTTAACCCCAGCAACTCTCGGCATGTCAGGCGCTATCGCCAAAGCTAAAGAATTAGAGCAGGAAGGCTATGTCTACATCGACCAATTCCGCAATCGCGCTAATCCTGAAGCGCACATGAAGACGACCGCCGAAGAAATACTCAGAGATTTTCCGAAGCTAGATTATCTCGTGCTCGGTGTTGGCACGGGCGGTACCCTAACCGGATTAGCTCGCATCATTCGCAAATTTTATCCCAATTTGCATATCATCGCTGTTGAACCCGAAGAATCTCGCGTCCTTCAAGGCTTTCCCAAAGGACCGCATAAGATTCAAGGAATCGGCGCCGGTTTCGTTCCCCCGCTTCTTGAAACCAAAGAAGTCGACCGCATCATCTCAATCGCCAGTGCCGACGCCGTCAAAAAAGCCAGGCAATTAGCCCGCCAAGGCCTCTTTCTCGGCATTTCGAGCGCCGCCGCCATTTTAGCTAGCGAAATAGTTTCTAGCGAAGTTAAAAATGCTGTTATACTAACAGTGGCTCCCGACGGGGGTGCCAAGTACATCTCGACAGGTGCCTATGAAGACTAAAAAAGAAAAACCAGAAGGCTATTATGCTTCGATTAAGCGGCGCGATCCCGCCGCTAGAAATAATTTTCAGATCTTTTTTCTATATCCTTCGGTCATCGCCCTTCGCTACTATCGCATCGCCCACTGGTTTTGGACTAAACTTCACTTCAAGTTTCTCGGCGAGTGGATTATGTGCCTGGTCAAGTGCCGAACCGGCATTGAAATTCATCCGGCCGCAACTATCGGTCGCAATTTGTTTATCGACCACGGCTCGGGTGTCGTCATCGGCGAAACGACAATCATCGGTGACAATGTAACACTTTATCACCAAGTCACTTTAGGAGGCGTCTCCTCAAAGAAAGTCAAGCGCCATCCGACGATTGGCAATAATGTCGTCATCGGCGCAGGTGCCAAAGTATTAGGTAATATAACAATAGGCGATAACGCCAAAATCGGTGTCAATGCCGTCGTCCGGGCCGATGTTCCGCCGGGTGTCAAAATCATAAAGTAGTATACTTTAATTTACAATTCTTTTAGAATAGATTGTGTTGTATGCGAAAGGAGCATAAACAATGTATTCTGATTACAATAAAATAAAACGATATTTTGCCTCGGTAGCCGATTTGTTAAAGACCGCGAGAACGATGCAAGATATTTTTTTAATGGCGATCGACAAACACCGGAACGACACGGCTATCTCGTACATCGATGACAAAAATCGCATCGTCCGTTACAACTATGAGACATATCGCACTATCACCTTTAAATTAGCCTCGAAGCTCGATATCGTCCTCGCCGGCATCACCAAAAAAGAAATCGTCGCTCTCAAGATGAAAAACTCACCGATGTGGATTCACATGTTCTGGGCCCTTTTAAGTTGCGGATACCGCGTTTTGCTAATCGATGCCCGCCTGCCCAAGGCCAATACCGATCTCCTTTTGAAGCAAGCGAACGCGAAAGCGATCGTCTGCGATGAGATTAACGAATATAGCGTCCCTCGCTATACAACGAGCGAAATCGAAGAGAAAGAAGCAAACTATAAGTTTGCCGAAACGTGGGCCAACGAAGTCATCTTCTGCTCGAGCGGAACGACCGGCGAAGCGAAGATGATGGTCTTTAACGGCAATAACCTCTGCCATCAAATATATGCCGCTTACGGCATGCCGGAAACGACGAAAGAGATCATGCATCCGGGTCCTATCAATATTATGGCGCTTGTCCCATTCCACCACATCTTCGGCTTTGTCGCCGTCTTTTTATGGTACACATTCTTCGGCAAAAACATTGTTTTTATCAAGAGTTTGTCGCCAGCTGAAGTCTTGTCGACGGCTCAGCGGTTAAGCGCCACCCACATCTACTGTGTGCCCCTCTTTTGGGATTCACTCGCCCAAAACATCGTGCGCAAAGTCGCCCTTGAAGGACCGAAAAAAGCCGCTTTACTCGATCGCATGATCGCCTACAACACACACAAAATATCTGCTTTTGAAGCTGGTCTTGCCGCGACGCCGATCGCTTTGGCGGCCGTCCAGAAGAATGTCTTTGGCTCGAAAGTCAAATACTGCATCTCCGGCGGAGGATACATCTCCGAAAAGACGATGAATATCATCAACGGCATCGGCTATCCCTTATATAACGGCTATGGCATGACCGAAGTCGGCGTCACGAGCGTCGAATTGTCGCCAAAAGTCGAAAATCGCCTCAAAGGTTCGATCGGCCGCCCTCTCGAAGGCGTCACCTACAAGATTGATCCGACCGATGAGAAGACGACGGGCGCCAATCTCGGTGAGTTGCTCATCAAATCTAATATAACGCACGTCCGCGAAATAGTCGGCGGCGTCGAAAAGACTCCCGATCTCGAAGATGGCTTTCTAAGAAGCGGCGACATCGTGTTTCGCGATGGAAGCGGCAATTATTATGTCAAGGGCCGCATCAAAGACATCATCATCAATGCCAACGGCGAAAATGTCTACCCCGATGAAATCGAATCGTACTTCAAATCGATTCCCCATGTCAGCAACACGTGTGTCGTCGGCATTCGCAAAGGCAAATCGTCAGACGAGACGATCACCTTGATTCTCGAAGTCGATAACGAAATCTCGACAGAAGAATTCGGACTGTTAAAAGACAAAGTGCAAGAGATTAATGTCGGCTTATCAAACGAAAAGCGCGTCCAAGACGTCTTCGTCATCAAGGATAAACTACCGATCTCGAACAATCTAAAAGTTCGCCGTTTTCAAGTCAAAGACTTGTTAAAACAAAAACCGGAATTCTTCTTCGACATGAATGAGAAGAAAACCGTCAAATCCTTCGAGGGTTTTGAATCGAGCGTCGTCGAACCAATCGTCAAATCGGTCCGCGAAATTTTCTCTAAGGTCCTCCTCCTTCCGACATTCAAAGTCGGAGACAGCGAGCATTGGGTCAATGAGTTAGGCGGAGACTCGATGAGTTATGTTCAACTCGTCGGTGAAATCGAAGATTGCTTTGGCATCAAAATCGCTGAGGAGAAATATGGCTTGCTCGTCTGCGTCAACGACTTCGCGGAGATGGTCTTGACATACCGCGGCAAAAAGAGCAAATAACAATATTTATATTGTCTTCGCAAAATCTATTTGATATAGTTTTAAAGGTTAAGAGGAAATAAAATGGCACAAATTAAATCACAAATCAAGCGCATCGGCACGAACGAAAAGGCGCGTATTCGCAATCAAGCTTTTCGCAGCAAAGTCAGAACTCAAGTCAAGAAGTTCAAAGCCGCGGTCGACGCCAAAGATGTCACAAAAGCTAGTGAAGAACTCGCCAAGAGCATCTCTTTAATTGATCAAGCCGTCAGCAAAAAGGTCATTCACAAAAATGCCGGCGCTCGTCAAAAGAGTCATGTTCAGTCAGCGTTTAATGCGTTAAAAGCTTAAGCAAAATTAAGGATAAAAAGTTCAAAAGCATAAAAGCGGTCGACGAGACCGCTTTTTATATTGAAATCCAATTGATACAAAGTATCAAGGCTGCGGGTAATAGCGTAGCGAGATAGTTTTTTAGAATCCTGAAGGGACATGCGAATGCGAAAATCCGGCATTTGGAGCTCCTTGGCGATACTCGCTAAAGAATGACCTTGGGATTCGAGATAGCGAATTTGGCTCATCAAGCGAAATTGATTGGCGAGCATCGACACGAGGGTGATCGGTTCGACATTGTTCGTGCGAAGATCAGAAAAGATGTCTAAGGCCGCCGCTTTGTCGCCGCGAAATAAAGCCTTTGTCATGGCGAAAATATTATTTTCAAGGGGTTTAGCGACCATCAGCGTCACATCGATGAGATTGATGTGATTCTTATATAGCATCAGCTTGTTGGATTCATTAATAAATGTGTTTAAGTCGCCGTTGACACGTTCGATGAGTTCGCGCAGAGCATCATTATCGATGCTAGATTTCTGAGCGCGAAAATACGATTTTCCATATTCAAACCACTTGCTGGCGTCTAGCTCGGGGATAATCGTCATCTCGCCGTGCTGGCGAATGGCTTTGAGGACTTCGCTTTTCTCATCGAAATCAGCGCTGTCTAAGACGAAGACGAGGTCGATGTCTTCGCTTGGCTCTTTAATTATCTCAATAAGGGGTTGATACTTTTGATCTTTGTCGATCTTGTTCTTGCCTTTTTCTTTCAAGAGAAAATAGGGATTTTCGATGACGACGGCTTTGCGAGTCGCCCCGATTGGCAGCGCGCTCGCTTCATAGGCGATATCTTGAGCTAAAACATCGCGTCCATCAAGGCGCGAACAGTTGAAGTCATCAACAGTTAAAAGGCGCTCATCGAGCAGGCGGCTTAACTGTTTTTTTAGAATTGGCGTCTGCGAGCCGGCGATAAGAAAAATCATCGTAATTTGATTATATATCAAAACAGAGCCGATGAGTATGAAATCGTGCCTTCGAGGTCCGTGCGTCTTATCCTCACCCCGTAACGGTTGAGCAAAGCGATAACTTCTTGATGCGGGTGACCGTAGTAATTATGTCGCCCGACCGAGATGATGGCCTCGCTTGGGGAAACCTTTCTGATAAACTTTTCGCCTGTCGATGAATTAGAGCCGTGATGACCGATCTTTAAGTAATCGGTGTCGAGATTTGGAAATTTCTCGATTAGCCTTTCTTCCACCGCTTTTGAAGCATCTCCCATCAAGAGCCATCTTTTATTTAAAAGCAAGAAGGTAAGAACTAAGGAATTGTCGTTTGCATCACTCCCATAAATGCTGTTGAGATTTTCGATGACGAGATCGCCGAGCGAAAGCGGAAAAGAAGTTGCCTTATCGATTGTCTGCTCAACGCGAAAATTAGCGATGAGCGAGGTGGCCGCGCCGCTGTGATCAAAGTCATCGTGAGTCGTGATTAAATAGTCAAGCTTATATATTTCTTTCATTTTAAAGAAAGGAATTAGCGTTTCTTCAGCCATGTCGAAAAGCAAACTACCGCCCGTATCAATTAAAGCATTGTGGCCGTGTGACTGTATCAAAATGGCATCGCCTTGTCCGACATTGATGAAATGGATAGCTTGCTGGACATAATTTTGAACCGGTATCGCGGAAAAGACGAGGCCCGAAGCGAGGATGACCGCCACATTTTTCGCATCCCTTTTGCGAGAGCTTTCAAGAAGGTAAGGAAGATAAAAATACAATCCGTAGTAAAGAAAATAGAAGATGAGGTTTGGTTCGCCGACGATGAGGACGATATCGATTTTGCTTAGAAGCGCGTATGTTGATGTTAAAATATTGGCCATAAACGATAAGACATTGACCATCGGCCACGTGAAAAAAGAAAAGGCCGACACAAAAAAGAAAACGGTGTTAAGCGGCATGGTGACATATTGAATGACGATTTGGAAAAGATGCAATTCATAACTCAGTCCTAAGTGGATGGGGATGAGAAATGCGAAGATAAAAATTCCCATCATCAAGCTTCTTGTTTTACGATGAAATACGCGGAGTGCGGTTCGAAGAAAAATAATGAGAATCGAGAGGCCAAAACCGAGAAGATAAGCCATCTGATAGGCGTTGTGAAAATCAATTGCAATAAAAATGATTCCAACAATCGAAATGAGCGATAAATACGATATTTTCTTACTAAGAAAAAAATCGTTGACTAGGCGACCGCCATAACAAAATATAAGGCGGTGAATAGCCAACTTTTCAAAACTCAAGAGATAGAAGGGCATGGCAAAAACAAAAGTTGCGATGCGCGCGACTTTATCTGATAATTTAAGCCTTAAGAAATACTCGAGAGCCACCATCAATAAGCGCAGGTAGACACCGCACATCGAAAAGAGAAATACGATGTTCATCGACGAGGCGCTTTTGACGATTTCGGCATCGTAATTTCGCCGAGAAAAAAGGAGGGCGTCAATGGCGTTGCGACTCGTCTCGTCAAAGGGCTTTAAGAATTCGTCTTTCCGCTTGTTTATACGGAGCGGATTAGCGAAGACAACTGTGATATTATGCGACTTTAATTCGTAGAAAACGCCTTTGTCTTTAAGATATGAATTGAAGTCAAATTGGCTTTCGTATGTCGCAAATGATATCTCCTGTAAATCACCGGCGATTTCAAGAACATCACCCAATTCGCGGTCGTTTTCTCTTTCTTGGACATAAAACTTGTGAATGCCGCTTTGCAAGATAAAATAATTCTCTTTGCTCGAAACGACAAATCCGCGATATGTTTCGGTCTCTTTAGGAGATATGGAATCGAGATTCGTAATTGCCCAACCGATGGCGAGGCAGGTTATGAGGACGATCAGACCTCGCTTTCTAAAGCGATGAATAGCAAACGCACCAGCGAGCAACACGAGGAGCGAGGACGCTAGCCAAGGTAGTTTTACCAGCCATAGTCCGAGCACAAGACTCGCCATAAGAAGAAACGCGATCATGACGAGCGAATCGTTATGTAGTTTTTGATTTTTTCGAAGGTGGCGTTACCGATGCCCGAGACATTTTTGATATCTTCGATGCGCTTGAATTCGCGATCGGCGCGGTAGGCGATGACGGCGTCGGAAATGGCTGAGCCAAAACCGTTGACAGTCATCAGCGTTTCTTTGCTGTCTGCGTTAATATTAACTTTGTTAATTGGCTCGATCGCGCACACATCGCTCATATCGTATTTCGGAGCGATGTAAAAAGATTGGTTATTCTCGAGCAAGTAACTTAAATCGAAAGCCAATTCATCAGCGTTGCTCGTCACGCCCGAAGCCGCTTCGACGAGATCGGCAAGCGTCGTATCGAGCTCGAGGATGTAGGTGCCGGGTTTAACGATTTCTCCCGAAACGGAAACGGTTAGCATCTCATAGACTTCGGCCGTATTGGTGATGTTGGCACCGACATCGGGGTCGATGCTTTGTAAGATGACAATTAAGATGATCGCGGCGACGATGACGCCAATAATGATTTTGATCATAAAAATCCTCCTACCGATTTATAAGGGCGGAAGTCATTAGATATGCAAACAAACAAAAAAACGGAAGTTTCCTTCCGCTTCATTGCTTGTAAGTGTTCTTATTAGGCGTTTTCAATGCGAAGAATTTCAACTTCGTAAGGGCGAGCCGTCTTGACGGTGACCATGTCGCCGACTTGCTTGCCGACGAGGGCGCTTCCCAAAAGCGAATCATTGGAGATGCGATTAGCGAAGGGATCAGCTTCGACGGTGCCGACGATCGTATAGGCTTTTTCGACATTTAGACCTAAGTCGCGAATATGAACTTTGGAGCCAATCGTCACGCATTTTGTGTTTTTCGGCTTATCTTCGATAATCTTAGCGGTCGCTAAAATATCTTCGATTTGTTTGATGCGTCCTTCGACTTCGGACTGACGGCTGCGAGCCGCATCGTAGTCGGCGTTTTCACTTAAATCACCTTGCGAGCGGGCAAAAGTCAGCTGTTCGATGACTTCAGGGCGTTCAACGTCGATGAGGTGGCGGAGTTCTTCTTTGAGCTTCTTGACGCCATCTTTGGTCAAAATGAGTTTGTTGTCTACCATAATTGTTTCCTCTTTTTCAGCGAATTAGATTATAACAACATCATCAGTAGATTGCTACAATAAAAATTACGCTGCTTTTCTATATAAATAGAATCATCAAAATAATGCAACTATTTTTCTTCTTCGTCGGCTTGATAAGAATTAAAGACTTCCTCTAATTCTTGATATTCTTCGTCGCTATCGACTTCTTCGAGCGTGCCATCGTCGGCATAGCGCAAAACCTGGACTTCGTCATCTTTAGCTTTGGGATCGAAAAAGAAGACGTATTTTTTGTGGTTTTCCGGATTTTGGTAGGTGAAGAGAATCTCGCGCTCATAGCGCTTGCCGTCTTCGTCTTCAATTACGAGTTTTTTGTCTTGTTCATCCATGGTTGGTCCCTCATTTGCAAATATGATTCGAGTATGACGACGGCCGACATCTTGTCGATGACCGCCTTGCGTTTGCTTCTTGATAAATCGGCTTCTAACAGGCGCTTGTTGGCGATGATGCTCGTCATTCGCTCATCGACCATCGCAATCTTGAGAGCAGGGCGCTCGCTCAGCAGGTCGTCGCGAAAGCGCAGCGCCGATTCGGAGCGCGCCGAGGTCGCTCCCGACATGTGAAGAGGAAGGCCGATCGCAAGCTCTTCGACACCTTCTTTATCTAATATATCTAAGATGTGCTGTCGGGCTTTTTTATAATTGCCTTCTTCAAAAGCGAAATTTTCATAGCCGTGCGCGGCGATTAAAAGACCGTCGGTAATCGCGATGCCAAGGGTTTTAGTGCCGAGATCTAAAGCGATAATCTTCTTCATTTGAGACTTTCTTTGATATAATCAAAAGCTCCATGCAAAGCGCTTAAATTCCTGCCTTGTCCCTGCGCCATCTCCGGACGTCCACCACCCGAGCCGCCGACTTGTTTGCTCACTTCTTTGATGATGTCTCCGGCTTTGATGCCATCTTTCAAAGCTTGGCCGCCGACAAAAGCGACGAGAGCGATGTTATCTTGACCGCCTCCCGCTAAGACGATGACATAATCCTGGTAATGGACTTTGAGGTTGTCGCCGACTTTGGTGAGAACGTCGCGCGCTAATCCGGGTAAGTGTTTGAAGATGATGTGATAGCCTCCAAAAACCGACGCTGAGTGACGGAGGGATTCGGAGGTGATGCTGACGATTTTTTCTGTTAGTTTTTCATTTTCTCGCCTTAAATCTTGTTCGTGATTAAGAATCGCTTTGAGACGGTCGTCGACTTCGTAAATCGAACCGGCTCCAACAAGGACTTGTGCCTTATGCAATATGTTTTCGCGACGCTTTAAAAGGTGGTAGGCTCCGATTGAAGTACGAGCTTGAATGCGTCGCACGCCAGCGGCGATTGACTCTTCGGATTCGATGACGAAGAGACCAATCTCCTCGCTATTGTGAACATGAGTTCCACCGCAGAATTCCTGCGATATATCACCAAAGGCGACTACGCGTACCTCATCGCCGTATTTTTCACTGAAAAAGGCTTTGGCGCCGGTCTTTTCCGCTTCTTTGATCGGCAAGACGCGAACTCTCGCGTTGAGTGAAGCGGCAATTAGTTCATTAACTTGTTTTTCGATCGTCAGAATCTGTTCATCGCTAATTTTGGCATAATGAGAAAAATCAAATCGGAGATACTCGTCAGAAACATATGATCCCTGCTGGGTTATATGACTGCCAAGCACATTGACCAAGACGCTGTGCAAGAGGTGGGTCGCTGAGTGATTGCGCATCGTCAAGTGACGGCGTTGATGATCGATTTGCAATCTGAATTCATCACCGAGGCGCATCGTTCCGTAACTGATATTGATTTCGTGCAGATGCTGTTTATTTGGAGCTTTGCGCGTGTTGAGGACGCGAGCTTCGCAATCATTATTATAAATAGTGCCTTGATCGCCGATTTGACCACCGCTTTCGGCATAGAAATTTGTGATGTCGAAAACGACTTCGCCTTCGCCATTTAGCTCCTCAACCGCCTCGCCATCTGCAAAAAGGCCGATAACCTTAGCATCGAGATCGCCCTCTTCATAACTAAAATCGCTTTTTGCGACGAATTTAAGCAAGTCTTGGTGCTGCTGGCCCATGCTTCCGGCATCGCTGCGGGCTTGGCGGGCTCTCTCTTTTTGTTTGTTCATTTCAAATTCGAAACCTTTGAGGTCGACTTTAACTCCGCTTTCCTGAGCGATTTCGACAGTCAATTCGACCGGAAAGCCAAAAGTATCATAGAGGCGAAAGGCTTCTTGTCCACTGAGTAGCGACTTGCTGACCAGCATATCACGAAGCATAGCTTCGCCACCCTTGAGGGTCTTTAAGAATTTCTCTTCTTCGGCTCTGATGCTCCTTTCGACATAGTCTTGGCGCTTGACGAGGTCGGGATAGAAATCTTTCATGATCTCGATGACAGTTGGCACCAAAGTAAATAAGAAAGGTTTGTCGATTCCGATCTTACGGCCGAAGCGCATCGCCCGCCTCAAGACGCGGCGTAAGACATAGCCTCGCCCTTCGTTGGAGAAGGGTTCGCCGTCGGAGAGGGCAAAGACGACCGTGCGAATGTGATCGGCGATGACGCGGTAAGCTGTCAGATTCTTGTCCTGATATGGTTCACTCGCAATTTTTGCGGTCTCTTGAATCAGGGGATAGAATAAGTCGGTTTCAAAGTTGGTCGGCGTCTCTTGCAGGACGCACGCGATGCGCTCAAGGCCCGCGCCTGTATCAATATTTTTACTAGGGAGCTCCTTATAGTCTTCGCGCTTGACGCCATCAACGGCATTATACTGTGAAAAGACGATGCCCCAAATTTCGATGTAGCGATCGTTTTCGAGGTTATTAGCCAATAAGCTGACACCTTGTTTCTTGACATCGTATTTTTCTCCGCGATCAAAGAAGACTTCGGTGTTAGGTCCGCACGGACCTTCGCCGATCTGCCAGAAATTGTCTTCGAGAGGAATTAAGTGATCGGCGCTAACCCCGCACTTCAGCCACAGGTCCCGCGTCTCCAAATCAGTCGGTAAATACGTAAAATACAATTTGTCTTTAGGCATGGCGAAATACTTCTCGGAAGTCAGGATTTCAAATGCCCATGGCAGCATTTCTTGACGAAAGTAATCGCCGATTGAAAAATTGCCGAGCATCTCAAAGAAAGTGTGATGGCGAGCAGTATATCCGACATTTTCGATGTCGTTTGTCCGAATTGACTTTTGGACGTTGACGATGCGTCGTGAAGGGGGCATCTCCGACCCGTCAAAATACTTTTTAAGTCCCGCGACACCAGAGTTGATCCACAAGAGTGTCGGATCCTTGTAAGGAATGAGCGAAGCGCCTTTTTCGAGCTTGTGCCCGCGCGCTTCAAAAAAACTTATCCAAGTCTTGCGAATTTCATTGCCGGTCATTGTTTTCATGGTCTGTTCCTCTTGCCAAATAAAAATCGTCCCTAAGGAACGATTAACTCGCGGTACCATCCTTATTCATTACTGATAATGCACTCAATTGGGCTTTAACGCAGCCGACGGCGGGGATTAGCCGCTTCAGAGGAGTGGCACGCTGCTAAGCTTAGTTCCTCTATTGAATGTAGTAAATATACCATATTTAAGCAACACTTCAAATGATTTAGACGAAAAATATTTGCGTTTTCTCTTTTCTTAATAAGGGAATCCCGATATAATTCAATTCATAAAAAGGGACCTGTTGTCACAATTATGAAAACCGCAAATCACAATTTAACGCTCCAGAAGTCCTATTTTTCCTATTATTACTATTATTACTTAGGAATCGTTTTCCAATCCCGTTAAGTATTATCAGTGATAATAGCAGGTGGAAGACGAGCGATCGCGGACACCTGGCAAAGTCATTACCTTCATGAACTCAGGTGACCACCACCTGAGTTTTATTTCATAAAGGAGAACAAAATGAAAGTCAAACGCCTACTACTCGCCGCCCTCGCGGCCACTTCGATGATCGCCGTCACCGCTTGTAAAAGCGATGTCGTGCAAATCGGAATTCTCAAATTCGTCAACATCGCCCCCCTCAATGACGCTCAATCAGGGTTTGTCAAAGCTCTCGACGATGCCGGAATCAACTATAAGTTGAATGTCAAGGATGCCAATGCGGATGGCAGCCTCGTCGCCTCTTCTTCACTCACTCTCATCGGTGAAAGCGATCTCGTCTTAGGTATCGCCACTCCGGCCGCCAGCGGCCTTTTATCCGCTCGTGCTATCAAAGGAAATGATGTGCCGATCTTTTTCACCGCCGTCACCGATCCCGTCTTCTCGGGTTTGATGAGCGATGATGACGCCCCGGATAACAACATTACCGGCACCAGCGACATGAATCCGGTCCGCGAACAAGTCGAACTATTCACGAAATTAGGTCTCGGCATTGAAAAAATTGGCATGATCTACTGCTCGACCGAAACCAACTCCGTCGTTCAGAAAGATCTTGCAGCTGCGGCCGCTACCGAATTCGGTCTCGATTTCGTCTTTGAAACTTTTACCGAGACGAACCAAGTCGCCGCGGCGATGGACACGCTCATCGAAGCTGGCATCGAAGGACTATACACTCCGACCGACTCCACTTTAGTGAGTGCCTACTCGACGGTCAAAGAAAAGGCCGATGCCGCTGACATTCCGATTATCGCTGGCGAAGAAGCTTGCCTCGAATTAGGAGCCGTCGCAACCCTTAGCATCAATTACTTCGATCTTGGCCGCATCACCGGTGAAATGGCCGTTGAGTTTCTCGGCGGAAAAAGCATCGCTGAATTGCCGGTTCGCCGCGTCGAAGATATGCCGCTTATCCTCCACGTCGATAACGCTGAAGGAATCGGTCTAACTTTCCCGACAGAACTACTTGAGGAAGCTGACGAAATCATCGATAATTAATAGGAAAAATGATTATCTTTTACAACATCTTAACTAACTCGCTGAATTTAGGTCTCATCTATGCCTTATTAGGCATCGGTGTCTACATCGCCTATCGCGTTTTAGATATCGCCGATTTGGGTGCCGAAGGCGTCTTTCCCCTCGGCGGAGCGATCACCGTTTTGATGATCGTCTTAAAAGTCCCGCCGGTCATCGCCGTCTTTATCGCCTTTTTAGTCGGAGGAGTCATGGGTTTATTAACTGGTGTATTACACACCAAACTCAAGATTCCTTCGCTTCTGGCCGGGATTATCACGATGGTGATGTGCGTGCCGCTTGCCCAACTGCTTAACGGCATTACGAATTCATTGCAAAGCTATAGCCGCCCCGGTGATTTTGTCGGTTCGGTGACCGTCTTGAACATGACGACGATCTTCTCCTTCTTTCGCAGTCTCATTGGCGAATGGGGCTATATCGTCGCCAGCATCATCGTCATCGGAGTCGTCATCGCCGTCCTCTATTGGTTTTTTGGAACCAAGCTGGGCATTACGATCAGGGCCACCGGTAAAAATAAGATTATGAGTCGCGCGCAAGGCATCAACACTGATAGCCGCGTCATTCTCGGTCTTGTGATCAGCAACTCCATCGTGGCCATGAGCGGCTCACTCTTCTCGCAATTCATGCTCACCTCGAATTCAACATTTGGGCAAGGGACAATCGTCATAGCTTTGGCGAGTATTCTTCTCGGCGAAGCCATCATGCTCTTTAAAAAAACGAACTTCGCCGTTTCTTTACTCGGTGTCTTCGTCGGCTCATTCGCCTATCAACTAGTCATTAATCTAGCGATGCGCCTGTTAAACGACAATGGCTATTTAAAGCTCATTCAGGCCATTCTATTCATCCTCATTTTGTGCATACCTCTATTTAAAAAGAACTATGCGAATATGAAAAAGAAAATTAAAGCGCGGAGGAAGGCCAATGCTTGACATCATCAACCTTGACAAGACCTTCATCCTCGACGGGCAGGAAAGCAATAAGAAGCACGCCATCGACCATTTAAATCTGAGAATCGAGGATGGTGATTTCATCACGATTATCGGTTCGAACGGTTCGGGTAAATCGACATTATTAAATCTCATTGCTGGTTCCTATGAACCAGACGAAGGACAAATTATCCTCGATGGACAAAATATCGTCACTTTGAAAAACCATGTTCGCTCGCGCTTTATCGGTCGCGTTTTTCAAGACCCGATGATTGGCACAATCGGCGATATGATGGTTGAAGAAAATATGTTTTTAGCCAACCACCGCGGTCAGCCAACCGGTCTAGCGTGGGGCCTACAAAAAAAGCAGAAAAAGCATTTTGAAGAACTCTTGGCCCCCCTAGGTCTAGGTCTCGAAACGCGACTGTCCGAACGGATGAAAAATCTTTCCGGCGGCCAGCGTCAATCAATCACTTTAACGATGGCGACGATGAATCATCCGCGCCTCCTCCTCCTCGACGAGCACACCGCCGCCCTCGATCCGGAAACAGCCAAAATCGTCATGCGCATCACTGATGATATCGTTAGAAAAGCTCATCTGACGACTATCATGGTCACGCACAACATGCGCGATGCGATCCGCTATGGCAACCGCTTGATCATGATGGCGGATGGCAAGATTATCTTCGATTGCCGCGATAAGGAAAAAGAGCAGTTGACCGTCGAAGAACTAATCAAGAAATTCAGCGAAAAAACTGGCGATGTCCTGCCGGATACCATGATTTTAAATAAATAATTTATTTATCGATGCGTTTGTTGTCGCGATAGACTTCGCTTATCAAACCGCCGCCGACCATTAAAGAGCCATCGTAGAAGACAGCCGCTTGGCCTGTCGCGATGGCTTTTTGTTTATTTCTATATGTTACTTTTAATGTATCTTTGTCAATTTTTTCGAGATCGACATCAACATCAACGGAACGATAGCGGAATTTCGCCTTCAAATGTTTCTTATCTAAATCATAGCCCTCATACACATTGAGGTTAGTGACGAGGCAATAATCGGAAAAAAGAGCCGCGTTTTCACTTCCGCTCGCGACGTAGACGATGTTTTTTGAGACGTCTTTTCGGACGACGAACCAACCTTCGGCTTCCTGGTGGGCGATACCGCCGATACCGAGTCCGCGATGTTGGCCGATCGTGTAGTACATCGCTCCGGAATGCGTACCAAATTTTTGCCCCGTTGATATATCAACGATATCGCCTTGCTGGGCGGGAAGATAGTTATGTAAGAACTCTTTAAAATGGCGTTCGCCGATAAAGCAGATGCCGGTCGAATCCTTTTTGGTGGCGACTCCTAAATTTAACTTCTTGGCGATATCTCTCACTTCTTCTTTGGTCAATGCGCCCAAAGGGAAAAGGCAGGCTTTGATCTGGTCTTCGCTAAGCTGTGAAAGAAAGTAGGTCTGATCTTTATTTAGATCCTTGGCTTTGGCGAGATAGAAATGTCCGTCTATCTCCACGCGTTTGGCGTAGTGGCCCATGGCGATGAGCGAGCAATCATTTTGCACGGCAAACTGATAGAAAGCCGAAAATTTAATGAATTTGTTGCAGAAGACATCGGGATTGGGAGTCCGCCCGGCTTCGTATTCTTTTAAAAAGTAGGTAAAGACATCGTTCCAATACTCTTTGACAAAGTCGATGCGAAGGAGAGGAATATCAAGCGCTTTAGCGACGCTGAGGGCATCATCGTAATCCTTCTCTTGCGGGCACTGCGCGTCGCCTGCGGTCGGATTGCCGAGAAAATCGTTGTTGGCCATCGCATCCCAGTTGCGCATAAAACAAGCGATGACTTCGTAGCCTTGCTCTTTGAGCAAATAAGCTGCCACCGCCGAGTCGACACCGCCGGAAAGACCGAGCATAACCCGCGTTTTTGCCATCTAAAACAAATCCTTTGAGTCGAGAATCAGAGTAAAAGGTCCGTCATTAGTCAAATTGACTTGCATGTCGGCCCCGAAAACACCTTGGCAGACATCCGGATATAGATCTTTTAAAGAATTGACAAAAAAATCGAAGAGACGACTCGCTTCTTGCGGGGCGAGAGCCTTCGTAAAAGAAGGCCGCCGACCACCGCTTAAATCGGCGTATAAAGTGAATTGAGGGACCGCTAAGATCGAACCTTCGATGTCGACGATCGAAAGATTGGTCTTACCGAGCTCGTCTTGAAAGACGCGCATCTTGATTAGGCGTTCAGCCATCTTGCTAGCGAGCTCCTCGTCATCGCCCTCCGTAAAACCGACGAGCAGGACATAGCCTTTATTGATTGAACAAAAGAGGCGATTAGCAATCGAAAGGTGGCTTTCTAAGACGTTTTGTAAGACGATGCGCATAAAAGTTTATCGAATGTAATCGTGAACGATGGGAAGAGGGCTTAATTTTTCTTTTGATAATATGAAGGAATGGCGAATATCTTCTAAGATCGCCGCGAAATCGTCTTTGTTGGTATGGACGACGCACAAGATATCGCCTACTTTAACGAAGTCGCCGACTTTCTTCGCCAGAACGATACCGGCGGACATGTCGATGACATCATCATAAGTCTCGCGACCGGCTCCTAAGCGCATGGCTGATTCGCCGATTTCGAGGGCTTCGATCCGTTTGACATAGCCTTCGTCTTCCGAGCGAATTTCGACGACATATTTGGAAAGCGGGAACTTCTCGGGGTTGTCGATATAAGAGACATCACCGCCTTGAGCTTTGACCATCTCTTTTAATTTATTAAAAGCCGAGCCGTCAGTGATGGCTTTTTCAAGAAGTTTTCGACCTTTCTTGAGATCGTCGACGACTTTGGCTTGCTCGAGCATGATCGAACCGGCTTCAAGGCACAATTCAATCAGATCACGAGGTCCTTTGCCGTGCAGAGTCGCAATTGCTTCTTTGACTTCTAAAGCGTTGCCGACAGCAAGTCCTAAGGGCTGTTCCATATCGGTGAGGATAGCTCTGGTATCGCGGTTTAGACCATCGCCGATATCGACCATCGTCCTCGCTAGCTCGCGAGCACTCGCTAAATCTTTCATAAAGGCGCCGCTACCGAACTTGACATCGAGCAAAATCGTGTCGCTGCCGCTAGCGAGTTTCTTCGACATGACCGAGGAGGCGATCAGAGGAATCGATTCGACAGTTCCCGTCACATCGCGGAGAGAATATAATTTTTTGTCGGCCGGTACCAAATGTCCGGTCTGTCCGACGATGGCTAAGCCAACTTCGTTGACTTGGCGCATGAATTGCGCTTCAGGAATGGCGATTTTCATTCCGGGAATAGCTTCCATCTTGTCGAGAGTGCCTCCGGTATGGCCGAGTCCGCGGCCGCTCATCTTTGCGACCTTGACGCCGCAAGCCGCGACCATCGGTCCAAGGACCAAGCTCGTCTTATCTCCGACTCCGCCCGTCGAGTGCTTATCGGCTTTAACGCCTTTGATCGAGCTGAGATCGATAATATCACCGCTGTGCATCATCAGTTCGGTTAAAACCGTGATTTCTTCTTTGCTCATGCCGCGAAAGACGATGGCCATCGCCAGCGCGCTCACTTGATAATCGGGTATCGAGCCATTGACATAACCCTTAACAAAAAAAGAAATTTCTTCTTTCGTCAAAATTTTGCCATCTCTTTTTTTAACGATGATGTCGACCATTCTCATAAGTATTTACCTCGCTATTTAGTATAACATGTTAAAGATATGTTTTAATATCTTTTTACTGGTGCCTTTGTTAAACTAAAACCATGGATTTTCAAACGAATCTCTACGCGAATTTTCCGCGAGATGTGGCTGATAAAATCCTCGCCTCGCTCGATGAGAAGCTAACTCATGGATTATTGCTCAATACGAATAAAATCGGCATTCGTGAATTTAATTCACGTTTTCCTCGCATAACATCTCATCCATTTGTGAATAACGGTTTTTTGTACAATCGCGAAGAATATGATTTTGGCAAGTTGTTCTATCACGATTTAGGAGTTTACTATCTGCAGGAGCCTTCGGCGATGAGCATCGTCTCTTTTCTGGACATCAAACCGGGGGAAATAGTTCTGGATATGTGCGCCGCTCCCGGCGGCAAGGCGCTGCAGGCCAGCCTTCGCACCGGCGAAAAGGGACTAGTTCTCGCCAATGACATATCGCATTCTCGAGCTCTTGTTCTATCAAGCAATGTCGAACGCCTCGGCCTTGGCAACATCGTCGTGACCAACAATGATTTTTCTAGTGTTTATTCGTCATATCTTGAATCTTTCGATAAGATAATTCTCGATGCCCCGTGCAGCGGCTCAGGCATGTTTCGCAAGGATGAAAGAATGATGAAGGACTGGTCTTATAACAAAGTTATCGCCTGTCAGAAAACTCAAGTTTCGCTCCTCCATCTCGCTTATTTGATGCTCAGACCAGGAGGAGTCATGGCCTACTCGACTTGTTCATTTAGCAAAGAAGAAAATGAGGATGTCGTCGCTGCTTTGCTGTCTGATAGCGACGCTTACTTGTCGCCATTATCGGTTGAAAAGGGCCTCTATCCAAGCACCCATCTCGATGGTCCGGTTTATTTCTTGCCTTCTTCTTTTGAAGGCGAAGGGCACTTTGTGGCGATCATTAAAAAACCGGGAACAGCAATCAAAAGAATCGCAACTATTCCATCACATCGCGGTCAACACGCCGATCTCATAAAGCGCTTCGGACTCGAGAATCGACACGATATCGCGATTAAAGAAACGCTTTATTCGCTATCTATTCCTTTTGATGTCAAAAAGCTCAATGTCCTTCGCTACGGAGTTCGCTGCTTTGATGAAATTGGCAAGTATCCAAAACCCAACCATCATCTTGCCACGTATTCAAATAATGTTAATAGCATCGAGCTAGACGAGGTATCATTCGGCAAGTATCGAGCTGGCGAGACGCTAGATAGCCGAGCCGCACCCGGCTATCATATCGTTTCCTACCAAGGCTTAAGTGTCGGTTTTGTCCGCGCCGTTGACGGCACGCTTAAAAATCTTTATCCGAAAGGCTTGAGAAGAAGAACATAAACTTATTTCTTTTTTGAGGTTTGGAGAGCTTCAAGATAAATTTTATCTTGTTTCATCATCGAATCGAAAATCTCCGCTTGAATATCGCTTTGCATTTTCGGAGCGAGATAAGTCGTGTTGTACTGCAAGAATTCATCTTTGCTTAGGGGTGAGAAGAAGCGAACCCAAAGCGGATAGACTTTGAGGTGGCTCTTTGAACTAAGAGGACGGGATGTGCCATAAATCGCACACGGCAAGATAGGTGCGCCCGTGCGATAGGATAATTTGAGGGCTCCGGGTTTAAACTCGCCGAGGGTGAGTTCGGGATTGCGGTTTCTCGTCCCTTCGGGAAAGATAGCCATATTTCTTCCCTTTTCAATCATGTGTACCGCGTTATCGATCATGACTAACTGCGATCTTAAATCGCTGCGATCGATGGCGATGCCTTCAAGAGCTTTGACGACTTTGCCGATAAAAGGAAACTTGTTAGCTTCTTTTTTCGAGACGAAAGTCAAGGGGCGCTTCGAAATGGCGATCAGGAGTAAAGGGTCAAAATAGGAATAGTGATTTGCGTAAATGACAAAGGGCTCGCCGAGAGCGAGCAGATTGGCTTCGCCTTCGACATGGACATCGAGATGAAAGTGCTTAAAGACGAATAAGACGAGGCTTCGAATGCGCGCATACCGCTTTTCTAAAGGGTAGCGCTCGGGATGTCGCGCGTACTTGATCATCCATGCAAAATAGGACCACACGATGCGCGGTCCGCAAACTAGGATTAATCGTACGTACTTGAACATAATTTAGCCCCTTAATTCATTTAAGCGATTTTGACCCAAAATTGCAAGTTGTTCAGCGACGATAACCAGGCCGACCGTCGCTTCGATTTGAATGCGTCCACGAATGACGACAAGGCTTCCGCTCGTGAGCTTCATGAAGTTGGATCTTGGTTCCTTGCTCCAGTAAAGAACGGGAATTTTGTCGATGACGAACTTGCCATGTTCGGGAATCATGCGGTCGATTTCGACCAAGCGAATCGTCTCGTTGATCGCCTCGCTGAGACGACCGGTAAGAAAGACATCTGAAATCATAGTAACGTGTACCTCCGCCTTTATTTTAAGGGGCGGTCAACACATTATTTTCTCATCTTTTATTTTAATATTAAAATAAGAAATGAGCGTGCCTTAATCATGACGTGCTTGACAAAGGTCTTGCTCGACAAGACATTTCCTCCGCTGGCAAAGAGAATTTGGTGGTACTCGTCGAGGTCGTAATAGATCGTTTCTTGACTCGGATTTAGAAAGATGAGGAAGTCTTTGAAACCCTCGTCATATGAGCTTAAATCATAAGAAATCTTCAAAGCGTTATGCTCGAGGTCTTCAAAGGTCACAATCTGTTCTATTTTAGCTAAATCGCACTCTTGAAAGAAAGCGAGTTGACGGCGCAGTTTGATGGCGTCGGAAACATAGCGGGCCAGTTCAAATCGCTCATCTAAAATGGCGTAATCCATTTTGTTTAAGTCGTCTCCGGCCTTATAGGTGTTTTGCCAGTTCTTTTTGGTGAGGCCGATTTCCTGACCCATGTGAATAAAGGGAACGCCAAATGATGCTATAACGACCGCGTTAATCATCTTGATGCGCTCCAGGTGCGCCTCGTGACTTTCTTCAGGCATGGCGACTTCGAGCTTGTCGTAAATCGTCCCGTTGTCGTGGCATTCGATGTAATTGATCGATTGTTGGGGGTCGATGAACCGTCGCGTGATGTAATGTTCAAACGAAGAGCCGAGATAACAATACTTAAAACCATCGCGATGACCGCTCGAATTAAGAAGGTATCCGCGCGGTTTCTGATCGTGGTCGCTCGTCTTGCCGCGGACGATGTCGCGATACCAGTCGTTAAAAAAACCTATACCTTCCATTTCCATGGCGTTCGTAAACGAAGCCATCGGGAAATTTTGGGTGCTTTCGTCGCCCATCTGCCAACCTTCGCCGTAGATGATGAAATCGGGTTTTAGCGCTTTAACTTTTTCTTTGACAATCTGCATCGTCTCAAGATCGATTAAGCCCATGATATCAAAGCGGAAACCATCGACATCGAATTCTTTTACATAGTAAACGCAAGCGTCGACAATCAGCTTGCGGGCCATCGCTCGCTCGCTGGCGACATCGTTTCCGCAAAAAGAACGCTGGGCGATTTCGCCGTTAGCTTCGCGCCGGAAAAAATAGTTGGGGACGACGCGCTCAAAAACCGATGTCGAATGGTGGTAGACGTGGTTGAAGACGGTATCCATGACGATGCGGATGCCTTCTTTATGAAAAGCGGCGACCATCTTTTTTAAATCGATGAGGCGCGAATAGGGATCTGCGGGTTTTGAGGCGTAGCTGCCTTCCGGAACAAAGTATTGAGCCGGATCATAACCCCAGTTGTAAGTTGTATCGGGATGTTCTTCGTCGACCGTCGCATAGTCAAAGATCGGCAAAAGCTGCAGGTGGGTGACGCCTAACATTTTGATATAATCAAAACCGGCCGGATTGCCACCTTTGGTTTTGCGATTGCGTTCGATGAGGCCTAAAAAAGTGCCTTTGCGGACGATATTGGTGTTTTCGTCGATCGTCATATCGCGAACGTGAGCCTCATACACCACCGCTTCCGTGTATTTGTCAAATTTCGGCAAGTATTGCCCATTCATCGCCATCTGGTACTTTTTGGGATTGGCGACGACCGAAGCTTTGTTGTTTTGTAGCGATAACTTGGCGTAGGGATCGCTAACTTCAATCGCCTCGCCGCTATTTGTCACTTCATATAAGTAAGGAAGGCCGTCGAGATTGCCCTTGATTGTCGCGCGATAAACACCGCGCGAGGTCCGCTCCATATCGACATAGCACCAATTCTTTTTATATAAATATTTTATTCGCACTTTAGAAGCAAGCGGTGCCCAAAGGGCAAAGCTCGTCGAAAGAAGGCTATACGTCGAGCCTAAATCATCGCCATCATAGGCATATAGATCATCAAAATCTTCGCTCTGGGCTAGATGAGAGATATCGACATTTAAAAAACCGAGTTCATAACAGTACAATTTGTAATCGCATCCGAGAACAATTTCTTGCGATAGGTCGAGAATAAAATAGTGTTCGTGAATGTTTTTGACGCGCTTGGCGATATTAAGGGTCGCGACTTTTTGCTCGTCGATTAAAAAATCAAAGGCCACATGTTCAAGATTGGAAAGGGGAAAGACATCGACCTTGATCTGCGTCTTCGAGACGAGTTTGGCTTTGACGACGCGCTTCATCATATGCAGGCGGTGGCGACGGCATAATCGCCATCGTGGGCGATGGAAACATCGTACTCGACATTGTTATATAAAACATAAGGGGCCTGATTAGGGCCGCGATAGAGAACTTCAATCGCTTTTAAGGGGATTTTATCAAGACCTTGACCTAATGCCTTCATAAACGCCTCTTTAGCGGCAAAGCGACCGGCCACGAACGAGAGCTTATCTTGCTTGCTGGCAAAGAGGGCCAACTCTTTAACGCTCAATACACCTTCAGCGAAACGCTCGACGTCTTTAATGCGTCGCATGTCGACGATATCGACACCAATTCCCATCTTAGTCTTCCTCCTCTACTACCAGTTCCGTCGAACCGGGATTAATGCTCGGGGCATTGAAGTTGGCATCGTGAATTAAAACTTTACAGCCTTTGGAGGCGTCGTTCTCCGTCGCGACGATGCCATCGCGCTGCAAACGGGCAAAGAGGCGACCGGCTTTTGGAAAACCGACGCCATAAGTGCGAGTGATGTAGCTGATCGAAGTGTATTCGCGAAGCATGATATCCTCGACGAGCTGAGCGTATAATTCTTCCTCAGCCATCTCGCGCGTCGCCTTGTTAGCGACGATATCTTCTCCGCTCGGCGCTTTAAATTCCTCCACCTTCTCTTCGAGATCGAGAAAATTAGGATCGTATTCGACCGGCCATTGAGCTTTGATAAAATCAGCGACGCGGTTGATTTCGACAAGATCGACAAAGCAACCTTGCAGGCGCGGCTTACTCGTCCGTGAAATGCTCGCGCATTCGACGAGCATGTCGCCGTTACCGAGGAGTTTTTCGGCACCCGATTCGCCGAGAATTGTCGTTGAATCGGTAAAGTTCGACATCATCAAAGCGACGTGAGCTGGTAAATTGGTCTTGATGCGAGGATTGACGACATCGGCCGTCGGCCGCTGCGTCGAGATAATTAGATGCATGCCTGCCGCTCGGGCTTTTTGAGCGATGCGGACGACGGGTTCGTGAATGTCGCGGCACGTGTCGCTCAAATCGGCGTATTCATCGACGACGACGACGATATAAGGCATTAGAGGTAAGCCATTATTTTTGGCATAATCGTTATATTGCGAAATTTTGCTGACGCGCGATTCCTGAAATACGCCATAGCGTCTTTCCATTTCGTCGACGAGTTTAAAAAAGGCGACTTTGGCTTTGCGGCTATCGGTGATAATCGGGCAGATTAAATGCGGAATATCAGCATAATTTGTAAGTTCGACGCGCTTGGGATCGACGACCATTAACTTGAGCTCGTCAGGGCGATTGCGCATGATGAGCGACATCAAGACGGAATGGACGAAAATCGATTTGCCGCTGCCGGTGCTGCCAGCCACCAACATATGGGGTAGGTCGGCGAGATTAGCGTAAATGAGTTCGCCCGATATATTCTTGCCAAAAGGAATATCGCGATTGAAGCGGCCGCCAGTCGGCATTTTAATCAAAGCTTCTTTTAAGCCGACATTCGTCCGGTATTCGTTGGGAATTTCTAGACCCGATGTCGCTTTGCCGATAACGAGGGCTTCAAAGCGCGTTGCGACGCCGCCGAGACGAATCGATATATCATTGATATAACGCGCCATCGAAGAAACCGAGACGTTGCGATCCATCTGAATATCGTAGCGGGTGACCGATGGTCCAATGGTGTGCCCGACGACTTTAGCCCCGATATTTAAGTCTTCGAAAATCGTATTGATCAATTCGGTGCGCGAAGCTGTCGATTCTTCATTTTTCATCAAATCTTCTTCGGACTCGTGATTGTCGAGCAAATCAAGTGAAGGCATCGTATATTCGCGAATCTTGACTTCTGGCTTACTTATTTCTTCAACTTTTGGTTTGTCGGAAGGTTTTACTTTCGGTTCGAGTTCCGGCTTCTTAACATCTAAAGATTCTTCCTTTGGAGCGATGATCGGATGTTCGATAAGCGGCTCGAAAACGGGTTTGCTCTCCGGAATCGGATTCGTATTGATGACCGCTTCATACGCCGCCGGAGGCTCCTGTGATGGTTGTTCGCCATCGAGATAAAACTTCGCTTTGCGAAGACCTTGATTGGCGCTGAAAGATTTAACTTGAAAGGCGACATCGCCGTGGCCGGGACGATAAGGCGGCAGAGCCTGGGTCGTCGACGGCTGAACGACTGGTTTGGCATCGCTTCGCGGTTCAAATTTTGGTGTTGGCTTGACTTCTAGAACCGGCTCGTGTTTGGTCGAGGGTAGAGGTTCAGACTTTGGCTCGAGACGCGGAGTATTATATAGCTGGCGTTCCTGCTTGATGACCGGAACTTCTTTTTCGAGAGGTTTTTCTTCTTCCGTTTTGATGGGTTCTTTGAACTCAATATCATCGAATTTATCGGGCTTTTCTTTCTTCACGGCTTGAAAGTAGGCTCTTTTGGCTCTGGCTTTTAGACGAACGTCTTTAATCGCCAGGTACACCTTCTTGACTTGGCGGTTCAAAATTAAGCCGAGGCCGACGATGAGAAAAACGACGCTGATGACGATGGCGCCGATGTGTGTCGCGTAATTAAAAAGGGCGGTTAGAAGAAAACCGATGAAACCACCACCGGTCTCGACGCTATAAGGCATGCTGCCGGGGTTTAAGATGACCGATTGGATATTGCTTTGAAAAACGGAATAGAAAGTGTCGAGTTTCATCTCGTTTGTCTCCTCGACGAAAACGATGGTGAAGAATGTCAAAAAGGCGAATAAGAAAACGATGATGCCAGCCATCGTGATGTCGAAGCGAATTTTCATCAGCTTGCGCTTGAACATCAAGTAGATGCCGAAGACAAATAGGGAGATATAAAAAATCCAGAAGCCGATTTGACCAAAGGCATAGGCTGAACCGATCGTGATCCAGCGCGTGGCTTCCGGAAGGGGTGACAAAATGGCGATGACGGCGACAAGAGCGATCATCAGACCGATGACACCGAGCATCGATTCCTTGTTGATGGGTTGAATCTCACGGGCGTTTTTCATGAGTTTTATACAAGTCATTATACTGGCGCGTCAAAAAGAATTAAAGAATTTATTGGTCAAAACAAGCATTAATGCTTAATCTAGTCAATTTCGATGATTAACGGCAAGACCATCGGATTTTTGCCGTTAGCCCGGCGGACGTAGCGAATAATCGCCTCGCTCGCGGTATTTTGAATTTCGGAAATGCGATAGTTCGCCTTGTTTAATCCGTCGTTAACGGCGCTTAAGAAAATCTTCGTGACTTCCTTTAAAATTGTGTCGGCGTCTTTTAAAAAGACGAAACCGCGCATTTGCACATCGGGTCCGGCGACGACTTGGCGCTTGCTTTTCGAGACGGTGACACCGAGGACGACGACACCGTCATCGCTTAGTTGCTGCCGCTCGTTGATGACGCCGCCTTCGACATCGCCGATGCCTTTGCCGTCGATTAAGAGATCGCCGACTTTGACTTTTTCGGAGAGGATTTGCGCTCGCTCTTTGGTGATTTGAAGAACCATGCCATTATCGAGGACAAACACATTTTTATGCGATAATTTAAGGCCCATGCCCAGCACGAGTTGAGCGTTCGCTAGAAGGTGGCGATAACTGCCTTTCACCGGCAGGTAATACTTCGGTTTCAAAGTGGCGACGACCATCTTGATATCTTCCTCAGAAGCGTGCATTTTGAGAATGTCTTTCTTGCCTAAAGCCTTGACTTTGACGCCGCTGCGATAGAGGTCGTCGATCGCCGCCGTAGCGATGGCTTCGACGTTCGGGCTAGCTGGCGCGGCGACGACGAAAGTGTCATCGGGCGTCAAGACGATGCGGCGATCTTCTTGAAGGCCGTTAGCCAGGGTCGCAATCTTTTTAAAGAGGCGATCGCCAAAGCCGCACATGAGGACGATTGTCTCGCTGGCGCGGACGCGGTTAATGTCTTCGATGCTGACGAAATTATACTTCGGAATCATCAGCTGATTGACCTTCTGCATGTCTTTAAAAATGTCGGCCGTCTCACTGTCATAAAAGGCGATTTTTTTGCGCATTTTAACAGCGAGATTAATTATTTCATCTATATTATAGATGTTTCGTGAGAAGAGGGCGATGAAAAGCCGACCTTTGACCTCTTCGATAAACGATGATAGAAGCGGAGTGATCTTATACTTGGGAGCGGTGTATCCGAGGCGATCCGCATAGTTTGATTCGGTCATCAATAACACCGTCTCTTTTTCGGCGATGCGGGCGATGGCATTCATGTCGTGAAGATAGTTTTCCGAGGCGTTATTTTCGACGACGTAATCGCCGGTGAAAACGACATTACCAAGCGTTGTTTCGATAGCCACTCCCATCGATTCGGCGATGTTGTGAGCGGTATGGAAAAAATGAAAGACGCGGCCGGCGATGACGACGTCACTCGTCGGTTTGACGGCGTGCAAATCAAGCTTGGATGCATCAAAGCGAATGTGGTCGAAAAAGGAGCGGACCATGACTAAGGTGACATCGCTTCCGTAGATGGGAGCCGGGACGATTTTGTGAATGTAGGGCAAAGCTCCTATCTCATCATCGTGACCGTGAGTCAAGATGTAGGCTTTGACTCGCTCTCGATTCTTTTTTAGATAGTCGAAATCAGGGATGACATAGTCAATTCCCGGCGTCGTCTTATCCGGAAAGCGAATGCCGCATTCGATGACGAAAATGTCGTTGTTAATTTCGACGACTTGCAAATTTTTGCCATCTTCGTCGAGGCCACCTAAGGCAAATACTTTGATTTTATCTTCCATTATTTATATTTCCTATATGCTTTTAACTTCTAAGATGCGCCCCGCTAAATCGCGCAGTTGCACTTCTTTTTCATCGAGGACCATGTAAGTGTGCGGGTAATCGTCCTTGGGGAAAGTAAGCGATCCGGGATTGAGGACTAAGATGCCGTCTGACCAAGCCAGCTGCGGACGATGAAAGTGTCCGTAGAGCAAGATGTCGCCTTTACGTAGATTCAGCTTCGTCAAATCCATGTCATCGCCATGGGTTAAGACCAAGCGGCGATTATTGACGACCACTTCGTTGTGCTTTGGAAGCGGAAACTTCAAAACTTCGACATCGATATCGGAATCGCAATTGCCGCGCACGGCGACGATTTGCTCGGCGTGGCGATTGAGAATCTCGACCACCGCTTTCGGATTGTAGTCCTCGCGGATGGGATTGCGCGGACCGGAGTAGAGAAAATCGCCTAAGAGGCAGATGATGGATGGTTTTTCGCTTTCGATGATGCGCTCAAGCTCTTCGGTGTAAAACAAAGAACCGTGAATGTCGCTGGCAATTAAAACTTTCATAATTTACTCCTCGATATTTTTTGTGGCGACGACATCGACGCCCGTTTCGCAAATATTATGAACTATCACATCACCAATATGAATTGGTGCTTCTACCATTACTTTATCAAGTTCTCGCATACAATCAAACATTTTTGCCTTTGGCACCGGTTGGGCGGTCTTGACGCTGAGACGCACGGCATCCTTGGCTTTAATCTTAACCGTTGAGGTGATAGCGCGCGTCGGATTCGTCATCTCCGTCTTGGCGTAGATGATGCCGCGCGGACAAAAGTTGCCGGTCACATTGAGATCATCATCGACCTGCAAGCGGCAGCCGCGAGGGCACAAAATACATATTAAATCTTTCATGGGCGATCCTCCGACGAGACGATTAGTTCGCCATCTTGGCGATTAAAGAGATCTTTGGGCAGGCGGACTTTTTGCATCTCGCTAGGAATGATGAATGGCTTGACGATCTTTTTGATGACTTCGCCATTAAAAGTAAAAGTCAAAACTTGGTTTTTAAGCGGTTTGTTGACGCGGAATTTAATCGTCAAATGCTCGTCGAGGTTAGTGAGGCGAACGCGATGAGGAACGACATATAAGATGTTTTTACCAGGATTTAAGGAAAACGACGGAGCGTTGAGGTCCCACTGACCGGCGACATAGGCAGCCGCGCCTTTTCCACATGAGCGCGATTCGGCAGTGACAAAGTCGGCCAAATCGTGAACGTGAAGGACATTGCCGGTGCTGAAGATGCCGGGGATGTCGGTCATGTAATGCTCATCGACGATCGCCCCTTTAGAGCGAGAGACAGGTAAGCCTAATTTCTTTAACAAATCGTTACTCGGTATCAATCCGATGGAAAGGAGGAGGGTATCGACGGCAAATTCCTTTTCTGTTCCGGGAATCGGATTAAACTTCTCATCGACTTGTGAGATTTCGATTTTTTCTAGGCGACTTTTTCCATAGGTTTTAGTGACGGTATGCGAGAGGTAGAGGGGAATATCGAAGTCATGTAAGCATTGGACCATATTGTGGTTGAGGCCGTTGCTATAAGGCATGATTTCGCTGACGCCGAGGACAGTTGCTCCCTCAAGGGTCAGCCGCCTCGCCATGATTAAACCGATATCGCCGCTGCCGAGAATGAAGATGCGCTTGCCGACCAAGGCTCCCATCTCGTTGAGATAGAGCTGAGCGGTGCCGGCCGTGATGATGCCGCTCGGGCGGTCGCCGGGAATTTGAATCGCGCCGGCGCTTCTTTCATAACAGCCGGTGGCCATGATGACGGCCTTTGCCTGAACTTTGACGAACCCTTCATCGGCATTAGAATAAGTGACGACTTTGTTTTTTGTAAGATCTAAGACATTTGATTGAAAGCGAATATCGATCTTTCGCTTTTCGACTTCGACGGCCAAGCGCGTCATGAACTCGGGACCAGTCAGCTGCTCTTTGAACTCTTCGAGTCCAAAGCCATTGTGGATGCACTGATTTAAAATGCCGCCGAGGTGCTTTCCTTTTTCGACGATGAGAATATCGGTGAGACCAGCGTCATAAGCCGCGATAGCAGCGGCCATACCGGCCGAACCACCGCCGATAATCACTAAATCGCGCTCGATCATAATTTGCACTCCTTAGTGGAACACTTGACGATATTCGAACCGCCCTTATCATATAGAATATCGGTTAAATCGACATTGTAGAACTCGGCTAAATACTTGACGATGGCCGGTTGGCAAAAGCCCCCTTGGCACTTGCCAAAGCCCGCTCTTGTCCTTTTTTTAATGGCCTTGATAGTCCTCGGCGGAATCGAACGCGCCATCAGATCATCGAGTTCACCGAGTGAAATCTTCTCGCAGTTGCAAATAATTTGTCCGAGGCGCGGATTGTTTTTGATCAACTCGTTTTTTTCTTCAAAGGAAAGGGTTTTGAGATTGATATACGGTTTGATTCGCGGATTAAAATTAGGATTTTCAGCAAGCGATAGATGTTTGCTCACCAATTCTTCGACAACGAATTTAGCGATCGCCGGCGAAGAGGCTAGTCCCGGCGAATCGATGCCGGCGACATTGATAAAACCTTCGTGGCCATTCATCTCCTCGACGATGAAGTCACCGCGATCACATGAGGCTCGTAAACCAGAAAAGGCGCGAATAGCTTCGCCAAAAGGAATCGAAGGAACGAGGTTTAAAGCTGATTGTTTGACATAGTCAATCGTCATTTTATCCGTTGCTAGATCATCTTTTTCAGCGACGAATTCGCTGCTTGGTCCGATGATGTAGTTGCCGCTAGTCGTCGGTGAGACAAGGACACCTTTGCCTTTCGCAGTCGGAAGGGGAAAAATCGTCGAATTAACTAAATCCGCGGTGTAGTGATCAAGTATCAGATACTCTCCCTTGCGAGGGCGAATAGTAAAATCGGGAGTGCCGACCATCTGCGCAATTTGATCGGCGAAGACGCCGGCGCAGTTAATGACTATTTTGCACTCATAAGAATGCTTATCCGTTTTCACGACATAAGTTTGATTCTCGCTCTTTGATTCGATGGCGATGACCGTTTCATTTAAATGGAGTTCGACGCCGTTATCGACGGCATTTTCCATGGCGTGAGCCGTCAGATTAAATGGATCGACGATGCCCGCTGATTCGGCATATAAAACGCCTTTTACTTCCGGATTGAGATGCGGTTCCATCGCCAGGGCTTCTTCAGGCGTCAAAAGTTGAACCTCGACGCCGTTTAAACGCGCTTGTTTGCGCAAGTTTAAAAGGACGGGAATCTGCTCTTCGCTTAAAGCGAGAGTTAAGCTTCCGACCCGTCCGAAATGAAAATCCAAATCTTCCGCCAATTCGTCAAACATAGCATTTCCGGCGACGTTGAAGCGCGCCTTGAGAGTGCCAGGTAACGGATCGTATCCGGAATGGACGATGGCGGAATTGGCCATCGTCGTTTCGTTGCCGACATCGTTTTCTTTATCGACGACGAGAACTTTTAGCTGGTATTTAGCTAATTCTCGAGCCGTCAAAGCACCGATGACGCCGGCACCGATTATAATTACATCAATCATCTATATACCTCTATATAGGCAAGACTTTAGTGTCTTGTTATTTACGGAAAGGTTTTTTGCCGCCTTTGTTGAAGGCCGGGCGTTCCGGACGTTCGACATAGTTCTCCGGTTTTTCAGTAAACTCGCGGTGCGACACTTTGACTTTTCCGTGGTCATCGATCTCGGTGACGACAACTTTGAGTTTTTGACCGACTTTGACGACATCGCTGGCGTTGGCGACATAGCTCCAACCGAGGCGCGAGACATGGCAGAGACCATCGACATTGCCAAATAAGTTGACGAAGGCTCCGTAGTCTTCGACACGGGTCACGGTCCCTTCAAAAGTTTCGCCGATTTTAGCGACGCGGACGATATCTTCGATCATCTGCTTGGCTTTGTTGATCGATTCGCTGTTCATGTGGTAGATGACGACAAATCCGTCATCGTCGATATCGATCTTGACGTCATCGCATTTTGCGATGATATCGTTGATGACTTTACCGCCGGTGCCGATGACATCGCGAATCTTGTCGATGTCGATTCTCATCTTATCGAGTTTAGGGGCGTACTTACCGACTTCTGGGCGTGGCTCGGTGATGGCTTGTTCCATCGCGTGGCGCACGACGGCGCGAGCTTTGTGAGCTTCGGCCAACGCTTCTTTTAAGACATCGCGGGTGATGCCGCGAATTTTGATATCCATCTGCAAAGCGGTAATGCCTTTTTCGGTTCCAGCGACTTTAAAGTCCATGTCTCCGAAGTGATCTTCGAGACCTTGAATATCGGTGAGAATCGTATAAGGATGTTTACCATCGAGCGGTCCGGAAGTGACGAGGCCCATGGCGATGCCGCTGACCATCGCCTTGATCGGGACGCCGGCGGCCATCAAAGACATGCAGCCGGCGCAGATGCTGGCTTGCGATGATGAACCGTTGGATTCTAAGACTTCGCTGACGACGCGAATGCTATAAGGGAATTCTTCTTCGTTTGGTATGACATAAGAGAGAGCTCTTTCGCCTAAAGCCCCATGACCGATTTCGCGACGGCCGGGATTGCCCATGCGACCGACTTCGCCAACCGAATAAGGTGGGAAGTTATAATGGTGCATGAATCTTCGCGTGTCTTCAGCTGTTAAATTATCGATGATTTGCTCGTCTTTTAAGGAGCCGAGAGTCGTCACCGACAAAACTTGAGTTTGACCTCTGGTAAATAGACCTGATCCGTGTGTTCTCGGCAAGAGATCGACTTGGGCGCTGAGCGGACGAATTTCGTCGACTTTGCGGCCGTCGGGGCGGATTTTATCTTCGGTAATCAAGCGTCTGACTTCGTTGGCGACGATGGTTTCGAGCACTTCTTTAACCATCGAGACGGTCGTCTTGGCTTCTTTTTCCGTATCGTACTTGCGGTTTTCGTAATCGCTGATAACTTCTTTTTGAATATCGTCGATGGCGTTTTGTCTTTCGAGCTTGTCGAAGATTGAGATAGCTTTAATCAAGCGTTGCTCAGCTCGATCTTTAATATCATTTTCAATTTCTTCGCTGACGTGGTAGAGGACGATTTCGCGCTTGGGGGCACCGACTTCGGCCATGACTTTTTCTTGGAATTCGCACAACTTGACGATGGCGCGATGGCCGAACATCAAAGCTTCGAGCATGTCGTCTTCGCTAACTTCAGCGGCTCCGGATTCGACCATGTTGATCGCTTCTTTGGTGCCGGCGACGGAAAGGTGAATATCCGACTTTTCGCTCTGTTCGATGTTGGGGTTGATGATAAACTCGCCATCGACGCGTCCGACTTGGACGCCGGCGATCGGACCGTCAAACGGAATATCGCTAATCGATAAAGCAAGCGACGAGCCTAACATCGCCGACATTTCCGGCGTGTTGTCTAAATCGACGCTTAAGACGGTGTTGACGACTTGCACTTCATTGCGGAAGCCTTCGGCAAACATCGGGCGAATCGGACGGTCGATTAAACGAGCGGTCAACGTCGCGTGTTCGCTGGGGCGGCCTTCTCTTCTTAGAAAGGAGCCCGGGATTTTTCCGACGGCATATTGTTTTTCTTCATAACCGATGGTCAGCGGAAAGAAATCGCTGTCCTTTGGTTCTTTGCTGGCGACGGCGGTCGATAGGACGACGGTATCGCCATAGCGGACGAGCACGGCGCCGTCAGCTTGTTTGGCCAGTTCGCCGACTTCAACGGCGAGCTTTCGGCCTTCGAATTCTAATTCGAATGTTCTCTTCATGTTTTCTATTTCCTCATTTCATTTAACAGTTAGTAATTATAACACATCATATTAGAAAGTAATATGAATAAACAAAGAAAAACCGCGATTTTATTCGCGGTTTATCACGCTTGTCTCTTACTTGCGAATGCCGAGACTTGCGATCAGTTTGATGTAGGCGTCGCGATCTGTGCGATTTAGGTAATCGAGCAGACTTCTGCGCTTGCCGACGGCGATGAGTAAGCCGCGGCGCGAGTGATGGTCTTTTTTGTTGGCCTTTAAATGAGCGGTCAGATTGATAATCTGCTCGGTCAATAAGGCGATTTGAACGGCCGGTGAACCGGAATCGTTGGCGTTTTTGCCATATTCCTTAACTAGTTCGGCCACTCTTTCTTTTGATAGAGCCATGTCTTTTCCTCCTTCTTTATACTTAGCTTGATCAGCGCTTAGCGTCGGAGACTCACCAGGCATCGATCAAGTCGCTTATATAAATATATAGTTTATAAAATGGGAATGCAAATATTATTTCTTTTACGACTTGATCGAAGTGATGTCGAGGGCGATTTGGGCTTTTAATTCCTCGAGGGAAGAAAAATGTTTTTCCGGCCTTAAGAAACTGATGAATTCGAGATACATCGTCTTGCCGTAATCGTTACCTTCGTAATTGGGAATATGAACTTCGATCGACGGCATATCAAGTTGCTGTATGGTTGGATGGATGCCGACATTGGTGAGCGATAGATGAGGAAAACCATCGATGTAACAAACGGTTTTATAAACGCCGAATTTGGGAATGACATACGGGGCGCTGGGTTTGAGATTGGCCGTCGGAAAGCCAATCGTCTGACCGTTGTGCAAACCTTCGCTTATCGTCCCGTGCATCTGATAGTGGCGACCGAGTAGCTCGTTGGCCTTGGTCACCTTACCTTGTTTTAATAAATCGATGATTTGACTCGTCGAAACTTTGTGGTGTTCGACATCCAAAAGGGGAAGGGCCGTCACCTCGAAATGCGCGCTGAGCAAAGCGAGATCGCCGCTCTGATTTTTGCCAAAGCGATAATCTTCGCCGGCGAAGACTTTTTTGACATTGAGCTTCTTCAAAATATTTTCAATGAAATCAAAGGCTGACATCTCCAATAAACTAGCGTCGAGATGGAGAACGAGCATATAATCCGCGCCGAGGCGGTGAATGATGCGAAAGCGATCGCTGACCGAGGTCAAGACATGCTTGGCTTTGCGCCCATCGATGACGCTGCCCAAGGGGGCGTCAAAAGTTAAGACCGCGACTTCCATCCCGCTATCGAGAACAGCTTTTTTAATGACTTGCTGATGGCCGATGTGGACGCCGTCAAAATTGCCGAGGCAGATGCTGATCGGCTCATCAAACGGCGTGATATTTACTAAGTCGAGCAAGATTGTTTTCAATTAGAATAATCCTCTACGCGAATAGTATAAACCATCGTCGCGCTTTTCATACAAGGCAAGCGCCTGATCTTTGCAAATAAGCAAGACCAAGTTGTCGTCGATGTTCAATTTGAGAGAGCGGCCGTTTTTAATATCGATGGCCACTAGGTCATCAACTTCGATACTAGGAAGGTGCGACAAGGCTTTTCGCATCGGAATGAGCTGATCGAAATTGACATCTTCAAGCGGGATCGCGTCTTCGATTTTGAAGTTTCCGATGGCCGTCCGCCGCAAAGAGACGAGGTGTCCGAGGGTGCCGAGAGCCACCGCAATTTCCTCTCCCAAAGTCCTGATATAGGTGCCTTTGCTGACGCGAGATTGAAACTCGACGATATCATTTTCATAGCTTATCAAATGGATGTCAAAGATTTCGATATTGCGCGGTTTGCGCTCTACTTCGATGCCATCACGAGCGTATTTATAAAGAGGCTTTCCCTCGCGTTTTAAGGCGCTAAACATCGGTGGGATTTGCGTCCTTTTGCCTAAAAATGATTGTAAAACGTCATTAATTTTCGCAGAACCGAGGTTTTTTGCTACTTTCTCAGAGGCGATGACCTGACCGGTCAAATCACCGGTATCGGTTTTTTCGCCGAGTTTAATCTTGGCGACATAGGTCTTATCGAGGACTTCGAGGTAAGCGCCGATTTTCGTCGCTTGGTTCACGGTTAAAATCAATAAGCCGGAGGCAAAAGGATCAAGCGTGCCGACATGTCCGACTTTTTTGGTTTTTAAAAACGACGAGACGCCGTTAACAACTTGCCGCGAAGTTGGGCCGATTGTTTTATCGAGCAAAAGGATTCCGCTTTTTTGTTTAACACTTTCCATGCTAAACATTATAATCTAACTTAGTTACTTAGGTAAAAGAAATGCGCGCCATCAGAAAAATCTTAGCTTGTATCCGCAATGCCGACATGCGTTTTTCGCTCATAAATCCCGGCGATAAAATCGTCATCGGGGTTTCAGGTGGCAAAGATTCGCTCGTCCTTTTATACGCCTTGCATCTCTACCGTAAATTCGCGCAGTGCGATTTTGAGATTCAGCCGGTGATGCTCGACCTCGGATTTCCTAACTTTGATGCTTCTGCGATTGAAAAATATGTTCAATCTTTAGGGATGGAGTTACATATCGCCGATGCCAAGACGGTGTATCCCATTTTGCAAAAACACACGAAAGAAGGCCACCATCTCCCTTGCTCGATATGCTCGCGGATGAAGAAGGCGGCCATCAATAAAGTGGCAAAGCAACTCGGCTATCAAAAAGTCGCTTTTGCCCATCACGCCGAAGACGCGATCGAAACCCTCTTCATGAATGAATTATATGGGGGTCGAATCGCTACTTTCTCTCCGAAGATGCACCTTCAAAATGCCGATATCGATTTTATTCGACCACTCATCTTGTGCCGTGAATCCGAGATCGAAAAAACAGCTAGAGAAGAGCGATTACCGGTCATGAGCAGCCCTTGTCCGAGCGACGGCTTAACGACGCGAGAAGACATTAAGAATTTGCTGAAAGCGATATATGGGCAGTATCCCGATGCCAAAGAAAACTTTCTGACGATGTTATATAACTATGAACAAGAGGATGTTTGGGGTAAGGAGACCTTCTATAAAATACCGGAAACCGATCTATCGATTAAACCGGTGATAACTAAACAAGATGCGCTGGTGATGGCTAAGATTCGCACCGCTGTTTTTCTAATTGAACAAAATGTTCCACCACAAGATGAATTTGACGGGAGCGACGAAGGCCAAGAGCATATCCTCGTCTATAAAGGCAAAACGCCGATCGCCACGATGCGCTATTCCTTTGAAGAAGAGCGGCTCGTCCATCTCTCGCGAATAGCGACGATTAAAGAATATCGCGGCTTCGGTTATAGCAAAAAAGCATTGGCGTTTTTAATGGAAAGGCTATTAAGCAAAACCAACCCTTTGACATTTATCTTAGGGGCGCAAGTTCAAGCGCTCGGCTTCTATGAAAAATTGGGCTTTAAAAAAGTGGGAGACGTCTATCTCGACGCCAACATCCCCCACTATCAGATGATTTTAAAACGCGATAAGTAATCTACTTTAAATCTTTACGAGAGAATAGATAACTTCCTAAACCGAGGAAGATGCCATTGAGCGCGAGGTTGGTGCCGATGGTTTTTAGAATAAATTCTAAGGTGCTCGTGTCATATAGTGCCGCGCCGAGCAAACCGCCGATACCGCTCGTCATCTCATAGGTAAAACCGCTGATGCTTAACGAAGTATTTTGATACCAGATTACATATTCAAAGCCGCCGATAATTTGCGCGGCATTGCTCTGATTCATCAAAACGACGATTGGGACTACCGTCTGCAAAATCGCTCCGACAAAGATCGGTAAAATAACGACTAAGAAAACGGGTGCGATAATGTTTTGAAACATCAAGGAAATAAAAGTCATGAAGGCGACTTCGGTGATGAAGATAAGTAAGTTAAGAGCGTATTTTCTAAAGAAGACACCGGCTTCGGCAGCCGTCTCGATTCCGAGTTCGAAACCGAAGAGATAACCGAGGCCCAAAGTCAGCAATTGGTAAGCAAATAAAATCGTGAACAAGACGATTACCATAGCTATGAAGTTGGCAAAGTAAATTTGAATCTTTGAATAGCCGGCGACGACTTGATTGCGAATCGTCCCCCATCCCGATTCTTTATAGAGGAGCACCACACCCATGATGATGAGCAAGACCATCGGCGTGCTCGAAAGGGAGAACGAGGAGTTAATCAGCGTCGAGGTGGCAAAGAGGTCGTCAAAAAGTTCTGAACCGCCTTGGCCGATGCTCCTTGACAACAAGAAGTTAAAGGTTATCGACAAGATGCCCAACACGAGGGTGATGACCGTAAAGATGATCGTCCCTTTATCTTTGAGGGCGCGAAATAGTTGAAGGCGCAGTAATCTAGTCATGGTGATTGCCTCCGATCAAATTGATGAAATAGTCTTCAAGGCCGTTTTCCTGTTCGCGGAATTGCACGACATTGATATCGGATTTGACGAGTAGCTTAACGATTTCGCTCGAGTTTGAAATATCGGCGATATGAAGCGAACCATTATCGTCTTTAGTGACGCGAGATGGATATTTTTCGCCAAGAATTTCAATCGCCCGGTCGTTGTTATCGGTTTTGATGACGACCGATTTGCTCACTTTGTTAAAGAGCTCATCAGCGGAGATTTCGTTGATGATGACACCTTTATCAATAAAGCCAAACCGCGTCGCCAACTTCGAAAGCTCGCCGAGGATGTGACTCGAGATGATCATCGTAATATTGCGATCCTTGTTAATTTTAACAAGTAGTTCGCGCATTTCGCGAATGCCCTCGGGATCAAGACCATTGGTCGGTTCGTCGAGAATGAGCAGTTCGGGATCGCCGAGCAAGGCCATGGCGATACCTAGTCTCTGCTTCATGCCCAAAGAAAAATCCTTGGCTTTTTTACTCGATGAGATGACATCATCCAAACCGACTTCTTTAAGCCGCGAGCGAATCAGCGATTCATCTTTAATGCCTTTGAGAATGAGAGTTGTACGCAGATTGTCATGAGCCGTCATGTTCATGTAGAGCGCCGGCGTCTCCACCATCGCTGCGATGTGCTTGCGCGTCTCCTTTTGTTCGGCTTTGCTCTTGGCCCCTAAAAGCGTAAAAGTGCCGGATGTCGGATTGGCAATTCCTGTCAAGACGCGGATGAGCGTCGTCTTGCCCGCCCCGTTGCGGCCGACGAAACCATAGATTTCGCCGCGATGGACGGTGATGCTGACGTCGTTTAATGCGACGGTGCTGCCATACTTTTTGGTAAGACCTGAGGTCTGAACGACGATGTCGCTACCATTTACCATGTTATTTCCCCCTTAATTTATTAAGTGTTTCAGCTTCTTCTTTTAGTATTTTCTCGATGCGATCTTGCTTTTCGAAAGTATCGTCGAGAATAAAGGTGATTTCCGGAACTTTGCGGATATCGAGTTTGGAGGCCAGCGAACTGCGGACGAAACCCTTGGCCGCGTTTAAGGCTTCGAGGTTAGCCTTCGGATGCTTCGCGCCGATAAAACTAACATACACTTTCGCATAGGAAAAGTCAGTCGAGACGCGAACCTCAGTCACCGAGACGAGGCCGACATTTGTATTCTTGACTTCAAATTGCAAAATTTCCGAGATGTTCTTGGCGATGATGCTCTGAATTCTTTCCGTGCGATTAGCCATAGCTATTTTTTCTCCACCATTTCAAAACCTTCGACGATATCTTGTTCTTTCTCGTCGTTAAAGTTTTCTAAGACGATGCCGCATTCATAACCCTCGCGGGCTTCTTTGATATCGTCCTTGTATCGTTTCATCGACGATATCTTACCTTCGTAGACGACGACGCCATCGCGAATCAAGCGGACATCTTGTCCATTTTTAAGCGTTCCACTAGTGACGTATGAACCGGCGATGGTGCCGAGTTTTGAGGCTTTGTAAATAACCCGCACTTCGGCGGTACCGGTAATTTTTTCAACCATCTTGACTTTTAATTTGCCGCGCATCGCCGCTTCCATCTCTTCGATGAGGGCGTAGATGATGCGATGCAAGCGAATCTCGACGTTTTCTTCATCGGCCTTGGCTTTGACTAAGGCGTTGGGCCGCACATTAAAGCCGTAGACCAGGGCGTGAGAAGCGCTAGCTAAAAGAATATCACCTTCAGTGATTGCTCCGGCGGTCGAAGCGATAATATTGACTTTGACGCCTTCGGTCTCGAGTTTTTCCAAAGCGCCTTTAATCGCTTCGGCCGAACCGGTCGTATCAGCTTTGATGATGACATTGATGTTTTCGACTTCGCCTTCGTGAATTCTATTGAATAGATCATCAAGCGATGCCGCTGAACTGCCACCGCGACCTTCCGATTCTTTGGCTAAACGGCGTTTATTGGCGATGTCGCGAGCTTGCTTTTCGCTCGGGAAAGCCATGAACGAATCGCCGGCATTGGGCACTTCGCTTAAACCGATGATGCTGACTGGTGTCGATGGTCCGGCTGTTTTGAGAATTTTCTTATGTTCATTTGTCATGCGCCTGATTTTGCCATAGGCCGAACCGAGGACGACGTAATCCTGAAAGCTGAGGGTGCCGTTTTGAACGAGCAAGGTCGCTTTCGGGCCTTCGCCTTTATCGAGGTTAGCTTCGATGACCGTGCCCAGCGCGTAACGGCTTGGGTTGGCCTTGAGCTCAGCCATCTCGGCGACGAGCAAGATGTTTTCTAAAAGATTATCGATGCCGATGCCTTTTTTGGCCGATATTTCGACGAAGATATTATTGCCGCCGTATTCTTCGGGGATGATGTCAAAAGCGACGAGTTCGTTACGAACCCGCTTTGGATCGGCTCCGGGCTTATCAATTTTATTGATTGCGACGATAATCGGTACATTCGCGGCTCGCGCGTGATTTATCGCTTCTTTGGTTTGTGGCATGACGCCATCATCGGCGGCGACGACCAAGACGACGATATCGGTAATCGAAGCTCCCCGTGAGCGCATGGCCGTAAAGGCTTCGTGCCCGGGAGTGTCGATAAAGGTAATCTTTTGTCCTTTGACATCTTTTTGATAGGCGCCGATGGCTTGCGAGATTCCACCGACTTCCGTATCGACGAGGTGCGAGGAGCGAATGGCGTCGATCAACGTCGTCTTGCCGTGGTCGACGTGGCCCATGATGGTCACGACCGGGGGCCGAGATTTTAAATCTTTGGGATCATCGACGATTTCGAGCTCTTCGAAATTTTCTTCGCTGACCTCTTTATCCTTGCGGAAATCAAAGCCAAACTGCAAGCAGATGGTGCCGATGGCCTCATCGTCAAGCGTCTGATTGATAGTGATGACTTTACCGTTTAAAAAAAGATATTTGATAATGTCGGAGGAATTGACTTCCAATTGTTTGGCGAGTTCGCCGACGGACATGCACTTCGTATACACGAAGACGCCCTTGTTTACTTTGGCGTTTTCGCCTTTGCGCGGTGTGTTTCCGGCGGGTATGTTCGCCACCCGTTGGCGTTTCTTATTGCTATCGTTCATTTGTTATCCTCCTTTATGACACTAATGATCTGGGAAGCGAGTCCTCTGTCGCTGATGGCGACGGTCGAGACTTCTTCAAAACCTAAGGCGCGGCCGAGTTCGGCTTTGCTAAAGGCGTAAATAGTTGGGACGTTTTGTTGCTGGGCTAGTTTGGCGAGTTTCTCCTGCGTCTTGCTTGCGGCATCGGTTGCCATGATCAATGCATAGATTTTTCTTTTCGACCAAACTTTGGTGATGGCTTCGCCGACCAAGGCTTTTCCGGCGCGGTTGGCTAATCCTAAATAACCGCTGACACGATTATTCATAGGTATTTGTTCAGGGAATCGTAAACCTCGTCAGAGACGCGGGTATCGAGAGCTTTGTCGAGCAAGCGCCGTTTCTTCGCTAATGCGAAAATATCAGCATCTTTCTTTAGGTAGGCGCCGTGACCGTTGACCTTTCCGGTCACGTCGACGACGACTTCGCCGCTCGGGGTTTTGACGATGCGAAGAAGCTCCTTTTTGGGAAACATTTGATTGCTGGCTAAACAGCGGCGCATCGGAATCTTTTTCATTCGCATCACTTCCTTTTAATGACTATTATAATCCGAGACTATTCCTCATCCTCGTAATAAGCATCGTACTCGTCGTAATCGATCTCTTCTTCATCGAGATGTTCATCGGGATGTTGAGCGGCTTCTTTTTCGAGTTCAGCCAATTCCTCTTCGGAATAAATTTGCATGTAGGGTTTGTTATCGGTATCGGGAGCGACATAGGGCTTTTCATCCTTGCTCTCGCTTTTGACTTCGTCATCGGAAATCTTCCGCGGTCTTTTGGACTTCGGCGCGGCCTGTTTGTTCTTCTCTTTTTGGCTCTCGAGTTCGCGTTCCAAAGTTTCAAGATCGGTCGTGATCTTAATCTTGACCGGCTCTTCGACGACTTTCGGTTCGACGACAGCAGGAGCGGCTTCAACGGCTGGTGTCGGTTCGCTGACAGGGGCAGAAACCGGTTCGGCCACCACCGGCGTTTCAACGACGACATCTTTCGGTGTCGGTTTTATCGAATCGATATAGCGTTGATAAGCTTCGGCTTTGAGCTGTTCGGCGTGTCTTTGATGCAATTCGTCAACTCTGAGGTATTCGAGGTTTGCTTCCTTGGCCATCGCCTCTTCTTTAATATCGATCTTCCAGCCGGTTAGTCGGTTGGCTAAGCGGGCGTTGGCCCCTTTGCGGCCGATGGCGAGCGAGAGCTGTTCGTCTTTGACGACCGCTAAAGCGGCGTGCTCCTCTTTATCGAGGTGAACACCGACGACGGTCGCCGGGCGTAAGGCTTCGACAATGTATAACGCGGGATCTTCATGATATTGGATGATATCAATTTTTTCTTTATCGCGAGCATTGCCTAATTGGCCGAGAATCTTCTTGACGCGTCCGCCGTCGTGGCCGATGCAGGCGCCGGTTGGATCGACGTTGGGATCGTGGCTGAAGACCGCGACTTTGCTGCGCGTGCCGGCTTCGCGGGCGATATCCTTAATAATGACGGTTCCGTCATAGATTTCGTGAATTTCTTCTTCGAAGATGCGTCTTAAAAAACCAGGATCGCTACGAGTGACGACGATCTGGGCTCCTTTTTCCGTCGAGGAGACATCGGAGACATAGAGGCGAATCGTATCGCCGACATTAAAGGTCTCTTCGCCGATTAATTCGCGGTTGCTAAGATACACCGAGGTCCGACCGATGTTGACGATGATGGAGCGTTCGTCGGCTTTTTCGACGACGCCGGTAATCATCTCGCCAATCTTATCTTTATATGTGACATAAAGGGCGGCTTTTTCGGCTTCGGCGAGCTTTTGGTGAAGAACCGATTTGACGGTCATGGCAAAGAGCTTGCTGAGGTCGTGAATATTGACATAAATTTTGTAATCGTCGCCGAGATTGTATTTCTTGTCGAACTTGCGGGCCTCATCAAGGCTGATTTCAAGATAGTCATCGGTCACTTCTGCGACGACTTTCTTAATCACGTACATTTCGATCTTGGCGGTTTCCTCGTCGATAATGACGTCGATGATGGCGTCATCACCGCCGCCGAGTTGTTTGACCAAAGCTTTTTTCATCGCTTCTTTTAAGGCGATGAGAATGCTTTCCTTAGAAATGCCTTTCTGCGCTTCTAATTGGTCGAGGGCTTCAAAGAATTGGGTTGCGTTAATCATAAATCTTTCTCCTAAAATTTGATGGCTAGACGCGCATTTGCGACTATGTCGCGGCGAATAGTCAAGTTTCCTTTCTTTTTGCTATCTAATTTAATCGTGATGTCTTCTTCATTAAGACTTACGAGAACGCCTTTGACGGCATTCTTTTTATCGACGGCTTCGCGAAGGCTGAGATTGACGCGTTCGCCGATGTAGCGCTCTAAATTTTCGAGCTTGATCGGCTTTTCGGCGCCGAGCGATGTGACATCGAGCATATACGATGTCTTAATTGGATCGGCTTCGTCTAATAGCGGGCTGATTAAATCACCAGCGCGCACGATATCATCCATGCTGACGGGTCCATCTTTATCGATGACGACGCGCAGGACGTAATTGCCCCCTTCCTTACGGAAAGAGACGCTGGCGAGATCGTAACCTATAACTTTGAGCGCGGGTTCGATCAGGGCACTGACGATATCTTTAACAGCCATAGCTACCTCCTTTAAGAAGACAAAGAGTGGTCTTGCGGCCACTCTTTTGTTCAAGAGTTGTTCCGGGATCACCCAGAAGCGAACACGATTCTGTTCGCGTAGTCAATGATAAAGCGAGATAAAAATTAATGCAAGATATTTACAAACTTATTTATAAGTATCGGCTTTTTTAGCGGCTCTGCGCTTGCAAAGCGGGCAATACTTAGGAAGAAGATGACCGATGACGAAATAAAGTCCTGGTATAAGACTCAACACAAAGACGAGAACTGGTCCGAGATTAAGCGAGATAGCAAAATCAAGCGGGAAGCTCGCCGTCATCGCATCGACGACAAAGTTAGGATTGCTTGACATGTAAATGAACATCCAGACCCCTAAGACCACCGTCAGCCCTAATCCGCTCAAACCGAGGATGAAGCGAGCAAGAGGGCGTTTTTCTTCGCTAGAGTAAGCTTTGATAATCTCGTTAGCGACAATAAACAAGGATGGAATAACCATCAGCAAATATATTGGCAGGGTTCCTCCGACGTGTTCGAGGCTTAGATCAAAACTATAAAAGCCGAAGGCAAACGTACCGAGGAAATACAAGGCAAAGAGAAGGAAAGCGTATTTTAAGTCCTCGAGGATAATTTTACCGACTCCAAGTTTTGGCTTAGTTTCTTTTGTGGACTTTTCGTTTTTAAAAACGAAGAGAATATAGCCGGCGATGAGGGCGAAGAGGAAATCTAAGACGATGAAGGAAAGCGGAAAGTATTTAGCCGGTCCGCCAGCGAGAAAGTTACCGCCAAAAGACACAAAGACATTGATGAAGCCATAGATGAGAGCGAAAGCGCTGATGCTTCCGAAGACCAAAGCGTTGATTTTAATCTTACGAAGTTTGAGGTTGTCGCTTTCGACTTTCGCGATGCGATTGATGGCGATAAGCGCATAGATGGGAAGTATTAATGAAAGATAGAGTGGAAGATAGTTTAAAATCATTCGGAAGTTGTTAATGCCATCGGTAAAGAGGACCATGATGAAGAAGAAAGCGCTGATACCGGCGAAGAAGTACAAGAGGAGATTAGTGACGAGAAATAAGGTTTTGGTTTTCATGATTCTTACTCCTCATAAGCCACAAAGTGGCGCTCGATAGAGATTGTTCCATCGCCTTGCAAGATGATGACTTGTCCGCCGATCATCTCCGGGTCGTGGTAGATGCCGCGACCGGTTTTGACGCCGTAACTCAAGACGATGCCTTCGTATTCGATCGCGAAGTTGTTCGTGTGGTCGTGACCGACGAACATTCCGCGGGTCGAACCAAGGTCTTTGGCTTTTTGAAAGAAACCGGAATTGTAGTATCCGTGCCAGATGCCGGAGTCTTGAAGGACACCGCTTCCCATCGTCTCGTCGAAGTCCGATTCTTCCCAAGCTTCCCAAGCATCGACATATTCATAGAGAGGAATATGAAAGAAGGCAACCGAAGGAATGGTGCCAAGACCTTTCTTGTGAGCTGGTCTGACGGCATCCATAAGGTCGGCGTTCGTCTCGTTGATGACGTCTTCATACCAGGCGATTTGATCTTCGTGGATGACATCGTAATCGTAAGTCGCACCTTGCGAATGATAGGAGCCGGAATCGAGCATGAAAACTTGCCATTCAATGAAGTCTCCGGTCGTGATATTAATGTAGTGATTGCCGTGTCCGTTGACATCATCATCGGGATCGACATAGAGGCAATTATCATACTTATCGTAGGTCGCTTGCCCTTCGATAAATTGCGGCGTATAAAAGCCTTGGCGGTCGTGATTACCAAAGGTAACCGTCCAAGGAATGTCCTTGCTATCCATATAGTCATAGAGCTTGTTGACGACATCGACCGAGGCGTTCATGAACATGTCGCCGGTCAAGACCATCAAATCGGGATTGGCTTCGCTGATCAGGCTATCGAAATAGACCCACTCTTCGGCGAAATTAGTCGCAAGGCCAAAGTGTATGTCCGTCATCTGGAGAATGCGGAAATTTTCGACGTAGTCTAATTCTCTTTTTTTGTAATCTTGATAGGTAAATGTATCAGGACCACCGGCACACGATGCCAGGGCCAAAACAGACAGTAGGGAAGCAAGGGTGTTGCGAATTTTGCTCATATGAATTCCTCTTCGTACAATAAGTATTATATGTAGAACACCATTCTAATAAAAGCGACAAGTTTGAAACATCGCTGGGGAAAGGTAAACTTTTATTTATTAAAAATAACTATCTATTGAAAATTCGCGCTTGTTTGTTTAGTATTAATTCGCATACAATTTATTTGTATTTTCTAGAAACGGAGTCTCGAATATGAAAAAACTAATTCCATTTGTGAACATTCTCGTCCTCGCCTTGCTCGGCATCGTCTGGCCCTTAGGAGCTGCGGTCGCCCTTTATGTCCCGAACTACTCGGGCAATGGCGTCGCCAGCAACATCGGCAACTTCTACCAAGTCGTCTGGGGCCAAGGCTCGAACAACGCCTCGGTCGTCGTCATCGTCGCCTTTATGCTCTTGGCGGTCGGCTCGCTGCTCGTCATCCCGGCCTTTATCCCTTTTAAATTCCAAAGAGTAATATTGGGCGCCATCGCCGTCTTCTTCGTCGCCGCTGGCATCATCTTCTTACTCATGCCAACCTTAGTCGGCGCCGTTAATCCGAACTATCCCGACAGCGTTAAACTCGGCGGTTCCGTCATCGGTATGAGCGTCCTGCTTTTATCCGCCGGCGTCCTCGAAGGCTTGATGGCTTTCGCTCCAAGCAAATAACTAACTTTATCAAAGATAAAAAGCGCCTTTTTAGGCGCTTTTTATGTTGATTATCAACAATTACTTAGCGATCTCCGTCGTTTATGTATAGAATGCCGAGGCAGTTCTCGCCACAATGCGAGGAAATCGTTCCGCCGGCTCTGGTAATATCGATGCGCTTGAAACCGCGACCTTTGAGGATGGCTTGTACCATTTCGATAATTTCATCGTCCGCTGTTGTATAAGTGATGAACACTTGTTCTAAGTCGGGATTGCCATAATAAAGAAGCGTATCATCGACGTACTGTTTGACGACGCGCATCATCTTGCCGCGGTATTTGCGGCCGGGAATCATCTTGCCGTCTTTGACGATGATCTGAGGTTTGATGCCTAAGAGGTTCGCCCCGATAAAGGAAAGGAGCGAGCAGCGGCCGCCCTTATAGAGATAATCGACTTTTTCGAGGGCAAAACTCGCTTGTACGAAGGGGATGCGCTCATAGATGGAGTTAATAATGTTCGACAACCTCTCGCCGGCCCTGACGAGCTTCTGAGCGTGGAGACATAATAAGGCGATGCCGGTCGAGAGGCTCTTGGAGTCGATGACCGTCACATTATTCAACTTCTTGGCGACATTTGAAGCGTTTGTATAGGCGACGCTTAGGGCGCTTGATAGCGAGATGTGTATTATCGCATCATAAGATTTTAATAAATCCTGGAAATGATTTTCGTATTGGTATTCGTTGACGGCGCTCGTCCTTGGAAGAATCTTGGTCCGGTTATGGAAACTAAAGATTTCTTCGGGAGTTATTTCCCCATCGGCGACTTGATCTTCACCCATGATGATGGTAAAGGGGACGGTGTGAATATCATATTCTTTTAAGAGTTCTTTGGTTAAATCGACGGTCGTTTCGCTTGAGATGGCTATTTTCATAATTGGTCTCCTTCTAGTTGCTTACGTTTTCAATATAAACATTTATACTTAATTGTCAGTAAACACTTGGACGCGGTCGGGTAGAATCAAAAATCGCCTCTCTACCGCGGGGAGAAGAGTAGATTAAATCGTTTCTTTTTTCATTAGAAAAAGATAAAATACGAGATATGAACGAAAACGAATTCAAAGCAATCGTTGCTAATAACATCGCCTATTACCGTAAGAAAATGGGTCTGACGCAGCTCCAGCTCGCCGAGAAGATGAACTATTCGGATAAGGCTATATCCAAATGGGAGAGAGCCGAATCTCTTCCCGAAGCCTATGTCTTGCATCAATTGGCGGATTTTTTCGGCGTGACCCTCAATGACTTCCTCACCGTCGGCCGCAAGCCGCGAACGCCCTTGACGATCAAGACGCGGATTTTGATTTCGATATTGTCCGCCGGCATCGTCTGGCTCGTCGCCACCGTCGCTTTTGTCTTGACTAATCTCATCGAACCAAATCTTGCTTTTAGAACTTGGCTGCTATTTATCTACGCGATACCGGCGTCATCGATCGTCTTGCTCGTCTTCTCGCTCATCTGGGGCAACAATCGCTTGTCTTTTGCCTTTGTGACATCTTTATCGGTCGGTCTCACCCTTTCGATTTATTTATCGCTTTTCCCGCTATATCCGCATATCTGGTACATCTTTATCGCTTTAGTGCCAATCGAAATACTGGCGATGTTCTGGTTTATCTTCCGCAAGATACGAACTGTTCCAACTGAATAATGAAAATAGCGCATCGATTGGTGCGCTCTTTTTTTCTTACTAGTTCTTATGAACTATATATTCCGTAATGAAAGACGAGACCGTTTTGATTAGTATTGATTTCGAGATAACTCGGATCGATATAATCGCGGACAAATCCTAAATCGTAATAATAGGCATAACCGCCGAATTGAGACGGATATGTTTCGAGTTGGATTGTCTCTTTGATATCCGGTTCACCGAGATATTCGACAATCATTTCATCATCAAAAGCATATAGGTTGTACATTTTTAAAAATGAATCGACGTAGACGCTTCTTTCGTCGTTGGTGGCATTCGCCCATTTTTCCTGGCTAAAGGTATAGTGCTCGTTATATTCCATTCTGTCGATGAGGCCAAAAGATAGGGAAACGACAGCAAGGATAACAACGAGAGCCGGAGGAATTAAAAAGGATTTGTCGTCGCTTGGTGATTTTATAACGAGCACGATACTCAATAAAATGATGAACAAGCCAATAATCAAGGCCGCCAACAAGATCCAAACAAAGTAGATAATGTTAAAGTTGAGCGTTAATGTCCATATGAGACGATGATAGAAGAACATCAATAATCCAGCGAGAATGACTAAAAGAGCCGTCAATACGATGTTTATAGTTAATAGTGCTTTTGGTTTTCTAATAACAACGCTGTTTTCTTCGTTCAATTCCGCTTACCTTATTATAAATAATAGCATTCCACTATTCCGAATAAATGCCTTTTTTGCGGAATTGATACCAAGCCTCGATTTCTTTTTCGGGTTTGACTTCTAATCTCTTTAAAATATCACGGGCAAATTCTAGGACGGATGTGCCATTCGCTGTAATAAAACGTTCACCCGAGACGCATTGGCGGTTAATATAGTGTTTGTGCCCCTGATAGTTCGGACAGCTTTGAATGATATGATGAATTGTGTTGCCGGTGTGGTCGACATTATCGAGATAGCCATTAAACGCCAGAAAGGTCGTCGCATCGCAAATGGCGGCTACTGTTAAGTTATTCCTTAAGAATAAATCAACTAGCTTTCTAGCGTCTTCGTTAACAAATTGAGCTTCAGACCAAAACATGCCGCCACATAAAACTAGCATCTTGTATTTGGCAATATCCGAATTATGAATATCGTTAACATCATAATCGGGAATGACGTGAAGATGGGACATCGAAAAGAGCGGGTCCTTTGTTTTTGATACCGTTTTGACATCATATTTATTCGTTGATTTGATATGGTGGCCGAGATGGGCGATTTCCCAATCGGCGTAACCTTGTTCGATATAAATCAAGATTTCTTGCATATTCGCCTCCTTAATTTGTTCGGACAATTACTTAATCACATTATATCATTTCATTAATTTTCAAAAATCTATTACCGAACCGCGAATAAAGATTAATAATGTTTTGATCATCTGAATGTAGTTTTTTTATGCTTTGCTTTTTTGTTATTTATTCTAATTAGCAAACAAATAATGACAAACAAGATTGTCACTCCGCCAATTACAATGTACATCCACCAATTTTGATTCATCCATTCAATAAAATGGTTTATTACATTAGCAATGGTTTGTAAGAGCCACCACAAACCAACGAAAACCAATAACCTAATAATCCAATGTCCTTTGCTCATCTCGCTAGACCCATACCTCATAAATGGTGCAAGAAAACCGATGACAAAGAAAGCGATAGAAAATGATATTATGCCAGTTACGGTACATAGTATTCCATCAAGCCATTCTATTCCTGTAATATAAAACAGCTCTTCCAGAAACCATATAAATAACTGCACGATATTCTCCTATTAAAAATTACGTTTGTTAAAAAGCGTACATCATCGCACTTCCGCCGGTGACGATCCAACAGGCGAGAATGGCGACCAATAAAGCTCCAACAAAAACATTGCCTGTCTTCTTATAGCAATATGTGCAGATTAGAGAAAAGACAATCACTTGAGGAGCAAAAACGATTAGTAAGGACATGAAAGGTCCGCCAAAAGTCGTGCTAAAAACTAAATCGGCACCCGGACCTATTCCGGCGAAGAAGGGAATGTATTCCAACAATATGATGAACAAGATGCCTCCGACCATGCATAAGGCGTATTTCCACCACACCTTAAAGAAAGCTTTGATGCCTGATTCATTCGTACCAGGCAAGCGGTTTGAAGCAAAGATCTTTGAGTTATTAAGAATAAAGAAGAGAGCAAAGATTGGAATATAGACGAGGAACTGCAAGAATCGAGATACGCTAAACATCTTAAAGAAAGGCCAGATGAAGCGGAAATCGAGTTGAAAGACCGATTGGCAGAAGACGACTTGTAAGTACATCCACAAGACACCGGCGACGACGACAATCGCGGATTTGCCTAATAATGCCCAGTCAAACTTGTGTTTATGTTGGTCATCATCTCGCGCCATACCCATATCGACAAAGTCGATATCAAGTGTTCCTTTTTTCTTTTTCTTAAACCACGGAATAAGCGTAAATCCGAGCATGACGAGGATTAAGAAGATATACCACATGAGAAAGCCATTACCAATCGTCATCGAAAACACTTTTTCTGGGAAAGGAAATAATCCATGTCCTAACTGGGTTAAGAAAGGATAGGTGAAAGCCGAGATTGCCATAGTAAGCAACGCGCCTTTCCACCACTTCCATCCCGTCTTTTCCTTTTCGGGGCGATTCGGAACTCCGGCGTATACTGGCGCAAACCATTTTATGTGTTTAAACAACATAATAAAGATAACTGTCGAGGTGATAGCCAAAAGCATCGCGGCGAACACTAAATATTCTTTAATCAAGAATGTCTGATTGTTTTTATCAATAGATAAAGCCACACCACTAGATAAACTAACCCATTCAAGCGTATCGGCAATCGCATTACGATTATGTGTCAATAAGCGATGATTGGTGTTATATAGATTTCTTCGGACCGAGGTTCCTAAAGCGAAGTTCTCGTTGAATGTTTTATTCCATTCTGGATCCTCGCCGACTCCTGGATTTAAAAAGTTGCTGGAAGGTTCGCCATGAATGACCGTGTCGCCATTCGGCTCCATCTCGTAATCCCTGAACATATTGAACTCGTCGTATTTGGCGGAGAGTAACAAAGGATTGTTCCAATAGATATCGGCGACGCTATCTTCATCGGTATCGTATGCCATTCTGCCATCATCGTCCCTCATCGTCTTAAATATCTCGCCAGCTTGTAATATCGTCGCTCTTGGAGTGATGTCGACTCCGCTTAACTGCGCGCCGCACATCGCCGCCGAAACCGACCATGACGCCCATGTGCCCATCGAATGACCGGTTACCGCCATCTTCGTCTCGTCGACAAAGCTTTGGGAAGCGAGCCACAAATATGCGGCGGTTCCGCCCATCGATGCATCTTTGATATAGTTTTCATCGACTAACACATCACCCGTTTCGGGATCGATTGATTTGGAATACTTGTCGATGAAGAAATCGATATTTGAAAAATTCATCATGATCTTGTAGCGATCGGGACCGCTGATGAAAGAATACGTCTTATCTTCTTCTGAATCCCAGCCAAAGTTGACTTTCGCGACTTTATGATTGACCCAGCCTCGCGAAGCAATACCGGTCGTCGTCGCACCATGGCCAAAGGCATCAATCGCTAAAGCGACATAGCCATGTCTCGCAAATTCAATGGCAAATCCTGCGCTGGTTTCGTGGTCATTTTGATAACCATGTAAACACAAGACGGCAGGAGCGGGCGTTCCTTCTAAAGCGCTTTTGGGAACATATAACTTATATCCCATGGAATAATCTTCGTTGTCTACAGTCGTGGCTTCTATCATTCCGCTTGTGACTTGGATGTTGCCCCAGTCTTTTTGAATGCCGTCACCGAGGCCGATGCATAGAAGGGTGGCCATCAAAAAAGAGCCTAAGACGATTAAAGGTCTTTTGGCTCTCCGTATAAACTGCCAAATCTCCACGAAAAAGGATTTTATCTTATTCATGTTTATCCCCCAGTAATATTATATATGTAACTAAATTATACACATAAATTCGTCATTGTTTGTAATAGTTAACCAAAAGAAAGTAAAATGATGATAATGAAAATTGTCATCGCTTCTGATTCCTTTAAAGGAACATTATCATCACTTGATATCTGCCGTCTTTGGCAAGAAGAACTAGTAAAGTATCCTCATATTAAGGCGGAGTATCTTCCTATCGCCGATGGCGGAGAAGGATCTTTAGAGGCGATTGCTTATTCGATTAAAGGTCACTATGTTCCGATAACAGTAAAAGACCCATATTTTAAAGATATCGAGACGAGATATTATGTCGATGAGAATAACAACGCTTATATCGAAACCGCCTCTTGCGCAGGTCTTACTATAATAAAAGAACTAAATCCGATGAAGACAACCACTTATGGTCTTGGTGAACAGGTGCTGGATGCTATTAATAAGGGATGCAAGAAGATATACATATTCCTTGGGGGGAGCGCCACAAATGATGGAGGGTGTGGACTTTTCGCAGCCTTGGGAACGCGGTTCTTTAATAAAAAGGGTCAAGGGTTCGTTCCAACCGGAGGGACTCTTAAAGATATCTTTAAGATTGATAATTCGGCAAATCTAAATATATTAAGTAATGTTCAAATCATTGGGATGTGCGATGTGAATAATCCTTTATATGGACCAAATGGTGCGGCTTATGTTTACGCACCGCAAAAAGGTGCAGATGAGAAGATGGTTGTTGAACTCGACCAAGGGCTAAAACATCTTGATAGCATCATTAAAAGGGATTTATGCAAGGATGTTGCAGATGTCGAGGGATCGGGTGCCGCTGGTGGGATTGGGGCCGGAATTTTAGCATACGGTAATGCCTCACTAAAATCGGGTATTAATACAATTCTCGACATATTGGATTTTGATGAAAAAATCAAAGACACTGATTATATTATTTCTGGAGAAGGAAGACTAGACGAACAATCTTTTTTTGGTAAGACAATTGGGGGAATAGCCCTCATTTGTCAAAAAATGAATAAGAGACTGGCACTTTTAGTTGGAAATACGTATATTCCTTTTTCTATTGCCAACAAGGCGCATCTATGCATTCAATCAATAGTAGAGACAAATTATTTGCACATAAAATGCGAATTTTCTAAATCTTCCGCGATTCATCTATATCGACAAAGAATTGGATACTTTCTAAGAAAACTTCTTTAGAGAGAAAACGATAATATATTATCGAAGTTTACATAAATTTGAGTATCATTATTCAAATGTTAGATGAAAATGTCATTGCAACATAATGGGCGTTTTTTCTACTAGTGAATAGTTTTTTGATGTATTTGTTGCAATGACTTTGACATCTATCAAAATTAAGAATAATTAATCATTTCTTTTTCGAACAAGAAACAAATGCTAATATTTAGATGAATTCATTCGTTTTGGGGGCAACACATGTTAAAAATACTTCATCTATCTGATTCGCATTTTTTGTCTATAGAAGAAATGAAATACTCATTTCCTACAAAACAACTAATATCTGATGTAAGTACCATAACCCATAATCAAAAAATTGATTTATGTCTTATTACAGGCGATTTGGTCAAATCTGGGAAAAAAGAAGAATTTGAAAATGCGCTTAACATCCTGATCAATCCATTAATGGAAGCTAATTTGTTTACAAAGAACGACATATACTATGTCCCTGGAAACCATGAAGTCGATACCGATTTAATTAATGATCTCTTCTTTAGCGGATTGGATAATTTGTGCAGCGACTACAATAAATTTGATAGAAAAGAATACATCGATTACGCTGATGGCTTGGTTCAGCTCAATGAATATCATGCCCACGTATCGCTTTTGAATAATATAGGGCTAAAGAGTAAAAGAATATCTAGCCACATTATTCATCATACCAGAGATGAGAAAATAGGTTTAGTATGCATAAATACCGCATGGAGGTCATTGGGTCCAAGTTCAAAAGATATAAATAACATTATTGTATCCAAAATTGAATTGAATAATGCTTATAATGAAATCAAGGATTGCACCATAAAAATCGCAATTATGCATCATCCTGTTGATTTTATTAGACAAGATCATAGATACAATATCGAAATGTTGCTACGAAAATTTGACATTGTGCTAACCGGACATTTACATGAAGACAATTCTCGAAAATGTGTTTATCCAAATAATGAGACATTGTTCTTAGCGGGAGAAGAATTGTCTATCCAAATAAACGGCTTTTATAATCCTCCTGCATTTCATTTATATTTCGTTGATTTAAAGAAAAAAGAAGCCACGATTCATTCTCGCCGACATTATTTGGAGCGAGATGTCTTTGATTCCAATCTTGTTCACTATTCAGAAGGGAAGTGGAAAGTAAAATTTGGCCAATCTAGCTTTAGATACAATTTAAAATGTGCAATCAAGGACCAAATCGACTCACATTTTGAGAATTTGTTCATGAACCGCAAGCCCTCTAATAATGATTTTCCTGCTAATGCTCCATCTTTTGTATCGCCTTCATTCAAAATAAAAGGCGCTTCAGTCAAAGAAGATTCAAAACAAAAAAATATCGATATTGAAGAATTGTTGTTATCTTCAAAAAGCAAAGTTCTAATTTTCGGTAGAGAGGGTTCGGGGAAGACAGTGTTGGCATATCGCTTTGCTCAACTTTATCTTGACCGTTTTGACGAGTTTAGAAAAATACCAATTGTTATATCGGATGGTGGAGAGTCTGCATGCAACGTAACTCAATTATTCACATATATTCACTCATTCTTGACAAAGTTTTCTACTGATGGGTTTTCGATAAATAAAAAGCAGATTATCGAAGAATTTGAGAACGACGGTTTTTTATTTATTGTTGACGATTTTTCGTTTAAAAACGACTACAAATTTATGTCCTTTCTAAGTAATGTCGCAACCTCTAAATCGTATTTTCTTATATTTGACGAAAGCACATTGCAGCCTAGAGCTTCTCAATTTAGCGAAATAATTAAATCATCCAGCAACCTTTCCGTGGAAATTTCTCCCTTATCAAAAAATCAGATTCGAAATTTGTTCCAGCTTATTATTAATAAAAGCATGGATAACGAAGAGGAATTCATTGGCAAAACAGTCAAATTGTTTAGCAAGATTAACTTGCCAAGAACCCCATTTATGATCTCTTTGTTTCTCACTTTGTATCGTGATGGACAAGCAATAGAACCTACAAGCAAAGCAAATCTGCTAACAAAGTTTATTGAACACATTCTTGGAAGGCATTTATTATCCGATTCGAAAAGGGACTCTTACGATTTTGAGAACAAGTGCGATTTTCTAGGTCATCTAGCATATGAAATGTATGAAAAAGATAGCTTCTCTCTATCTAGCGACGATTTCGACTCTTTCGCGCTTTCATACCATGATTCAAAGGGTTACAACATCAAAGAAAGCAAATTTGATTCTTTATTTTTTGAAGTAGGCATATTACAGAAAGATGGCGACAATGTGTTCTTCAAATATGAATGCTACTTGCATTTTTTTCTAGCAAAGTATTGTGATAGAAAGACCGTTGGTGCCGATTGGCTATTAACGAGTGAAAAATGGTGGAGGTTTATTGATGTATTCGATTACTTTTCTTGTTTTAATCGTAATTCGATAACCTTGGTGGATTTAGCTTTTAAAAAGCTCGACCTGCTTGCCAAAGAAGCGCACAAAAACGTAAAAGTTCTGGATTATGATCCTTCAGATATTCTTGAAGTATTATCGAAAGAAGGTTCTGATGATTCTCTCGAAACGCTACCTGAGGAAGAACGAGATAAAATAACGGATCTCCACTCGACTAATGGTCATTATTCCCCATCTGATTTAAGCAAGGAGTCTATTCAGAGACAACATGAAAATTTAATGGACTGCATGCTTCTTTGTGGAAATATTCTAAGAAATTCTGATGGCATGTCAGCAAGTGAAAAAAGGTCTTATTTAAACAAATACGTATATGGTTGCGTGGGTTCGCTTGTGGTCTTTCGAATAGTGGTTGAATACGTAATATTAGAAGTTGAAAAGAAATTAGCATTTGACAAGCAGAGTGACTCTGAGAAAGAAAAGAGAGATTTTCTTTCATTTTGTGAGTGGCTTCGCACATTTACTCCCATAGCAGTTCAAGAATCACTAGTCGATCTTTCCTATTCATCGAAGTTGGCAAAAACATTCGATTCGGAGATCAAAGATTCGGAAATGAGTTATGGTAAACTTTTCATGGTAATTGCCTATTGTGAAGCCAAAGGGCCGAAATGGAGAGCTGTTCTTTCCGAGTTTGCGGACAGCGTCAAACGCAACCCGCAAGTTTTTGCCGTTTTTTTAATTCAAATGCACATCTTTTTGATGCTTAATTCCTTTGGAAATGACACCGATTTTATTAAGGAGATTATTGTTAATTGTCGATGCAAAACAGCATTAGAAAAGCAACGTTTGAGGAATAAACTTGACAGCAAGTTGCGCAACCACTTTATTCATGATATGAGTAAAAATGATGAATAAAATGCAATTTGTTCCTGCTTTAATATGAGTCAATTCTCGCAATGCAATATCGGTTGATTACTTTTTGCGATTCCAGCTCATCAAAACAGTCGCTTAATCTAGTATATTTTTTGTCTATCAGGGTTACACGCCTATTGGTTTTCTCGTCAATTGGTAACGGTTAATTATTACAGTTGCAACCATTTCTTTGCAATCGCATTAAAAAGAAAACGCGCTTCATATTGAATGCTTATCTTTTGAAATTAGCACAATATACTACTTTTTTATACTTAGCCCTGAATTCTTCTTCGCCGAATTCTGGATTCTCTTCAAAATCCGAATACATATCCTCTCGGTAGCACACAGGAGCATAAAAAAATAGATTCTTTGTTTCCTTTGAATATTTATTCTTCTTCATGCATTCTAGGGCGTTCGCGTAATCATTCTCATTGTACTTGTTCATGAAAAGTGCCTCCCAGTTAAAATATAAGGTGAAAAAAAGGAAAAGTGCCGATTTTGGTTTGTTTGACAACGGTTTCTTTAAGCTTCATTGAGAGGCTTTTTTCTTTATATAGAATATATCATTTCAAGAATAGAGTCTTTGACACAATCAGTCTTGAGGTATTCTTTATATTCCTTTGGAAAGCCCCCTCTCGCCTTCACACAGCAATGTTCGATTTCCTTCAACTTGCCATCATAAGCGTTGATTCTAGTGAACATAAGCCACATGCTTAAATCGTCATGAAGTCTTGCTTTTTCATGTTCTTGTAGGCTTCTTCGCAACTCGGCTCGACTTCTAGATAAGCATGCAGCATGAAGTCATACACCAAGTTGGTTCTTAGATAGTTCACTATCCTCTACTTCTTACGTCGTTCTCGGGTAAAGTATTAATTCTGATTAGTACCTTTTTTCCGATGCAAATCAACGAAAAGTTTGTCCTCCAGCTTGGGGAAAACGACTCACTGTTAGTTTTTACAATTGCTTGTTTCCTCTTACTCGGCCATTAGAGATAAAAAGAATCATACTAATAAAAAATGAAGGAAAATCTAAAAAGTGCCAAGAAGTATGCAAAATATTCAATTACTCACTGAGTAAGATTTTTCCATAAGAAATAAACGAATTTCTGCCAAAGGAAGCTTATTAATCTCTGATTTTTTCTAAGAAATTATTCATTAAACAGTCATCAATCTTTAGTAATTCGTTCTTCCTCTCTCTTTTTGAGAAGGCAAGCTGAACAATTGTTGTTATTTTATTTATTTTTTCTTTATTAATTAATGGAATAACAAATTTCTGTATATTCTGCTTTCGTAGATGAGGAATTGTGCTAGCAACAACCGTTCCTTTCAAGCCTTGGAATGTTCCTATCTCTAAAATGGATAACGCAATAAATAAGTACTCAGGTGTAATGAATTGATTCTTCCCTTTGATTTTTCGAAAAATCGAAAAACCTGATGAAAAAATGAAACCAGTGTTGTCACCAATATATGCACAGCAGCCAATTTTTCCATCTTTAGTAAAAGCGACATCCCTTGGTAACAGTGAATATTTTGAGGGCTTTGATTTGACAAAAAAGTCTGTGTAAAAATCTGGATAGTAATTCACAATATCTGAAGTTCTGATAAATGGAATTGACGAGGAAGAAGATTCCACGTATGGAATGTATTCTTTGCTTCCAACCTCAACTCCGGTAGCAATTGAGAACTCGTCTGAAAGAACAAAATGATCAACTTTCATTATCTCGGCAATTGTGTTGACATAAAGCTTTCGATATTTGCTTAGTGCCAAGTTCATATCATTTTTTTTGACATCAGTGGATTTGATAGAGAAAAAGCTCTCATCTGGTACGGCTTTGACATTGAATGGAATTGATTCATAAAATAGTTTTTTTGCCTTCTCAAGAAGCATATCAAACTCATATTGCAAATTCAAAGCTTCAATTTCATTCGAAGTAATGGTTGAAAGTAAGGGTTTGTCTGGTAATGGTACCTTTGTGGCTCTAATCGTTTTTAAGCTTAAAAGTTTTTGTATATTTCCTGTTGCTGATGCTTCCACTTCCTTTCGTGTCCTTCTATTCCGAAAATAACATGATAGAAAATAAAGATTAATATCATCAGTGTTTTTTCTGAGTGTAATTCTTGCGATATGCCTTGGAATCCCTAAAACACCGTTCTTTTCTAGATTATAAACTACACTTTTCCCAACTGTGCCGAGAATAGCTATTAGTAAATCACCATTTTTAACGTGACAGCGATTATCAGAATCGAAAACATTTTCGTCTATGTACGAGTCATCGGATATTGGGTCATAATTTATTGATTGTTCTTTAATGTTGCGCCCATAAAGATATCGGATACCTCCGACATTATTGCGTGGATTATGGGCGTGTTGTCCGTCCGAAACAAATGCAAAATCATTAATAGGTTTAGAAATATAGCCACTCTTGTTTGATGACATTTCAAAATAGAAACTAGGAACAAGCCTGTCTCTCATTTTTAAATTTGATATTCGCACCGTGAACGCACGCATTCTAATCATCAACTCCAATAATATCTTGCCCTTTTTCCCATTCGTGGTATTTTTCTGCAATTTTTTCTATATCATCGCTTTCAATCATGTTTCCCCGCCTGTCGTGTCCACAAGTCTCAGCAATTGCCATGAATATTTCATAGTCTTCTGGTATTTCTTCTGGCACTAATTTTTGAAAAACCAATACAGAAGTTTTTGTGGCAGTGTTTGGCTGGAATGTTTCAACAGGCAAATCTATAATTGCAAGTATTCGTCCTTTCGAAAATAGCCAATTTCTTATATATCCATAGTTATGATTTCCAAAAAAGCCGTCCGGCAAAACAATGGCCATTTTTCCACGATTAACTAATAAGTTGATATCTCGCTCAATAAATAAGACCTGAGGAGCTTCTTTTTCTTTAAGAATATTCTCTCTTGACCAAACTCCATTCGCACACTTCCATTTGAACCCAAGATCATATTGGCTTATTTTTTCTCTCCCCGTAACTGGAATTTTACTTCCAAAAGGTGGATTGGTTAAAAGGACAGTAAATTTATTTTCATCTATTTTGATGCGAGTTTTCTCGCCCCAATTAGACGGCATTTCTAGACTATCTTCACAGAAAATACCTGATTTACCGTCTCCAAGAATTGCCATATAAGCTTTTGCTACTTTTGCAAGGAAATAGTCCTTGTCAATGCCTCTTATTTTATTAAGCGCAACTTCAAGTTTCTCTTCGCGCAAATTTTCTTCGTTCCAATGGTATTTTTTTGCATCCTCTTCCAACCCTTTCCATATGTATTTCAGTGCCTCAACTAGGAAACCTCCTGAACCACACGTTGGGTCAATAATTAAGTCTTCATCCGAAGGATTCAATATTGAAACCATCATGCGAATAACGTTCCTGGGAGTAAAAAACTGGCCTTGAGCTCCTTTTAGCGCATGCCCAATAAAGGTTTCAAACGCATCGGCTATGGAATCGCGCTGAGTTTCAGTCAAGGCATAATTTTGAAGTTCGCCAACAACGTAAACAATAGATTTATCGTCTAACGAAATGGTATCGTTTTTTTCAAGTACTTCTTTATATTTCCTTTTCACTTTCTCAAACAGCTCTAAAATCCTGAGCTTTACAGCAGAAGGATATTCATCAATTCCTGCTCTAAAATCGCATATCTCGTCTGGCTGTTTAAACCGTTCATCGTAAATTTTGCAGAATATCAGATTGATTAGTTGTTGTGCCAAAACTTCATCTCTTGTCGCACCAACAGTATTTGCAGCCAAAAAATTACGAATTGCCCTAAATGTTTGTTTTAAATTATGCGCTTGTTTTAAATCCCTTCGTTTAAATAGGCCTATGTCTTCTATTCTTTGACCGTAACGTGGGATGTTTGGTATCTCAACAAATTCAATAGTGCCATCCTTCTCATATTTCCTTATATATTGTTTTTCTTCACCATTGAACCATACACCTATAGATGCCTTAGAAAAGCGCAAATAATCTTTCAATTCAGACAGGCCATCATTCCTGTTTTTTCTTTTACACTCTACAATCATGAATACAGTGTCGTCGTTCTTATTATCAGAATTGAAAACCGCAATATCGACAGGATATTCTTTTCTCTCATCGGAAGGGCGTACTTTTACACGGAATTGAGGATGAGAGAGTATTCTTGATTTTGGGTAGCCATAATCTTCTACAAGGATGTGCAAATAGGGCTGCACAGCCTCTATTTCCTCAGGTTTGCCTTCAACTTCTGTCTCAGAGATAAAATCAATGATTTTGTTTTTTGCCATTTTTATTTCTTTCCCCCCGCTTTCTTCGCAAGTTTCTTTAGTTTTCTTCTTTCTATATATTAAGGAAGGTGATTGCCGCTTTCTGACCTGTTGATTGATGAAAAAGCAGCTCTATGCAATGTAGCAAGTTCCTTTTTCGACAAATTCAATTTCTCCAACGAAGAAACAATTATCTTTTGATAATTTTCCATGCTTTAATAAAGTATAACAAAAATTCTTAGTAAAACCATATAGTCATTTATGAATTGCCTCAATTTATCGATGAAAACGGCGCAATCTTATCTTGGTGCCTTTCGTGAACGAAGCCTCAGTATTAAGTAATGAGCTCGTCAATCAATCATGTTTTCAAGTCACAAAAAGCGGCTCAAAAAAATAAAAACGCTCATAAACAGCAAAAAAGTGAAAAAAGCGAAATATTCAATCATTGATATAATTCTTCAAACTTCATTAACAAATATTAATTCATATTAGTGTTTTATACGCTTGCTAATTACCGGTCTCAATTTACCATTTGCTATCGATTTCTTTGTCTTTTTCCTTCTTTTCGAAGTCCATTTCCTTGGTCACGAGTTCTATGCGTGTTGCATACTCTTCAAGCGAGCGATGGTCTTTTCATAAAATTAAGAACACGGCATTGACCGTCTCGACTATCAAGGCAATTGCCAATGTGCCTATGACGTTCACCACAAGAGGCCCAATGGAAAATAACGGAATCGTAAAAACGGAGAAATCAAAAGCGATGGCGCCAATGATTAAGAAGGGAAGAACTCCTCTTAGCAAGGTAAGGACGTTCTTACCCACTAAAGATAATGCCGATGGATTATTCCCCATCGAGCTTATTCTTCTCGTCTTGGTGATTAAGTTACCAAATTTAATATGATCACGAGTGAACACCTGAGGCCCTACGATGAGCAAGATGAAGGAAATCGTAAAGTTGATGAGCAGCGCCGACAGCTCTATCTTGGCAAAGCGAAGATAGGCGACGTTGTATTCATCGAAGTAACCATCGAGAACTTCATAGTTTCTGATTAATGAAAACGCATAGGTGTTAATCTCGTCAAAGCCGTCAGAAAATTCGCTGTATACATCTGTACTTTCGCCTTTGTCGATCGATTGATATAGTTCCACCGCTTCTTCGTTTTTGATATGAGGGAGCCTTACTTCTTCTTCATCGACTTAATATTCTTCATTTGTGCAAAGGTACTGAATTTATAAATGATTCTGGGATTGTATTGACAGTTTCGAACACTTAATTTTTGATTATTCCTAGTATAGATGACTCTAGAACTTGTGATCTATATAGAAATATTCATCAAATAACGCTAATGTTTCTTCATCAGGCATTTCAAATTTATTATATAAATTAATCATAATATTTTCCGGAATTCGCACTTCCGGATTCCTATTGGCATTGTTTTGAAGCGTCTCTTCTAAAGGCTTCTTGATGACGACTAAAATCTTCTTGTCAAACTTGTCGCACATTTTGACATACTTTTGTCTTAGGACATTTAAGTCATTTAAAGCATCTAGAATTAAGGTGAAATCTCCTTCGAGTTCGTTATATTGTTCGATCCTTTTGGCGAATGTTTCCCACACGACATGTTGCTTAGAAAAATCATTATAGTCCCCGGTGATTTCAATTCTAATTTCATCGCTATTTAAATAAACAGCATCGGGATGCTCGGTTATGTAATTTGTACACCACCTAGTTTTTCCCGATGCGGGTGAAGCCGAAAGTAAAATTAGCGTTTTCATACTCGAATTCCTTCCTATCATATGAAATTTGGTTGCGCATTTTTTACTTCATCGGATCCGATGTCCTCCATAAAAAAACACAACACAACAATTATAAACAAATATCTACTGGATATACTACCTTCTAATAAAAATTATATTCTTAATTAGAAAGTGCCAATCTTATACATATCAAGACACAACGACTAAATAACTATTAAGTTATGAAAAATTGAATTAAAAACCCCTATTCATTGTAACCGAATTTTTGTCCAATAAACGGGGGTAATTTCATTGAGCTAGCTTCGTTTTGTTGGAGAGAAATATAACTCAACCCACATCTTATTATATGCTGGATAAATATTTCATTCTACACTCTTTGGGTGTCATTTTGTCTTCATGACGATTCTCTTTTCATTGTAGTAGTTCACGTATTCATGGATTGTTTCAATCAGGCTCTCCGCACTGTCGTATTTGCTTTTTTGCCCATCCCAGATTTCTTGTTTAAGACGGCCAAAGAAGTTTTCTGTTGGAGAGTTGTCGAGGCAATTGCCCCTGCGATTCATCGACTGAATGATGCGATATTTTTTAAGTCTTTGAATATATCTTGAGTTTTGATATTGAATGCCCTGATCTGACTGAATCATCATGCCGACGATATTGCTTCCGTGATGCTTTTTCAGCCGATCGATCATATTGGTAATGCGGCTCACTTTCGCATCCGTGCCCACTACATAGGAGAGCACCTCTCGAGAGTGAAAATCAATAACCGGTGAGAGATACACCGAGGTTTCCGAGAGGGGGAATTCCGTGACATCGGTACCCGCTTTTTGATAGGGCTTATCCGTCGAGAAGTCCCGATTCATTACATTCGGAATCCGCAGACCTAAATTGCCCTCGTAAGAGTTGTACTGCCTCCACTTGTTTTTAGGGACTTTGGCAAAGCCTTTCCGCTTCATAATTTCCAGGACTTTGTTCTTGCCGATCGTCCATCCGCCTCTTTTTAAGTGATAATAGATTTGATGATATCCGCATCGCCTTTTATGAACTTTTATAAATAAACGTTCGATTTCTTGCTCCGCTGAATCGTATTTGTTCTTCTTGTTTTTCATCGCCTTAAGGTTGTAGTAATAAACCGAGGGAGCCATCTTGGCAATACCTAGAAGGATTTGGAATTTAAAGCTTGTCCTTAGCTCGCTGACGATGCGCGTCTTTTCGACGACGGTCGCCCCTTCTAGCTTTCGGGCTAAGGACTGCGATTTTTTTAAGAAGGCAATCTCCGCTCGAAGCCGTTCGTTCTCATCTTGGATCTTTCGGTCGACGACGGCTTTGAAGCGCTCTTCTTTTAAAAGGTAATTCGCTCGGGGATGCGTGTCTTGAATCGCCGCTTCGCCTTCCTTTTTGTACTTCTTGACCCAATCGTGGACAAGACCCGGATCAATCAAAGCAAATTCGAGGCCGACGCTCCTTAAGGATTGACCCGCCAGGGCTTGTGAAATAGCCAGGAGCTTAGTATCGCGTTTATAGATGCGCCTTTGCCTATCCAGAAATGGTTCACGGCCGTATTTCTTATATAAATTGACCGCGTACTTGATGTTACTGAGTTCATAATTCCCATATTTTTCGGAAAGGTGAGATAAGGAGATTCCCTTTTTAATATGATCTTCGCATATCTTCAGCTTATCCTTCATTGTCAATCGCATAAAAAATAGCTCCCTTCTTGGTAGGGTATTCTCATTATACCTTTCTCCAAGATTCGGAAGCTAATTCAATTTGAAGTGGTGCCCCCTGGCAGTCTAAATTTCAAATGTTCCGCGATATTCCGCAATGATACGCGAAATGGCAATTTGTGCGATGTATTGCCACTTATCGTGAATGGTGTATCACTGCTTATTTCCACTACTTTCCGTATGCGACTGTATTTTGGATGTATTTTTATACCATAAATAAATTATTTTTTATGCGCGAAAAATGATTAAACTGAATACTGATTTTTGTCACTATGATAATTCTGAGTCGTCTCAATGCTCAAAGGCAGTATGAGCAGAATGATAAACATCATCGTTTTCAGGTTTAGATTCGCTATTGTGCAAAAATGTCACAAGGCTAGTCGAAAGAAAAAGCAAAAAACAAATATTACTCACTTTTATTATCGATATTTTGTTCATATATTCAATTCCCCCGTTAATAAATTCACTCGACGATCGGCTCAAATTCGACAGCAATAAATCCTTGATATGAGGTGCTTCTCGATACTTTTGCCAAAAATGAATTCGTCGTATTGTCGACCACAATATCGTTGTTGAAAAGCCACTGTTTAACCTCATATCCTTCATTGGGTTCAGCGACGAAAGTGAATTCAAACGCACTGTTCTTTCCGCCCATCATGTAAAATACATGTGAGCCTTCAGGACAATGATTTTTATGATAGGGAACCTCGCTGCAAAATTCGATATTTAAATTCTCAATATCAATGGTTGGGTGATGAACGGTTAGATT
>JAEWMX010000008.1 GCA_023393065.1 Bacillota bacterium | reverse complement strand
CAACCTATTGATTACAAATCAATTGCTCTGCCAATTGAGCTAAGACGGCGTGGTGGGCGCTACAGGGATCGAACCTGCGACCTCTTCCGTGTGAAGGAAACGCTCTCCCAACTGAGCTAAGTGCCCTAAGAGGGACTACTAATAACGAACATGTTCGTTATTTTTTATCCCCTTCTAACAAAAAGCCCATGCGGGCCTTATGTATTAAATGGTGGACCTGAATAGATTTGAACTATCGACCTCGCCCTTATCAGGGGCGCGCTCTAACCAACTGAGCTACAGGTCCATCGCGCCTTTTTGCGCTTAACTAATATACAATAGGCACTTTGAAAATGCAACTAGAAAAACATGGCGCTTTCTTTATGAAAGAAGAAGAAAGCCCGAGACATAATCCCGGGCTTGTTTTGACATACCTCAAAGCGAAATTAACGCTTGGAGAATTGGGGAGCGCGGCGAGCGCCTTTAAGACCGTATTTCTTGCGTTCTTTAGTGCGGGAATCGCGCGAGATAAAACCAGCGACCTTCAGCGTCGTGCGATCGGCACCGGCTTCTAATAAAGCTCTGGTGATGCCGAGGCGGATAGCGCCTGATTGACCGGTGAAACCTCCGCCTTTAACGGTGGCGTTGACATCGAATTTATCAGCGTTGTTCGTGATGACGAGCGGTTGCTTTAAATCCATGACGAGCGTTTCATAGGGCATGTAGGCATTGACGTCAAAGCCGTTAACGGTGATTTTGCCTTTGCCGGGAACTAAATAGACGCGAGCAATTGACGATTTGCGGCGTCCGGTTCCGTAATATTGGGCGGTTTTCTTAGATGTGGCCATTGACTGTCCTCCTAGTATTTGAGCTCGAGCACTTCAGGCTTTTGAGCTTCGTGTTTGTGTTCCGGACCTTTGTAGACGAACAATTTCTTGTAGATCTGACGGCCGAGACGGCCTTTGGGGAGCATGCCCCAGACCGCTCTTTCGAGCATTTCTTCCGGATAGTTCTTGAGCATTTCGCCAGAGGATCTCGTTCTTAATCCACCGGGTTGCATCGAGACGTTGTAATAATTCTTCTTGTGTTCTTTATCGCCGGATAATCCAACTTTTTCGGCATTGACGATGATGACGAAATCACCGCAGTCGACATTGGGGGTATAGGTTGGTTTGTGTTTTCCAATCAGGACCACCGCGACTTCCGAAGCAAGTCTACCTAAGGGTTTGTCAGTTGCATCGATGACATACCACTTACGGGATATTTCCTGCGCTTTAGCTATCGTTGTTTGACGTTGCATAATATTCTCCTTACTCAAACTAGAATCTTACCGGGACCGTAGTTTTCGCAATTTGCGCCGATATTAAGTCTATATATTACATATAGAATTGTCAATGATTATTTCCCAGGTGTCAAAAATCTTTCCCCATTAATCCAAATTGACGTTATGAAAGACGTTTTGGACATCTTGGAGCTCATCTAAAGCGTCGACCAACTCTTGGAAAAGAGCTCGATCTTCATCGCCTAAGTCAATTGTTTCATTGGCCAACATCTGAATCTCGGCGACTGTAAAGTCTTCGATCCCCAAAGAATTTAATAAATCTTTGGCTTGGGCAAAACTCGTCGGTTCGACGAGGACTTCGATAACGCCTTCTTCGCTTGAAATCTCGCGGACATCGACATCGCCGAGAATCAGCGTTTCTTCGACTACATCTTTGTTATCAAAATTAAAGACGAGAATACCGGTTTCCGTAAAATTGTAATTCACCGTTCCCATGTGCCCGCTTTTTTTCGTGACCGCGGTGCGAATTTCGACGAAAGCCCGATTAGCGTTATCCGTGAGAGTATCGATAATCAAAAAACTGTTGCCCGGACCAAAAGCTTCATAGCGCCCGGCCGTATATGTTTCAACATCGCCACCAGCGGCTTTTTTGATGGCCCGATCGATGACATCGCGCGGAATGGATTGCCCTTTGAATTTATCAATTGCTGAACGCAACGCTAAATTGTTCTTCGGATCCGGCAAGCCGGATTTAGCCGCCATATATATTTCTCTTGAGGCCCTGGCGTATAACGCTGATTTCCTAGCGCCGCTTTTGGCCATAGCCGCGGCCCTTACTTCAAAATGTCTTCCCATGATATTTTCTCCTGATATTATTTTTACACCTAATATTCGACTTTTACTAAATAAAGGCCGTTAGGAGGGGCTTTGTAGTTGACATAGCTTCGCTCGGGATTGTCGAGCAGTTTGGCAGCTTCTTCGGTAGTAAACCGATGCATGCCGATTTCGATGAGCGTGCCGACGATCATCCTGACCATGTAGCGCATAAATCCGGTCGCGGCGATGTCGACGACAATATGATTTTCGGGATTGCTGATGTGAATGCCGACGATTTCGCGAACAAACTGATTCTCGTCTTCTTCTTTGCTCGTATAGTTTCGAAAGTCATGTTTGCCATAAAATAGTTTTGCGGCCTTCCTCATCTCATCGATATCTAAATCGCGAGGAAAAAAATGTTTAAAATCAACATTAAACGGATCATCCTCACCAACATTGATGATGTACTGATATACTTTGTATTTCGCCGAAAGACGAGCGTGAAAATCATCAGTGACTCTCTTTATTTCAATAATATGGATGTCGCGGTTTAAGAGTCGATTCATCGCATAGCGAAACTTCTCGCGATCTTCGATTTCTTTTTCGACATCAAAATGAAAGGTTTGACCCAGGGCATGAACGCCGGCGTCAGTGCGACCGGAGCCAAATATCGAAGTTTCATTATCTAACAATTTAGATAAGACAGTCTCAATCGCGCCTTGTATCGTATCGACGTTAGGCTGTCTCTGCCATCCGAGATAATGAGTCCCATTATATTTTACGGTCGCCAAATATCTCATAAGGCGACACCCCATGTCGTTATGCCAAAAATCATCTCGATGAAATTCCAGTTCATCGCGGAGGTGACGATGACTCCGGCGGTTAAAACGGTAATAAAAATGAGCGAAAAGGTATCGCCTGCTCCCCAGTGAAGGTTGCGATATCTCGTCCGTTTGGCCCGCGGATTGTAGCCTCTGGCTTCCATGGCGTTAGCGAGTTCTTCGCTCCTTTGAAAGGCCGACATGAACAATGGGACAATCAAGGAGAGAATGGCTTTGATTTTCTCTTTGATTTTGCCGTGTTCAAAATCGACTCCGCGTGATGCTTGGGCATTCATGATGCGCATCGTCTCATCGAGCAAAGTCGGAATGAAGCGTAGAGCGATAGAAATCGTCATCGCGATTTCGTGAGTTGGAAACTTAATGAGTTTTAACGGATACATGTACCATTCGAGGGCATAGGTTAGATCGAGAGGTTTGGTCGTCGCCGTCAAAATCAAGGTTAGAGAAATCATCATCACTAAGCGCAAGATAATCTTTGCGCTTTGTAAAATAGACTCCCAGAAAATGTTAAACGAGCCGATGCTAAAAGCGACTTTGCTCGCTCCGATCGGCGGAACGAGAACATTAATCAAAAGGAGAATGATGATCATTATCCAGAGAGCTCGAAGTGAAGAGAAGAGCTGGCGTATACTGATTCGTGAGATGAGCAAAATAACTAAAATTAGCAGGAGCAAGATACCACCCATGACAAATGTCATGACTTGGCTGGTATAGCCATAGAAAACGGCGACCATCATCAGCACCAAAATCAAAAGCTTGCTGCGCGGATCGAGGCGATGGACGAAGCTGTTAAAGGGGGCGTAGCGGCCGAGCGTTAAACCCTTCATTTGCCAATCCTCTTCGCCTGGGCAATGGCGGATGCTAGCGAGTCGATATCTTTTATCATCGCGATATCGAGATTCATACCCTTATCAGATAGTGATTTAACGAATTTATAAAGCAGAGGTGTCTCTAGCGAGTAGCGGTCGTTTTCTTTATTGAAGAGTTCTAAAGGAGTTGTAATTTCTCGAACCTCCCCATCTTCCATGACGATGACGGTATCGCTATATTCCAAAACGATGTTCATGTCATGAGTGACGAGAATGACTGTCGTGCCTTTTTCGTGAAGGCCTTTGAACAATTTCATCATCTCGCGAGCTCCACGGGGGTCGAGGCCGGCCGTCGGTTCGTCGAGAACGAGGATGTTCGGCTTTAAAGCGAGGATGCCGGCGATGGCGACCCTCCGCCTTTCGCCTCCTGATAGATCAAATGGCGAGCGCTTATAGAAGCTTTCATCAAGGCCGACGAGGGCCAGCGCTTCATGAGCGTTTTTGAGCGCTTCTTCATTGTTTAGTCCAAAATTCTTCGGTCCGAAAGCGACGTCTTTTTCGACGGTCTCTTCAAAGAGCTGATATTCCGGAAATTGGAAAACGATGCCGACCAGCTTGCGGAGTTCCTTGATTTTTTTTGTCCTTCTCTTGCGGCTTTTGGCGACGACGTAATCGTTGATGATCACTTCGCCAGAAGTCGGAATCAGCAAGCCATTAAGCTGCTGAATAAGCGTCGACTTGCCGCAGCCGGTCTTGCCGACAATCGCGGTAAAGGAACCATCTTTTATTTCGAGGCTGACATCGGAAAGTGCCTCATAGCTAAATGGGGTTTTGGCATTATATGTAAAAGAGACATTCTCGTATTTTATCGGCATAAAAATTCCGCCATTTCATCGAGATTTGCGAGGTTATCGACATCGATATCCTGCTTTTTAAGGGCTTTTTTCATTTTTTGAATAAATGGCAAATCGAGGTCGATCTCTTTTAATTTGCTCTCTTTAGAAAACACTTCAAGCGGTTTGCCGCTTAAGATGACTTTGCCTTGATGCATGACGATAACTTCGTCGCTGATGGCAGCTTCTTCGATGTCGTGAGTAATCGAAAGAATTGTGAGGTTGGGGTTTTCTTCGCGCATCGCAAAAAGCGTCTCTTTGACTTCGCGCTTGCCTTTGGGGTCAAGCATCGAAGTGGCCTCATCGAAAATGACGAGGTCGGGATACATCGCCAAAATTCCGGCAATTGCAACCCGTTGCTTTTGGCCACCGGATAAGTTCGCTGGTTCGCTTTCTAAAAACTCGCTCATATGAACTTTCGCGGCATACTTTTGAATAATTTCTTCCATATCCTCATGCAAAACGAGGCGGTTTTCTAAGCCAAAGGCGATGTCGTCTTTGACGGTCGCCCCGATAAACTGATTGTCGGGATTTTGAAAAACGATGCCGATTTTCGAGCGAATCTCGTGGAGGGTCTTGGGCGTCAGAATTTGATCGAAGACTTTGACTTCACCTTTTTTAAAGGATAGTAAACCCATGATTAATTTCGCGAGGGTCGATTTACCGGACCCATTATGGCCGATGATCGAGACATATTTTCCGCGTTCGACATGAAAAGAGACATCGTTGACGGCATCGTGTTTTCCATCGTAGGAAAAGAATAGGTTTTTAACTTCTAAAGCCCGCATCACTTTTTTCTCCGAGCGTAAAATTCAAGAAAGATCATGACGCCGACAAAGACGAGGATAGCTATACCGGTCACCACAAAGAAAACCCATAGTTTTACCGTATCGGGAAAAGAATAGTTTAATGACGAAAAGACGACAATTAGAAAAAGCAATAACGCCATCGCGCCAAGGAGAATTCTTTTGATGAGCAAACCGGTTTCTTTCTTCATGATTAGACCATTTCGATATTAGGCCTTCTCCCTAAGAACTTACGAATTTTGACACCGGCGAGATGAAGCAAGTGAGTGCTAGCTTTGGTCATCGTCGTGTCTTCGTATTTGTTTTCTGAATAGACGACTTCTTTAATTCCTGTTTGAATGATGGCTTTCGCGCATTCGTTGCAAGGGAATAAGGTGACGTATAAAGTACAGCCGTCGAGAGCCGAGCCGTTACGAGTATTTAAAATGGCGTTGAACTCCGCGTGACAGACATAGAGATATTTAGAATCGAGACCTTCGCCTTTTTCCCACGACACTTGGCTTTCATCGATTCCGCGCGGCATGCCGTTATAGCCGATGGATACGACTTTGTGGTCTTTGTCGACGATGCAGGCTCCGACTTGGGTATTGGGGTCTTTGCTTCGCAAGGAAGAAAAGACAGCGATGCCCATAAAGTATTCGTCCCAACTAATCGGTGTTCTCGTGGTCATAGGTTATTCCTCATAAAACTTTTCTAATTATATCATTGCGCGCCTACTTGTATTAGTAAAACAATATCAAAAAATTACATAGTAAAGCGGGGATTTTTATTAGTATTATATGATTAGCGAATCTATTGTGAAAGGCTGAAGCAAAATATAGATTTACTTCACTTCTTCTTTTTCTTTGCGGATAAGCTTAAGCCCATCAGTTATTTTTATGCCTCGCAAATCGATAATAGGTATGAATATAGGACCAAGGCTATCGTTTGTAGAGGCAAAGATGCTTTGGCGGATAAAAGGGAAGGCAACCGGAAACAAAATACTGGCTAAATTCTCGTTTCCATTAACTGCTTTTAGCCATTCTGCATTGAGAATCCTAAATCGGGTCAAGAAGACAAACGAAAAGAATTGTTTCTCGGTCTCCACGCCGTTTAGTGATATTTCAAAAGAAAAATTAGAGTCTTTGAGTTTTATTTTACCAATTTGAATGCTTATTTCTTTTGGTCTGAGAAATTTTTCTCTTTTAATATCTGCGGAAAGCAAATGATATCCTAAATATTCATACACGGGGTTGTTGTCCATCATACTATTTCCTTATCCAACAGATGATTGCGACATGCATCGGTGCTGCCGCGTTGTTCGATGACATATCTGACCGAGCTACGCTTTTCAGAGTACTCGGCTTCTTCCCCCAAAAACAGAGTATAGAAGTACTTCTTGTTGTACGCAAAAGGGAAACTAGAGGCGGTTTCATCCTCCGGAACTTCCATTTCAATTAAATCACGAGATAAACCGATATGCTTATCTAATAGATAAATAGCGACGGCAGCTCCGCCTTTTATCGGATTGGTTCCTTCTTCCCAAGCTTCAATTGTTTTTTTTGAAACATTCATAATAGTTGCAAAAACAGCCTGCGAAACATTTAATCTCTTTCGAAGGCTCTTAACCAATTCTTTATCGACGACTTTATTGACGTCAGCAAAAGAAATTTTTGTTGATTTAGCGTTTTTTAACGCTTTTAAGTTAATCATCTCTATCCCTCTTCTTTTTCTATATCTATCGCGATTTCATCACATAATTTTTTAAGCATTTCCTTGGCCCAATCTGTGAGATCGTTTTGCCCCTTGCTGTGGGAGGTAATTCCTAGTAATATGATCGTTCTTGTCAGTTTAATTACTAAGCAATATGTTCTGATTCCGCCCCTTTTCCCCCGGTTTTCTGAAGCAATTCTTATTTTTAGAACGCAGACTCTCGGATGCTCTTGTCCACAAATCATGGCGCAACTTCCTCGGCCAGGACCTTGCTGAACTTCATTAACAATGTCGATTTTCATCCTTGTTCGACAATTCTCGCCAAGTTCCTTAAGCTCTCTTTTTAAATTAAACGGTGAATATCTGAGATCAATAATTTTTGCAATTTGGTCAGGATCATCAATTAACTTATATTTTTCATCATTAATAATTGACCGCCTTTCTATCCTATCTAATAGGACATGTATACTTTATAATAGCGAATAACCCTTGTCAATAATATAAGCGGAGACAAGCCATAAATTATGAAATTATGTATAAGGGAGGTTTTATCTTGTCTTAATCAAGGCGCCTTCAAAGGGTTCGAGCCAGAGCTTGCCTTCGTAATTATCGACACCTTCGTAATTAGTGGCGATGAGTGATCCTCTTAAGAAGAGAGGGTTCTTCTGACGCTTCTTCGACATATTGAGAATGATGGTGTACTCGTCGTTTCCAAACGCTCTAAGAAAGGCCATGATATTGCCATTGGTCACTAAAGGGATGAAGTCTCCATAGCATAGAGCGGGTATCTCTTTTTTGATGGCGATTATCTTTTTATAGAAGCGATAGATAGAATTCTCGTCTTTGAGGTTATTTTCGACATTGATTTTATCGTAATTAGGATTGACCATCAGCCATGGTTCGCCGCTCGTGAAGCCGGCGTTTTTGGCAGCGCTCCACTGCATCGGAGTGCGGGCGTTATCGCGGTTGTTATTATCGACGAGTTTAAGGGCGAGTTTATGGGGTATTTTCAACTTCCGCAACAAGTTATAAACATTGTGGGCGGAGATGTCTTTGACTTTCGACATATCGTGAGTGCCGATGTTAGTCATGCCAATTTCCTGGCCTTGATAGACAAATGTTGTTCCTTTTAGGAACATAATCATCATCGCCAGCATCTTTCCCGATTCGAGATAATACTTCTTTTCGTCGCCGAAACGGGGAATGCTTCGCAGCTGATCATGGTTTTCAAGATAGTTCGTGTTCCACGCGACATTGTTTTGCCATCCAAAGAGTATTTTTTTCATTCTTCGCGGCGCGTATCTACGAGCAAAAACCGGCGTTTTACGTCGGTCGACATTGACGTGATCAAACTGAAAAACCATATCGAGTTCTCTATCGATAAAGCGACGTGCATTGGCGTAATCGACCATATAGGTTTCGCCGACCGTCATGCAATCATATTGGGAAAATACTTCGTCATATAGTTCGCGGAGAATGCGATGGTTTCCTTCTTGGTTCAGATAGTGCTCGCGGCCGGTTTGATGGAGCCTTTGCTTTCCGTTGTCAAAAGTCGTTTTATATATCTGATTAATGACATCGCAGCGAAAGCCGTAGATGCCGCGGTCGAGCCAGAAGCGCAGGATCTTTTTGACCTCTTCGATAACCTTTTGGTTATGGAAGTTCAAATCGACTTGTTTATCGCCGTAGAGATGGAGATACCAGAGACCGACCTCTCGATCAAATTTCCAAGCTGGCTCGGCAAACATCGACTGCCAGTTATTTGGGGGCTTTTTGTTGTTCTTGCGGCCTTCTTTCCAGTAATAATAATCGCGGTAGGGCGAGCCTGGTTTCTTGCTTTCGATAAACCACTGATGCTCATCGCTCGTGTGATTGACGACGAGGTCCATGATAATCCGAATGCCGCGTTTTTTGGCTTCCGCAATCAGCGTGTCCATGTCCGCTAGAGTCCCATATTCAGGATTGATATCGAGATAGTCGCTGACATCGTAGCCCATGTCTTGGTTCGGTGATTTGTACACCGGAGAAAGCCAGAGAATGCCGACGCCTAACCCTTGAAGATAATCGAGCTTGGAGATAATGCCGGGTAAATCACCGATGCCGTCACCGTTTGAATCGCAAAAGCTTCGCGGGTAGATTTGATAGACAACGTTTTCTTTAAAATATCTTTTTTCCATATTGCCGCTCCTTATCATGTGTATTTTGCGAGTAATAATGATTTATGCACTTTTTATTAATCAAGGCTTTAAACACCCAATCGGCACAATCCAGACACCACTTTCATCTTTATATGCGTACTTTGTCGCCGTTAAAACCATTAAAAAAGAAGGCTCTTTCATCCGATCGGTATTAATCTTTGCCACTAATCTCTTTAGATTGCTGATAGCTTCAGGAATTTCATCGCTGCCGAGTTTTATTTCAATAGCGCCCCATCGCCCGTCATGCAAATGGATGATGGCGTCGATTTCCAATCCCACATTATCGCGATAATGAAATACTCTTCCAAACATGCTTTCAGCATAGACTCGCAAATCTCTAATGCAGAGCGATTCAAAAAGCAGTCCGCAAGTTCGAATATCATTAACCAAATCAGAGGGAGACATACTGAGGGCGGCAGTCGCAATTGAAGGATCGACAAAATGACGAGTAGGAGATAAACGAGCGGAAGCTTTGCTGCGGAAGTTTGGGTTCCAAGCTTCCAGTTCTTCAATCACGAATAATTTTTTTAGAGCTTCTAAGTAATCGATAAATGTATCGATTGACATTACCGATTTGTCATCATTTTTATTAATGTCAGCAAGAATTGTCGCCATCGATGCTTGTGTCGAGATGTGCCGAGCATAGCTACGTAATAATGCCTCGGCGCGAAATGTCGCTCTTTTTTTATTATCCACAAGCCGAATATCATACTTAGCAATCGCCTCGTAATAGTCGAACGCCTGCTGCAAAGCGATTTGTCCTTTGTTAAGTGCGCCCAAAGGCCATCCGCCACGACAAATCACATAGGTTATATCGTTAAACGATAGGGGCGATTCGGCCGTTTTTTGATAATTTGCATCATCAAACAATTGCGTTAATGAAATTTCTCCATTTGATTCTAGTGATTCAAATAAGGTCATCGGCCGCATTTGTAACGCGGCGATTCGCCCGATGCCACTATGGCTATCTTCGTCCATGTTTGCCGGAACGCTTGAACCCGTCAAAATGAACTGGTTAAATTTCCCGCGATTATCGACTTCTTGTCGAACGGCATCCCAAAGAGGAGGAGCGATTTGCCATTCGTCTATAAGACGAGGAGTTTCGCCTTTCAGCAATTCTAAAGGACTAATGCGAGCGAGAGCGAGATATTGGTTCTTATTCGTTGCATCCTGCATATCGATAAAGCTTTTGGCGTGTTGTTTAGCGGTTGTTGTTTTTCCACACCATTTCGGACCAGTAATCAAAATTGCGCCTTTCGCTGAAAGCCGAAATTTCAATACTTCGTCTAGTATCCTGGATCGATATTGCATAACATTACCTCATCTACACTTAAATAATAGCAAGCTAAAGCATTAAATAATAGCAAATTCCGTATTTTGTAAACGAAAATGTACTGATTTTGTAAATAGAAATATCGGTATTTTGTAAATATAGATAATCTGATTTTACTTCTTATACATGTAAAAATAAGAATATACTATTGCCTACTTATCTACGTTTTAAAATTAACACTGAGCAAAAGAGGATCGCCGCACAAGAAAAGCCAATAAAAACAAACATTGTTGCGTTATTTAGATGTTTATTAAATACTCCTTCGAGGGGATTCGTGTACCTGCTTGAAAGATACGCCCATTTGTCGCTGGCGAACACTACATTTTTCTGAACAATCGAATTAGCGCTTTGCCCGATGTCGTTATAATCATCAAGCGATATTTCCTCTAAATGGCTCATTGATTGCGGACTCAAGCTTTCTGCGGTGCTTTCTAGCGCGCTGTACCCGCTGCCATCACCGCATGAATCAAAGGCCTCGAGCTGACGGGCAAAGGCTGTAGTCGCAATGATATCCAGCGAAGTGTATCCTGAAACTAAAATGTAGCTGATGAAAAGAGCTTTGTCGCTAACTTGTTCACATTCGATTTCAATGTGACCAAATGAAGGTATTGCTAAAGCAAAGTTATGTGCCTTTTCTTCACTTGATGAAGCTAAGGTCTGTGCGGCTGATACGGATTGGCCATTGACTATGACCGAGATTTGACCATCGATGCCGCTTTGTCCGAAAACACCGATTTCGACACTTGATACCACAAAATCAGGAATTGCTGAGCGTAGGGAAAGATAACTCACTCCATCACTTTCGTTTCCAACTTGTATTCCGTCGCCTCCGACAAAACCGAGATAGAACGATGAAGCGACATTGCTCCACAGCGAAGATATCGTCCAATCAAGAGAAGATAAAGATGCAACCATGCCATTATTGTCTGTGCCGCTTACTCCGAGATCACCTGAGATAAATAAGTGTTCATAATCGACAGGTTCTTGATAGGTTATTTTAAGGCTCGAAAGATATGCGCTTGAAGCGACGGTGAATTTAAAAAACTCGCAGTTAGATATACTATCTAATGTATAAGTCGCTACGCTTCCATCAACGTTTGATATGCTGCTTTGCGCCACGGCGCTTTCAGCGCTTGTGCCGGCTAGCAAAGCCGCGTTGGCGAAGGCCGGGGTATAACCGCTTGTATAAGCCGTGATTTCAACCTTGGTCATCACTCTTGTTAAATCTGCGTCAGGAAATACTTCTAATGAATGCTTTTCATATATGCGGAGGTAATCATAGGTCGTCGGTATCGGCGAATAGTAATCATTCTTTCTTTGTATTAAAGTGAAATCGCCCGCATCGTAGGAACGGACGCTTTCTTCAACAATCCAAGCGCCATCCCCTTTCGCGTAGACATATGTTTGCTCGTCAGCTTTGACTTCTTCAGCGTTTATAGCAATGGCGCTAAAAGCGATACCAATACTTAAAATGCCTATTGTCAAAGCAATCGCAAAATTCTTATGTTGATTCATCACATCCCTTTCCAGAGTCACTTAGTTATAAATGTCACTCTTTTTCTAAGGTTATTATATATCAATACGGAAATAGTCAAAAAGATTGAAAAGAACAACACACAAGTTTCTATCGTACAAGGGTTGTTTTTATCTAAGAACACCATCAAAAAATGTTTGGTCGAATTCGAATATATGAGAAAGGCAATAGGAACAGAGCTCGAATTAAGAAAACGCATTAATAATCGGCTCTTTTAATGGTATAATGCTTTTATCGTATGAAAAAAAGACCATTGCTTTTTATCCTCTTGTTCCCGTTGTTGATGGCTAACTCTCCGTCTCCGGAATTATATCCTGATGAATATTTTGATTATGAACTAATAAATGAAAGTGTGACAATCAGCGAAGAAGGCGAAGATAGGTATGTGACTTTCGCTGGCGAACTCGTTAATAATGGGGAAGGCATCATCAGTTTTCGCGCGAGCGAATTAACATATCGTTTCGAAGGCGATGATTACGAGATTATCGTCGATGATTACAATGTCGATGAACCGATTCAAGGCATCTTGCCAGAAAAAACGTATATCTATGAAGAAATATATGAATATTATGGTACCGCTCCATTAGGAGAAGTCACCTACATAAGCAAGAGAATAACAATCCGCGGATATGTTGAAGACGACATTATCGATGATGTCGTCATCTCTAATCTCAGTGTCACCGATGTCGACTATGACGAAGGCGAAGATACCACCACTTACACAATTTCTTTTGATTGGGATAATCCCGGTGAATACTCCGTTGAAACGATGTATATCGCGGTTACAAAAAACGATGAACAATATGTTCACTATGAATGTGAGAGCCTCGCAAAACAAAGCTCTGGCCAATCTCAGGTTTACATCAGCTTTCCGGGAGATGTATCCGATCAAGAATTATCAAACATCGAACTATTCTTTATCCGCCGGGCCTATGAAAGGAATGGCTGGGGTTGGAATTTTTTTAATTCACCAATCTTCTATATACTGCTGATTATCGTCAGTATCATCGCTGTTATCATCGTCGTCGGCCCCATCGCCATCATCACAATCGTTTTGATCATCACGAAAAGAAAGAAGCACGCCAAAAACATTTAGTGTTTTTATATAGGTTTTTTGCAGTTATAAATGTCATCAGCGGTAAAAATGCTATAATTCTCTTATGAAAAAGACGGCGATGTCATGCTTCTTTACACTTTTTATTCCTTTCTTAATGGCTAACTCGCCTGTCGCTATGTATCCCGGTCTTTATAACGATTACGGGCTGACCGGCGAAAGCGTGCGAATAATCGAAGAAGACTTGTCAAAATATATCGTTATTCGCGGCGAGATTCAAAATGAGGGCGCGGGAATTATCAGCCTGCAAAATAGTTGCCTTCACTACGTATTTGAAAATAGCGAATTTTCGATATATTTAGACGAGGTAGAAGCTGCGCATCACGTGAAAGCCATCTTGCCGACTCGCTCATTTGCTTTTGAGCAATATTTCGCATATGAAGGCGAGTCTCCAATAGGAGATGTCGCCTATTCACATCGGACAATCGAAATATTTGGCTACCGACCTGAAGATGTCATGAGCGAAGTCATTTACTCAAATCACCAAATTAGCAACTTGCGGTATGTCGAAGAAACGGATACCACGATGGGTGAGTTAACATTTGATTGGGAAAATCAAGCCGATTACTCTTCCAGGACATTTTTTGCCTCATACAAGGTTGGTGAAGAACATTATGTCAATGAGATTCACGAATATATCCATAAAGACGATAGTGGCTCAGTTAACGAATACGTACGATTCGCTGGAGATATCAGAACTGAAGAAATAAGCGAATTGCAATTGTTCTTTGTCCGCGAGCAATCATACGATTCATCCCAAGGGTGGTTAACGGGATTATTTATAATTGCTCTTTTATTAGGAGTTCCGCTTCTTCTTATTTTATTGATTCCGATCATTTTAACGATCATCGGCTTAATCAAATATCGAAAAAACATTAAGCCGGTCGATTAGTGATAACCAGATGCTCGCTGCTAACTTTGCTTATCGCTTTTATTGATGATTAGGAAAAACGATACAAACTCCAGTGCGAACAATAGGGGCAGAAGAATCAGCATTACTATGTAATAGCGTTCTAAGAGGCCGAAGAGATTAAAGAGTAGTCCTATACCTAAACTCGCCAAATTCGCTCCTAAGGCGATAAGAAAGCCCTTGTAGCGGATATTATCAAACCAGAAGATGATGAATCCTTCGATGAGAACCACTAATATCTCCATAATGATAAGGGCAGGCCAATACTGATTGGTAAAAAAGAACAGCAACAAAATGTTCATTAGAATATTGAAAACGATATTCATGGCATAAACCGTCAATAGATACTCAAAGGATTTTCTATTTGAGACAAAGTAAATCGGCACCTCGATGACAAGGGTCAATAGCAGAGGAAGAAATAGTCTGAAGAAGATCTGCATAAATCGATGATATTTTAGCATGTAAGACAATGTAATTTCGCAAATATAAGAAAAAGGGCGAATAGTTCGCCCTTAGTGTAATTGAGAAGCAAGCGCGTTATTCTTCTCTTTTTCTTTTCAAGAAGAACATTCCGCCAAGTAGAGAGACTCCAACCAAACTAATAATGATGACTGAAGATAGTGCATAGTTCAGATTCGTTTTTAAACCATCAACATTCGAGGAAGGAGAAACAGCAATGCCCATGAAGTTAGTATATCCGTACTTGTTGACGATATACACGTATCTTTCCAAAGCTCTTTGAATCGTGGTGACAACAACGGTTGATTCTTCGCCTGTGAAAGCCACTTTTGCGGCCTCGCTTAAGGCGTTATAATTTCCGCTTAATGTTGTCCATGTCGCGCTAGAGACATTCAAGGCTTGACACTCAGAGTCAAGCGTTGACAAGAAGGAGGCGGCATAGGTGCGAGCTGCTTCAACATCGGTGTTCACCATTTGCACAGAAATGCCATCTAGGTAAAGAGTGCCGGTGGTACTAGTTCTCGTGATTTTGAAATATTTATAGTTGCCAAGAGCAGAAACATCAAAATCTACATGCGATGCATTATTTGGATCGGCGACACCAGTTACTGTCACAGTGCTGTTTGGGTTAGAGGAAGAGCCAACATAAATGGCGTATGTATCAACAGTGTTGCCAGCCGACAATTTAACACTAATTTTCGAAATATTGCTGGCGTAGGCTGTTTTATTGTATAAGTAACCGGATGGGCTGCCTCTAAATTGTAAAGCGTTGTTCGTAGCGGTAGCAACACTCTTCATGACTTGATATGCATAATAGACGATTCCATCATCCAAATAATTACCATCAACATATGTTGAGAGCATTCCAAAGTCAGTAGCGGTAAAGGTCTTATCATATGAAGATGGCGTACCCAATACTTCTATTTCAATATAATCGAGGATAGAAGGATTTTGTACCGATGTTGCTGAGATGATAGCTGTGCCAACCGAAATTGCCGTTAATTTGCCAGTTTGGTCAACTTCAATAACACTTTCATCGTCACTTTCCCATACAAGGCTTTTATCAGTGGCTTCGACAGGTAACACAACTGCATTAAGGGTGAGGGTATCGCCAATACTAAAGGTTGTGCTTTCTGGCTCATCAAAAGTGACTGATGTGACAGCGACAGCGGTAACATCGCGATAAAAGAAAACTTTATCTACATAGACAATACCATTTGTGGTAGTGGTGTTTGTACAATCGAAATAAACTTGAAAATATGACGATGTCGGCCATTCAATTGTTGAATTTGCACTTTGATAAGCGGCTGATGGGGCAAAATCATATGAAATCGCGACTGTTGGAACAGACAAGCCTGATAAGTATGAATCATCAATTAATGTCGTAAGTAATGAGTCGGAATATACTTTTACACCCCATTTTGTTACTGCCATTCCAGTTTTTGAAAGTGTACCGACCAATAACGATACTCTAATTTTACTAATCGCAGACCCCATGGCATTTTTATTGTAAACATATGTAGGATTGCTCGTAGCTAAGGTTGCACTTTTACCGCCAAATCGAAGATATGCCCAAGAGCCATTATTATTGGCTGCTCCAAAAACCGTCCAATCAGTTCCGTAATCCCAGGTGGAATTGTAGGCAGAACTATTTGAACTAATTAAAGTAAAGTCGCATGTTTTATATAAGGAATCTGCGGCGTTTACTTCATTGTCGTTTTTTGTTTCTAAAGATAAGCCTACCCCAAGAGCCATGGCTCCTGTAACAACAAACAAACCTAATTTTTTGAGTAATTTCATTAAATGACCTCCATCATCATAGGTTGTGGCCATCATTACACACGTACATGACAGCACTACTATAAAATTATAAATCTATTACAAAATATAACAACTGAATTTTGACAACTGATAGTTTTTAATATTGCTTAAAACAACATTTAATCAACTGATGGAATAAAATCGAGTGAAATAACGAAGTGATGACAAATCTTCTATTGAGTCAAAGCATATTATTGACCTCTTCATCATTAGAAATAGAAAAAGACGCATAATGTGCGTCTTAATCTGTAATTCTATTAAGATAAGCTAATAAAGATTATTTTTAATCTTTTTTTCTCTTGTAAACTATCCGATAGCTGACTAAAACTGATATTCCAATAAGGCTCACGACGACAATAATCATTATATTATTTCTAAAATCGTTGCTCGCATGAAATTGATTTGCGCCAGCGACAATACCGAGCCCCATAAAATCTTCATAATCGTATTTCTGAGCGATATAGGTATATCTAGCTATGGCTTTTTCTAAATCATTTCCGCCCTCATCGGCATCAGCGGCTTTAACGAGATTACGCACCGATAAGTCAGCATTGCTATAAATGCTTTCAAGGGCATTCCAAGAAGTTGCTAGATTAGCTGAATTAGTTGATCCATCGCTCACGCATACATCGCTGGTTGTTGACAAGAAATACGCGCCATAGTCAAGAGCGGCATTCGTTTCTGATTTGGCGGTAATTTCAATCGATCCTACCCAAAGCCGGGCATTTGCCGAGGCGATGAGAAGCGAATTTGAATATACTTTTGTAGTTATTTCAGTCACAGATGCATTATATGCATATTTTAAAACTCCATTAATGCTCAAGGTTGGAGCTGGTGACGAGGTGTCGGTGGATCTTGTGATACCTGATAATTTGACTGACGTGGCAATCAGACCAGCCGGTAGATTGAATAATGCAGAACCCGGAACTGTTTCGCCACCGCCAAAAAGCATTTTTGTATTGACGGATGTATCTCCTGAGGCGGTCGCTCCAACTCTAAAAGTATTTAATTCGCCCAGAGTTATTGCATCTAAAGATGAATCTGATTTTGCGATATTCAAATTTGCAATAGTAGGACTACCATTATAGGTAGTAGTATTTGATGTAATTGTATATATTCCCTCAGACATTTCTTGCACAATTACAGTCAGAGTTGTGCTGATGCTTGCGTTTTCCGTCGAGGTAAGAGTGATGGTTTTTTCTCCGAGGCTATCAAAGGCCGCGGTTGGCGAATAAGAATAAGAAGTGTAGTTCGCATTGAATGCACTATTGTCATATAGAGCTTTTACCACCATTCCGGCAGCATTAAATGTCTGGCCGATTAAATAAGCGGTCTTGGTTGGATTGGCGGTAACTTCTAAAGATTGAAGGGTGTTAGAGACACTAATGTCGCTAATAGTCGCGGTTTTTGTAACTTCGTTTTCGGTATACGAAACGGTAATTGCGGTTGTATCAACTGTTAATGAAGCGGGAGTAAACACGCAATTATCGGTAACGACTTTGGTGCTTTCGTTATCATAAGCCGCCGTGACAATGAGACCGCTTGAATCAAAAGATTCACCTAGATAATAATTTGTCTTGGTTGGATTTGCGGTAATTGAAATCCCTGTTAGAATCTTTGGTTCAATTTCTTCCCATTGGAAAGAATATGATTGGCAATATAGAGAATTTACTGTTGCCGAAATGACAAATACGATGCTTGAAGATACCTCAATATCAACATTTTTTACTACATCAACATAGTTAGATGACCATGAACCATACCAACCTGAAGTATTGAAATTAGCAGTTGGAATCAATGTGGTCGAACTGCCACCATCAACTGCATAAGTGAAGTTGCCAGCTCCGTCGCTTGAATTAGATCTCATCGACAAAGTAATCTTTGTAATCTTTATATTCGCATATCCATTTAAGGTAACGGTCTGTGAGTTACCGCTAGTCATTTGTTTGGAAGTAGCATATGTTTCCACTATCGATGCACTTGAGCCCGTAGGGGCAGCGCCTGAAGTGGTAAAAGTGTTCTTGGATGTAAGTTCGTATTTGACGGTCGAATATGTCGGAACAGAAACGGTAATTCCTGATACTGATGTCGTTTTTGTTACCGCTCCTTCCGTGTATGAAACGGTGACTGATGTCGTTCCTGCCGTGAGTGGATTAGGAGAAAAAGTACATTTGGATGTAACATTAGCAGTTGTGCTATCTACATATGTAGCGGTAATCGTTAAACCGTTTGGATCGAATGACTCGCCGGCATAGTAGGATGTTTTTGAAAGTGATCCTGAAACAGAAAGACTATCTAATAAAGCGCTTGTTCCCTTTTCGTAAAACACAACATTCTTCTGACCACCGTTATAATTAGAAAATCGTGGTGCACTAGTGTTGTATTGCAAGGTTGTGTAAGTTGTACTAACACTGGTTGGACTAGTAAGAGTTACCACATCATTGCTTCCAATTGTTGGAGTATAGTCAGCGTTAACTGATGTTGATGCATATAAGCGAGCTGTATTCTTCGAACCACTATTTCCAACAAAGTTGCCACTTGCTAAAGCAATATTAATTGCACCAGAAGTCGTTGCGCTGGCAGAAACCAATACTTCATATGGCGATGTATCAGAAATTGAAGCCATGTCAATAGTGTCACTTGTCGAACTACCTGCTGTTGTTCCTGAATATAGTAACCCATTTGCGCTCGTTGTAGCAGCCGCTCCATCGCTTCTTAGTGGAACTATTACATCACTATTGGCAGTCGCTTCATAACCAAGAATGAAGGTTCCACCATCAAGTAATTCGTTTACAGCAGTAACGCGGGTCCATCCGGATTGAACGGCAGCTTTCGCCTCATCCACAATATGCGCGTTACGAAATACGCCGGCGGATGCAAAAATCCCAATTGTAAGGGCAATCCCCGTTATCATAATGCCCAATATTTTCGTTTTCTTTTTCATTTGTCCCCCTTAATTAAAATAAAAAAAGTAGTTAACTTGTTAAATTATAGCAAATAAAAAAAACCGAAACAATGCAATACGGGAGGACGCGAAATTTGTTAAGTGACAAACTCAACGCAACAAGCATCTCTTTTTGAATAGTTTATAATTTTTCTTGTCTTCTCTGCTTAGAAAGCGAGGAAAAATGAAAAAGAGTAGAAGACTCACGATTGACGATCGAATGATTATCCAAGCCTGCATCCACGACAAGCGAAACATCACCCAGATAGCCACGAGGCTCAAGGTGGCTCCCTCAACTATCTCCCGCGAGATTAAAAAGCATAAAGTCATCAAGCCCTCCGCTTTTGAGAAATGCCGATCGCGAGATGCGTTGGGTCTTTGCAATTCGTGTCTTC
>JAEWMX010000004.1 GCA_023393065.1 Bacillota bacterium | reverse complement strand
ACCGTGCCTTTAAAACCTCCAACTTCGATGACATCTCCGACATCATAGTGGTGCTCGAAGATGATGAAGAAGCCCGCGATGAGATCTTGAATGAATTTTTGCGCGCCGAGACCGACGATCAGTCCGGCGATGCCAAGACCCGCTAATGCTGGTAAGACATTGACACCCCAGATGGCGAGAATGACGATGATGCCGATGATCGCAAGTGAGTAATTGATAATGCTGAGAAGAACTTTCGATATCGTTTTGCGGCGTTTTTGCATCGGCCCCGGCTTATCGCCAATCCGCTTGAGGGTGATGCGCGCGATTTGGAGAATGAGAATCCAGATAAAGACGACGACAGCCGTTCCGATCAGAGCCGGAACCGATGTGGTAAAGAACATAACGACGTCATTCCATATTTGATTAAACAAGGCGGCGATATTGACATTCCAGATGAGAATGATGCCAAAGGCCCCCGCTACAAAGGCGAGGAGAGAAACAAGAAAGATGATTAATAGCAGACCTTTTTTAATCGTCTCTTCGCGCCTTTTGACATAGATGCGTTCAAAAACGAAGAGCGTCGCGACGAGGGCGACGATTAAGACCGTGAGAATAATTTGTAATGGCAGACTCATGTGATACCTCCTAAAACATTAAAATTATAACACATAAATATATTTATGTTGACCTCTCGGCTTGCTCAAACTATCGCGCTGCGCCATCTTTTGCACGTTAAATCATGAGCATTGTCGATATCGATAAGCACTTGACAGAAATAAGTTAGATAGTAAACTTGAGTTAAATTCGTTGCGAAAGAATAGTAACTTAGCAAATTCTCAATAGCGAGTCTATGGTGGTGAAAGATAGGCGCGAACTAGCTAGGCGAATGGACTTTCAAGAAGCGAGGCGAATTGAGTAGCCCGCGCCGGCCATCACCGTTATCAGAGAAGAATATGAACATCGTAAGCGGTGGAGTATTTATTAGAGGAGAAACGAGCAAGTTTCTTGAAATTCGGGTGGCACCACGAGCATCTCGTCCCGATCGGAAGAGGTGCTTTTTTGTATCTCAGCTTCTAAAAAGAAAGAGGAAGAAGAAATGGAATTTGGAAAATTTGGTGGTCAATTTGTTAACGGAGATGTCCTGCGAGCGATTAAGGAAGTGGAAAACGCCTATGAAAAATATAAAGGCGATAAAGAATTTCAGAAAGAGTTTAAATATTATTTAAAGGAGTATGCTAATCGTCCCTCGCTCCTCTATTATGCAAAGAATCTGACCGAGAAATTGGCTGGGGCAAAGATATATCTTAAACGCGAGGATTTAAATCATACAGGTGCTCATAAAATCAATAATGTTCTCGGCCAGGCTCTCTTGGCTAAAAGGATGGGCAAGAAGAAGTTGATCGCCGAAACCGGAGCCGGTCAACACGGCGTCGCCACGGCCACGGCCGCTGCTTTGTTCGGTTTTGAATGTGACATCTATATGGGAAGGGTTGATGTACTAAGACAAAGTGTCAATGTCTATCGCATGCAGCTCCTCGGCGCTCGCGTAATAGTCGTCGATGAGGGACTTAAAACCTTAAAGGAAGCCGTCGATAAGGCTCTCTATGCGTGGAGCCAAGAATTGGATAGTGCCTACTATTTAATCGGCTCGGCCGTCGGACCTCATCCGTATCCGACGATGGTTCGCGATTTTCAAAAAGTGATCGGCGAAGAAATCAAAAACCAAATCATCGAAAAAGAACACCGCTTGCCCGATTATGTCATCGCCTGTGTCGGTGGCGGATCAAACGCGATTGGCTGCTTTTACGAGTTCATCGAGAAATCACAAGTGAGATTAATCGGCGTCGAAGCTGGTGGAAAAGGCCTTGATAGCAAGTGTCATGCCGCGACACTTACCAAAGGTAAAGAAGCCGTTATTCACGGTATGAACACCATCTGCCTAGTCGAAGAAAACGGTGATATTTCGCCGGTCTACTCCATCTCCGCCGGTCTTGATTATCCCGGGGTTGGACCCGAGCACGCCTTGCTTCATGAGAACGGTCGCGTCGCTTATCAGAGCGCAACCGACGAAGAAGCTGTCAGCGCCTTTGAGATGCTTTCGAAAGTCGAAGGGATTATTCCGGCGATTGAATCGGCGCATGCTCTTGCCGCCGCCATCAAACTTGCCCCAGCATTAGATAAAAGCCAAATCATCGTCGTCAACCTCTCTGGCCGAGGGGATAAAGATGTTCAGCAAATAGCTGAATATCGAGGTGGGAAATTACTCATAAAAGATTAAATCTTTATATACTCGGGAACATTTAAAAGAACTTGCGCAAGATCCAATCCTGAAAACTGGACGGCAAGATATTGAGCAGTTTCATCTTGAACGAGTTGTGAACACTGTAGACAATCTTTGGCTTTTTCCGATAGATGGCTTTTTTAAACACTTTGACAATTCTATTTGGATTAATTGCATTTTTGAGTTCGCCTTTCATAAGATTTTTCATCTTGTGGAGAGGCTCATGAAATAAAATCGTGTCCTCGACAAGTCGACCGAATTGCTTTTCGATGTTTGCGACCATCTCGGTCTTGAAGGAGCCGGGGCGGATTTTAATGATTTTGACGCCAAACTTTGCCACTTCTCTCCTGAGGGAATCGGCATACATTTCAAGAGCGTGTTTTGAAGTCGTATAAAAGCTATGAAAAGGTAGTCCGAGCAGCTTTCCGTATTCGCTGCTGACGATGATGATCCGGCCTTTAGCGGCTTTCAAATAAGGAAAGAACATATAGTTTAACTTATAGTTACCGACGATGTTTATCTGCAAGCTTTTTTCAAACTGCTCAGGTTTCACTTCGACGACCGAGCCCAGTTCGACGACGCCGGCAAAATTGATGAGAAGATCGAGAGATTGAGTGTGTTTTTCGATCTCCCTCCTCACATCTTCAATCTGTGAAGATGCGGTGATGTCCAAGACGAAAGGATGAATGTTCGCATGCCCTTCATACAATTCGCTTACAGCGGGATTAATATCCATCGCAAAAATGACAAAGTCGTCTTCTATAGCGTCGATAACCACTTGAGCAAGACCGGAGCAGGCTCCAGCAATAAGTGCGTATTTCATAGTATTAATATAATGATTTTATCATTGAAGAGGTGAAATGCGCCATCGCCCAATAATAAAAAATCCCTGATTCGATTTCGGCTCAGGGATTGATTTCTAGATGTTATAAGACTTATTTGAATTTGGCTTTATTGCATTCGAGATGCAATTTTTCGGAAGCAAATGGATCGAAGACGTATTTTTCTTCAAGCAGAGCGGTGATTGTAATTTGCATCTTGGGATTCTCGCTGATGAACACTTCGTTGACTTCCAGCTTATCATCGCTAAGATAGACTATTTCATCACCTAAAATCATGAAATGATGTTTCTTAGGAAGGAATTTCTTTCCGTATTCAACGAATTCTGGAGTGGCATATGCAAATTCCCGAGCGAGGAATTCGCGGCGATTGCTGAGTAACAACTCCTCTTGACTTTTTTGCGCGAATAAAGGTTTCTTTTCTTCTGGCATTTATCTCGCCTCTTTCTAGTAGTATTAACAACACTACTATAAATTATATGACATCGATATGAGCGAGTAAATTATATTTGGCGAAAAACCGAATAAAACGCGACAATTGTCAAAAAAGATCGACAAATCGCAAATGGAATGCATTTTATCGATATTTTTTACTTGATAAACATCTTACTGGATTCGATTCATCCTCAAAAAATAGTTCAAAATTGCGAGGCGCTCATCGCCTTTTTCACCATCGAAGCGCGCGCCATCTTCTATTGATTAATTAGTGGGTAAGACTATAATATATATGTATAATGCACAAGGAGATAATATGTCCAAAATCCTAATTGTCGCTGGCGATTTGGCTGCCGGAAAGTCAAATCTCGCCAGAAAACTTTCAGCGCACCTGAAAGTGCCCTACTTTAGTAAAGAACACATCAAGGAAATTCTCGGTGAAGAAATCGAGTATTCCAAACGAGAAGACAACAAGAAGTTATCAAACTCATCGATCGATCTTCTACTTCATATCCTTGAGCGGGTTACCGCGGTTGGAGAAAGCGTCATACTTGAAGCTAATTTCCATAAGGAAGAACTAGAAAAGGTCAAACAAATTTGTGAGTTTAATAACAGTAAGGTTGTCCTTCTTTATTTAACGGGCGATATCGAAGCTCTCTACGACCGCTTCCTCTATCGCGAAATGCACAAGAATCGCCATCCCGTTCACCTGACTCATCCCCTTCGTGATGTTAAAGAATTTGAAGAATATGTTCATAAATGGCGGAGTGAGGAAGAAGTGCTTCCTCGCAATTACATCGACGTCTCCGGCTGCGACCGTGATGTCGTCTTCGCCAAAGCTCTTGAGACACTTAATGCCCTCGAAGAAAAGGGCTCGTAATATATAAGAAAGGAGTTTCTATGGAAACGGAAAAAATTCGCAATATTCTTTTTCTAGGCCATCAGGGAAGCGGCAAGACAACTTTAGTCGAATCTCTGGCCGGCATCATAAACAAAACCGCCAAAGGAGCGGTTGAAAACAAAAATACGATCAGCGATTACACCGACGAAGAAAAAGCTCGCCTTAGCTCCTGCAATCTCTCAGTCTTGTCGCTTGATTACAATGGCTACCGCCTCAACCTTCTCGACGCCCCTGGAAACGATGACTTTGTCTTTGATGTCATCGGTGTCCTCGATATGGTCAAAGGCGCCGTCCTCGTCATCGACGCCACCAAGCGCATCGAAGTCGGCACAATCAAACATTTTAATCTCTTAAAGAAACACGGCGTCCCAACTCTAATATTCATCAATAAGATGGATAAGGAGATGATCGATTTCGAATCGCTGCTTGAAGAGATAAACCAAAAGCTCGGCAAGAAAGCCGTTTCGTTCGTCTATCCGATCGGCCATCAGGATGCCTTCGATGGTTTTATCAATGTCGTCACTTTAAAAGCCCGCAAATACGATGGCAAGCAAATGATTGATGATGTCATTTATGATGACAAAAAAGAGAAAATTCTATCTCTTCACAACGTCATCGCCGAACAAGTGGCGTTAACAGATGAAGTATTGCTAGAAAAGTTCTTTGGCGGTGAAACGCTGACCATGGAAGAAATTCATCGCGGCTTACACGCGGCGGTCGTCAGCGGCGAAATCGCCCCCGTCTTAGTCGGAAGCGCTAAGAAAGACATCGGTATTTTGACAATGCTTGAAATGCTGATTGAATACTTGCCAAATCCAGCGGAGCTAAAACCATATGCCGGCGTCGATAAAGACGGCAAAGAACTAATCCGTAAGACAGTCGTGAGCGAACCGTTCAGCGCCTATGTTTTTAAGACTTTCTTCGATCAATACAAAGGAGCTATCAATGTCGTTAAAATCGCTTCAGGAACCTTGAATCTCGGCGATACCATCCTTTGCCCAAATACGCAGGCGACGATGAAAGTCTCGCAGATGTTCACCTTGCTCGGCAATAAGCAAACGGCCATCACAACAGCGGCCGCCGGCGACATCATCGGCTTATCGAAACTCGATAATGTCATCACCGGTCTCACTTTGTGTGATAAAGCTAATCCCATCACTTATCCGCGCGCCAAATATCCAACCAGCGTCTACTATCGAGCCATCGCCGCAAAAGTCAGCAAAGACGAAGAAAAATTATATAGTTCGCTCGTCAAACTACAAATTGAGGACCCGTGTCTTGATGTTCATCGCAACAACGAGACAAAGCAGTTGTTAATGGGTGGTCTTAGCGACTCACATCTCAATTATGTCTTGGAGCGCGTCAAAAATATTTTCGGAATTCAAGTCGATGTCGCCGCTCCAAAAGTCGCCTATCGCGAAGCGGTGAAAAGAGAAGCGACAGCTCCGGGACGCTACATCAAGCAATCCGGGGGCAGCGGCTTCTATGGCGTCGTCGAAATGAGATTCGGTCCGAGCGGCAGCGATGCCAATGTCTTTGAGGAGACAGTTTTTGGCGGTGCCGTTCCGAAAAACTACTTCCCGGCCGTCGAAAAAGGGTTTATCGAATCAACTGAACACGGCCTCCTCTCCGGATTCCCGGTCATCGGCATTAAAGCCGTCTTATTAGATGGTAAATACCATCCCGTCGATTCCAATGAGCTAGCCTTTAAGATGGCTTCGATTCTCGCCTTCAAAGAAGCTTACATGAACTGCGGTCCGACTTTGCTTGAACCGATCATGAAAATCATGATTCGCGTTGGCAACGAATTTACCGGCAACATCATGAACGATCTCAACCAGCGGCGAGCCCGCGTGCTGAGCATTGAGGAAAAAGGTCACGATCAACAGGAAATAACCGCGCTCGTGCCTGAATCTGAAATCCTCGACTATGCGATTCGCCTCCGCGTCTTATCGCAGGGCAGCGGCTTCTTTAACCGCGAATTTGATTCTTATCAAGAAGTTCCGTCTTATCTCGTCGATGGCATCGTCAAAGCCTACGCCAACGAGAAAAACGAGAATAAATAATAAAATTTTCAAGGGGTCTGCCGATGAAAGCAAAACTCATGCATTTCTTTAAGGAGGCGTGGCGACCGACACTTTTGATCGGCGCCGTCTGCCTTCTCATCTTTCTTCTTTCGCTTTTCGCCAAAGGGAGCACATACTTTATTTTTTGGGGTGATTCCGCTAATCTTGCGAGACCTGACTTTCCAATCCTCGCCGATGTGCGAAATACCGCGAATTTCAACTGGACATTCATCTTCATTTTCGCCGTAGTCATTTATGTCTACGCTTCGGAGCTCAAGAAAAAGAACTACCGCGGTCTCGTCGCCGGGCTCTCGCTTTACGGCGTTCACTGGCTCTATGAAATTGCCAATGCCATCATCGGCAAAGCGACGGGAGCCGCTTTGTGGAGCGTCTCTCCCGCCAGCACCTCCTTCATCTTGCTAATCGGTGTATCGTGGGAACTTTCAATGATGTTTTCGCTCGCCGGTATCATCATGTCTAAACTCCTTCCCGAAGATCCATCCAAAAAGATTTTAGGCATCAACAACCGTTGGCTCTTCGCCATCGGAAATGCCGCTTTCTTTGCCATCTTTGAAATTTTCTTGGCCGGCACCCCAGCCTTTATTTGGGTGTATCCGTGGTGGGGAGCCATTCCCGTCTTCATCACGACTTATATTCCTTTTTTCCTGGCTGCCTTTTTGGTGCCCGATGCGAAGCCTAAAACGCAACGCCTCTTTCTTCTTGTCACTTGGGGTCTAGCCATCGTCTTGCTCGCTGTCTTGATTCCGGCCGGCATCATTTAATATTTTCCAAAAAAGGACTTGGTGTATTGCCAAATCCTTTTTTATTTTAAAAAATTGCTCAAATTGGTATTTAATTCGTTTTTTGCAAGTTTTTTGCCTCGCCTGCTTTTCCATTTTTTGGCATCTGACGAGCTTTTTCGATGCGATCCATGATATTTTGCATGATTTGAATGTAGAGCTTCTCACCGAGAATCTCGTCTTCCCAGTGGTGGTCAATCGAAGGATTATCGTTTACTTCTATGACGTAAACCCGACCATCTTTTTCCTTGACGTCGACACCATAAAAACCATCGCCGATGGCATTTGCTGCCTTTAATGCTATTTCGACAACGGCGGGAGGCGCATCCTCAATTAGATAAGTGGCGACTGGCCCGACGCTGGCTCGACTCTTGTTGGCATTCCAGTTATATATTTGCCAGTGATTGCGCGCCATGAAATATTTGCAGGCGTAGAGCGCTTTGCCATCGAGGATGCCGATTCGCCAGTCGAAGGAACTGGGAATAAACTCCTGGGCGATGAGCAGCGCGCTGAGGCGGAATAGTTCTTTAACTTTTAATTTTAACTCATCTAAATCAGTCACTTTGAAGACGCCCCGTGAAGATGCACTATCGGGTCGCTTGAGGATAATCGGGAATGAAATTTCAGAGGTTATTTTTGCAAGAGGGGTTTTGGAGCTGACGATGATGGTCTTTGGCGTCTTGATGTTTTCGCTTTTCATACATTCATGAAAATATAGCTTATTCGCACAGCGGAGAATCGACCAAGGATCATCGATGACGACGAGGCCTTCGGCATAAGCGTAGCGCGAGAACTGATAAGTGTAGTTATCGACATTCGTCGTCGCCCGAATAAATAAGGCATCAAACTGCGGGACGCGCGAGTAATCGGCCTTGGTGATGAATTCGGTGTAAAAGCCAACTTTGTGCGCGGCCTCGACAAAGCGGTCGAGAGCCGTCTTGCCTGAGGGAGGTGCCGGCTCTTTCGGATCGACAAGAATCGCCAGATCATATTTGTACTGTTTGATCTTTGATATTGCGTACCGGTTGTTGGCAAAGTAGCGCTTTGCATCGGCGATGATATAATCATCGATTTCAATGTCATTAATTGTCAGAATGCGAATTTTGGAGAGCAGCCAATTGCCTTGCTTAACAAATTTTAATTCTAAAAAAGGCGTCTCAAAAAGGCGGTGCATCGCTCGACCGAGGCGTGCGAAACGCGGTGGGGTCGTGCGCCCGAATATCACCTGCATGGTCATATCTTTTCGCGTTGAATGGCGGAATGATTCTTGAATCAGATCAAATACCTCATCGCCGAGCGATTTAGTTATCGTTTCATCGGTGGCATCTTCAAGAGTTGCGACATTGGGAATCGCGCGAAGACCGCGAGCGGAAGCCAATAGCGAAACATAATAGCCGATGGTTTGATAGCCGAGCTTCGTGCAGAAGTTAAAGACGCGCAGTTCTTTGGCATATTGATAGGTATTATCATTTAAGAAGCTGTCGGCTGTCACGACTTCGACATTCGGAATATGGGATAGCCAATCGACTTTTTGATCGACGATCGCCACATTTGCTAAATATCTCTTCTCTTGAGGGTTTTCTTTTAAGACGAGCAGCATGCGGTCGGCGTGTTCACCAGAATTATAGTAATCCTTCAACACCTCGATTTTGCGAAAGCCAAATGAGCGATACCATTCAATCGTCGCATTATCTTTGCTATCGACTTCAAGACTCAATTGGTAAACATTTTCGCTGATTGCCGAATCGATGATATATTGCATCAAAAAGCGACCGAACGAGTGGTGACGATACTCAGGTAAAATAGCGATTGAATAAAGGCGCCATGTTTTTCGAAACCGAAAAATGGTGGCGCTGCCAACCATCACTTCATCGTTTTCGATGATGTAGAGGTCTTGATGGGTGCTGCTGAGGCTTCGTTGCAATGAAGAAAAAGAAAAACGCCGTTTTGGAGCAAAGCATTGTTCCTCAAGCGCTTTTAAAAAGGCGATGTCCGTCTGATTAGCTTTTCGTATCTTTGGCATAAAATTAGGGGCTGAGAAGTCATGGTGGTGTTCGCCCCGTCTCACCTCGGAAACACCTATCGATATTATATTCTTTTAAATAAAAAGAAGTGATAGAAAAATGTCGATGAAGAAAAGAAAAAAAGCAACCTGCCAAAGTTGCTTTATCAGTCCTCGCGCTTGCTGTTTGATTTATCGATTCTCTTTTTTAGGCACGAGCCACAATAGCCATATATTTCCATCTTGTGATTCATAATCGTAAAGTGCTTGTCGTCGATTAATGGTTCGTAATTGATAAGCGGACAATTTTTGATGGCGAACATCTGCCGGCAGTCGAGGCAGATCGCATAGTGGCTATGCTTGTGAGTCGCCAACTCATAGAAATCGGCATTGCTCTCGGTGAGGGAAATGCGACGGACGAGTTCGGCGCTTACAAGCGCGTCGAGACCGCGGTAGAGAGTCGAGGGCCAAACACGATTATCGACCTTGAGTATCTCGGTCGTGATTTGAAGAGCCGAAAGCGGTGTTGAGGCATCGCGTAAGACATTGACAATCGCTTGTCTAACGCGTGTTTTCTTAAGCTCTTTTGGCCACTTTGCCTCAGCCATTGATTCTCCTTAATTTTCCAAGTCGTATTTTATTTATAATCCACTTCACCATAACGATGATGAGAAATATTATAGCACCGATTAAGACGATGGTCGCTCCCGCTCGTTGATTCGCATAAAATGCCACGAATAATCCTGATATCGTATATAAAACGCCAAAGCCAACCGATAGGAGCAAGGTCTTAAAAAAGCCTTTTTCAAACTGCATCGCACAAGCCGCCGGCAAAATCATCAAAGATGAGACGATCAGGGCACCGACGGTTTTGGCGGCGATGCCGACCGTTACTGCCGTCAGCAGCGTGAAAAGAAAATTGATCGCCGAGACTTTTACTCCAGATAGTTTTGCCATTTTCTCATCGAGAGTTAGAAGGTACAAATCTTTTGCGATGACCAGAAAGACGAGGAGGATTACGGCAGCGATAGAAACGATGAGGATAAGATCGTTTTGGCTGACGAGGGCGATACTTCCAAAGAGATAGCTGTTAAAGTTTACTCCGCTTGGAATATAAGTTGTCAAAAGTCCGGCGACAGAGATGCCGACTGTCAAGACGACAGCCATTCCCAGATCCTTATTTTTGGGCAGTTTCTTTTGAATGCCTTCGATGGCGAAGACGGCGATGACGCAGGCGACGACGGCTCCGACGATCGGATTAAAGCCAATTAATAAACCGGCCGCCACGCCGGCAAGCGAAGTGTGGGCCAAGGTATCACCGATCATTGATGAGCGCTTTAACACCATAATCAAGCCGATTAAAGGAATGATTATCGCTAATGCGATGCCGACGATAAAGGCCCGTTGCATGAATTCGTAAGCAAAGATGTTCATCACCTTTCCTCCTTCAGTCTCTCATCATCGAGATTGACGATGTGATTGCAATTGTTGTTTGAGCAGGCCTTGCTATGCGTCGATATGATAATGGTTGTGCCATTTTCGAGGCTTATTTTTTTCAATAAAGAAAAAAGGGCTTGCGATGAAGATTCATCAAGGGCGCTGGTCGGTTCATCAAGAATGAGAATTTCGGGATTGCTAATCAGGCTTCTCGCAAGCAGGACTTTTTGTTGCTGTCCGCCCGATAGCTTGGCAAAAAGGCGATTTTTATAATCTTCCATTCCGACGAGGGCCAAAGCCTTGTTAATCCGGTCTCGATGTGATTTATTTAGTATTTTGATAAAGCCGAGTTCGCGATGTAGGCTCGAAGCCACAAGCTCGTGTACAGTCGTTGGGAAACCAGCGACATTAGCGGTGGCGTTCTGAGCAAGATAAGCGATTTTCGTCCATTCTTTAAACGCTTTGATATCCGTGTCAAAGATTGAAATCGTCCCGCTTGTTGGTTTTAAATCGTTTAATAGTATCTTTAACAGGGTCGTTTTCCCCGTGCCGTTGGAGCCGAGAATTGCCAAAAAATCGCCTTTGTTAACCTCAAGAGAAATACGATCGAGAACATGGTGCGTCTCATATGAGAAAGAAACGTTTTTTATGCTTATTACACTCATCTAAATGAATCCTTTAGCAATTGCTATTAAATTATCTTTCATAATCGAGAAGTAATCTTCGCCACTCATTTCTTGTTCCGCTGATAAGCCTTCGAGCGGGCTGAGTATTTCTAATTCGGCATCCGTTTCTTCAAGCACCGTCAAGACGGCGTCGGAAGGATGAAGCGATTCGGCATAGATATAACGAATATTATTTTGATTAACAATGTCTATGACATTGGCGATGTCTTGCTGGGTCGGTTCCTGCTCACTATCGTGGCCACCGATGGGAAGCGCGATGAGATTGTAAGCGTTAGTTAGATAACCAAAAGCCGCATGTCCCGTGACGAGATATTGGCCTTCTCCTGGGGCGAGCATCGTGAGGAACTGCTCGTGGAGATAATTAAATTTCGCAGCATATAAAGAATATCGACTCTCATAATATGACGCATGCTCTTGGTCGCGTAAGACAAGAGCGTTCTTGATATTTTCCATCTGTTTTTTGGCATTCAAAGGGCTGAGCCAAGTGTGCGAATCTTGATGGCTCTCTTCTTCGATGAAGATGAGACCGCTACTAGTATCGACAAATTGGACATCTGAGCCATCCAAAGCCTGCTCTAGACCATCGATAAAGTGCTCGAGCCCTGCGCCGTTATAAACAAATAAATCAGCATCTTCGAGGGCGACGATATCGCCTGTCGTTGGCTCATAGCCATGAATTTCCCCGCCTGACGGAATAATGCTTTGCACATCGGTGTATTCGCCCCCGATTTTACGGGCGAAATCTTCCATGACAAAGAAACTAGTGACAATTTTTATCTTTTCGCTTTCGATAGGTGTATTGCAGCCCAATAGAAGACTCGCGATAAGTGGAATAAACAACAATGATTTTTTCATATTCTAAATGGTAATGCGAATCACTCGCAATTACTACATTAACGCTTATCACCTTTTGCGTCAATAATATGGGAATGGAAAAGAGAGTACTTTACTATGCCATTGCCGTTCAATTTTATAGAATGAAATTGTAGATTATCGGATATTGCTGATAGATTGGAGGCTTATATGAAAGTATTTATTGTCGGAGGTAGTGGGCTGATTGGAAGCGAAGCCGCCCGCGAACTCATCAGCCGCGGACATGAAGTCACCGCGATTGCCTTACCGCCTCTTCCCAAAGGCGCCACCTTGCCACCAGAGATGAAAATTGTATATGGCAACTACATGGAATTAACCGACGAAGAATTAAAAAAACACCTTAATGGCATGGACGCTCTCGTCTTTGCGGCCGGCGTCGATGAACGCGTCGAAGGAACGCCCCCGGTTTATGACTTCTTTAAGAAATACAACATCGATGCGCTCGAAAGGCTTTTAAAAATTGCGAAGGATGTCGGTGTTAAGCACGTCAATATTTGCGGTTCATACTTCTCGTATTTTGCCAAAAAATGGCCGGAGCTCGAACTAACCAAATATCATCCATACATTCGCTCGCGAATCGATCAAGAAAAAATGGCCTTGTCATATGCCGACGAGGATTTTGATGTTTCGATTCTTGAACTCCCTTACATTTTTGGCACGCAGCCAGGACGCAAACCAGTGTGGGTTTTTCTTGTCGAATCGATTCGCAAGATGAAGAAAAATACCCTCTATACAAAAGGTGGCACGACGATGGTGACCGTCAGACAAGTTGCCCAGGGTATTGCCGGTGCTCTGGAAAACACAAAAGGAGGGGTCGCCTACCCATTTGGATACTATAATTACGAATGGAAGGATTTTCTAAAAATCGTTCACAAGCACATGGGCTATCCCGCGACGCGTAAAATCATTACGATTCCGAGTTTTCTTTTTGCTTTACAGGGTGCGCAAATCAACAAAGCGCACAAGAAGAAAGGTACTGAAGGCGGTCTCGACATGGTGAAATTCACCAAGCTGCAAACAGCAAATCTTTTTATCGAGCCAGAAGAGGGGGCTATTCGCCTTGGCGTTACCGACGACAACATCGATGATGCGATTGGCCAATCCGTCCGCCTATCTCTTGACATCCTCGAGACAAAAACTACCGATGTCGTCGATATGAAAGGTCAATAAATTTAAGTTTTTTGAAGTCTAATTATTTACACTCGTAAAAATGTAAGTATAATAAAATTATAAGCGAGCGCTTATGCCTTATTCATGGGCCAGGAGGAATTTTAATGATTAATGAATTTGGACTAGACTACGTCGTGCACCTTCTTCTTCTCATCTTTGTCGGAGCTCTATGGGGCGGAATCATCCGCATCGTTCGCGGCAAAGTTCTCATCGGTGTTCTTTACATCTTAACAGGTGCTTTCTTCGGCATCGGCTGGATTATCGACTTAATCAACATGCTGACCAAGAAAAACTTCGCCAACGCCTAGTTCATCGCAATAACGAAAAATTGTACATGCTTTGCATGTACTTTTTTTATAGGTTTTGAATAACTTTAGTTAATTTTCGACCTCGATATTGATATAATTATTAAGCGTTGATGAGGTGAGCATATGATTGAACTAAAAGGCATAACAAAAGACTATTTGAGCAGCGATAATGTCACGCACGCATTAAAAGGCGTAAATTTGAACTTTCGCAAGTGCGAATTCGTGTCGGTTTTAGGCGCCTCTGGCTGCGGAAAGACAACGATGCTTAACATCATCGGCGGACTCGATCGCTATACCGAAGGCGACTTGCTCATCAACGGCCGCTCGACCAAGCAATACAAAGGAAGCGACTGGGATGCTTATCGCAACCGCTCCATCGGTTTCGTCTTTCAAAGCTATAATCTCATCAACCACATTTCCGTCCTCGCCAATGTCGAACTCGCTCTGACTTTGTCCGGCGTTTCCGCCAAAGAGAGAAAGGCGCGGGCGACCGAGGCTTTGATTCGCGTCGGCCTCGAAGATAAATTGACAAAAAAACCAAATCAATTGAGCAATGGTCAGATGCAGAGAGTGGCCATTGCGCGCGCTTTAATTAACGATCCGGAAATAGTCTTAGCCGACGAACCAACCGGCGCTCTTGATAGCGTGACTTCCGTGCAAATCATGGAGATTTTAAAGGAAATCGCTAAAGATCGCTTGGTTATCATGGTAACCCATAATCCCGATCTAGCCGAGCAATATTCGACGCGTATCATTCGTTTACACGATGGTTTAGTAACTGATGATAGCAACGGATACGATGGGACGAGCAAAGAACCTTGCCAGGCCAAAAAAGAATCGCCAGCCAAGGACTACAAGAAGAAGACAGCCATGTCTTTTTTCACGGCTTTTATGCTTTCTTTAAGAAATCTAGCGACTAAGAAATCGCGGACGATATTGACTTCCTTTGCCGGTTCAATCGGAATTATCGGCATAGCTCTCATCCTCTCTTTATCATCGGGATTTAGCAATTACATCTATCAAGTTCAAGTTGATACCTTATCGACATACCCGATTACAATCGAAAAAGAGACGACCGATTATTGGGCTTTAATCAGAAGTGTTCGCGATGGCGATGAAGGGGCCGAAGAATATCCGGAGACCGAAACGATTTCATCGAACCCGATCACTTCAACTTTTATCTCGACAATCGGCGCAGAAGCGCATCAGAACGACTTAAGCAGTCTTAAGACTCACCTTGAAACTGAAGATTTTAAGACGAAATATGCCGGGGACTATTCGGCAATTCAATATTCGTATGATATCGAATTTCGCATCTATTCGATGAATTATAGCGATACGACAAATAGTATTTTATTGCCACTTCCCTTTCCGCCTGAATATAACGTTGAACGATATCTCAATATGCGTTCGATCTATAGTGAGATGCTCGATAATGTCAGTTTGATGGAGTCGCAGTATGAACTCTTGGATGGGGAATACATCGATCCTACCGATGAGGAAGACAAACATAAAGTGGCGATTATTCTCGATGAGTATAATCGGGTTCCCGACTATGTTTTAGCGAGCTTGGGTCTCGTCAGCATACAGCAAGTCATCTTGGGTACCAGCAGCTTTTCCATCACCTTTGAGGACATGATGAACCTCCGCTTAAAAATGCCTTTAGCCGCTGAGCTCTACGATGATATTGATGATGATGGCGATTTTGAAGGAATCAAAAATGATCCAGCGCGAATGGAAGGAGTTCTCGATAATGCCATCGAACTTGAAGTTGGTGCCATTTTACGGGCCCGTCCCAATATTAGTGCCACTTCGCTGTCGGGCAACATCGGCTATTTGAGTTCCTTGACGCGTGAAATCATCGAAAGAACTAACGAAACCCCTGTCGTCGTCGCTCAAAAAGCAGATGTCGATATCGACATCACGACCGGAAGCCCCTTTGCGGGCGACAATACACTCGCGAGACGATATTCGGAATTTGGGGTCTGCGACTTAGACGATCCGGACACGATTAATATCTATCCGACGAGTTTTGAAGCCAAAGATCGTCTCCTGGTCATGATTGACGAATACAATGCTGATAAAGCTGATGAAGATCAGATAAAATATACCGACTATGTCGAAATTCTCATGTCGTCAATTACTTTAATTATTAATGCCATAACGATTATCCTTATCGCTTTTGTCTCAATCTCGCTTGTCGTTTCCTCAATCATGATTGGAATCATTACCTACATATCGGTTTTGGAACGAACTAAGGAGATTGGCATCTTGCGAAGTATCGGGGCTCGCAAACGCGATATCTCGCGCGTCTTTAATGCCGAAACGCTGATAATCGGTGGCTTTGCCGGCGCTCTCGGCGTGGGCATCGCCGCTATCCTAAACTGGCCCGTCAACTTAATTATCAACAATTATGTTGATGTCGGAACAATTTCCGTCTTGCCTTGGTATGCTGTCTTCATTTTAATCGCCATCTCGATGGTGCTAACCCTCATCGCCGGATTGATTCCGTCGCGAATCGCCTCGAATAAAGATCCGGTCATCGCCCTAAGAACGGATTAACATCATGAAACTAATTGGAAGTTATCAAGACGATCAATACGAATTTAAAGGTGTTACAAAGGTGCGCAAAATCGTGCGAGCCGTCGTTATTGATGAAAATAAACGAATTGCCTTAACAAAAATCAACAACACTGATAAGTTCGGTCTTCGAGATTACTACGAGCTTCCTGGAGGCGGCGTTCAGCAGGGTGAATCTCTCCTCCGAGCGCTAAATCGCGAAATGGAAGAGGAAATCGGCTGTCAAATTCATCACGTCTCAGCTATTGGAAAGGTAGTTGATTATTACAATCTAATTTATCGGGAAAATCACAATTACTTCTATCTAGCGAGGGTTAAGGAACGCGTTCCCAGCCGTTTAGAACCAGAGGAAATCGAGCGCATCGAGGCGATTGTTTGGGTTCCAATCACTGAGGCCATTCGTTTATACGAAAACATGCAGAATGTCCTCGTCGGCAAGCTCGTTAAGCAAAGAGAGCTGCCTATCTTGCTTGCAGCGCAGAAAATGATGAATAGTCTTTGACAACTTCGCACAGGATAGATATCATTATTTAGCGTAGTTAACTGGCGATCGTGGTGAAGTGGTTAACACATCTGGCTGTGAACCAGACATTCGTGGGTTCGATTCCCATCGTTCGCCCCATTTCGAAAAAGTGGACCCTTTGGGTCCTTTTTTGTTGGGGCGATGATACTAATCCTAGAACCAGCTAGTTTTAGCCATTCTTTTCATTTGTTAATCAATAGATAGTTAACAAAATATGATAAATTACGAGTTGACATTATCTTCCAGACCGTGTTTATAATTTTAGAGTTATGATTACAACACTAATATTGTTTGGATCTTTCTTTTTCGGGATTCTTGGGTTGATTTCCTATATGCCTGTCGTGTTCGCCTTTTTTCCCGAGTTGACAACCCAGACCATCAACATGGTTCCGATGTATGTCTTCCCTGTCCTTATCGTTATTTTCGTCGCTTTTGTTCATTTTATCGGTGACGATGCAATCAATGCGATTGGCAATGCCGGTGATAAATTGGTCAAATTTGCCCCATATCTAGTATTTCTAGCCCTCGCCCTTTATGTCGTCACATGCGTTTATTATCGTGATTTCTTGCTTTTAGTTCCATATTACTGGTTTCACAATTTTCTTGGCATTTTCGACTTAATTTTAGTGATTTTACAAATAATCTTGGCTTTTTTGATCGGGCTTTTCGTATTTAGCATCGTCCCCTCTTCGCGAGATAAATACATCGATGTGACATATGAAAAAAGCAGTTATCATGGCGATATCGAAACGCACCGATCCGAAGCGTATACCGCTCGCCTTCAGTTTTATCTAATTGCCTTATTGAGTGCCGCCATCGGATTGCTCATGGCCTTTTCACCCCTTTCGATTGTCGCTTTTGTTTTGTTCTTTTCGTTTTTCATCATCGGAAAATTTAAAACTCAATCGTTAAAAGGTAAATCGGACATATTTAAGGCTCGCGATCGCTTTGTCCGCAACCAAATTATCATCACGACGGCCTGCACCTTACTTTCGGTCGGCGCTATTGCTATCGGTACCGTGTTCACCGATTATCGACTTGAGAAGCCAAGCGATATCTTGTCGATTGAAGTTACCGATGAAAATAGTGAGCAATTTCTCACATATCAGGTCGACAGCAACACCGGATTCACTTATGAAGGCAACCACTATAATGCAAACATCGGACTGGAAATTGAAATGCTCAATAACGCATATGTAATTGCCGACCTTCAAATCAGGGTTGAAATTACCTATCAAATGATGTCGACTGAAAACGGTGAAATTACCGATGAAGAGACATATGCAGATATATTCTCTTTGAATCGCATCGGCACATTTGGCTTTTTCGAATTCGTACCTCAGATAGGCGGGTATTATTTAACAGCCTACATAATCACATCGCAAAGCGTTGAACTTCTTCACGCTACCGCTCTTTGCCGCTACAATGTCACTCGCAATTTTCCTTATATTAAAGTCGGGACGAAAGATGTGGTTGACATCTTCACGCTTGATACGACTACATATCCCGAGTCGGAACAAGAACCCTTTTTGTACGCTCGCTTTTTATCTAATACATATGTTAGAGAACTACATGCCGAAATCTCTCTTGGAAATAGCCTCGTACTAAAGCTGAATTTGACAAACGCTTTCTTCTTAGTGAACGAATCGATTGTGATCGGTGCAGCCGATCGTTTATATGATTCGGAAGAGCTTAGTCTTGTCTATTGCAAAGGATTTATCACCGAGATATTTGTCTAAATATTTTAAGTGTCGCTATCTCTAATGTTCGAGATGAATTGAGGGCGCTTTATCGACTCTGCAAATATGATGTTTCTCAAAGCAAATAATTCAAGTTATCGTCATGGCTTGAAACAATTACTTATTAATCGTAATCACTAATCCGACCACAAAAGCATCGCCTTGACATAAATGGTGTGCCCCTAACTCTTGAAAAAGAAAGCTGAATAAGCGTAATGTGTATGGCGATCCTTTCTAAGAAAAATGGCGCAATAATTTATTGGTATAATAAAATAGGATACTAAGAGACGAATTTATGATCGTTCTGATTGTTTTAGCTTGCGCCCAATAATTCTTTTTGCAGAAATCGGGGGATTTATATGATTTCGAAAACAATATTTCCAAGTCGGTATGTGCAAGGTCCTCACGCCCTAAGTCGCTTAAGCGACGAATTGCTGGATTTCGGGTCGGTGGGAATGGCGGTGATGACGGCTTCTTGCCATGAAAGAATTAAAGATGAGTTAATATTCGACCAGCGGGTGTTTCGCTTACGTGTCGAAACCTTCGATGGCGAATGTTCAGATGAAGAAATTAATCGCCTTGTCAGCGTCGCTAAGAATCACAAGGCAAATTTCATCGTGGCAATCGGAGGGGGCAAAGCTATCGACACCGGCAAAATCGTCGCCAGTCGCATGAGCGTTCCGGTCGCCGTCGTGCCGACCATCGCCTCGACCGATGCTCCGACAAGCGCTTGCGCCGTCGTCTATGATGAAAAAGGAGCGGTCTTGCGCGTCGAATATCAAAAAAGCAATCCGCAATTAGTCCTCGTCGATTCGGAGATTATCGCCCGCGCCCCCCGACGCTTTCTCGTCTCGGGCATGGGTGATGCGCTCTCGACGTTTTTTGAAGCTGAACAATGTCGAAAAAGCCAATCGAAAAATGAAGTCGGAGAACATGGCTCAATGACGGCCTATGCGCTTGCCAGATTGTGTTATGACACTTTGCTTAGAGACGGATTAAAAGCATTAGAGGCTTGCGAAAAGCGAAGGGTGACGCCTTCATTAGAACATGTTATCGAAGCCAACACGCTTTTAAGCGGCATCGGTTTTGAAAGCGGTGGTATCGCCACTGCCCACGCCATTCATAATGGCCTGACCTCTCTAACTCAGACCCACGCTTTTTATCATGGAGAGAAAGTTGCTTTCGGCGTCTTGGCTTCATTGTTTTTACACGATGAAACGAAGCGCTATATCGATGAAGTATATTCTTTTTGTGAAAGCGTCGGTCTTCCGACGACCTTAGCTGATATCGGGCTACGCGATATTAGTCAAGACGAGCTGTTGGTAGTTGCCAATCGGGCATGTCGTGTCGGCGAGTCGATTCACCACGAAACAAGAACGATGACACCCGCTTTAGTCTGCGAGATTATTTTGCTAGCGGACCAAGAAGGAAGAAAAAGGAAGAATCTGCTCAATCAGAGATAGGTTAAATGACAATAAATTAAAAAATTCCTTTAGCGTTCCCGTGATGCGAGTTTGCTAACGAAAAGGAATTTTTTAAATATTATAATGTCGCTTATTCGAGAGGAACAAAGAGCGATTTATCGACACCGCAAAGCGGGCAGGTCCAATCTTCGGGGACATCTTCCCATTTTGTTCCAGGCGCGATGCCGCTATCGGGGTCGCCCAACTCTTCGTCGTAAATGTAGCCACAAGCCGTACACTGATACTTCATCGTCATATTCTCCTTTTGATACTAAGAGAATTATAGATGACGACATTGTTCTATGCAACCGACACACCGTGAGAAGTCCCTAGGGAAACGGCAATTAAGATATAAACAGCAGTGGTATTTCAAATACAAGAAATATAATATGAATTCAGTATGATTTTTAAAGATAGAACGGAATTTCGAAAATGGCTGATGAATAATCACGCTACAAGCCCCGGCATTCATGTCGTTTTTGTCAAAGGGCAAACGCTGACATATGCCGATGCCCTCGAAGAAGCTATATGCTTTGGCTGGATTGACGGCGTCGTCCATAAGCTCGATAAGGATAAATACACGCGCTATTTCATCAAGCGTAGCAAGATGAGCAATTGGTCAGAAAAGAACAAGAAATTGGCACTCGGCCTCATTCAAAAAGGCTTGATGACGACTTCAGGATTAGCGGCTATCAAACAAGCCAAACAAAATGGGGTGTGGGATAGAATTCAAAATAATTCAGTGAGCGATTCATCTTTTATAAAATTTATAAAGATGATTTCAGAAAACAAATTAGCTCTGACTAACTTTGAGAATATGTCGGCCTCAGTTAGAAAAACTTATGTGTTGTTTTACTTTGATGCGAAAACCGAAACTGGAAGAGCAAAACGCCTTGAAAAAATTATCTTCCGTTTAGAACAAAATCTACGGCCGATGTAAAAGATATCGATAATGGGCACAAAATGTCAGGTTTTTGCCATCCCATAGCATATACTGATGTTGGAGAACCATATGAATCTGCTCGATGTATTCAAAGAATCCCTTCTCTATATTGAAGATAATTTGCAAAGCGATATTTCCGTACAAGATGTGGCGCGCCACATTTTTGTCTCGAATTATTATTTTCAGCGGATGTTTTCGGCGATAACCGGTATAAATGTCGGCGAATATATTCGCAAAAGACGATTGTCACTAGCGGCGGAAGAGCTGATGATCAATGACTCAAAAGTCATAGATGTCGCCTTGAAATACGGCTATCAGACACCGGAAAGTTTCGCCCGCGCTTTCAAAAAGTTTCACGGAGTAAACCCGCGTGAAATAAAAACACATGAGGAAGAAATTAAACTCTTTCCACGTTTAGAGATCATTGTTTCGGTTAAAGGAGGGATACCGATGGAATACACTATTAAAAAGAGAGATGCCTTTAAGATTACGATGCTAATCAAAAAGTTTAACAGCGAAAGCTCGATGAGAGAAATTCCCAAGTTTTGGGCAGAGTATTTCAAAAATGGCTATCACAACGATGTCTGTCCCATGCTGGGTGTATGCTTGCCAATGAAAGAAGGAGAACGATATTTCCCTTATGGAATCGGTGCCTTCAACGAGTGTGTAAAACGCAATCCACAAGGGTTTGAAGAGCATGTCGTACCCGCCGGCACATGGGCTGAATTTGCGTGTGTCGGACCCATGCCTGAAGCGATTCAAGGAACATGGAGAAAAATATATACCGAATGGCTGCCTAACTCCCGTTACGAAATACTGCCCGGATACGATTTTGAAGTCTATGAAGAAGGCGATACGAAAAGTGCCAATTACAAGAGCTGGATTTGGGTGCCGGTCCGCTTGAAAAAATAAGTCATCCATCGCTAATTGTTTACTAATTTCGCCATTTACCAAACCGGCTAAATGGCGTTTTTATTTTCCTTACACATGTCAATAAAATATATATTTTAATGCTCGATTAAGCGACCCAGATGAAAGGAGTTGTCTGCCCTTGTTGTTTATGATTTAATAGATAAGAAACTATGAAAAAATTTAAACGATTTATCTTGCTTGCCGTCCTTGTTCTGACATCGTCCATCGCTTCCTTTTCTTCTCTTAATCACCTATCGGTAAGCCAAGATGTCTCAGCCGTTTCTAATCCCGCAGCCGGCGCTTCATATTACGCCACTAATCAAAACGATTTATATTACTCCGGAATTGATGAAACTTTGACGGGAGAAGATTTGATGGTCGCCTTATCGACGCTGACATCTTCCGGTTTTGTTAATAAGTCATACTCGAGTCTGCCGAGCATCTATCAATATAGCGACGCATCACTGACCGACAGCAGCAAGATGGTCATGGTTTATACCGGCACTGAAAAAACTTTTTCTCCAGGCGGAATGCCGTCTAACACGAATAAGGAGCATGTCTGGCCGGCTTCTTGGTATGGAACCGGAAATCGCGAAGAAGGGGCCGGCTCGCCGGGTGCTGATGCCCACAATGTTTGGCCATCCGCATCTGAGCTAAATAGCAAACGGGGCGTTGCCGCGTTCGATGAATTAGATTTTTCGTCTGCTTACAAATGCTATGAGTTTACCCGCAGTGACTGGAGTTATGGCACTCCCGGAGATAACGATTCTTATGTCTGGTCATCGGCTTTTAACTACTCGGCCGGTCAAGGCGACGATGTCATATATCCTTCGAGCGGGCATCGCGGCGCGATCGCTCGCATCTTAATGTATGTCGCGACGAGATATCGCAATAATACAAATTATCCGGTCATGCTTCACGATCGAGCCGCTACCTTGAACTCTGGTCGCATCGGTAAACTATCCACGCTCTTGAAGTGGCATTATCTTGAACCGCCGAGCGAATGGGAAATACGCCGGAACAACGAAGTTGCTTCCCGATGGCATCATAATCGCAATCCCTTTGTCGATCACCCAGAATACGCAACCAGCATCTTCTATCACCTGCCAGAACCGGGTGCTAGTGCCCCGACATCCGCCGTCAAAAGTGTTATAGAGACCTATGGCGACTTACATCAGGGTATCGTTATCGATCATAGTTCCCTCTCTTTAAACGAAGGTCAAAGTGCAAAGATTAATATTGTCAGCAACCCGAACAGTGAAACCATATCTTGGTCAAGCGACGACACCGATGTCGCAGCAGTCGATAATCAAGGTAATATTTTTGCTGTGAGTGCAGGAACGGCGACGATTATCGCACAAGGCAGCGAATCAAGCGCTTCGTGTGTCGTCACCGTCATAGACCCAGACGCGATTATCCCGATTACAAATATTTCCCTTAATCCAGTGGCAAAATCTTTGCAAATTGGCGAAGAAGTCAATATTTTACCGACCATTTCGCCAAGTGACGCCACGAATAAAGTCTTAAATTGGACATCATCAAATACCGGAGTCGGAATCGTCAATTCAAACGGGCGAGTCGTGGCTTTAAGCGTTGGGACGACGACTATTATCGCGTCGGCTTCAGACGGCAGCGGGAAAAGCGCCACCTGCGCAATTACCGTCACCCCTTCTCAACCAAGCGAAGGCGGTTGGCAGCTCGTCACCGAAGCGTCTTCCTTAACCGCCGGAGATCGTTTGGTTATCGCATCCAACAATGGATTTACGGCAGGCGACATATCATCAAGTGTTATGAGTAGTTTGTCTTCGACATTTAGCTCGGATAAAAGCCTGATCACGACACTAAATAGCCAAACCAAGGAATTAACCCTGGGCGGTTCTTCAGGGGCGTGGACATTTAGCAACAGCAATAGTCAGCTGCTCGGAACGACAGCCGTAAAAAATCTTGCTTGGGGCAGCGGAACAACGACTTGGAATATAGAAATTAACAATTCAGACGCGACGATATCGAGCACAACTTCTTCCTATGGAAGATTCTTGTATAATGTCAGCGCCCCTCGTTTTACAACTTATACTTCGGCTGTTAGCAGTTCAATGCTTTTACCACAACTTTACCGTTTCGTCGATGAATCCGATCCGGTTCGAGAGGAAGCTCACGAATTCGTCTCGCTCTTTATGATTACGACGGCTGCTGAATGCGCGGCTTTGGATGTTAAGAATTCGACTTGGACCTCATTGCAGGCGAGCTATTCAATTCTTTCAGACGAGGCTAAAGATTATTTTTATGAACATTTCGAAAATGACATTTTAGTCGTTTCGATGGTCGAGCGGTATGGCATGATTATCTCAAAATATGGATACGTAAATTTTCTGACCGATTCTTTAGGCAATCCTCTTCTTCTGGCCGTGAACACTCAAGTTGATATCGGTCTTTTGGGAAGCGAGTCCGCGTTAGCGATCACCATTATCGCATTTATCGGTGCGATCGCCGTTTCTATCGGCGGTTTCGTTGTTTTTAAAAAAAGTCGTAAGAATTTTTATCACTAGGTTATAAATAGCATAGTCCAAATCGCTATGTTACAAACTTTGATTATTGTCCCATTTTAATTTATAATTAAAAATCCCCTTACATTTTACCAAAACTCTATTTACAATTAGGCGTGGGTGAAGTTTCATGAGGAAATCGTCGCTGATTAACATATCGCTAAACTCGGCTGTTTTTATCTTCGCTCTCATCGGTGTGATATCCACCTCATTTGGCGTTTCGGGGTTGATGACTGGGGCCTCAATCCTTTACTATACGGTGCAAAGCAATATTTGGATCGGCCTTACGTCGCTCACTTTTGCCATTCTCCAAATCGCGGGAATGATAAAAAAAGATGTAGTGATTCCCGATTGGCTATATATCGTCAAATATGTCTTCGTCGTCGCCATCACTTTAACGATGGTCGTCTTTTGGCTTTTGCTCGCTCCGACAATTCAATATCCTTCATATTTTATCTCGCCGAGCAATGTCTTCGCCCACACGCTAACTCCGATTACGGCAATCATTTGCTTTTTGATTTTTGACAGTCGAAAGCACAAGTTAGATGTGAAGGCTTCGCTCTTTTCGCTCGCGACCCCGGTCTACTATCTCGTTTTTGCTGTTATTTGTTCGCTTTTCGAAGTACCTTTTACGATCTTTAAAATGCCGTATTTTTTCATCGACTTCTATGAGTTTGGCTGGTTCTCGCTGTCGACATATTCCAACTTATATACCTTTTCTACTTTTGGAATTTTCTACTGGATTATCATCATTCTCCTCTTCGTTTTCGCACTTGGGTTTGCAATATTATTTCTCAATCGACTCTCTTATGACAAGCGACAAAAAATGTTGAGCATTACATAAGTAAATGTAGAATGATTATTTTAGAATAGATACGATTATAACAGGAGGGTACTAAATGAGTATTTACCAAATTACCGTCGAAGATGCCAACAAAGAGAGAGTTGTTTTGGAAAAGTATCAAGGGCATGTCCTGCTCATCGTCAACACGGCGACAAAATGCATGTTTACGCCACAATATGAAGGGCTCCAATACCTCTATGATAAGTTTCATGATAAAGGTTTTGAAATTCTTGATTTCCCATGCAATCAGTTCGCCAATCAGGCTCCGCAAAGCGATGAAGAGATTGCTAAGTTTTGCAGCTTGGAATACAAGACAACTTTTCCTCGGTTTGCCAAGACTAATGTCAACGGTCCCGATGAAAATCTCCTATTCACGATGTTGAAGAAGACATTAGGCGGTTTTCTCTCGCCGCGCATCAAGTGGAATTTTACGAAATTCCTCGTCGATCGCCATGGCAAATTAATCCGTCGCTACGGACCAAATGTTAAACCAGCGCGCATCGCTCGCGACATTGAAAAATTATTGCAGGAGAAGAGTAAATAACATGTTTTTAGCTTGGAAAGAAATAAAACACGCCAAAGGGAAATTCGCCCTGATAATGGCCGTTGTGGCACTCGTCAGCTATCTTGTCTACTTTCTAACATCGCTGGCCTATGGTCTAGCTTCCTCATACACCAACGGCGTGACGAAGTGGAATGCTGATAGCATCGTCCTCACCGAAGAATCAAATGACAACATTCTCATGTCGAGTATGGGCGACGACACCGAAGATGCTGGCGACGATTATGATCTTCTAACCGTCGATGGTCAAAAGGCTCAACTCGGAATTTTTATGGGTGTTATCAAAGATAAAACGCCTGAAGAGGGCATTGAAGATACGCGAGTCGATGCCTATGTTTTTGGAATCGATTCGACTTCTTTTCTCTACCCTGGCATATCTGAAGTATTTAACGATAGTGCGGTTGTCTATCATGGAAATGGTAATATCGACTTAGCTAATAATCAGATTATCGCGGATAATTCAATCAAAGAACAAGGCTATCGAGTCGGCGATGTCGTCCTCGTGTCGAGCACCGACCTCGAATGGACGATTGTCGCATTCACCGAAAAATCGACCTATCAGACCGCTCCGATTCTCTATATGAATCTCAAGACGTGGCAAGATTATCGCTATTATGGTCGCGATGGCATTCCAGAGCGCATCTCGCTATATAACGCCGTCGTCGTTCAAGGCGAAATCACGAGCATTCCCAATATTTACCTTTCATACCCGATTCAAGATTTTATTAACAGCTTGCCGGGATATGCTGCCCAAGTGCTAACCTTTAGCGTGATGATCGGCTTTTTAATCGTCATCGTCGCTTTTGTCCTCGGCATCTTCATCTATGTTCTAACGATTCAAAAAACACCGATGTTCGGCGTGATGAAAGCCCAAGGAATTTCCAATAAATACATTGCCGGTTCAGTCGTTAGCCAAACTTTTATTCTGACGGCCATCGGTATTTTTATCGGCCTAGCCCTCACGCTAATTTCCGGAATATTTCTGGCTGGGACTGTACCGTTTGCCATCAACATCCTATTTTACGTCGTGATTACGGCCGCTTTTATCGCGTTTGCGATCGTCGGTGGACTCTTCTCAGTGCGCGCCGTCTTGAAGATTGACCCCTTAAGGGCCATAAGCTAGAGGTGACAGACAATGAAGACATTAATTGAAATGCAAAACATAACCAAAGACTTTCTTCAAGGCGATGATGTCGTCCACGCTTTAAAAGAGACAAATTTTAAAGCTTATGAAGGAGAATTGGTCGCCATCATCGGTCCCTCAGGCTCTGGAAAATCGACTTTTTTGACGATTATTGGCGGATTGCAGACACCGACGACAGGTCGCGTCTTAATCAACGGCGAGCCATTTAGTCAGCTCAACATCAAGGAGCGCTCGCAAGTGCGCTTCGATAAGATTGGTTTTATTCTTCAAGCGTCCAATCTCATCCCGTTCTTATCGATTTCCGATCAGATGTTTCTTCACGACCGCATCAGCCACCGCGGTCGCAATATGGAAAGAATCGAAGAACTGTATTCGCGCCTCGACATCAAGAAGCTCCGCAATAAATATCCGAGCGAATTATCGGGTGGCGAACGGCAAAGAGTGGCTATTGCCAAAGCGCTCTATCACGATCCCGTCGTCATCCTCGCCGACGAACCGACGGCGAGCCTCGATACGAATCGCGCTTTTGAAGTTATCAAATTGCTAGCCAAGCAAACCAAAGAACAAAAAAAGGCGACCATCATGGTGACTCACGATGAACGCCTCACCGAATTTTGCGATAAAGTCTATGTCATCGTCGATGGCGTCATGACTCAGAAAAAGTAATTCATCTGATGACGAATTCGTAAATTATTGTCTCTTGATACAACGAGCCGGCTTTCAAAAAACCGGTTTTTGTTTGCCCGAGAGCGTTATTAATGGCATTCGGCAGATACTGGGGTTCAAGAGCTAGCGCGCCATGCTTTTGCATCTTTTTTGTCAGTGTCATCGCTTCGGAGGTCGGGTAGTTTCCGGAATAGAAAACAAGACAAGGATAAGTTGAATAAATGTTTAGTGATAAATCCTTATTAGAACTAGTGAGCTGTGCTGAAGGAATGAGCAGAGAAGGATTGTCTAAGATGTACGGATGGTCGTAACCACGGGTGATACAAGAAAAGTTTGAGGCAGCGATATGCGTGCCAATTTTTCTTCCTTGGCTAAAATCCATGACTTCGTCGACAAGAAGAACTTTGTTAGGCATTAAGTCCTCGTCAACCTCGGCATATTTTTGAGCAGCGATCATCAGCTCATGATTCAAAATGCATCCCCGACCGTCCAAATTGAAATAAGTGTGATTCGTGAGGTTGCATATCGTGTCATGATCACTTTTTGCTTGATAGCGAATTTCTAGCAAATTGGCATCATCATGGAGCAGATAAGTGATAAAAACCTGCAAATTGCCGGGTAAACCATCGAATAAATGCGGCATTTGATATGAAAAAATTAAACCTTTTCCTTGTGAATTGCCGATTTTTTCATAATCGAATAAAGCATTTGAAAGACCGTGATCACCACCGTGCAAACCGCTGTTGCGCTTGGTTTCGAGAACTTTGTATTCAATTCCGTCAATCGCTAATTTTGAGTCTTTAAGACGTCCGCTATACCGGCCGATGGTCTTCCCATAGTAGCCTTTTGAAGACGCGAAATCAGCAAGGGCTTTTGGCCTAAGTGCCACATTTCTCATATGCCCGTTTTTCATTTTTAGGCCAATGTCTAGAAGAGAGGCTCCAAGGGGTGAGAAAGTGACTTTCATGCCGCGTTCATTTTCAAGAACTATCGTTTTTTTCACAGATATTATCATATCGCAAATAAGATATGAATTGCTAAAATTTGTCCGATTATTATAATAAAGCATAGTTATGGCGGGGCAACCATATGGACAAAATATTAGAAGTTGAACATCTAAAAAAATATTATGGCAATGTCAAAGCGGTCGATGACATTTCTTTCTATGTCGAAAAAGGCAAGCTGTTTGCGTTTCTCGGACCTAATGGCGCTGGTAAATCGACGACAATCGATATTATTTGCACCTTTTTAAGGCCTGATGCCGGCACGGTGCGCATCGATGGGCAAACGCTTGGTAAAGACGATGATAAAATTCGTTCATCGATCGGCGTCGTTTTTCAAGATGGTTTTCTCGATGAGCTGCTGACCGTTGAAGAAAATATTAAGTATCGCGGTAGCTTCTACGGATTAAAAGGCAAGGAATTGCAGGCGGCTTTCGAGCGCGTCAGCGAAGCTGCGGGCATCAAGGATTTTTTAAAGCGCCAATACAAAAAATTATCTGGAGGGCAGCGCCGCCGTTCGGATATCGCTCGTGCACTCATTAACACACCCAAGATTTTGTTTCTTGATGAACCGACGACCGGACTCGATCCGCAAACCCGCAAAAAAGTCTGGGAGACGATTGTCAAGATGCAACGCGATTCCAACATGACCGTCTTTCTTACCACGCACTATATGGAAGAAGCTTCGGAAGCTGATTACGTAATCATCATCGATAATGGAAAAATCGCCGCTCGCGGAACGCCATACGAGCTCCGCAAAAAATATGCCAGCGACAGCTTGCAAATCGAATATGACAATCAAGCCGAAATTGAGAATATTCTTCTTAAGAATAAAATTAACTATACCTTGCACAACGGGCAGGCCATCATTCCGCTGAAGACGACTATCGATGCGCTTTCTATTCTCGATATCGTTCGTCCTTCCGTTAAAAGTTTTGAGGTTTTGTCCGGAACGCTCAATGATGCCTTTATCAACATCACGGGAAGGGAGATTCGAGAATGATAATCTTCGCTCTCCGCAATTTTAAAGTGTTTATTCGCGATCGCCTCGCCATTTTCTTTTCCTTTTTGTCGGTTCTCATCATTTTTGCCTTATATACACTGTTTTTAAATAACGCGTGGGCTTCGGCTCTCCCTGACAATGTCGTTGGTGGTCAAGCCTTGATGGATGGTTGGCTGATGGCCGGAATCTTGGCTGTCGTATCGTTTACGACGACCCTCGGAGCTTTTGGCACGATGGTCGATGATAAAGCGAAAAAAATATACAAAGACTTCTCCTCTTCGCCGCTAAAGCGCTCATCGCTGGTGGGAGGATATATTATCTCGGCCTACTTAATCGGAATCATCATGAGTCTGTTCTCATTATTGTTTCTCGATTTATACATGTTGATTCGCGATGGTCACATCCTCAATTTCATGCAAACCATTGAGGTCATCGGCTTAATCTTGCTCGTTACTCTCGCCAATAGCTCCATCGTGTTTTTCATGGCGATTTTTATCAAGAGCATGACCGCTTTTGGCACCGTCAGCACCGTCGTCGGAACTTTGCTTGGCTTTCTAGCTGGCATATATATGCCGATTGGCAATTTCCCGACCGGCGTGCAAGCCGTCATCAAGGTGATTCCTCTCTCGCATGCAGCTTCCTTATTTCGAAGGATTATCATGAGCGATTTGACTGATAGCGTCTTCTTGAATGCTCCGATTGAAATAAAGGACTCATTCTTAGATGTCATGGGCGTGAATTTTGCTTTTGGCGACTTTGTCATTTTGCCGTGGATGCAAATTTTATATCTGGTGGCGACCGCGGTTTTCTTCTTCGGCCTTTCCCTCATTGTCGTGACATTTAGAAAAGAACGCTAATCATCTGTTTGATGAAGATGGCTTTTTGCTATCATTTATGATACTTTTATCTCTTGTATGAAAAACATTTTGCTGCGTTTATTTTTAACATTTTTAAAAATCGGCGCCACGACATTCGGTGGCGGATATGCGATGATTCCTATAATTCGCAACGATGTCGTCGACCATCAGAAGTGGCTGAGCGAAGAAGAGCTACTCGAAATCCTGGCCATCGCCGAATCGACACCGGGTCCGATCGCCGTCAATGTCGCAACTTATACCGGCTACAAAATCAAAGGATTCTGGGGTAGTGTCTTGGCGACTTTGGGCGTTGTGCTCCCCTCCTTTATCATCATATTCGGCATCTCAATTTTATATAACTATGTCAAAGATAATCCGTATATTGCCGCGGCTTTTATGGGCATTAAAGCGGCGGTGGCCCTCCTCATCTTAACCGCTGGTCTCAGAATGCTAAAAAAGATGAAGAAAACATGGTATTCGATTCCCGTTTTCATCTTAATCACGTCGGCATTGATTGTTTTTGATCTCTTCGCCTTGAATTTTTCATCCGTCTTTCTCATTTTGGGTGGGGCGGCATTGGGCTTTTTCTTGTTCTATTTATTGCCAATAATCAAAAAGAAGACGAAAAAGGAGAGCGACAAATGATATATCTCCTTCTCTTTATCGAATTTTTGAAAATTGGTCTCTTCTCGTTCGGAGGCGGCTACGGAATGCTTTCGATGATGAAAGAGACCGTCATAAATCGCAATTGGTTGAGCGAAGCGCAGATGCTCGATTTTATTGGCATCGCCGAATCGACACCTGGTCCGATTGCCATTAATATGGCAACGTTTATCGGAACCGCGCAAGGTGGAATTCTCGGGGGAGCGATAGCCACTATCGGTGTCGTTCTGCCCTCCTTTGTCATTATCTTGCTTATCGCGATGATTCTTAAGAATATCCTTCAATCAAAACCCTTTCAGGCGATTATGGCGGGAATTCGCCCCGTCATCGTCGGGCTGATTGTCGGAACCGGCCTCATTTTCACATATGGCCTCATCGGTTTAAAGGATGTCTCGACTTTTTCCTTTGACTACAAAAGTCTCATCATCTTTGTCATATTGGCCGCGATTACTTTAGCTTATCCTCGCATCTTCAAAAAAAGGATCAACCCTCTTATTTTAATCGCTTTTTCAATCTTTTTTGGCATCGCCCTCTTCGCGATATAAAAACCCCACCATTTAGTGGTGAGGTTGTTTGGATTAATTGCGTTACTCGCTAGTCGATATCCGGAAGGGATGGCGAATACTTGCGAGCGGCATGTTTGCCGTCGATGACGAGCAAAGCGGCCCGTTCGTCTTTTGCGAAATCGTACATCAAGATGTTGTCGTTGGCATTTTTCTCTTCTTCGCCCTGTTCAGCGATATACCATTGAATGAAATCGACCGTTAAATGGTCTTTCTCAGCTTTGGCTACCTCGAGAATGTTTTCGATGCTAGCGGTGACGAACTTTTCGTGCTTGAGAGCTTCGACTAAAGGCTCGCGAGGATCTTTGTAAGTGAGAGCCGGCTTATCGATGACATCGAGAATGGGCCTTTCCCCGACGTGTTGCAAATAGCGGATGAAGCCGAGGGCGTGATCTCTTTCTTCTTGGGCTTGAATTTCAAACCAGTTGGCGTGACCGACGAGGCCGAGATCGTTGTAGTAAAGCGCCATATCTAGATAGAGATAGGCGGAGTAGAGCTCGCGTTGAATTTGTAAATTGAGTAAATCAACAACTTTTTTTGTAACCATGTAAATACCTCCTATGTATTACTTTTCTAACAATTCTATTTTAGTGTATTACCCGTATTCTTAAAAGATATTTGCTCGCATGCTTTATTATTTTCAAACGCGCGCTTTCGTGGGATAATTTAAAACATGAATAACGACAATATTTGCACGATATATCTTGCCGGTGGATGCTTTTGGGGTATCGAAGCTTACTTTCAACAACTCAAAGGCGTCATCGACACCGAAGTAGGCTACGCAAATGGGGACAGTGAAAATCCAAAATACGAAGATTTGCTCGAACACCGAGCAAATCATGCCGAGACTGTCAAAATCGTCTATGATATGAGTCTCATACCTCTGAGCAAGATCTTGGAGCACTACTTGCGAATCGTCGATCCGTATGCGATGAATCGGCAGGGAAACGATGTCGGTATTCAATATCGAAGCGGAGTTTACTATGTAAACGAAGCCGATAAAGAAGTTGTTCTCGCTTTTTTTGCCGCTAATAATCCACGGCCCGAGCGGCGCTTTGCTATCGAAGTTAAACCGTTGACGAATTTCTATAAAGCCGAAGATTATCATCAAGATTACTTGATCAAGAATCCGTTTGGCTATTGTCACGTCGAAATGCGAAAAATAAAAAAAGAGGAGCGCAAATAATCGCTCCTCTTTTCTAATAATGCAATCTTAATTAAACGAGATTGTAATCGCACCGTTATAGCAACGGGCATATAGAATTTTGTCGCCTGTCGGGATTTGGCTATTGTAACCGGCGAGATTGTTGGTGCCATTGGTCGTCTGACTATCGATATCGTAATCGCTGGCCGGTCCTTTGACATTTCCGCGAATATCGCCATTCGATGTTTCTAAGTGAATTTTGACATTAATGTCAACATCAGAGGTTGTCACTTGGCCATTCGTCGTCACCAATTTCATGTTTTGAGCACCGATATTCTCGACGGCGATTTTGCCGTTCGTCGTCTGGGCGTCGATATCAGCGGCCACGATCCCATCGAGGGTGATGTAGCCATTCATCGAGCGAACGGCAATATCACCAGAAGATGTCGTATTATTCACTTCGATTTTTGAGTTGGTCGTGCGAACATCGATATCGCCAGTTGCCGTCACATCGTCCACACTGATGAGGCCGTTGGCGGTTTCAAGAGTTAGGTCACCTTGCAATGATATGCCGTTAACATCGATGACTCCGTTGGTGTTATCGACATCGATCGAAGAAATATAATTTTCCGGCACGGTAATTGTCATCGTGCGCAAACTAGTCGGAATGTAGAAGACCCTTTCAATCCATGGAACATCGTTGTGATAGATGATGTTAAAGTCGGTCGCATTTGAACTGGTGACATAGGTTTCATAGTTGTTCTCATAGACCGTGATTGTGACGTTGCTCGCCGTCGCCGAAGCATTGATGACAACTTTGTTGTTTTGTTCGTCGACTTTAATGTGTAAATCGGCTGGCGCTTCAATAACTCGAGCGACATATGGTTCGGCGGCGGATAAAGCGGCGAAACCTCCGGCTGCGGCCGCGCTGATTCCGGCGATTGATCCACCGAGAATGACCATTACCCCACCGAGAATTAACGGAACGGCTATCGTTTTCTTAATCATGCGTTTGACCTCCGAACAAATAACTTTTTAATTTCATGGATAAGCAATTCCAACAGCTTGATGATGCCTTTTGTCGCATAGAGCGCTCCGATGATGGCGATGATCGATAAGCCGATGAGGGCGATGCCGATGCCGATTGAGAAAAAGCCGGTCGGAATGTAGGCGCTGGCAAATCCAAACGAGGAAGTGATGATTAAGGCGATGCCGCCGATGCCGATGGCGACGCTGACAGCCCAGAGGGCGATAATGATGGCTCCGATAGTGGCAAAGAAGCTGGCGATGACGCCTAAAGCGCTCATCATGACGGGAAACCAGACGGGAAAGAGCACGACGAGAAGAACGACGATTAAGGCCGTGCTCTCCGGATTGCGCTTTGACTTATAGTCTTCGACTTTGCGCTTTATAATCGTCGAAAAAGGCTGATTGGCTTGTAAATCGCGAGCGATGGCTTCAGGAGTTCCTAAGGAAGCTACCGCTTCGGTTTCAGTCGCTCCATCTTCCATTCGATCAGAAATCATCTCCTCATAATATGTGATTGTCTTTTCGACTTCATCATACGGAAGATTTCTAATTTCTAGTCGTAACTTGTCTAAGAATTCTTTTTTTGTCATCTTAATTCTCCCCCTTTATTTATTCCACTGATAAAGGTATAAACATTTGTAACTTCTTCCCATTCGCTGAGAAATTCTTTGATGCGTTTGCGTCCGGCTTCGGTGATGCGGTAGTAGCGGCGCAATCGGCCGTTATGCTCGACTGAGAAGACGCGCAGGCATTCGCTTGCTTCAAGGCGCTTTAAAATCGGATAGAGAGTTGATTCAGATATCTCGACGATTTCCGAAAGATCTTTGACAATCTGATATCCGTACGAATCGCCTTTGACCAACTCGGCGAGGACGCACACTTCGAGAAGACCGCGTTTTAATTGAATATCCATATGTCCTCCTGCAAATACTATATAACGCATAGTATTATGTGTCAAATAATATTTTGCACTTATTACACAACAAGAAAAAAGCCCGATTTTATCGGGCTTAATTAGTGAAATAACTATTTTGTCTGCGCCTGCTCATCCTTCTTTTTATATCTTTTGAGCAAGAACATAAAGAGGAGATTGATGGCGATGAAATAGGCGATTAGGATACCGTAAGAAACCCATAGAGGAATAGAAGCTAGAGTATTATTTCCGCCTCCGTGGATGTAACCGACGATGAGCAAGACAGGAAAACCGAGAGCGATGGCGACGGTGCTACCATAGACGAGGGAGTCTGCGGAAGGAGTCTTAAATGTCGGATCGATTTCGCGGAGCAAGGCAATGCCGTCTGATGCTGTGCCGGTCAAGTTACCATAAAAAGTGACAAAGCCTTGATGCTTATAGCCGGGAAAAGCTCGCGAGGTCATATGTTTGACATAGAAGAAAGTGGCGAAGGCGCCGATGACGCAGATGATAGCTAAGGTGACGATTAAACCGGTATCGGCGAGATTGCGGATATCGATGGCCATGATCGAAGAGATGATCATCACATCGAAGGCTAGACCGGCGATGCGCTCGAGCATGAAGTTATTAATATACTGTTTTTTAACAACATTTTTCTTTTGCATAGCAGCTAAAAGCTTTTTAACGAGCATGGCAATCATCGTTCCGATGATGAAGTTAAAACCAAATAGCAAAGGCGCCAAGGTATTTTTAATAAAAGCCACGGGAATGAGCGAGAGAGGATAGATGATGGCGAAAGTCAATAGATAGACGATGGCGATCAACGCGACTTGAATTGTCAATTTATCAATTGATTCGGAAAGGGGAACTTCGCCATGCTTTTCCACCAATTCGTCGCTTTGCGGAGCGTTTTCGCTTTCATCGCGGCGTTTGACATATCCCTTTTTGGCGGCATAGTTAAGGTAGATGACTCCACCCACGGCGGCTGAGAGGAAGCCCATCGTCGAAATCGTGATGCCGAAATCCGTGCCACCGGTAAAACCGAGAAGCTCATAATTGCTGCCCCATGTCATAGCTTGACCTGGTCCCTGGCCAAAACCCAAAGGCAAGATGACTCCGGCATAGGGAACGATGGTGGTGAAGACGAGGCTTAACAATATTGTCGCGGTCACGCCGATGATGGCTTGAAGTAAGTAAGAACCGACGATGATGATGCCGCCTTTGACGCTATCGCGACCCATCTCCTTGGATTTGGCTCGCTCCTTGCTGACGGTTTTGAGCCCGAGCGCGATGAAGCCAACAGCCAATGAATGGTAAGTGATGACTTGAAGCATGGCTTTAAAGCCATCGGTGTAGACATTTAACCCGGTGATCGCCACTTCGCTATATTGAAAGGCAATTTTTAAGCCGAGGCCGATCGCACCGCCGATAAAAGCCACTGGTAAAAGCGATTTCCGAAGAAAGGGAATGGCGCGCCGTAAAACATTTGATAGCAGCAAAATTACCAAAACGATAAGAATGCCAAAGACGATTGACCATGTAACATTAAAATCTCCGGAGTTAAATGTCGAATTAGAAGCCAAGTTCACGATGGGTAAGAGGGACATAGTTGTTTATTCCTTTCCTTTTGATGTTTTCAAATATCTTCAGGGTTATATAATACTGGTAAATTGATACCATCGGTTTCATCTTGATAATAATTGTCGGCAGCGAATAAGAATAGAGGACGAGTTTGCGCTTCTGCTGGCAACCATAGCCGCGCAAATCACTAAAGGGGATGGCGAAATCTACCTTCTTACCCACGATCGAAATGCCATCGCGATTAAGCGAGAATGTGCAGGCCGCATAATAGTGGCGGCGCTTATTGCCCCAACACACCTTGATATCGACATCTTCACTAAAGATCTCGTCGGTGTTTTTTAGGATGTATCTTTCGTATTCGTCAATCATCGGGCGGGCAATTTCGTGAAGTTGATATGGAGTCTTTTCGATAGTGAAGTATCCGCTTTCGTCATAGACACCTTGAAAATCGCAGTTTTTGCAAAAAAGATAATCATCGCGCGACTCTAAAACATGATCGTGATGGCATTTGGGACAAAAGAAAAATAGCCGCTCTAGACCCTTGGCTAAGAACTCACCGCGATACTTATCGGCTTTATTCTCGTAGGGGTCGACGCTTATGCATTCGCGAATAACTTGTTCTAACTCTTCGACCGTCATCTGCTTGATCTCTTCAACTGAAATAACCTTGCGGATTACTCCTTTTGTCGGTCCGAGTTTGCGAAAAATGCTCCAGCGCGGGTTTGAAAAATAGGCGCCGTGAAGATTATAAATCACAACTTCGATGCCGAGCATTTTTGCAAGTTTTCCGGGATTGTGAAGATGAAAGCAAGGCTGTCCGTCAAACGTCGAATTGGCTTCGGGGAAAACGGCGACTGAACCGCCTTCCTCAATCGCGTCTTTCATTCGGCGAATAACATTGATGTCGATCGTCCCTTTTTTGATCGGGATGGGATTCATGAAGTGTTTGAGCAAGAAACCATATCCGGGGTTGGTGACAACTTGTTCGTTTGCGACGATGTAGAGAGGCGCTTTGTAGACGAAATATAGCAAAAACGGATCAAGTTCACTTTGGTGATTGCACAAGACGAGCTGTGGCGTGAAGCGCTTTTTTCGTATCTTCTCACCTTTGAAACGATATTTATGGCGAATGATATTGGATACGATTACGCGGTTGATCCAAGCGTAGAAGTGGTGGCGGAGGCGAACCTCGCGAAAAAGCCGGTGTTTTCGTGGCATTGTAAACAATTTTCTAATATTTCTTAAATAATGTCAAAAAAGAATGTGATAAAAATGTCTAAGCTTGCTTGCTAATGGGCGCGCGCCATGTGCTATACTCTAACTAAGAGGTGATGCATATGAATAGGAAATTTGTCCTCGTGCCCTTATTGAGCCTTTTTCTTGTGGGATGTAATGGCGGTGAACCCTTTGCCAACGATGAATATAAGCCAAAAGGCATGACACCGAGCCATAAAATCGTTCGTGCCCTCAATATGGAAGAAACCGCGTTATTTGATGATTCAATCGGATTGACAGACATCTACCTTAAATCTTATACACAGAACATCGAAGCTCGCATCTATGAAAAGAAGGCCTTGCCCAACCACATTACGAGTTCGACTTATGACGGACGCCTGTCAGAGTCGATGTCTCATAGAATATATGAAAACGGCGTTTTTAAGACAGAAATACGGCAGGAGAATGAACTTATCTATCAAGGTTCTACCATGAGCTCCGAAGCACAAGCAGCGTATTATGGTGTTCTCAACGAAGAGGAGACCGAGATTTCGCTGACGCTTGATCTGACCGATGAAAGTGGCGAGCATGTCGTCGCAGTATCGACCGAACCGTATTCAGCCGAAGATGACTATGATGACTACTTTGCCATCGATTTCAGCGCCTCGGTCTGGTCGGAAGTCGGTTCCTGCAGCATCGGCATGACCGAAGCCGGACTCCTTGCGGCGACGAACACGACGAGCGATGTGACGCCTCTAGGAAGCGAGTATGTAGCTCCCGATGGCAGCGAGTTTATCCTCGAGACAAATAGACTTTTTGAAGCCTATTTTGCTAAAGGAGTCGATGAGGATAGTGAAGCTGAATACTACTACTTGGTCTCCTCGAGAATCTATCAAGAAAACCTCATCATCTCTTATGAAGTCCCAAATATCGCCGATGTGGCAGTCACTTATCGCGAGCGTCCTGTCCTTTTGGCATATCAAGAAGTGATCATCAACTCGAGCACGGCGACAAACAACAATTTCGCCCTCGATAGCATTCCAGCTGCGACCGCTGAAGAGGAGGAATAAACCATGAAAAAGACTAGGCTGCTCCTCATCCTTCCGCTCGTCAGTTTCCTCGCCGCTTGCTCCGTTACGGATTATAATCCGTTTCAAGAAGATAAATATATCCCCATCGGTTTTCAGACCGAATCGATCGTGCGGCTTTTGACCGATGACGAAACGGACATTTTCGAGGATGGCATCCCGCGCATCGACGACTATGTTACCGGATTGTCGCAAACGACCGAAAACCGCGATTACGATCATTCCTATTTCGGAGATTATTCTTCAGATGGAGCAAATGGCATCGACTATTCGCTCTCATCGACCGCGGATATAAAATTATACGAAAATCATGTTCGGGTCTCTATGCAAAATATGAGCGAATCGGTTTTAAACGACTATCTTGACTACACGACGACCGTCGTTTTAGACCAGTGGACTTATCTTCCGACGCCGACAACTTTTGAAGTCCGTTTCTCACTTCAAGTTAATGAAGACTTACAAGTCTTCGTCTTTGCCGATGGCGCTTATGATGATGCCACCGACTATGATGATTTATTCGGTTTCGGCGCAACTTCATATGTCGAAAGCGCCAGCGATGCCGCGACCGCCATCGGAATGAATGCCGACGACGAAATCATCATTCTCACGAGGACATCGAGCTTTAATACGCTAAATCTATCTCGCAACGGCTTTGTCCGCACGACGAATTCGCTGGTTAGCGAGATCAAACTCGCTTTATTTGAACCAGAAGATTCTGATGATCCACTATACTTTCCGGTTCAAGCTCGCGAGTACATCGAGACGCGTGTCGTATCTGAGATATATCATGCCGCCGAGGTCATTAAATATTTAAAAGAACCGATTATTATCGGTTACAACGAAACGATTATGAAGTGGTCTACCGAAGTTAACGGCGACTACGATTTAGAGGAAATTCCAGAAATAACTGAAGTATAATGCTCCAATCATCATGAGAATCTTGTTTCTCCTTTTTTCGGGAACGAATAACACCTACGAAATTGCTCGTCTTTTGGCGAGCGATTTTGCTTTAAAAGGCCATCGGACGGAAATTATTAAAATCGATATCGATACGCCGAGCATCGATCTTTCTGACTATGACCTCGTCGGTCTCGGTTATCCGATTTACGCCTTTAACGAACCGCGCTTTTTTTGGCGTTATGTCAAAAGGCTAAGCTTATCGAAAAATTGTAAGTATTTCATCTTTAAATCGTCGGGCGAAACGCTCGCTTTGAATAATGCATCGAGTCGTCGAATTCTTCGGAGATTAAGAAAAAAGAAGTGCGATGTACTGGGCGACTACCACTTTGTCATGCCTTACAACATCCACTTTCGGTTCGCGGATGCGTTCGTCAAAGAGATAATGGCTTATAACCGCAAGCTCAGCAAAATAGTCGTCACCAATGTTCTAGAAGGCAAAAGAGTGTTTCTCAAAACGAATTATATTTACAACTTTTTAGCGTGGGTAATCGGCATTCAGCGCCCTGGCGCGACAATCAATTCGTATTTTTATCGCACGGATATGAACAAGTGCATCAAATGTATGAAATGCGTTCGCGACTGCCCGGTCCATAATATTTATTATGAAGATAGTAAAATCAAATTTCATCACAACTGCCAAATGTGCATGCGTTGCTCATTTTTCTGCCCGACCGACGCCATCGGCATCGGCTACATCAACTCCTGGCGCGTAAATGGTGTCTATCGCTTTGCAGCAATTGAAAAGAACGAATCGCTAGAATTACCTTATATCACGAAAGACGCAAAAGGTTTTTACCGCTGTTTCATACGCTATTTTGCCAAGATCGATAAAGCTTATTCGGATTATCTAAAGCGACAGGACGACGAGCTAAATAATTAGTGGGCAAGCGAATTATTAAGACTTGCCATTTTCTTTTTGCTATATTGTCTATATGGAAATAGCGCTTAACAGCAGTCATCTGAGTGCCTTGCCTCTTAGAACAGTAAAAAAGCGGGTTAAACGCATTTTTGAAATCGATTTGTTAAGGGGAATATTAATCCTGCTCATGGTCGTCGATCACATCGCCTACGACATTGGCATTCTCGCTCCCTCTCTTTTTGCGATGTCGGGCGCTCCTCAAGCTCTCCAAGATCTTTCGACTTGGTGTTATAACTACTGGTTTGAGGCGTGGCGCATCAATCTTCGATATGGCGTTATCGCCCTCTTTTTCATCTTAAGCGGAATCAGCACCTATCTATCGCGCAACAGCCTCAAACGCGGCATGCTCATTCTCGGTTTTGGCGCCATCATATCATCGTTTTCATATTTGGCCTCGATGATTTTTGAGACAGATATGTTTATCTTTTTTGGCATCATATCTTGCCTCGGCCTCGCGATGATTATCTACTCTTGCTTTCGCCAATTTATCATAATAACGACCGGATCAAAGATAATATGGAGATATGTCTCCTTATATCTCGCTCTTCTATTTATCGGCGTCGGATATTGGATGCGGATCGGAGCCGCGACTCGCGATATCGATGCTCAGAACTGGTGGTTGCTCATCAACGGAAGGCTGACATCGATGATTCCTTCGCATCGGGTTGTTAATGGTGTTTTTACACCGATTAGGTATGGTTTTGGAACCAAGGTCGACATCATCCTCGGCCGCTTGTGGTTCGGCGTTGATTGGGCCGGCCTTTTTCCATATCTTGGCTATGCCTTTTTAGGTGGGTTTCTCGGAGAGCTGTTGTATTCGAAGAAAAAAAGCTTGCTCTTATATAAATCAAGCCCTGTTGCTACTGGTGTGGAAAAAGCCTTACGACCTCTGACTTTTATCGGTTCAAAGACCATATATATTTATCTTTTTCATCAATTCGTTTTGGCTCTTCTCACCTTTATCGTCTTTTTAATTTTTGGAGTACCTTTAAAATAAGTAAACATATGGAAAAGAACACAACCCTCTACGGTGCGCTTCTCGCTTCGTGCACGCGGTATCCTAATCGCACGGCCCTCATCTACATGAGCCGAAAAATTAGCTATGTGTCATTATTAAGCAAAGTCAATGGCTTGGCTCAAGGATTGTTCGATTACGGCGCGCGAGCTAACGATGTCATCTCCGTCTGCCTACCCAACATACCGAGCGCCGTGCACTTGCTCTATGCCATCAATCAGCTCGGCGCCATCGCTAATCTCATCCATCCATTGATGAAATATGAGCAGATGAGAGGCGTTATGAAGGAGACGAAAAGCCGACTGCTGTTCGTTTTAGATAGCGCCTTTGTCGAGTTTGCGCCCTTAAAAGAAGACGGCGTTCGCGTGATCGCTTGTTCGCCGGTTCATGACATCAATCCTATAGTAAAAGTTGCTTATTTGATGCAAAATCGCCAAAAGCTCAAAAACATTGCAAAAATCGACAAAATTGATTCGTTTTACTCGAAAATTGGTGCATTTTCTTATGATAATGATTATCAAAAAGATGCTATTTATTTGCATAGCGGCGGAACGACTGGCAAGCCGAAAGTCGTCGCTCTTTCGTCTTTTAGCATTAACGCTCTGGCGAGCAACGGACTCGACATTCTCGGAATCGACGATACCAATCACAAATTCATGCTGGCCGTCCTTCCGATCTTTCATGGGTTTGGTTTGTGCATGGGTATGCACGCTTGCTTGGCCTTTGGCGCTTGCAACACCCTGATGCCTAAGTTTCATTCGCAGCAAGTCGTCAAATATCTCAAGAGAAAGCAAATATCATTTATCATCGGCGTTCCGATCTTGTTCGAAGCTCTCCTCCGCAATAAGCATTTTAAAGGAGCGATGCTTAAGAATCTCATCATCTGTTTTGTCGGTGGCGATTTTGTCGCCCCTTCCCTCATTGAGCGCTTCAATCAGCACATGGCTCGATTCGATTCGCCAGCTCGTCTATACGAAGGATACGGCTTGACGGAAGTCGTCACCGTTTGTTCAGTTAACAACAATCGGCATCATAAAGCCGGGACAGTCGGCAAAATTTTGCCAAATGTTGCGATGAAAGTCGTCGATCTTGAAACCCGAGCCGACTTGCCGTTTGGCCGAGATGGCGAACTCTATGTCCGCGGTGAGACGATGATGAACGGCTATCGCTTTTTAAACGATGAACAAGATCAGCCCTTTGTCAAAGATAAAGATGGTGTAGTCTGGATTGCGACAGGCGATTATGGAAGTCTTGATGAAGACGGTTTTGTCTATTTTCGGCAAAGGCTCAAAAGAATTATAAAAGTCAGCGGTATCAATGTTTTTCCAAACGAGATTGAAGGAGCGGTTATGGACTTGGGCACAGTCCACGAATGCGCCGCAATCGCCATCAAAGATGAAAAGCTTGGCAATGCCATCAAATTATTTGTCGTCTTAGATCGATCCTTACCGAAGAGCAACATTGATGCCGAGATTAATGAAATTGTCGTAAAGCGCTGCGGTGTTTACGCCGTGCCAAAAGAAATCGCCTATCTCGAGAGCCTGCCGAAGACGCTTGTCGGCAAAGTGGATACCAAAGCCCTTTCGTAACACTTGTGGCAAACAACTAGTCAATCAAAATCAATAGCATATAATATAGTTGACATAACGAGGAGAATCTTATGCAAAAGTATCGCTGTTTAAGATGTGGACAAATCGTCGTTCCAAACGAAGACGGAACATGCCCGGTTTGCGGGGCTCCTAAAGAAAAGCTTCGCCCGCTTCCCGAACCTGCCAAACCCCAATAAATTTTTCATTCATTAAGGAGGATTAACGATGCGCATACTGTTTGAAGATGCACGCATTCTAACCATGAGCGATAAACCGATATTTCGCGGCGATCTCGTCGTCGATGGCAATCGGATTGTCTATATTGGAAATAACGGATTACGACAAGGACCTTTTGACCGCGTTATTCTCTGCCGAGGAAATGTTTTGATGCCGGGCTTTAAAAATGCCCACAATCACTCGGCGATGACTTTTCTAAGAAGTTACGCCGACGATTTGGCTTTGCGCGATTGGCTTTATAATTGGGTTTTCCCCATCGAAGCTAAACTCCAACCTAGCGATGTCTATCACCTTTCGAAACTCGCTTTTGCCGAATATTTGACAAGCGGCATCACCGCGAACTTCGACATGTACTATTTTCCAAAAGAAATCGCTCGCGCCGCCATCGATTTTGGCATGCGGACAATCATTCTCGGCACACCGACCTCTTTCAAAGAATCAATTAGTAGCCTTCGCGACAATTACGAGGCGATTAACGGAAAATCCGAATTAGTCAGTTTTCGTTTAGGCTTTCATGCCGAATATACGTCAACACACGAGATGCTCGTCTCTTTATCCGGTCTCGCTAACGAGCTCAAAGCCCCGGTTTTTACTCACATTAGCGAGACGCAAAACGAAGTCGATGGTTGCGTCGAACGCCACGGCGACACGCCGGCTGTCTACTTTGAAAAACTCGGCCTCTTTAACTACGGGGGCGGTGGTTTTCACGGCGTCTATCTGACCGAACAAGATATGGAGATCTTTAAACGTCGTAACCTCCATCTCGTCACCTGTCCGAGCAGCAACACCAAACTAGCTAGCGGAATTGCGCCGATTCAGAAGTTTCTCGATTTCGGAATCAACCTCTCGCTCGGGACCGATGGACCGGCCAGCAACAACAGCCTCGATTTCTTCCGCGAGATGTTTTTAGTTACCGGACTGTCGAAATTAAAGACGATGGATCCGACATCTTTAGATGGCTATCAAGTGTTGAAGATGGCGACGGTGGGAGGAGCCAGAGCACTCGGCCTTGATGATGCCGACACCCTCGAAGTCGGGAAATTAGCCGACATCATCATGATTGATCTCTATCGTCCGAACATGCAGCCGATTAATAACATCGAAAAGAACATCGTCTATAGCGGTTCTAAAGAAAATGTCAAAATGACGATGATTAACGGCCGAATCTTATATGAAGACGGCAAGTTTTTCATCGGTGAACCAATTGAAGACATTTATAAACGTGCGCAGGAAGTCACCGACCGCATCAAACAAGAGATTACGAAATAACCCTTTTCATAATCATATCGTTAGGAAATAACCCCCAAATATTTTAATATTTAGTCGGAGGTTACTTACTATGGAAAACCGCAAAGTAGTCATCATCGGTGACGGCGCCGTCGGATCTTCGACGGCATTTGCCCTCTTACAAGGCCAGAGCGTCAACGAAATTGTCATTATCGACATTAATAAAAGCAAAGCCGAAGGCGATGTCCTAGACATGCAGCACGGCATCTCTTTTGTCTCTCCAAAAATTTTGAAAGCCGGCGATTACAAAGATTGCCAAGATGCCCACATCATCATCATCACGGCCGGAGTCGCCCAGCGGGAAGGTGAGACGCGCATTGATCTTCTCAAGAGGAATGTCAAAGTTTTCGATTCGATTATCGAAGGCATTCGCCCCTACCTCGACGAAGATGTCATCATCCTCGTCGTGACGAACCCCGTCGATATTCTCTCTTACTATGTAAACAAGAAGCTTAATCTATCACCCGGACGCGTCATCGGCAGCGGAACCGTCCTCGATACATCGCGCCTTAAATATTTAATTAGCGAAGACACCGGCGTCGATCCGCGTAACGTTCACACCTATGTCGTCGGCGAACACGGCGACAGCGAAGTCGCCACCTTTTCGATAACGACGATCGGAGGAGTCAATTTAGAAGATTATTGCGCGAGTTGCAATCGCTGCGCATGCCATGGAAAACTCAAATTTGAAGAATTGCTCGATGAAGTTAAACACGCCGCCTATGACATCATTTCCAAAAAAGGCGCGACCTACTATGCGGTAGCTCTCGCCGTCGCGCGCATCGTTGAAGCTATCGTTAATAATACCAACAGCATCTTGACGGTCTCCTCGTTAATTGAAGATGCCTATGATGGACGCATCTATGACGTTTATTTATCTCTTCCAGCCATCGTCAATCGCCAAGGCGCCTCCCGCTTGTTGACGCCGAAATTTTCCAAACAGGAAATCGATGATTTGGTCAAGTCGAGCGAACACTTAAAAAACAGCATTCGCGAACTAGGTTTATAATTAATTATTAAGTTATTCAAGAACGAACGTCGTAAGCGGTAGACTATAGTCTAAAAAGGCTTGAAACAGCGGATCGTGGTATGAAGCCGCCTTTTCGAATTTCCAAGTTGCGGTCTCACTTTCAACAAGGACATCAGTGGCGGGAATTTCCGTGCCGATTAAAACTCGCACACCGGAATAGTCAGCTAGGTAGAGCAGTAAATTCTCGCGAGCTGAAGAATAAAAACTATCGCTCACCTCATAAGAACCCGGGTTTGCCGCGGCGGATATAGCGTCATTAAGATATACCGCTTGCGCCTTGATGACCGTCTGGTTTGTACTGCTTCCGTTTGGCTCGATGTATTGTATCGTCGGCACGAATCCGCCATCATAACCAAAAGATGCGTTGTTGACCGCCGATAAGCCGTATGTGTCTTTAAATGTTTGCCACTGTGCCTCGTCAAAGATGCCCGACGATAATTGAATGCCTTCGACAAACGTATTCAATGTGTAGAGGTTATTCATCGTCGCGTAATTTTCTCGAGCATAAGTGGTTAATAAGTTATCGCGTAAATAGGAAGATTCGCCCTTTTCGTCGTAGAACATAATTGAAAAACTGAGATTCTGTTCGTACAAAGCGTTTAATTTTGTCAAACTGACATCGATGATCGTCGGATTGATAATTAACTCGCTCATGTAAGTGGTAAAAGAATCTATGCTACTCCAAATCTTATGAGTTGAATTGTAAGGGCGATTTTCCTTGATGACGCCATTTTTAAAAAGGCCTAGTGTTTGCGATGAACTTAAAAAATCGAGGCCATAAGACTCGCGTCGAGCATTGTCGTCATCAAAAAACTCTGAGTAGTGAACGGTGTAGATAATCAAGTTATTGGTTTTGCGATACGGCATGAGAATCGAGTCGCGAAAACTCGTCCAGCAAGTACATGGCGAGTTCGGGGTCGAAAAAACCAAGAAACTGTCTTTTTTGTCGATTTTGGCGACATATTGTTCATAACTAAGAGCGTATAACTCGTTATTCGTAGTTCCAAAGAGGAGAGGCGTTTTGCTATTGCTTCCGTCGCAGCCGCTCAGTAAAGTCGCGGTTAGACTTATTGCGGTCATCACTATTCCAAGGCGTTTCATAAATATCCCTCGAGATAATATTATATTCATCGGTGATTAAGAATGCGACAAATAACATTTTTTAGCGTTGTATTTCACTATCGTCGTCACATCTAATTTATCGTCGGCGAAAAAGCGAGGAAAAGGCAAAATATTTATTTGCTAATTATGTAAGTGAAATCTTTTTCGAAAATCCACAAAAAAAGCGACGCGCAAAAAATTAGCAATAGTATCGATAGAATCGACAGAATTTAGTAAATAATTATCACAAAAAATCCAGGTGAAAATATTTTCATTTTTTCTTGCATAAATTTAGTTGTATTTTCGTGCGATTTCTTCTATATTTTATTCGTGAAAATTTTCGGGCTTCTTCGCCTTGAAATAAACACGTTTTAAGAGGTGGACGAAAATGACTAATAACGAAACGATTATCAGCTTAAAAAATGTTTCAAAGCAGTTTGACGGGACCGTTGTCGTCGATGCTTTTAACCTCGATATCAAACGGGGCGAGTTCGTCACGATTCTTGGCCCATCGGGCTGCGGCAAGACGACGACGCTCAGGATGATTGCCGGTTTTGAAACACCCTCGAGCGGCGAAATTTTGCTAAACGGCACCGACATTTCGGTTTTGCCACCTTACAAGAGACCGGTCAATACCGTGTTTCAGCGCTACGCCCTCTTTCCCCACCTCGATGTCTATGATAATATCGCGTTTGGGTTAAAACTTAAGAAAATCTCCGAAACATATAAAGATAAGAACGGTGAGGAGAAGATGAGGACGAGGCATCTCACAATCGAGGAAATCGATGAAAAGGTCGCCAAAGCTTTAAAAATGGTCGACCTCGAAGAACTTGAAGACCGCGATGTCCAAACTCTTTCGGGAGGTCAACAACAACGCGTCGCCATCGCCCGCTGCATCGTCAACGAACCGAAGATTTTACTCCTTGATGAACCGCTTGGGGCCCTCGATCTCAAGATGCGCAAAGATATGCAACTCGAACTTAAAGCCATGCACGATAAGTTAGGCATCACTTTTATATATGTAACCCACGATCAAGAAGAAGCTCTGACGATGTCCAACACGATTGTCGTCATGAAAGATGGAGTTATTCAACAAGTCGGTTCGCCGATGGATATCTACAATGAACCAGCCAACGCTTTCGTCGCTGACTTCATCGGAAATTCCAATATTTACAACGCGACGATGGTCGGACCTAAAGTCGTGCGCTTTATCAACGCTAACTTTCCGTGCGATGACGATTTCCCCCTCAATGAAAAAGTCGATGTTGTAATTCGCCCTGAAGACGTCGAAATCGTCCCTTCTGGAAAAGGTATGGTCGAAGCGAAAATCGTCAATAAAATTTTCAAAGGCGTGCATTTTGAATATGTGGTGATGGTCGGTAAAAATGAAGTGGTCGTGCAAAGCACGAAAGACTTTGCTGAAGCCGAGCCAATCGGCCTTGTCATCGACCCCGAGAGCATTCACGTGATGAAAAAAGAATTTACGATTAATAGCTACTATGACGCTTGGATTAACAAGAACAACCAAGTCGTCATCAGCAATATCGCTTTTGATTGCGATGTGACAAAACTCGTTCCGCAATCGACCCTCGATCAAGACGGTTATGTCGTCAGCAAAAAAGGCGTGCGCTATGACTTTAACGACGCTGAAGTCGTCGCCGAAATTCAGTTTGGCGATATCGAACTATCCGATGATATCAGCCAAGGTCAAACGACTGGCACAGTGGTGTCGCTCCTTTATATCGGCGATCACTATCAATATACGGTGCGCACCGAAGACGAAGAGGATTTTGTCGTCGACACGCAGTACGTCTTTAATGAAAACGATGTCGTCTCGATTAATGTCGCATCGAAGCACATACAGCTACGCATCAAAGGAGATATTGCTAAATATGAGCTTTAAGCGCAAATATTTGGCTATTCCCTATAGCCTCTTTTTGGCTCTTTTTGTCATCATACCGATTTTACTCATCGTCTATTATGCTTTTTCCAATGCTGGCGGACAAATTTCTCTCGATTCGCTCGTCCGCTTCTTTTCTTCAACGACAAAACTTAATGTTTTGCTCGTGTCCTTTTTTATCGGTGTTCTCAACACTCTTCTCTGCCTCATCATCGGTTATCCTTTAGCCTACTTTTTAGCTCGCAAACAATATAATACAAACACCGTTCTCGTCTTACTTTTTGTCATGCCGATGTGGATTAATTTCGTTCTTCGCACCGGCGCGACACGCGATTTGCTCACATGGATTGGCATCAACGGCGGTCAGTATCCGTATTTGGCGACGATGGTTGGCATGGTTTATAACTTCCTGCCGTTTACGATTCTGCCCCTCTATTCGACGATGCTCAAACTCGATCAGAGCCAAATCGAAGCGGCGGCGGACCTCGGCGCTAATCCTTTTCAAGTCTTTACAAAATCGATTTTACCGCAATCATTGCCCGGGATTGTCTCAGCTTCGACGATGGTTTTTATGCCGACGATGTCGAGCTACGTCATATCTGACGTACTTTCAGAAGGAAAAATTACTTTATTTGGCAACTCCATCTACTTGAATTTCTCCAGTTCGCAGTGGAACGACGGTTCATTCATGGCCTTGATTATGTTGGCTATCGTCGGCATCACCCTTCTTATTTCACGACGTTTTAACAAAGATGATATGTCGGCCCGAGGAAGCAACCTATGGTAAAAAGTAAAAAGCTCTTGGCCAGCATTTATATTTATCTCATTCTTTTTGTCATGTATCTTCCGATTCTCGTCTTGATCGCTTTTTCATTCACCGAAGCGACAAATGTCGGAGTGTGGACGGGCTTTTCTCTTAATTTGTACGCTCGCCTTTTTCATAGCGAAGAAATAATGGTCGCCCTCGGTAACACTTTGATCATCGCCGTTATCAGCGCCGCGATCTCCACACTTCTTGGCACAGCTGGCGCCATCGGAGCTTACTATAGCCGCCAACGGACATTAAAGGCGATTGAGGGAGTCACTCAAATTCCGATCGTCAATGCCGAAATCGTCATGGCCTTGTCTTTGACCGTCCTCTTCGTCTTTGTCGGCAGCGTCATCTTTCGCGGCCAATCGATCTTCGGCTTCTGGACGCTTCTAATCGGCCATGTCGTCTTATCGGTTCCGTTCGTCTATATTTCGGTCCGCCCGAAATTGATGCAGCTCGATCCGCATCTTTACGAAGCGGCCCTCGACTTGGGAGCGACGCCGCAAAAAGCGCTGTGGAAAGTTATTATTCCGCAAATCATGCCTGGCATTTTCTCAGGCTTCCTCCTAGCTCTGACGCTCTCGCTTGATGATTTTATTATCACGGCCTTTACTCGAGGAACCGGACTCCTTAATGGAGAGGGTACGATCGAGACGCTATCGACGCTTGTGCAAGCGAAGATTAAACGCGGTCCGATCCCCCCCGAAATGCGCGCTTTGACGCTCATTATCTTCATCGTTGTTTTGCTCGTTGTCATCGGTATAACCATCTACCGTAACAAAACTAAAAATGTGAAAAAAATTCGCCGAGGGAGGGAAAACCATGAATTTTAAAAAGACATTTGCCGGAACATCAGCCGCCTTGTTTGCCGCGCTTCTGCTCGCCGCCTGTAACGGCAATCAACCACACGAAGGCGGAAGTCAGGTACTTCGCGTTCTCAACTGGGAAGACTACATCTATCTCAACGACCCCGAAAATGGCTATGACGAGAAAGATTTAATCGATCAGTTCGAAGATTATATTTTAGATACCGAAGGAATTGAAGTCGATGTCGTCTATGATACATTTGACACGAACGAGACGATGCTCAATTCCCTACAAACCGGTAAATCAGTATATGATCTCGTCTGCCCGAGCGACTACATGATTCAAAAGATGATTGTTAACGACATGCTTGAACCACTCGATGCGGCAATTCCTAACTACGAAGACTACGCTTCCCCATATCTTAAAGATATCTTTGCTAATCTTGAGGCTACAAATAGCGTTACCGGCGTGACCCATTCGGTCTCAGAATTTGCCGTTGGTTACATGTGGGGTACCTTTGGCATTTTATACAATCCGACCTATGCGACATTTGAAGATCGCGGTCTTTCGCCAGAGAATGTCATGAGCGATATGGCAGATTGGAATTCTTTGTGGAATGCCGATTACAAAGATACGATTTCTGTCAAAGACTCGATGCGCGATACATATTCAGTAGGCATCATGCGCGTTTTCGATGAAGAAATACGCACTTTACAAGCCACTTATCTCGATGAGAGCAAGCCCACATATGACGTTGATGTCTACAATGCGGCCCTCACCGATATTTTTAACCGGTGCGATGCCGATACCGTAGCGGCCGTCAAAGAGGAATTGCTCGCTCTTAAAGAAAACATTTACGGTTTTGAAAACGATTCCGGAAAGCAAGACATCGTCACCGGTAAAATCGGCATTAACTTAGCGTGGAGCGGCGATGCCGTCTACGCCATGGACCAAGCCGAAGAAGAAATCGATACCGAATTGTATTACAGCATGCCGGAAACCGGCGGCAATATATGGTTTGATGGCTGGGTCATGCCAAAAAGCGACTCTCTAAATAAAGAATTGGCTCAGAAATTTTTAAACTTTGTCTCCGATCCTGTCAATGCCGCTCAAAACATGGATTATATCGGTTATAGTTCCTTTATCGGCGGTGAAGATATCAACGCCCTCGTCCACGAGTGGTACGATGTTCGCGATAGCGAATGGGAGACGCCGATCGAGGATTGGAAATTGGCTAATGACATCACCGACGATTACATCGCTTATGATGTGACATATTTCTTTGGCGATACCGTCGATACCGAGACGATAATCTATATCGAAGCAGACGATGTCGGTCGCCAGCTCTATGCCCAATACCCAGAAGCGGATATGATTCCTCGCCTTTCTCTTATGCGCGATTTTGGAGAAAATAATCGCTTTGTGTTAGCTATGTGGGAAGAGTTTAAAGCTAGCTCTTTACCAGGTTGGGCCATCGCTTTAATCGTCGTCGGAGTCCTTTCTGTCGCCGGCGTCGGAGGCTTCTTCTTATATCGCAAGAATCTCGCCAAAAAGAATCGCAGCGCTCGCCGTCAACAGGCCGCTTCGTCACGCCGCTAGCTATTTTTGAAGTAATATATTACTTATTGAAGGTTCAAAAGCCATTTGCTATAATTACTTGCGCTGGTTCCTTAGCCAAGTGGTAAGGCAATTGACTGCAACTCAATGATCGTCGGTTCAACTCCGATAGGAACCTCCATTTATTTCTTACTTGTATAATGTGAACTGCCTGGTTTATATTATATGAGCCGCCATCTTGGCGGACACGCGCCCGTAGCTCAACTGGATAGAGCGTTAGACTACGGATCTAAAGGTTACGGGTTCGACTCCTGTCGGGCGCGCCAGTGTCGGGATGTAGCGTAGCTTGGTATCGCGTCTGCTTT
>JAEWMX010000001.1 GCA_023393065.1 Bacillota bacterium | reverse complement strand
AACGGTTAGATTTCCGTTTCCGTTAATCACGGCAAAATGAAACTCATACCCGTAATCGGAGCAAGAAGTCAGTGAAATAGAGGCAAGTACCAACCCGATAATTGATGAAGCGTACTTAATATATTTGATCATATGCAATTTCTCTCCTTTTTTGATAGTTTTACACAATCGATATGAATATTTTACAGTATTAGCGAAATAATTTATGTCCACTTAGCATGAAGCGTCAATATTTCGGTTTCTGATGTCTGGACTTGATTATCCCATAAAGCGGAACGTTTTTCTTGGAAATAACAAACATCAAGAGTCGAAGGAATAGCGAAGGCCTCTTGTTCTTTTCCTAGTTTATTTGTCATTCGAAGTTTGGCATGCCTCTCTATTACATTAGTTCTAAAAGATAAAAAGTCTGTTGAAATGTTTTTTGAAATCGAGTTTCGCGATGATAATACAAGGAAAAGTATAGTAGCAAATGCTAATAATAGCGCTTTTTTGCGATTAACATTCATAATCTCCCCCGCGATTTTGACAATCAATAAATAAACCAATGTCGCATGTTGCGAATCATAAGCGATTAACACGATTGCTCAGTAGACTAAGCATAAGAAATCGGAATAAACGCAACTATTCTAGGATAATTTTATTTCATTGTACCGCGGTTCTTCTTTAAATCAAATTCCGTTTCACAATTGATTCGGTTCTGCTTTTCTGTTCGATATACAAGGAATATCAAGAAGAATCAGAGACTCTGGTTGCTTTTTCAAACCCACTTCGAAAGTTGGATTTGATTCAGGAATAGAAATCACTTTAGAGTAAACTATGACAGCGGAATTAGCTTTGCTGTTGCTTTTAGTTATGCCTAATATTTGTAATTTTCATATAAAATGTTGAAAGAAAACTCTCAAACAACGAAGTGTCATTTTTGCATCAACACGTAGAATTTATACTTTTTCATACGTTTTTCTAACTATGACTATCAAAAAAAAGCCGATGGCGTCGGCTTTTTTTCGCTATCTGGTGCCCCCTGGCAGAATCGAACTACCAATAGATCCTTACCATGGATCCGTTATGCCACTTAACTAAGGGGGCAGGTGTCTTTAAAAGACAGCATTAATATATTCTTATATTTGAATACAAAATTCAAGCAAGATATTTAAAAGACAATTAAAGGTATCATCATTTCCTCTTCAGTCATGCCCGCATGATGTCCGATGTGGAGATGAACTTCTTCTTCATGATAGCTGATTGAGTACTTGTCTTTCGCTAATAAGAAGTAATTGCCAAAGAATCTTTCATGATCCGTTTTGTCTTCCACTCCAAAGAAGCGCTTCTGCATAACTTCTTCTTTTGTGTACATATCAAAATAACCTTTCATGTGCTCTTCGAAGTAATCCTTAAAGCCTTTTTCATCCACTACATTAAAGGTTGCAAATCTTCCTTCAATACCGGGCTTACCCGAAATGGTCGCGAGGAGTTCCTTATGATCAAAGACATTATAATCTTCAATCTCGATCTGGCCGTGGTCGGCGATGACGATGACCAGGCAATCGTCGCCCATCTTCTTTTTTAAAGAAGCGATGCGCCGCTCGATGCGTTTTAAGAGTCGTCCCGACTTGCGATGTGATGGTCCGACATCGTGCATCAAAGAATCGAGCTCAGTGTAATAGGCATAAGTAAAGTTTTCTTCGTCTTTACGGAAGTTCTTCTTGACGAGCCTCACTAATTCGTTGAGGCGCAAGAACTTTCTTTTGCGGTTTTCGAATATGCTCGTATAAGTAACGACTTCCGGCTTGGCTTTTTTGATTTGTTCAAAGATATTTTCATAAGGCAAGTCATTATTGATAATGTCGGTATTTAAAGCTTCGGCAGTATAGTAGTCTTCGTTTTTAAAGAGGATAATATGCCGATCATAGTTATCAAAGTATTGTTGCCAGCCAAACCATCCGGTCTGAAGCGGCGAGCGGCCTGATAAGAAAGCCGTCGTCGCGGCCGATGTCGTCGAAGGGCAGACTGTGGTTATGCTTTTAAGCATATGCTGACGGAAAAAGGAATTTTCCGGGCGATGCCTTTCGATGATCTTCGCCCCCATCGCGTCGATTAAAAAGACGGCGATGTGGCGATACTTCTTGTTTAAAATGGCATCTAATTCCTTCTGTCCGTTATAGTGCGTCTTCGCCCCATAATGTTTAAGCAATGAATTGGAGACATTTAGGATTGAATCTTGATAGTTTGGATAAACGACTTTGCTCATATTGTTCCTAGATAATATCGTCCTTGCCGTTTGTCATCGTCTCTTTGGTTATCTTATAAAGCTCTTCGGCGGCGAAGTGTAACTTCGTAACCGATTGCTTTTGATCGATTGGATAGATGTAATAAGTGTCCTTGCTCGTCGAGAGGCTAACGCCGTTACCTCTTCCGAAGTAATCGTATTCGATGTGGACACCGAAGTTCTCTAGAGGCTTTTTAACGATTTCAAAGTCGGGGGCGAAATCGCCAATCAGCTTAAAGCCTTCGCTCGTGTGAATGAGCTTGCCTTTTCCAAGTCGATAGTAGCCGGTGGCGTTCGGCAAGGAATCGATCATCACTTCTTCTTCGTAATGGTATTTACCGGCTCTTATCTCTTTATTGACTTGGGCTCTTTGCCATTCGAACCAATCGGGGATATGGGTGAATGATTTCTTGTCGCTTTCGAGCTCGCCGAGCTCGTTCATGTGCCATCTGGCCTTGCAGTTTTCGCAGAACAAATCTGCGCCTTTGGAATTCATGTGATGTTCGGAACCGCACACCGGGCACTTATATAAAGGGAGATGCAAACCTTCCGCGCGGAATTCTTCGGTGATGCGGATGTTATTTTCCTTTTGCCACTTGTAGTCGTCATAGACGAAAGCGTCTTGTATTCGTTGATTGATCTCTTCAATTGAGAGCGATTTGAGATCTCCGCGAGTCATGATTTGGGTTAGAGTCGACTCTGTTCTATTCTTTCTCTTTTTGAGGTTCCACACCGGTTGGGCGAGATGATGGCCGTGGCTGTTGAGGACCACCACCGGCACATCAAACATCTTGGCCATCTTACCTAAGGAATCCGGAAGGGGCGAGGTCGTGCCCACAAGAGAGTAACGGGCTTCGGGATAGATCGAGACAAAGCCTTTTTTATTTTTTAGAATGTGTTTGATATTAAAGACGAGTTCGGGATCATTGGTGAACTTGCGCTTGCCGATGCAGCCGCAGTTTCGTAAGAGATTTTCGCGGTTAATGAAACCATCGATAGCCACGACATTGCAGCCGACGCGGGGAAACATCGTCATCGTCGCGACTTTAAAGTCGAAGAAGGAATTGTGATTGCACAGCATGAAAAAAGGCGGTTTGAGGCCTTTCATGTTAATCTTGGTGACTTTGCTTTTGCGCTGCAGGTATTCAGGCAGGCAAAGAAGGAGCATTAACGGTTTTAATAAGTTGCTCGGCTTGCGCGTTTTTTTCTTAAAGTCAAAACGCGGCATCGCCTTCACTTCGTCGTAACTCTTATATACGATGTCAGATATTTTCATTATTTGTTTCTCCGATGAATTCCAATTCATTATACTATGCAACCGCAAAAAAACAATGATAGATGAGCATTGCAAAACTATTACATGAAAACAATTAAATTGTTTGTCCCCCTTTGCCTTATATAGATAGATTGAAGGTGACAAAATCAGCAAATCGATGACACAGCTAGTCGGAATTCGAGCAAGAAAGAAATCAAAGAAATTTGAAGTCTCTTAGTTAGAAGAAATTTCACTTATGTAAAAGGTTATTTTGATTTCGACAATTGTTGAATATGTAATGACAATGTAATACAATTATTACAGGTGGTATTATGAAGAAAAACACATATATAAACATGAGGATTAACGACGAAATTAAAAGGGAATCGGAAAGCATTTTGAGCGAACTTGGACTTTCATTGTCAAATGCCATCGATTTATATTTAGCGCAAATAATTAAAGAGCGCGGCATTCCTTTTGAAGTCCGACTCGCCAAGAGAGCTGAAGAAGAAAAAAAGCTAAATCTTGTAAAAACAATTAATTCTTTAGGCGGGGTTGAAAGTGCCAATAAATATAGGAAAATAATAAGTTTATACTCAAAAGGTGACATTTCCTATGATGTCGCGCTTTATGCGATAAAAAAGGAACTCGCGAATGGTTGATCCTTATGTTTATCAAGGAACAAACATATTAAAAAATAAACTAAACATTAGAAATCAGGAGCGATTAGATCAGTACGAATCGGCAGTTTTTCAATTATCTTTTCTGAGATTGATCAAGAGCGGCTACAAGATTACGCGGGTTTTGGATATATTGGATTTGCATAAGGAATTGTTTGCGGAAGTTTACGATTGGGCCGGCACCATAAGAACCATTAACATCGTTAAAAGAGAAGAAGTGTTGAACGGCTTGAGCGTTACCTACGGCGATTGTAAAACATTAAAGAAAGATTTGGAAAGAATAAACGATCGTTTACTCAAAATAGAAAGAAACAGCAATTTCGTAAGTGATATAACAAGGTTGATTGCCGACATCTGGCAATCGCATCCCTTTAGGGAGGGAAACACTCGAACAGGAGTAGTGTTTTTATACTTTTTATTAAAGCGATACGAGATAGACCTCAATGTTGATTTTCTCGAAAGGCATTCCAAATATTTCCGAAACGCTCTAGTCCTTGCTTCCATCGGCGAATACAGCGAATTCAATCATTTAGAAAAAATAATGAGCGAAGCATTATGCGATGTTCTTGATAAAAAAAGGAAAAAGAATAAGTCGATTGAAAAATACGATACTATCAAGGGTATAGACTTAAAAAAGTATAAATCTAATTACCATTCCAAGATATGAATTTAGACCTTTAAAACAATTTAATAATGAGAAGATCAGATCCGTTAGTGACAAAATAGACGAAAAGAAAACGATCGCCTTAGCGATCGTTTGTAGTCATGGCTGCCGAGAAAAGGTTCGAACTTTTGCATACGCGGTTCAGAGCCGCGGGCCTTACCACTTGGCTACTCGGCAATGCCTATATATTATGTCGCATTTAGGACATAACTCAAACAGAATTTTGATGTTTAAGGACTTCTTCTTTAAAAGTTTTAGCTTCTTCGAAGGTTGCGAATTTAGCGATGTAATATTCATCGCCCATGCCGACGCTTATAATCGGGGCGTAGCGGCCTTGTAACACCATCGTGCTTTGATGCTTGGTAAGGATCTGCTCTTTGGTCAATGCATACTGATATCTATCTCGGCGAGCGACTTCGGAGACGACCATCGGCTTGGTACTCGAAACTTGGCGGTTCTCATCAAAAGCGATGACATCCGCATACACCGCATATGAACTCATTCCAAGACATGCCGAAATCATATCGGTCGTATAGCCACCCGGGGGTCGCATGTTGACTTCGAGGGCCACTAAGTCGCCTTTTCGTCCCAGTCCCTTTTTGCCGACATTGAGTCTAAAAAACTCCAAGTGGAAGAAGCGTTTGTAAACCTTAAAGGCTTTAAGCACTGCTTTTCCGGCTTTTAAGAGATCTTCATCAATATCGTGTAGCGAATAGTAATAGTCTTCCAAAAGACCGCCGACGACATCGGCGTTCGCCACCGGAAATAAGTGCTGGACGCAGATGACCGGTTCATACTTCGAATTGGCGATGCCATCAAAAGAGACGATCGTCCCGTCGATATATTCTTCGATGATATAATCGCCGACATCTTTCTTTGAAAAGAAAGTATTTAGTTCTTCTTCGTTATTAAGGCGATACGTCGAATTCGCTCCGACGCCGATGTCGGGTTTGGCAAATAAGGGATAGCCGACCTTATTAACAAACTTGAGGGCCAGCGCTAGGTCGCCGGTTTTAAGGTGGCGGGCGACTTTGACTTTCGCTTGCTTGTAGTATTCTTTCATTGCGGTCTTCGATTTGTAGGCGATGATATCTTCTTCACGGACACCGGTCTTGAGGTTAAAATCAGTTCTTAGTTTGGCGTCTTTCGCCAACCAGTACTCATTATTGGATTCGACCCAATCGATCTTGCCGTATTTAGAACTTAAAAAAGCAAAAGCTTTGTACAGCTCGCTATAATCATCCATTCGCGGGCAAAAATAGTACTCGTTTAGAACGCTTTTGAGCTCAGAGCTAATCTCGTTATACGGAGCGTCGCCGATGCCGAGGACCGTGAAGCCGTTTTTCTTTAAAGCTTCGGCGAAACGCCAATAGGTTTCGGGAAAGTGGGGCGAATTGATAACAAAGTTCATGCGTCGTAAACCTCTTAGATTATTATAGTCAAAAATTTTCTATTAAAAATAGATTAATTGTCTTCGATGAGCTCGGCGTATAAATCGTAGACAAACGGGGCGAGGACGCGAATCTTGACTGACTCGCCGTTATTGAGCTTCTTATCGCTCGTCAAGGTGATGTTGCCATCGATGCCGTCAGGGGCGTTGAAATATGTTCTAATTCGATAAGTCTTGCTTGATAAATCGTAACCGGTGACGATGCCGTCCATGACTCTTCCGACTAATCCACGGTTGTTGCGATAGGATATTTTCTTCTGCGTCTCCATGATCGCCTCATAGCGTCTCTTCTTAACGTCTTCGTCGACTTGCGCTTCAAAGTCGTACGCCGGCGTATCTTCCTCTCGCGAATAGGTGAAAACACCCAAGTGATTAAACTTCGCTTCTTCGGTAAATTCAACTAATTCTTTAAAGTCTTCTTCGGTCTCGCCGGGAAAACCGACGATATAAGTCGAACGCATAATCGCGTGTGGGATTTCTTTTCTAATCTTAGCGATAAGTTTTAGAAGACCTTCTTTAGTGCTCCTTCTTCCCATTCTTTTAAGAATGCGGTTTGAGGCGTGCTGAATCGGGAGATCAAAATAGGGGGCGATGCGGCCATTGTCGCAAATGAGGGCGATTAATTCATCGCTTACTTCTTCGGGATACAAATACAAAAGGCGAAGCGAGACAAACTCTTTTATTTCGAGCAAACTTTTAAGCAGGGTGACGATATTTGGTTGATTCGGTAAATCTCTTCCGAAATTTGTCGTATCTTGCGAGATGATGATCAATTCCTTAACGCCCTTATCGGCGAGGATTCGCGCCTCTTGCACTATTTCTTCAAAAGGTCGTGAGCGAAACCGCCCGCGAATCAGGGGAATCGCACAGTACGAGCAGCGATGGTCGCAGCCTTCGGAGATGCGAAGGTAGGCGCTGTAGCTCTCGGTCGAGATGACGCGGCGCAGCGGATTAAAAGGAGCGATCTTCTCACCGTCGTCATTAAGGTGTTCAATGAGCTGATGGAGTTTCGGATAATCATCCAGTTTGACGAGCAAATCGGCTTCGGGAAGGGCATCTTTGAGCTGATCGTAATACCTTTGGACGAGGCAGCCCGTAACAATCAGTTTTTTGCCGTATTTAGCCATCTCGAAAACGGTATCGATGCTCTCTTCTTTGCTGGCGGCGATAAAGCCGCACGTATTGATGATGATGATATCGGCTTCTTGAGCGTCGTTAACTAAGGCGTAGCCGGAATCGTTGAACATGCCTAAAATGATCTCGCTATCGACGAGATTTTTCGCGCATCCGAGGGAGACGAGGCCGACTTTGAGCATTAATTTATCTGTTACTTTCTTTGATAGCTTTCAATAGATATCGAATTTTTTCTTTGAAAGTCACTAAAGATTGTAAACGATATGTCCAATTGATGTCATCAATGATGCCCGGGACATTGATGCGGGCTCGATTGTCGAGTTTTAAAATATCGCCCATAAACAAGACGACGAGCTCGTTTGGTTGCTTTAAGGCATATTCCATCATCTTTTCGTAAAGATCGCCCTTCAGGCCTTCTTTGCTCAAAATAAAGCGTAGTTTGCTACGTTCTTCTTGGTTCAGTTTCAAATACCAGCCTTTAAGCGTGTCGTTATCGTGGGTCCCGATGTAATAGACATTTTGATGACGAGCGATTTTGGGCTTGTCGCTTAGAATCTCAAACTGCATGACATCCATGCCCGGAAAGTTATAGTAATCGCGCAAGTCGAGAACCTCGGGGCGAATGTCGCCTAAGTCTTCAGCGATGATGCGCGCGGCCTCGAAATGCTTAAACAGTTCGTTAAAGAAATCATATGACGGTCCGAGTTTCCACTCGCCGCGCTCGGCCGTCTCTTCTTTGGCGTCGATGACATAGTATGTGTCAAAGGCCCGAAAGTGATCGAGGCGGATATAATCGTAGATATCCCCGCAATCGGCGATTCTTTGAATTAAAAATGCATAATTGTTCTCTTTTAAAACTTTAAAGTTATAAATCGGATTTCCCCACCGCTGCCCGGTCTTTGAAAAGTAGTCGGGTCCGACTCCGGAAATAAGGGTGGGAAGATACTGATGGTCGAGGTAGAAGTATTGCTGGTTGGTGTAGCAATCGACGGAGTCATAACCGACGTAAAAGGGCAAATCGCCGATAATCTTGAGTCCTAAATTATGGGCTTTGCGCTTCAAAGCGTTCCACTGCTTGACGAGGACATCTTGTAAAAAGAGCTGATAGCAGATCTCATCGAGGAAAGGCGCTAAGTCGAGCTTGCGGTCTTTGGCCCAATCGCGCTGCTCTTTATTCCATTCATTCCACGGTTTGTCGCCATTATCCTTTTTGAAGGCGATAAAGACGGCGTAAGTAAAATACTTAGCTCTTCTTTTAACCAAGCGATCGAGGAAGGTCGGACTCGATTTGATGGCCTTTTTGTAGGCGCGGCGCAAATACTTATTTTTAAAGGCTCGGACTTTTTCGTAGTTGACGCGCCGAGAACCCTTGCGGTAGTTTGGAATCGCCTTCAGCCACCCTTTTCTTACGAGCAAATCAAGCGAGATATAAATCTCATCCATCGCAAGCGATGAGAGGGGCTGATAAGGGCTGTGCCCGTAACCAATCGGTGTGAGCGGCAAGATTTGCCACAGATTAAAACCAGCTTTCTTAGCATCCTTTAAGAAAGCGGCCGTCTCGGGACCGAAATCACCGATACCGTGGCGGTTAGGCAAGGAAGAAACAGGCATGAGAAGACCGGCTTGTCGAACATTTTCCATAAGCATACTCTCCTATTTATTCTTAACGGGATGGGAAGTGGCATAAGCATCGACGCTGACAAAGATGAGCAAGGCGAGATTAATTATAATCGCCCCGCCGAGCAAGCCGCTCATCGTGTAGATCGGCCACATCGTCTGCATGAGCTGAAACGGATTGGCGGCTTGGCTGATTGAGTCGGCGATGATAAAAGGAAATAAAACCGAGACGACAAAAGCATAGGCCAAAGAAGCGATGGCTAAAGCCATCAACATCGCTTGAATCGGTGAATACTTCTTGATGATTGAAGAGGTGATGGCGACCGAAAGAGTTAGAAGACCTCCAATCGCTCCCACGACCAAACAAGAGAACAGCAAATAATTAATCGTCAAATCGGAAATGCCGAGAGCTAATTCGATGCCTGAGTAATAAGTGCTTGCCACTAGCTCGTTAGCGACATCATAGGAATCAAGAAAGGACAAGCCGAAAAAAGCGATGGCGAAAGCCGCGGAGATGTATAAAAGGGTGCATACCATTCCCCATTTGCGAATGGTGACTGTCTTCGGTTTACGAATCGTTTTATCTTTGCTCATAATTAACCGGTCCTAAGCGCTTGAGACGCATTTTAATCTTCTGCTTTATCATATGATAATCAAGGTACGCCTCGCGAAAGCAAAAAGGAAGCGAAATGAGAAAATAGCCGATGCTCATGATGATAAAAGTCGGTAGGGCAATCCACAAGACGGGGATGTAGTAGACGCTATTCGTGCCCGGCCAGGTATATCTAAAAAAGGGCAAAATAACCCAATACAATCCGCCAAGGCTACGATCGAGGACGCTCATCGGACCGAACACCATCGCCCCGTTGCGATAGTTATTGCTAAAAACATCTTGCCATGAGGCATTCGTGATGCCACTAAGTTTTAAAAATACTTCGTTCAAGCCGACGACAAAGAGGACGCCAAGAAAGATCAAAGGTGTCCACATCACGCGGCGATGGCTCAGTTTATGTAGGCCGCTTGCGACCATCGCCAACGGAGCGATGACAAGCGGCATATGACAGAAGTAGAAACGGGCGATTTCGATGACGGTCTCGGCATTATTAATCAGATAACCATCATAAGATGAGGGATAGAGATAGACTCCGAATCCGGAGACGATACCGAGGTAAAACATATAGTCGCGAAACTTCTTGCCGCCCCATAGATACATAAAAGGAAAGAAGATGACCGAGACGGCGCAGATGTTGTCCGGCGACACCTTCTTTAGCGAATATGGTAAATCACTAAAATACGATGGCAAAAAGATTTTAAGAAAGTGGAGGGCAAAATTGACAAATAGCAAAATGACAATGAATTTGTGGACGACGTCTTGCTTAGCTTTGCGCGCCCAAAAAACGGTCAAGACGGACAAGATAAATAAGACGACATTCATCGCGATATATAATCCGTTGACGCCGATTTCTAGCGTTACTTCGAGGGCGTGGTGAGGCAAAGGTGAGTGACTCCTGATTCGCGGATATCAACTTTGACGACGTGATCTTCGCCAAAGGCGTCGGTCATAACTCTTAAAAATGGTTCTTCTTCCTTGTCTTTGACAAAGCAGATGATCGTGCCGGCAAAGCCACCGCCGTGAATGCGGCAGGCCCCTTCTTTTAAGACGGTATTGGCGAGGTCGAGACCTCTTTGCGGCGAGGTCGTGTAATCGCCGGCGATCGTGTTTTTAAGAAAAGAGGAACTCGAGAAGCCCGATTGGCGGACGGCATCTAAAAAGCCGACGGCGTCGTGTTTATTTAGCGCGTCTTTGGCCGCGTCGACGCGGTCGTTTTCATCGATGTAGTGCTGAGCGCGAAGCTTCTGCTGTTCGCTCACGCCATCCGTGGGATAAGCGATCCCTTTAAAGAAATCGTCTTTTGAGACATCGCGTAAATCATTTTTGTCGAAGACGCGCTTAGCGACGAAGAGCATGTCATCCTTGATGGCAGCATACAAATGGGTCAAATTCGCGTGGCTGGCTCCGGTGTGAATAAGATAGATGCTAAGCGGCAGTTTGTATTCGACTTGCTCGACTTTCGGATTGGCTAAGTCTTCGAAATCGAGGTAGTTGACACCGCCGTGGGCGACGCCGATCTGATCTAATAAGCCGCAAGGTTTGCCAAAGTATTCGGTTTCGCTATAGTGAGCGATTTCCGCAAGTTCTTTCTTGGATAGTTTGCCGTCGTTAAACAAGACATCGAAAATGCGGGCGACCAACACTTCAAAAGCCGCGCTCGAAGAGGCGCCGGCACCAGAAAAGATCGTCGACTCGATGTAGGCGTCAAAGCCACCGATTTTATGTTTGTTTAACACCATCTTGGCAGCGACGCCGCGAACGATGGCCTTCGAGGTAAAAAACTCTTCGGCCCTGCCATTGAGGCTATCGAGGTCGACATAAATTTCATCAAAGCCGTTGGCGACGATATGGACAATGTTGTCCTCGCTTTTTTTAACGGTTGCAAAGAGGCCGAGGCTGCAGCCGGCGACTAAACATTTGCCGCGGTTGTGATCGGTGTGATTGCCGATTAATTCGAGGCGTCCGCCAATTTCAAAGTAATGAGTGGGTTCATTGTCGAAGATGCGATTAAACTCTTTGATCGTTTTTTCGTAGGCAGTGATCATATCAGTTGACCTCCAGAGCTTTGATGAAGCGCGATAAAGCTTTTTGCCCTAATTCGTCTTTTTTAAAGACGGATGTATTGTCTAGAATATTCTTACACACTTCAGAGATCGCTTCGCGGACGATGTCTTCGGCGGGTTCGCCGCGTCTCTTTTTAAGTTCGTTGATCATGCCGACGAAAGCTTCTAAATCGGGATGGTCGGCGAGATATTCATCGGCGGGAATATCCTTGGCGATAATCTCACTCATAATTGTCGACTGGCGCTTTAAACGCGGAGGAAGGATAAATAAGCCCATCGCTTCGATGAGGCCGATGCCTTCTTTTTTAATGTGGTGATATTCGGGATGGGCGTGAAAGAGGCCATCGGGATAGCGATCGCTACAGTAGTTGTTGCGAAGGATGAGATAGAGGCTATATTCATCGCCTTGTTTGGTGACGATTGAGGTCAGAGAAGAATGCCGCTCGCCGTCGGTGTTCGCATAGATATCGACGCTTTTATCTTCGTGCTTTTGCCAGACGCCGTTAATGTGCATGGCGAAGTCGAGGATATCTTTCTTTGATTTTCCGACGAGGCGAAAGGCCGAGTTATAAAAGTCGAGATATGATAATTTGACACTTGGAAATTTTGTCTGGGGAATAATAAAGGCGTCCTTGGCTTTCATCATCGGAAAGATGTGGCGGCCGCCTTGAAAGTGCTCGTGGGTTAAAATCGAACCACCGGTGATTGGCAAATCGGAATTGGAACCGATAAAGTAATGTGGGTATAAGTCGACAAAGCTAAATAGTTTGCTCATGTTTTCGCGACAGACTTTCATCGGCTTATGCTCGTCGGTGACGACGATTAAGTGCTCATCGTAATAGCCGTATGGAGAATACTGCCAAAACCAGTTTTCACCTTCAAATTCAAGGGGGATAACGCGTAGCGTTTCTCTTGCGGGATGGTCGCTTCTACCGACGTAGCCAACATTTTCTAAACAGAGAACGCACTTGGGATATTTGGTGCTGACCAACTTGGCTAATTTACGAATGTCTTTATTGTCTTTTTCGGGTTTTGAAAGATTGATCGATATCTCGAGTCCGTCTTTTGATAGCCACTTGATATTCTTGTCGATGCTCGTCTTGCGAATGTAATTGGAGGCGATGCACAATTCGTAAAAGAAGTCCGTCGCTTCTTCGGGCGAGACTTCGTACAAGCCGTCGAACATGGCGATGACTTGCGAGGGCAGAGGCGTCAAGTCACCCATGATTTCTTCGATGAATAATTCGGTTTTAAGATCGTCGCATTTAAGGGTTCCGCTGACATATATTCGCAGTTCCTCAATTAGGGCATCGGGGACGCGCATCTGGCGAATGCTTTCTTCGTCGATTTTTTCTTCGCTCGGCGCGGCGACATTTAACTTCCGCATCAAGAGATTACGGAGGTATATTTTGTCGTGATCATTTAAATATAAATGAAAAGAAGCGTACGCTAATAGTTTTTCGATTAAGAGGGCAATCATAAAATAATTCCTTTTCGCATATATTATATACAAAGTCGATAGCAAATGTTATAGCCCATAATAAAAGTATTGCTTTTATGGACCGATATAGAGAAGGCATCGCAAGTCTTAAATTCCGAGGGCGCGACGGTAGATATCAGCGAGTTCTTCAGCGCTTAAAAAGGAGGGAACCGGATAGAGAGGGTGAGCTTCTTTAAGGGCGTGAGCGACTAATCCCGGAATATCCTTCTCTTGGTAGATGTTGACGAATTTATCGGGAATTTCCAGCTTGTGATTCAAGTCGCGCAAGTACTTAATAAAGGCTTCAGCCTTTGTTTCATTGCTTTCTTTCTTGTCGGTCAAGGTGATTGAATCGCTTAAAGCGGCTAATTTATTATCGACGGAATGACCGAAAGCCTCGAGGACATAAGGCAGCAAGACGGCATTGGCCAAGCCGTGAGGAACATTGTATTGGCCGCCGAGGGCATGGGCTAGGGCGTGGACATAGCCGACATAGGCGCGAGTGAAAGCGACGCCGGCTTGATAGGCGGCGAGCTGCATGTCTTTGCGGGCCCCTAAATCGCCCGGTTCTAAATAGGATTTATAGAGGCTTTTGTCGATCAAGCTAATGGCGGATAGGGCACAGCATTTCGTATTTCTAGTATTTGCTCTTCCAATAAATGCTTCGACCGCGTGGGTCATGGCGTCCATCCCCGTCGCCGCGGTGATGTGTTTGGGAAGGCCGACTAGAAGGTCGGGATCAAGGACGGCGTGATGGGGGATGAGCTTAGGATCATTGATGGCGTATTTGTGATGGGTCTTGGCGTTGACGATGACCGCTGCCACCGTCGCTTCGCTCCCGGTTCCGGCCGTCGTCGGAACAGCGATTAAAAGGGGAATTCGACCTCCGACTTTTAAAATGCCGCGCATCTTTTCAATGCTCTTTTTGGGATTAGCTAAGCGGGCAGCCAGCCCTTTTGCCGTGTCGATTGAAGAGCCACCGCCAAAGGCGACGATCGCTCTGGCTCGCTCTTTTTTATATAGCGTTAAAGCTTCTTCGATATTATCAATTGTCGGATTTGGGACGACATTGGAGTAGATGGCATAGTGAATGCTCGCCTCTATAAAGCCATCGAGCATCTTCTGCAAAAGCCCGAGTTTTAAAAGTGGGCCGTCAGTCACGACCAAGACGCGGTTGATATTCTTCTCAAGCAAGATGCCGAAGACTTTACCGGAGGATTTCGAACCGCTAATAACTTTCGGTTCGCGAAAGTTTAAGAAGGCGCTGGCAACATAAAGAACCGATTGGTACAACCGGTAATAAAACTTTTTGAATGCATTCATCTTTACTCCTCTTTTCGACCGTAGAAGGCGAGCATGACACCGACGAGAAGAAGCAATGAAGAAAGGACCAAGGCGATGGAGCCGAGCGTCGATTCTAAGAAATCGGGAATGATTGGCACTAAAGCGATCGTCAACACCGTCGCTTCGCATAGAAGGGCGACGCTTAATAAGACGATGCCGGTTATCTGTCCGCCGGTTAAACGATGTTTGCGATTGGGATGTTCGGCCTTGACTTTTTTGGCTTTTTTGTTGTGCGGTTCGCCTTTGACCAATGCGGTCGGCTTGCTCATCTCGGCTAGCGTCTTGCGGTCTGGGACATCGATCTCATCGGTCGTCGGTTTAAATAATTCTTTTTTCTTGGGCGGATTTTTCTTCTCGAAATATTGTAAGTAGGTCTCGTAGTTAAGATGGTTGATTCGCATCACGTATTTGTAAGCTTTGCGGAGTTGTTCGATCGGAGCCCTCGTCCGCATCAATTCATTAAAATCCCTGACGTCTTTAGCGTCTAATTGCCGGCCGAAATATTCGAAAGAATCGAGATAAAAGTTTAATTCAGCGGCTTCTTTTTCGCATCTTCCCCCAGGTGCGAGTTCACCATCGTAAACAGGCTTGAACAAGATGTAGCGCTCGGCGATTTCGCGGTCGTTTGGCTCGAGCCTTAACTCATCGAAATCTTCGAGCTTGGCCCAGCGGTAATCAATCTTGACTTTCGGAATAAAGAAGTTATTTTTTAATGTGCAGTAATAGGCTTTTAAGACGACGCGCTTGTCTTTAAACTCGCGGACTGAGGAACCCATGTACATGTCGATTTCGACTTCGCCTTTATACTTTAGCTTGATGGCGCTTAAAAGTTTTTGCTTTTCAAAGCGGTCGTCTTTGCTAATTTTCGTCCCCGGAAAGAAAAAAGGCGTGTAAGGGCGGCCGTTATAAGCTAGAGGGCGGACGAGCAAAACGCGATCTTGAGCGTGAACGACTCCGCAGACATAATAAATCGTTTTGATTTTTGCCATGTTAATTCTCTTTTACTTATTGTAATGCATAGATACTTACATAATCAACGGCGGCGACGGCTTCCTGACCGAGGTAAGTGATGGCGATGCGATCGATGAAAACATGGTCATAAGAGAAGCGATGACCGTATGTTTTTATCTCAGAGATGCTCTCGATGGTGATGGTTTCAAGAATGTTATCGTCATGATCGAAACCGGAGATGTTAAAGGCGGCATCCTCGCCCTCGCTGATGCCGCTTATGGCAAATTCGACATATTTAGTAAAACTATTGTATAGGTTCGGCGAAACGATATTTTGACCGTCTTCGCCGAAGTAGGCTTTCTTATTAAGAAAGATGGGTGCGCTTTCCTCGCTCGTCCAAGCGCCGTCGAGCTCATCGTCTGCAAACTCGGCACGGGCTAATAGGACGCGATTTCCAAACTCATCGGTGCTATTCCGCACACCGGGGTCAGGATGATAGTTCTTAAATAGAGCAACCGCTAAATAGGTGACTCCGACGATGGCGAAAACGCCGGCGACGGAGATGACAAATTTGCTTTTTGAATTCAGTGCTGACATATCTTTACTATAAGGAATTACAGACCTTTTGTTAATTTATAATTAATTTTTCGAATTAATCCGGCTTTAACTTTGATGACTTGCCGATCGTAGGTGACAAGGCCGTTTAATTCGTCCTCGACATCGCTTAACTGAGTGTAGACGGAAGCCGCGAGTCCCGCCTTCATCGCCGGAAGTATTTCTTCTTCGTAAAGCTTGGCGATGGCCTCGGTCAGCTGCTCGCTGGTCTTCATCCGCCGATAGCCGAAGTTCTTCTCGCTAAAAGCGTGGCCTGCGACGCGCAGGTGATAACCTCCAAATTCGGACAAGATACGCGACCTTTGAAATTTATCATCTTCGTATTTATACTTGCGAAAATAGACGTGATCGGACTTGATGTGGCCAATCCCTTGATCGTGCCATCCGGAAGCGTGGTCAAATAATCTCGTGGTATCGACTACCGATAATTCTTCAAATACTTTTTTAGCGTCGAATTGCCCCCATCCTTCGTTAAAGATTGTCCATAGAACAACGGAAGGTGAATTGTACAATAAATCAATCGTTTGTTTGGCTTCGTCGATAAACTCTTTTCGTCCCGCTTTGTCAAGCCGTCCGAACTTCTTATATTGGTTATCTTTTAAGTGCTTTTGGAGGATGACGGGCACCACCGTCGAGAGAAATGAATAATCAGTGCCGCCGTTGACGAAATCCTGCCAGACGAGCATCCCTAAACGGTCGCAGTGATAATACCAGCGCGGCGACTCGATTTTGATGTGCTTGCGAAGCATGTTAAAACCGAGATTTTTTGCGAGCGTAATATCATCGATATAAGCCTTGTCCGAGGGAGGAGTCAAAAGTCCGTCTCGATAGTATCCTTGGTCGAGCAAACCGCTCTGAAAGAGAGGTTTGTTATTTAAAAAGAAGCGCTTCTTGTTATCGCTATCGACTCCGATCGAAATCTTGCGCATGCCGAAATACGATGCGGTTTCATCTTCACCGAGCTTCACTTTAAACTTATAGAGATAGGGGTCGTCGACGGTCCACGGATGAAAATTGATCAAGTCGATTGCGATCGGGGTATTGCTGACGCCGAGAATCGTGCGCTTTTCAAGGACGATGCTGACTTCCTTGTCGACATTTGAATTGACGATAATCTCAACTTTCCTATCATCGAAAAGGGGAGTGATTTTTAAAGAAGCAATATAATCGTTTGGGGTGCTTTCAAGCCACACCGGCAGATAGATTCCGCTTTGCGGAGTGTACCAGATACCGCCGCGTTTGAGCTTTTGCTTGCCGCGGCTGTGATATGAGGTATCGCTATAATCTTGAACGATGACGACGAGTTCATTATCGGCGGCGAGATAATCTTGGATTTCAAAAAAGAAAGGCAGGAAACCGCCGATGTGCTCTCCGAGATGGTGGCCGTTGAGATAGACATTGGCGATTTGATCGACGGCTTGAAAATGGAGAAAGACACGCCCTTTATTGAAGCCTTGAGGAAGTTTAATCGATTTCCGATAAATCAAATACTCATCGGGTTGTAAAACATGATTGACGCCGGAAAGAGGAGCCTCCGGAGAAAAAGGGACGAGTATTTTACTAACAAAATTCGTTGGAATATCAGGCGAGTTTTTAATCACGTAATCCCATTTGCCGTTAAGGCAAAGATAGGAGTCACGCACTAATTGCATGCGGGGATATTCGCTGAGGGGAAGATTGCTATTCTTGTTCATGATGGGCTTCGAGAGCTTTGGTTTTATTGTCTCGTATTATTAAAATAATAACTGGTGCGATGGCCAGGAGTAAGACGATCGCAGCGGCGATATATATGTACTCGTTAGGAAGTTTGACTGACTGCCCGTATTCATTGAGATAAGTCTGGGCCGTGTTCATGTAAGCGGCTTGGCCGATAAACGGTCCGGTGACCATCGGAATCAAGACGACGAAAATCATGCGGATGCCTTGAAATAATCCGACTTCGTTGCGCGGTGTATAATCGCGGACTTTGGAGCCGAGCACCGCCGTCGAAATCATGTAGCCGGACATCATGACGATGCCGGCGGCGATAATAAAGGCCATATCTTTGGCAAAGAACATGCCAATCATTCCTAGCATCGTGACTCCTAGTGAGGGAATTAAAATGCGGTTTTTGCCAAGTTTATCCATGAAAGCGCCGACTAAGACGGTAAAGATGCACGCGACTAACAAGACGCTGCCCATGATGATGGTGAAGTCGAGGCCGACAAAACCGAGATTTTCTTGAATGACGATTAGGAAGTAAGGCATAAAAACTTGAATGGCGATGGCAAATGCCAGGAATGACACTAAGGTTAGATAGAGTAAGGGATTGGCTTTGACGACGCTGGGTCGAAAGCCGTAAAAAATGTTTTTAAGATATGTCTCGTCCTTTTTAGGACGGGCGATGTCCTTGGGAAACAAAAAGATAGAAGTGACACCAGTGACGAGGGTGAGAATGCCGAAAATCAGAAAGAAAGTGAACCAACCCTCACCGCTGGCCATGCCCGAAAAAGCCCCGAAGATGATAAGCATCGAAATGAGCGGCAAGATGGCGAGGACCGATTCGATCTTTCCGCTTGTTTTCGGCGTCGACACATCGGTGGCGAAAGCGTTAAACGCCGCATCGTTAGCCGTGCTGCCAAAGAAGGTCATCAGGCAATCGAGAACGATGATGAAAACGCCGGCCAGCATCGCGGCATTGGCGGCCGGAAATAGAAGCGCCATATTATCCGTCGTGATAAAGGCAAATGATAAGACGGAGATACCCCAGGCGATATAGCCAAAGGAGATAAAGGCTTTGCGCTTGCCCAAACGATCCGACAGCGCTCCCATCAAAAGCGTGGTAATCGTCGCCGCAGCGGCGCTAAAAGCGACCATCCACGGCACGTAACTAGCATCTTGCGTCTGCTCATAAATGTAAAGATTAAGAAACATGTTCTCAATCGTCCAGGCGAACTGGCCGACTAAGCCGGCGATGATTAGCGAAAACCAATTTCGAAGACCGACTTTATTCATCGTTACCACCTCATGGTCGGGACTTTATCCCACACCGATTTAAAATGCTTCTTTTCAGAGTCGACTCTAAAGCCGTCATGATCGGTCAGATGGACAAAATCTTTGAGTTGTTCTTCACTATACTTGCTAGCAAGTAATTTATCGAGAGCATCAACTTCATCAGAGGCTTTGGCGATGAGTTCTAAGAACGAATCATTATGAATTTCATCAGTTACGCAATCTCGCCACTCATCCTTGGCGTCGTTAAGGACATCGAGCACATCGTTGCGTTTGACTTTTCTCGGCGTCATCATGGCGTTGATCGCGCTCTTGGGGGCTAGGAGTCGAATAATGTTTTTCTTAACGCCTAAAGGCGAGTGAAAGATAACTTGGCAAAACTTCATGTCCTTCCAAGAAATGTAATATGAATCTTCTTTAATGTCGTCGTTATTGAATACATCTTTGGCTAGATGATGCATCATCATTGAGATTAGTTTTACTTTCTCTTTATCGGCCTTAATAGCTTTGCGGGGCGCGACTTTGAGATGAAAGCGCTCTTTGATTAAGCAGTCGATATACGATTCATACGAAGCGTGGGCGGCAAAGTAATAGCTTTTGTCTTTCTCTTCGCTGGCAAATCCAGTCCGATAAAAGACGAAGGGATGGCAGTTGCGATCCATGATATAGTGGACGAAAAGGCCGCGGATAAAGCGATTGAGAATTTCCTTTTCTCTTCCGCTTTTTTCGTTAGCATAGTTAAGCAAATACAAATAAGGTTTCGAAATATCGATGTGATGAAGGTGAGTGCCAAAACCGCGGATATCTTTGATATGTTCTCGCTTTTTAAGGCTGTAGCCATAAAAGAAGAAGACATCCGGCCCTTGGGCGCCCAAATAGAAAACATCGTTATCGACATTTTCTTCAGCGCGCATTTTGGCAAACGCGAAGTGCGTCATAATCGCTGGCATAACAAATCTCCTTTGTTAATTGAGTTCTATTTATTATTTAAGCACAAAAGCGAATGTTTAGTTAGTGCATTTTATAAATAAAAAGACGGGAATAACCCGTCTTGTGTAGATGAGAATTGCTTATTTGTCTTTGACGACTTCAGCGTCGACGACTCTTGCTTCCGGGTCGACATGTTTTGCTTCGACTTGCGGGTGGGCGAGTTCTTTGTTGTGAATCTCGTTGACGTCGTTCCAAGTGTGCAAGAACAAATATTGGGCGATGAGGGGTCCGATGCCGATAAACGAGCCGAGAATGAGCCAGAGCAGGTACATGCCACCGCCATTAAGGCGCGGAGTTTGATTGCGCTTGCGAATAAAGTTGGCCCACCTTTCGACGATGTTGTACGACCAGATGAGTGAGTAGATGCCAAGCGTTAGCAATGAAAACAAAATGTAGAGGAGTAAGCCTTTGGTGTTTTTCCCGTCTTCCTTACACGTTTCATCGGTTTCCTTGGCAGCGGCGTGAATGATGTACATGCCGTAGATGCCAAGAGTTAAAAAGCTAAAAATGAGGTATTTTAACAGTCCGCGATTAGTTTTTAATTCCATATTCCCTCCTATGGTTTTGATAATTATATTAAAACAAAAAAAGATGTGACAAACACTCTTTTTCTGTAATTATACTGCTAATTAACGATTCTTTTGAGATAACTGCGACGCTTTTTGTGCTGCTCTTTTGGGAAAAATTTCCATTGCGATTGGACTTTAATATTGTTTTCCAAATTGAGATTCGTCTCGCAATAAGCAATCTCTTCGCGAATCATTCCTTGAATCAATTCGCGCAGGATGATGGCATTGATACCAAAAGATTGATATTCCGGCAAGACGGCGATGAGCCCTAAGTCGATGACTTTCGGCTTTCTGAGGATTTGAATCATTTTCCAGATGGCTTTGGGAGTCAGGCGACCACCGCTTTCTTGAAACGCCGGGCCGAGAGAAGGAACAGATAAGCCAAAAGCGATGACGTTTTCTTGCTCATCGCAAACAGTGATCATGAACTTGAGGCTTAAAAGATACATGAACTGCGTGATGATCTGTTGCTTCATCTCTTTGGTAAAAGGCACAGTGCCGTAAAGCACTTTGTAGCCTTCGTCCAAACAATGGAAAATGCCGTCTTTGTACTTATTGATATAGTGGCGTTTGCTTCTCCCGGTGCCGAGATGGAGTTTGAACTTCTCCATGGCCGCATCGGCGACGCGGTCAAGCGTCGGATTGAGGCTTTCCGGCTGATAGAGTTTGTATTCGAGCCAATCGATTTCTTTTATGTAGCCACAGTTTTCGATTAGTCTTCCGTAATATTCGTAATTATATTGCTCTTCGAAAGTGGCGATGTGATCAAAACCTTCGACGAGGAGACCCTCTCGTTCTAAATCGCTGTAGCCAAGCGGCCCACACATCATTTCCATGGCGTTGTCGTGTGCCCATTTCTCGACGGCGGAAAACAGGGCATCCGCCACTTCCTGGCTGTCGATGGCGTCAAAGCGGGTGAAGCGGGCTCTTTTTTCGCCGGTCTTCTCATTGCTCTGGTTTTGAATGATGCCGGAAATTCTTCCGACGACTGCTTCGCCGTCATAGGCGAGAAAGAAAGAAGATTTCGATGTTTTATAGTACGCGTTTTTCTTAGAAAAAACCTTCATCTCGTCTCCGTAGAGCGGAGGGACGAAATAAGGGTTGCCTTTATATAGATCAAGCGGGAACGAGACGAACTGGTGGCGCATTTTGCGCGTCGTGACTTCTTTAATTGTTATCATGGTGATTTCTGCAATAGTTAGATTTTATCAAAAGAAAGAACTAAAGAAAAGCAACGATTACTGTGCCTTATTTGTCACCTTCGAAAAGAAGACGATTTTTTCTTTAAGAGAGATTTTGTTAACTTGGTAGCCGTATTTGAGAAGTTCTTTTTTATAATTTAAAAAGGAATGGTCAATTGAAAAAGTCAAGATACCTTTAATTTGTTCAAAAGAGAGAAGAATCTCTTGGCGATTATCTTTATGGATGTAAGACCATAAGGGGTCGTATTTGCTCATGCTGATAGAAGGTTATTTCTTGCCGATTAGAAATTGCAGTAGTTTTGTCGCGGCTTTTTGAGGTCCTTGCATCTCATAGCCGTCAACGGCGAGGCGAGTGAAGAGCTCGCCGATCGCGACTTTTTCTTTGGCGAGGGCGTTGAAGTAATTGCTGAGGAGCGCTTCGGTCTGCTCTTTTCTTTGCACCGGTCCAAACGGATTGGCGAAATAGGAGCTGACGAGACCGACTTCGCTGGTCGTGCCTTTGGCTTTGCGCTGCCCGTTTCGAAAGATATCCACCGCTTCATCGAGGTGATCAAAGAGGCGGAGGCCGGTGTCGACTTCGCTGTAGTTATTGGCGTAGAGCATCATGTCGATTCGATGATCGGCCGTGATGAATTTGTACGTTGTAACCGGCAAGACGACGCGGGCGTTGACTTGATCGGGATTTAAGAAGATGGCGCGGTCGATTTTCTGATAGGCATAGCCGGCTTCGAGATCGTCGAGGCGAACGAAAGCCCCGATTTCGGTGCCGTGGGCATACACTTTGCCATCTTTCTTAAAAAAGGTGCCCATATCGTCAAAGACGATTTTCATCTGCTTGATATATTCTTTTCCGATGATGCGCAGCGCTTCAAGTGTCTCCGATTTTCCGGCCCCGCTATCGCCGACGACGACGATATTCTTCGTCTCGTTGTTGTTTAGAATAATCGAGACCATAGCCCCGTGAATCGGCAGTTTCTTCTGGTCGATCATAAAGAGGTTGTGAAGCGTTAAAAGCATCTTTTTGAGATAGCCGAAATAATCGTTTTTATCAAGGCGGCTCACAAAACCGAGATAGATGTTATTTTCTTTGTCGTGAGTGTATGTGCAGTCGTATTCGGTCTCGCTGATGCCATAGAGATAGACGATATCCGGCTTGCGATCTTTGATCTCGTCAAAGGAGGCGAACTCAAAGAGGTTAGAGAGGCCGATTCCCTCATGGAGAAAATCGCGATGGATGTAGACATAGGCAAGAAGAGGTCCAATTTTTATCGGAAAGGCGAAGAAGTGCATTTTGTTAATCGCCAGTTTAGGAATCGGATTTTCAAAGATTTCTTGAAAGATTCCGGAGCGAGTATTGCTCTTGGTGTAAGCGATAAATGGCGGCCTGGTCGCAATTTTGCTAATGAAAGCGATGTTTTGCAAGTTCTCGTATCCGTGATGATAAGGGACGCGGTGATGGACGTATAAAAGATTTGCGTTGACGCCAGCCGGAAGCTGCCGGTAGACGTGAAACTGCTCGCCGAGCAAGTTCGTGGATACGCCGCGATAAAGCGATAGGATCAGGCTATTAAAATGATCGATGGTCGTGATGACATCCGGAGCTTTGGCACTCTGCTGATAGAGATGTGAGGAAGCCATGAGACCGAAGCGTTGAATGCTTCGCCAGTAGTCGTAGAACATCTCCGTAAAGTGGTAGAACTCATCGCGTTTTTTTAATAGAGAATGCAAGTTTGCATTGTTTTTATATATCTCATCAAAAGGAAAGACATAAAGGAGTTTATAGGCATCGAGAAATTGTTCGAGCTTGATGCCTTTTAAACTTTCCATCGTCACATCTTTTTCGTTGCGAAGTTTGGTAATAAATTGGGCGAGGACACCGGCAAAACTCTTGGACTGTAAGACGCTGACTTCCGAATCGCATAGCGAAGCATCAAAATTAATCAGCGCGTAAGTATCGGTCAAATGGAATTTTTTCATGTTGAATCTCCTAGTAGCGAACCGGCTCTACTATCTTAAGCGATACGAGGGCATCTTTTAACACCTGAAAAAAGTTTTCGATGTCTTGGATGTCAATCGCTCCTAGGGAGCCGATGCGAAAGGCGGGGACTCCTCCCACCGGGCGAGGAAAGAGAATAAAACCGCGCTCATAGCAGTAATCATGGACCTTTTTAAAGTCCCAATTGGCATCTTTCGGATATAAGACCGAGACGACTAAAGGCCCTTGGTTTTCGCGCTTGATCTGCTCTTTAAAGCCGAGGCGGGCAAGACCTTCGTGAATGGCGTGATTGACGCGGAGGATGCGCTCATATTTATGATTCGCTCCTTCCATAAAATATTCCTTGACGCCTTGCGCGGCGGCATATACTAGTTGAACTGGGGGTGTAAACTGCATTTCGCCATTATGTTCGAAATGGTAATACTGGCGGTAAAGATTGCAGTAATATGAACGCTTTGGATAATCTTTTGATTTCTCGATGATATCTCTTCTTCCAATGATAAAAGATAAGCCAGGCATCGCCGCGATTCCTTTTTGAGCAGAGGCCAACATGAAGTCGACATTGTCTTTGTTAATATCAAGAGGGATTAAGGCAAAAGAGGAAGTCGCATCGGCGACAAAAACAGCTCCGTGATCATGAGCGATTTTGCCGATGCTTCGAATGTCATTTAAAATGCCAGAACCCGTCTCGTGATGGGTTGTATAAACCAATGAGATGCCTTGATTATTTTCGAGGGCTTTTTTCACTTGGACAACATCAATCGGGGCTGTGAAATCTAATTTAAGTTCGATGTGTGGTAAATTATAATATTTAGCGATTTCCACCGCTCTTGAGGAATAGGCGCCGTTATTGATGATCAAAACTTTTTTGTCTTCAGGAAGCAGAGAGTTCAGGGAAATATCCATATTGATCGTTCCAGAACCGGAAAACAAAACGGCGACATGGTCTTCGTCATTCCCTTTGGCGATTTTTACCAAGTCCGCACGGAGCTTTTCTATCACATTGACAAAATCTTGCTCCCGGTGGCACATATCGGGAGCCATTAAAGAAGCTTTTACCGTATCTGTCGTCGTGGCAGGACCAGGATTTAATAAGATATTCCGCTTGATGCTCATGAATGCCTCCTATTTAATAAAATGAACTTATGTCTACTAATGGTTTAATTATATCAATAGTAATAACTCAAGTTTATAGAAAACCATTATTAACATAAATAAGACTGACATAAGAAAAATCCATGTCGCCGAAATTGCAAAATTTGTATATAAAAAAATGCCGATTTAATCGACACTTTTTTTACAAATTTTTGAAGCTGGTGGCCCAGGCCGGGATTGAACCGGCGACACATGGATTTTCAGTCCATTGCTCTACCAACTGAGCTACCGGGCCACGTATGTGGCGGACCAGACGGGAATCGAACCCGCGATCTCCTCCGTGACAGGGAGGCATGTTAACCGCTACACCACTGGTCCAAATACGTGCTTATTAATTATCTTAAATAATAATATAAAAATCAAGAGACAAATAATTGGGCAAGAAAAAAGATCCCTCACAAGTGAGGGACCCTTTGTCTAAACGATTAATAGTTTTCAGCCCTTAATTCGAAGTGGGCTTTCGGGTGGGCACAGACCGGACAAATTTCCGGAGCTTTTTTGCCGATGTGGATGTGACCGCAGTTGCGGCATTTCCAGACGGTGACTTCATCACATTCAAAAATCTTTTCGTCTTCGACTTTCTTTAAGAGGTGGCGATAGCGTTTTTCGTGCTCTTTTTCGACATTGGCGACGCCGAGCATCATTCTGGCGATTTCAGGGAAACCCTCTTCCTTGGCGATTTTGGCCATTTCGGCATACATCGTCGTCCATTCATAATTTTCGCCGGTGGCGGCATCTAGCAAGTTTTCGGCCGTGGTCGGAACCGATCCGCCATGCAAGGCTTTAAACCATAACTTAGCGTGTTCCTTCTCATTATCGGAAGTCTCTTCAAAGATGGCGGCGATTTGTTCAAATCCTTCTTTTTTGGCTTGTTTGGCATAATAGCCATACTTGACGCGAGCTTGCGACTCACCCGAAAAAGCAATCTTTAGATTTTCTTCGGTTTTGGTACCTTTAAGGTCTTTCATTGTTGATAAATTCCTCCTTAGTGTATTATCTATAAAATAGTCTGCTTAGTCAAAGATTATCGATATAATCGGCTAGTTTTTGGATGTTTCATCGTCTATTTTAATATAGCGGAAATATTCGACGTTTTCTGGATTTGCAACACGCTCAACCATGAAGTTATAGGTTTGGTCGCGCAGATCTTTCATTGTCTCTTTAAGATCGGTGTCAACCTTTGGAAAAATCGGCTCGCCGATGGTCACGACCATTCTCGGCTTGAGGCAAAATCGAAAAATCTTGCGCTTTTCAAAAGTGGCGACAATTGGCACGACTGGAACTTTCAATTTGGCGGGGTAGCGAAAAGAAGCTGGGGAAAAGGGACGGATGAGGGTAGCAAAGGGCCAAATATGAGCTTCAGGGAAGACGACGATCACGCGCTTCTTATCGATGTGATATTTGATGGCTTCGAGAAATTTTCGCGTCCCCCCAGTCGTCGACGGAAGAGGCAAGCAGCCAAGCATCATCACGAGGTTTCGGACACCGGGAATCGAAACGGCATCAGGATCGGCAATGATGAAGGTCCTCTTAGGTCTAGTGATGCATACCTGGCTGATGAAAGCATCCATGATATGGGTATGATTGCCATAGAGAAAATAGCCGGTTTTGCGAACGGCCTTTAAAGCTTTGCGATTGACGATTTTGACATTGAGAGCAATCTTACAAGTAAGATATAAAACTGGAATGGCGACTAGATAATAGATGAGGAATGAGAGGAGACGCCAGAAAAAATTCTTGTGGATGTATCGAAAATTTTCATCGAGATGTTGAGTTTTGATTTTCGTACCGGCAAAATCGTCTTTCAGCAAATCGCGATAATAAAGAATCTTCTTAGGATTTTGTCTTTTGCTTTTCATTGTTGGCGGTAATAACTTCAAATAGCATCTGTTCCATCTGCTCCATCGAATAGTCAAAATCGAAGCGCTTGGCATATTCGATATATTGATTGCGGCACGCCTCTTTTTCTTGAGGTGAGTCGAGCCAGTAGTCGATTTTAATCGCTAGGTCCTCAGCATCATTACACTTGAAGAGGTTTTTATCGCTGAGTGCGAAATGGCGAGTAGCGCTACGCTTTGAATCGGCGATGACAGGCACGAGCCCGCACGACATCGCTTCTAAGCAGGAAATCGCTTCGATTTCGATTTCGGCAGGATGGACATACAAATCAGCATAGTTAATGATGTCGATTAACTCTTCGCGCGGATGAAATCCGAGAATCGGAGCATTGGCTAAATTTTCGCTGCGCTTGACGATGTTTTCTTTCTGCGGACCATCTCCGGCGAATACCAATTGAATCTTGTCACGATACTTTGAAAGTTTGACGGCATCAATTAAAATTTTATGCGATTTCTCGCGGCTGTAGCGGCCGGTAAACAAAATTACATACTTGCCGTCAAGATGTTTTGGTTTCGGCGCTAGGCGGGGTTTAAAGGCCTTGTGGACACCGTTGGAGATGACATAGCCATTGGTCTCACCGGCATGGGTTTCAAACACCTCGCGAATAAACTGAGTTGGATAATGGATGGCATCGACATATCGGTAAAGAGCGCGATAGAAAAGTTTGTATGTCAATAAATTGGCGAGTGGCATGTCCATCATAAAAATATGATTGGTAAAGTTTTCAGCCTGGACATGAAAACCGGCTGTCACAGGTTTTCCTAACCGCTTGGCGATGCGGGCGGCTTTCGTGCCTAAGAAAAACGGCATCATCACGTGAACGATGTCGGCATTCCTAATGGCGTCGGTAATTATTTTTGAATCGGCTTTAGCGAGATTAATATTATTCTTCTTAACATAATTGTTAAAAATTCCAAGATTTAATGACGGGACGACGTAATAGCCGTAGAGACCGGTTTTATTTATATCGGGGCAGACGACACTGACTTCATGTCCTTTGCTCTTTAAACTATTAATAAAATTGACTGCTGTTATCGTGGTTCCGTTATTCTCTATGCCGAGGACATCAGCAACGATCGTAACGCGCATTTGACTACCTCCAAAGATCTTAAGCGTGCGACGGGTGAAAAAGTAATGTGCAAATACACCGATGCGTGTTCCCCCAAGAAGCCACGCCGACTATAAAAAGTATAAACGATTTATTCTATATTGTCTTTAAGTTCTGGCTCGGGTTCGTTAAATTTCACTTCCGCCAACGCAAGTTGTCCGGCATTCATGCATTGAATGCGCATCTCGCGGCCTTGAAAGAAAAATTTTGATATCGACTCCCACAAGAAAACCCACGAAAAGATTTGCAGCATCTCAAAGATTAATGGAATATCTGGAATTTGGGCGGCATTCATCGCTAATTTAGCAATTGTTGAAATTACTAGGGCGATCATACCGATAGCAAATAGCACCCAGGCCACCGCACGATTAATTTTTAACTCACGGCGTTTGTCTTCATAGATAAGGCGATAGTGATCGAGGAACGACTTTTTTATGCGTGACTTACGCAAATCGGAGACATCTCCGACATCAAAGTTGACGATTAAGGGGATTTCGACAGGTGTGTAATATGTTTTTTCGTCGATATATTCAAAGATATCAGGCTTCATGTCTTCTTTGTAAGAATACGGGGAATACAACTCATCGACATTAGTGAGGTCGACGCTGATATGCGCTTTGCCATCAGGATAGATGAGCGATTCGACATATTTCTTTGTCGCATTTCGCGAATCGCGATACAAGGCTTCGATGCGGTCGGCAAATTTTCTACGACGCTCTTTTGCTGTTTTTTTATCCATTGTCTTCTCCCCCTCTCCCTTTCTTCTTTAGTTTGGCGCTTTTCTTTCTTTCAATAAGACGATGCAATGCATCGAGTAAAGATGAATCATCGGCGACGATATCGTCTTCGTCATAGGCAAAAACGAGATAAGCGGGCTTGTTGTTGCGAAGGAGAAGAACATAGCCTTCTTCATCGACTTTACGAGCGACGCGCGAGAAGTTTTGATTGGCCTCTTTAAGGCTCACGAGCTGTTTGATTCTAAGTTTCATATCGATGCCAAAAAAGACTATATCATAAATGTAGGTATAAAACAACCTACAAACGCTTTGTTCGCATTTTGCCGCCCCCATCAGTCAATCGAAAACCATATAAAGAGGAACAAAATGCATAAATTTTAACGACTTTTAGATATTTTGGCTTTTCAGCGCATATCTATTAGTAGGAGGTTTTTATGCACAAGAATGTCGGATTTTATAAAGAGGAAGAAATCGTGCTGATGCTGAACGAAAAAAGGGTGTGTGATTTATCAAATAACGCCAAGTACATCGTTCGGGAGCTTTTTGAACATCCAGACGAAAAAGACATCGTCTTCGCGCAAAGGTTGGAGGAATTCATAAAACCGGATTTCTTTATAAGTTTAGGAGATCAAAAGCACTATGTTTCAATGAAAAGTGGAAGGAGCAATGTCCTGCACCAAGAATATGTTAAAGATTTTTGCATTTACCTGCGGGAAAGGGGAGTGACGAATCGCACTCTACAAACGATTCTCTTGTATCAATTCGGAGATGGCACGCTCGATGGAACTGGCAAGGAGCGTTTTCCTTATGAGAAATTAAGATATTTGCTCACGGATAGACTAAAAGAAGCAAATCAAGAGCTTAATAAGGACAAGGAGTTTGTATTAAGCATAATCAATCGCGTGGTGTTTAAAGGATCGCGAGAAGAAAATATCGAAGCTGACTATGTATATCACGGTGACAAAGAATATGGGATTCTCGTCTCGAAAAAGCAGATGATGAAGCATTGCCAAAGAAGGGATTGGGCCTTTATCGACAGCCTCCATATCGGTCCGATTCTCTTGAGGCCGCACGCTCGCTATGTGGGAAAAGAAATCAAGCGCGAGTAATCGCGGCAAAGACTAGAATTCTATTGGCCGAATTACTATGCTGATCTCGACTACATCTCCAAGCGCTACGACGGATGACCCGGATGGTCGGAGGAATCCTGCCCCCAACCACAAAAAAAGAGCCAAACGGCTCTTTTGTTTGTAATTGGTTGCGGGGGAAGGATTTGAACCTCCGACCTCCGGGTTATGAGCCCGACGAGCTACCAGACTGCTCTACCCCGCGATGTGTCTTTAGCCTTGTTATATTACCAAGTACCGAAGCAATATGCAAGCGATATATTTTATATATTTTACTTTTTGGGGCGCTTAGGTATAATGATAGTCAATTCATGGAAATCGCATTTTACGTCCTCATCGGCGTCTTCAGCCTCACCTCCTTAATTCACCTTATTTTTTGCCTGCTTGAGAAAGAAGTCTGGCGCAAAGCGACTAAACCATTGACGACACTTTTTCTTACGGGAGCTATATTAATTCTCACTTTAACATATCCGGAGATGCCCTTTCCGAAGTACGCGATCTGGGTTGCCGGACTCATGTGTGTCGTCGGTGATTTGTTCACCCTGCGCATCAAGTCACGACCGCTATTCGTAATCGGCTCAATCTTCTATACCATCAGCCATGCCCTTAATGTCTATGTCATGGTTTCAATGCTCAGCTATACGCTTCCGTGGTGGATTTATGTGGCGATTGCCGGCGCCGCTTTGGCTCTCGCGGCGGTTTTATATCCGCTGACTCGTCTCATCTTTGGAAAAATCGCCTATATCATCAATTTATATTTATCTTTACACTTAATTAACATCGCTTTTTCCATCCTCTTGCTCATCGATGGAAAGCCAATTATCGCGACAATGATTTTAGTTGGATATGCGCTGTATTTCGTCTCTGATTTTTTACTTGTATTTGCCGCATACGGAAAAGACATGCGAAGACGTGATTTTTACATTATGATGTTATTTTATGCCAGCCAGTTGCTAATCATGCTCGGGCTTGCCAACACGCTACTAATTATTTCCCAATGACTTCAAAATGATATAGACGCGAACCGAAGTCGCCAAGTACGCGGACTTTTTCATCGTAACCGACACCGGCCCACTCTGGATTGAGTTTAATGGCCCCGTGATTAATCATTGCCCCGCTGACAACATAACTTTCCTTCTCACCGGGCATCACTTTGTGATGAGCAACTTGATTAACTAGAAAACCATTCTCATTTACGCGAACAGGAAGAACCATATTTATTAACCCACCGAACTTTTTGATGTTGTGATTTTGGGGGCGAACATTCATGGCATATCTCTCCTCATCAAGGAAATCGATGCCTTTTAAAATAGTCGTCTTGGGATTTGGTTTTTGCAAACCATTGAAATATCCGATGATACCTTCTTTTTTATCTTCGCTTAAAACCAACCACACCGCCGCATCTTTTTCTTCCATCAATCGCATCTGATAAAAGGTGCCGTATTGTAGCAATCTCCGGTGTTTTTTATAAAAAGATATTTGCGCTTTGACGGCCTTCGTTTCCACTTCATCGAGGTGACTTAAATCGAGCTCGTAACCGAGAACGCCAAAAGCCGCGACATTAAAACGCGTATCAATCGGCGTGTTTCGCAAGAGCTGATGGGATGGGGAGGCGCTGACATGAGCCCCGATACTCGAGAGAGGATATGCCAGACTATAACCGCTTTGAATATGGATTCTTTGATACCCATCGGTATCGTCGCTGGCCCACGTTTGAGGCATATAAGCCAAAATGCCGAGGTCAAAGCGATTTCCGCCGCTTGAACAGCCTTCGAACAGGACATCGGGATGCTTGCTCGTAATTCTTGCCAATATGTCATATAAGCCAAGGACTTGACGATGCGCCAATTCACCGGCCTTTGTTTTTGACGAATAAAAGTCAGAAACATGACGATTATAGTCCCATTTTACATATTCGATGTGGGCCGAACTTATAACTTCGTCTAAAGAATTAACGATGTAGTCGCACACTTCGCGCCGAGATAAATCTAAGACCAGCTGATGACGGCCTTTAGAAACGCCGCGTTCAAGATTGCCAATAATCCAATCAGGGTGCGCGCGAAATAAATCTGAATCCTCGCTGACCATCTCCGGTTCAAACCAAAGACCGAATTTAAGTCCTAAATCATTAATCTTCTTGGCGAGGAAATCGAGGCCCCGCGGAAGCTTTTTCTTATTCAACTCATAGTCGCCGAGAGCCTTTGTGTCATCGTCGCGGCTCTTAAACCAGCCATCATCAAGTACAAAAAGTTCGATGCCAATATTTTTAGCGGCTCGTGCAAGGCTTAGCAGCTTGGCTTCTGAAAACTTGAAATAGGTCGCCTCCCAATTGTTGAGCAAGATGGGCCGCTCGACATTCTCGAATTGTTTTGGAATAACATGGTGATTAACAAAGAAATGCATGTTTTGCGAAGCCGAATTCATACCTTTATCACCGTAAGTCATCACGGCATAAGGAGTAATGAAAGCCTCACCCTGCTTGACTGTATAATCAAAACAATAAGGGTTAATGCCGATTTGAATTCGCATTTTGTCATAGTTTGTCAATTCCACTAGTTCTAGATGATTGCCGCTGTACATCAAATTGAAAGCATAGACGCCACCGCTGTTCAACTCAGCTTTGTCTTCAAGCAGCATAAAGAATGGATTGTGGCGATTCGAGCTTGATCCGGTCTTAGAATCGCTGACATAGATGCCGGGTGTGACTTTACGAATCGTTTTCTGCGCTTCGCTAATCCAACCACCATATAAATTAAGAAGCGAAAAATCGCGATTGACCATATCGAGCTGCATGGACATGATTTTTTCGATAAATAATTGAGATTCGCTGTTGTTAATTAAAACGACATTGCGGGCTATGACGTCACTGGTCTCGAAGACAAGATAATGTAGTTCTAATGCGACTTTTGCATAGTCGTCACTTAAAAAGAGCACCAGTTCTTGATCGGCATCACGCGGCGAGGGCAATCCTTCCAATGGCTTGACTGATTCGCGAATTTCATGCCGCTTATATGTAAAGTCAAAAACGTAGCCATCTACACTCCTGATCTGGACTGAAGGTTCGCGGTAGTCTCCTTTGCCGATTGCGCTCACTTCTAAGGAGAGCAAATCAAGGGATAGCGCTTTGTGTTTGTTTTCATCGTAAATGACCGAACTGCCATAAGCGTATGGCCATTTTTCTTCGATGGCATTAATATCATCGAGGTTTTGAAGTCGGGCTCCATAATATTCGTTTATAACGTGGTCGATCTCATTAACGCGTAAAACATAACTCGTTTTTCTTGTCTCGAGATGAAAGACCGTCTCTTTGCAGGTTATCATAATCGTTCCTCGAATTATATTATATAATAAGTGAGCGACCTTGCACCTACCGAAAGGAAGAAGACATGAAACAACCTTTAAACTTCGCCTGGCGATACATGCCGTGTTATAAGCAGAGTTATTTAGCCGCCTTTCCAGAAGAAGCCGAAAAGATTGACTTACCACATTCAAATATCGATTTGCCCCGCGCTTATTTTGATGAGGATATGTACCAATTTATATCTTCATACGAGAAGGTATTCGATATCGATCAAGAAACCAAAAACAAAACCGTAATTTTGACTTTCCACGGCGTCATGCTTAAGGCCAAAGTCTATCTCAATCAAGCCTTTCTCGGCGAGTATATCTCAGGATATCTACCTTTTAGCATCGACGTCTCGGGTATTGTGAAAGCCAAGGATAACCGCCTCGTCGTCATCGTCGATTCGCATGAAGACAATACAATTCCGCCTTTTGGCGGAGTTATTGACTATTTGACATTCGGCGGCATCTACCGCGAAGTTGAAATCGAAGTTAAGCCGAACATCTACCTCGAGCGCGTCTTGGTCAATGCCGATCAAAGTGGCAAATTGCTCATTCATCACCATCTCGCCGGCAACCGCTCGCTAAGCTATGAAATATCGCATAAACTACTATTTAAAGATGAGGTGATAAAAGAATTCACTTCCGGCGAAATCATTGTTGACAATCCGCATCTTTGGAGCCTGGAGACACCACATCTTTATACGCTTCTTTCAACGCTAAAAACGACTAGTGGAACGGACCTTGTCATCACCAAATTCGGCTTCCGCTCAATCCGCTTTGACAAGTCTGGATTCTATTTAAATGACAAGCGCATAAAACTCGTCGGCTTAAATCGCCATCAGTCGTATCCTTATGTCGGTTATGCGATGCCAAAGGGTGGGCAGGAAGATGATGCCGACATTTTAAAATATTGCCTCGGTGTCAATATCGTCCGCACCTCGCACTATCCGCAGTCGGAACACTTTCTTAATCGATGCGACGAAATCGGTCTCCTAGTCATCGGCGAAATTCCCGGATGGCAATACATCGGCAAAGATGAAACGTGGCGCAACCACTTTCTCGATTTTGTAAGACGCATGATTCTTAAAGAATATAATCACCCAAGCGTGATTGCCAATGGCGTTCGCATCAACGAAAGTCCTGATGATCATGAACTCTATTCAGCATCGAATAAATTAGCCCGCGAACTTGACCCCAGTCGCCCGACACTCGGCGTTCGAAATTTCAAAAATAGTGAGCTTTTAGAGGATATTTACACCTATAACGACTTTTCTAGCGAAGATCTAAGCCACGGACTTGACAATCCAAAAACAATCGAATCCGGAAAGGCTCCGGTTCTCGTCACCGAATATCTCGGTCACATGTATCCGACCAAATCAACCGATTCGATTTCTCGACGCATAACACACGCTCTTAGACACGCCAAAGTAATTGATGACAACTACTCATATAATAATTTGCTCGGTGCCATCGGCTGGTGTTTTTCTGACTACTATACCCATCGGGATTTCGGCTCAGGCGATCATGTTTGCCATCATGGCGTTCTCGATATGTTCCGCAATCCTAAATATGCCGCTTCGGTCTATGCATCGCAAAGCGATGATTCATTCGTTTTCGAAGTTTTGTCAAATCTAACACCCGGTGATTTTAGCGAAGCGATCGTCGGGGTGACGCACATCGCCACCAACGCCGATTACATTGAACTATATCGCAACGACGTGTTTGTTAAAGCCTTCTATCCAAACCGCGCTAAGTATCGCTATATGCCTCATCCGATCATCGAAGTCGACGATTATATCGGGGCCTCATTTAGCGAAACCCAATTTAAGACTCGGGATGCCGAACGAATCAAAGACGCTCTTTCCTATGTAGCACTTCACGGTTTGAACAAGCTGCCCTTTAAGCATAAAATCCGCGTCGGACTTGTCATGTTCAAACATAAAATGTCTTATGATGATCTCGTCGACTTATGGAACAAATATGTCGGAATGTGGGGCAGCAAGTTGATGGTTTTTAAATTCAAAGCCTATAAAGACGGCAAGTTGATGGCCAGCAAGATGTTTGGTCAATCGACGGAATTCAGTCTCAAGGCGAAGGTTAATAAAAACGCTCTCCTCAACGATTCGACATATGATGTCGCTCGTGTGGAAATCGGACTCTATGATCAATATGAAACGCTGTGCAATTATTCGGACCTGCCCCTGACTTTAAAAGTAAAAGGACCAATTCAAGTTATCGGCCCCTCAGTCGTACCTTTGTATGGCGGGCGAATATCGGTCTATGTTCGAAGCCTTAAAGGTAAAGGAAAAGCAACTCTCGAGATAGAAGGTGGCGAATATCAGGGCAAAGTTGAGTTTGCTGTTAAATAAAAATAGCGGCCAACCGGCCGCTATTTAATTATAAATAATTAAGTGTTATTCTTTTGGAGTCTCCCCAGCGATTGCCACGCGCCGCTCTTCGACTTCGTTAACGATCTGAGCATATTTCTTTTCATCAATGTTGTACAAGAAACGGGTGATGAGATAAGCGCCGACATAAAGAACGAAGGGAAGAAGAGTCATGACGGCGGCGAAGATAATCATGTTTTGATCACCATTAGCAATCAAGGTGTTTGCTCCGGCTTCAATGTCGTTTGCAATTCCTAAACCTTTATCGACTTCTAATTCAGAAATACCTTCAGTGACAGCGAGTGCGCCGCTGATCGATAGCGTAACCCAAACGATTCCTTGCTGAGCCGAACTGGCTAACTTAGCAGTCAGCGGCCTTAAAGAGAAAGCCACCGCTTCTTTTCTTTCGCCAGTCTTCCATTCGTTGTATTCGATAGTGTTTTCCATCATGATTAAAAGGATGAGGTAGAAAATTCCCTGACCCGAGAAAATGATAATTCCAAGGACATAAAGCAAGATTGGATATTGCACGCCTAAAGCCAAATTGCCGTTAAAGGGCGCGCCGATAAAGAAGAAGACGACATGGCCTAACGCCATCATCAAGAAACTGATGAGGAGCAGGGTGTTGCGTTTCATGAACTTGATGAGAAGCGGGAATAAAAATTGCGAGAGAATTGTTCCCCCGGCATACATGATGGTGAATAAGAATTGAATATTTCCACCTTCGCCAGCATCGTTTCCGTAGCCGAACATAAAGTAGAAATAATTGAGTCCGAGACCATTGAGAATATTCGAGGCGATATAATATATTAGGATGACAATGACTATCCAACGAAGTTGGTCATTTGTCTTCATCAGGCGGAACATATCACCAAACTTGGTCTTCTGCGAAATTTTTTCTTGTTCGAGATTACGAGCTGACTCTTTGGAAAAGAAAACTAAAATGAGTTGCGAAAGGAGGAAGACAATCGAGACGACGATAGCGATGATTCCATAGTTTTGCACGGCATTATTTGCGACCGTTAAAGGAACGACACCGCCGACGGCAAAAGCTCCAACACTAATAAAAATTGACATGATGGTCGTGATTTCGTTACGCTGTTTCTCATCGCTAGTAAGGGCGGGTAGCATCGACCAATAACCAATATCGTTCATCGTGTATGTAATATCCCAAAGGAAGTAGAAAACTCCAAAGAGCGCGACATAAGCCCAACCTTGGGGGCGAGCGAGGAATAAGACGAGCATAACGGCCGTATTAGTAATAGCGCCAATTAAAATCCACGGCTTGTACTTTCCCATTTTAAAATGGCACCGCTCGATGATAAAACCCATAATCGGATCATTTAAACCATCCCAAATTCGAGCGATGATGACGATGATCGAAATGACGCCGAATTGTGCTGCATAAAGCCCGGGATCGCGAGCCCCATTAACATAACCAATCGGGGCCGCGAATTGAATATAGGCAATTAGGAAAAGGCTGATTAGAGTGTAAGCCGCGTCTCTTCCCATCGCCGTCGCGGAATAAATCCATTTTGTCGCACGCGGGACGATATCCCCAGTAAAAGTGGAGTTAATTTTCATGAGTCTGCTCCTTGTTAACTACTAATTATTGTATTCTTAATTAAGTAAAAACGACACGATAAATTATCTAATTTACCAGCAATTTCGCACTTTTTCGGCAAATCCGAGTATATCTTCGAAGTATATTTGCTTACCTTCGATAACCACATAACCGTGGAATTTGCCAAAAACTTGATGTTGAATCGACTTAATTATCAGGACGTTTGAGTTGCTAAAACGATCGAGTATCGGTTCAAAAGTCAAAGAAATATCGCCTGTTTTGCTGCGAAACTTCCACGGTTTAAGAAAATCGTCACTGCCGTTACTGGCGATTGGAATGTCAAATTTTACATCTTCGAGCTTATATGCTTTATCATCGTAAAAGAACATGTTTTCGCTGGCAGCGCTCGTATCGCCGAAACCATAACCGAGATTGAAACCGATCTTTTTGCCTTTATAGACGCCACTCATCGATGACCAATACCAAGTATTGCTGTAAGTCCAAACGCCGCGTCCCCAGTCGAGGACGCCCCACGAATCTTTTGACAAATCAAAAGTCTCATCGCCGACTTTGGCATATCCGTTGGCTTTCAACAAGTTAATCTTTTGATTGTAGTAGAAATGTTTGGGCTTGTTAAAGGGAGTGGCTATGACCATCGAATCCTCTATCGTCTCCTCAAGATAGATGTCGCAGCGGAATGGCTTTTCACCATCAAAATTTTTCATATCACAGACGAGATGGCGCCTACCATTTTCATGAGTGAAGTGGAAAGAAAAATTCTTGGTATTAAAAATGACATCGCCGCTTATCGAAGACGATGGCATCATGATCTTTCCTCTTGGAAGAAGTCCCATCACATTTTTAGTTTTTTCATATGCTTTATCGAAATCAAAGACGGTCGCACCGACTAATGACATATAGCCGTTATCAGCGACTGTCAGCGCCACTCCGACGTGATTGTTGCCAACATAGTAATAATCCCATTCCTTGATGCGCAAAGACGGTGCTTTGACGGCATCGCGCGAGTATTTTTTGACTAAAGAAAAGGCGTAACCAGCTTCCGCTAGATTACCCTCTTCATCTAAAAGCGGACCTCCGCTTAAAAGATTTTGCATAATTATCCTCCATCTGTTTGCACATACATTTTAGCAAATTGAGGGAGGTTTTCTTTAAGAAAATTCTATTTGCAGCAACAATCGTCGCCGCAGTCGCATTCATCACCGCAGTCGCAGTTTTGATCGCAGCAGCATTCGCTTTCTTTTTTTGCGACTTTCTCGATGAGTTCTTTAGCTTGCTTGACAGTAAGGGCCCGACCCACCGACAAAATTTTGCCGTTGACGGCAAGACCTGGTGTAGCCATGACACCCAGCTTCATGATTTCGTCGAAATCCGTAACATGCTCGACTTTGACATTCAGATCTAACTCTTTGATCGCTTGAACGATGGCTTGATAGTTGGCTGTCGATTTTGAACAGCAACCGCCTAAGGCTTGAATTTTCATATCGTTTCCTCCTATATGAATAGAAAACCTAATAGATTAAACAAATATCCAATGGCGATAATGCCAATGATAACAATGATTAAAAAAGAGATGAGCAGTTTTGGTTTGACGGCTTTGCGAAGCATAATTAATGAAGGAAGAGATAAAGCCGTGACACTCATCATGAAAGCTAGGACCGTTCCTAAACCAGCGCCTTTATTATAGAGAGCTTCCGCGACCGGTAGGGTTCCAAAAATATCGGCATACATCGGCGCGCCGAGAATCGTCGCTAAAGGCACGCCGTACCACTTCTCTGAGCCTAATACCGTTTCAATCCAAGCCCCGGGAATAACATTATGGATAACGGCGCCGATGGCCACGCCAATCAACATGTATGGAAGGACTTTGTTAAATGTCCCGAACATTTGGTCGCGGGCATATATCATTCGATCTTTAGTCGTTAAGTCCGGACTATCGATATCGACACTTTCCCCTTTTAAGACAAAGTCTTCAACGTGTTTTCCTAAACCCGTCTTTTCAATGACTGTTCCGCCGATGACGGCGATGACAAGCCCGGCTATCACATAGGCAATAGCAATCGGCCAGCCAAAAAAGCTGACGAGCAACATGAGGGAACCAAGATCGACCAACGGGCTAGAAATAAGAAAGCTAAACGTTACGCCAGATGACAAACCGGCTCTCGTGAAACCGATGAAAATAGGAATTGACGAGCAGCTGCAAAAAGGAGTGACGGTTCCGAGCAAGGCACCAATAATATTCGCCCCAATTCCGTGATAGCGACTGAGTATCTTCTTAGTGCGTTCAGGTGGAAAATAAGACTGAATATAGGAGATCATAAAAATCAGGACACAGAGCAAAATGCTAATTTTGATGATGTCATAGATCAAAAATTGAACTGAAGACTGAACTTTGTACTGCCATGTATCAGGGTTTTGCATCCCCCCGATGAGCTGAACTAATTTCCAGATTAGATCATTCAGCCATTTCATGCCGAGAATCTGCGTGCTGATGAAGTCCCAAGGTAATTTAGCGACATCCCAAGATACTAAAAACCCAACCAAAAGATTGGCAGCCACAAGCACCGCAATCACAATCGAGATAACAATATAGGTGATTTTCTTCTTCTTGCTCATTTATGTGCGTCCTCATCGCAACTGCATTCGTCGAGTAATATTGGAGAAGAGACGTTGCATATATCGCGGATAAATGTTGCCATAAGGCAGAGCGTCTCAGGGAGCAAACGATAATGCCTCCACCTGCCATCCTTGCGGCAACTGACGAGTTTGGCAGCAGTTAATACTTGCATATGATGCGATAGAGTCCCTTGCGAAATGTGCAATTCATCAAGAATTTTGCAGGCGCAAAGACTGCCGTTTTTCGCTAATATTTGCAGGATTTTCAAGCGTGTCGTGTCGCTGACAATTTTAGCTAAATTTACAAATTGCTGATTGCTCATTTTTTGCATAAAAAAACAATACAATAAAACATTGATGGTTGTCAATATATCTATGGCCTAAATCAAGCTAAAATGAATACTCAATCAAGAGACATCAAACTGCTAAATAAAAAAGTCATACGCTAATATGACTCGAGGTTTTAATGGCGGAGGCTTAGGGATTTGAACCCTAGCAGGACTTGCATCCTCTATCGGTTTTCAAGACCGACCCCTTCAGCCGCTTGGGTAAGCCTCCACATTGGTGGACCAACTAGGATTCGAACCTAGAACCTACCCGTTATGAGCGGGGAGCTCTAACCGTTGAGCTATTGGTCCGAAAATGGTAGCTGCGGGGGGATTTGAACCCTCGACCCACCGGGTATGAA
>JAEWMX010000012.1 GCA_023393065.1 Bacillota bacterium | reverse complement strand
CTAATCCAACAAAAACGTCATACACCATCGGTCAATCCTTTGATCCAACAGGAATGAAAATTAGAGCCGTTTACAATGTCGGACCAACTAATGATGACTATGTCGCCTATACTTATGCGCCAACATCAGCTTTTGCTAGTCTTGGTGAAAAAACAATCACAATTACTTCGACTGAGAACGCAAGTGCTGTGACAAGCTTAACTGTTAATGTTGTCGATTTTCCAGAAGGAACATATGGCATTACCTCTGGGGCAACAGATTATCAAAATCCAATGAATCCGGATTCGCTTGTCATTAATAAATCCAATAGCGAACTTCCCGCCGTTTCCGTTTCAAATATCAATAACGTTCGTCTATATGGAAACCCAATTACTGGTTCGATTATGATTGGTAGCGGTTCGTCAGCTGGCGCATCATTTACCATTAGCCTTAATTCCAACCTTTATGTTTCTAAAGTCGAATTTATAGGAAACGATAAGGATACTGGTGCGGAAGGAACTGAAACTTTGGCTATTAACGGCGCCTCAGTTAATTTCTCAACTATTAATACAGAGGATTCAATTGTCTTCAAACCTTATTCAAACTCTATTGATATTGCGACAAGTGCTCGTCTATGGGTTGAAGAAATTATCATTACTGCACATACTGCCTCTAGTAGCGCAGTTGACTATGGTACTCATTTCCTAGCTACAACCGCAGATGAATGTTCAAGTTTAAGTGTTTCACTAGGCACATGGAACAATCTAAAAGGTCTTTATGATAACGCTGACGCTGATGTTCAAAACGTTATTAAGGCCGCTGACGCTGATGTTGGTGGTAGTGACTTAGAAAAAGCAATTGCCCGATACACTTACATCGCATCAAAATACGGATATGATGATTTTATGAATATTGCCATTTCTTCTAGTCCTGATTATATAAATGGTTTACAAGATAATAAATCAAGCATTGCCATTATTCTTGTTATTAGTTTAATTGGAATATCGGTTTTAGTCGGTTATAAACTGATTTCAAAAAAGAAAGAAGCTTAATTAACTCTCTTTCATAGCAAAGGGCATTAACGTGCCCTTTTTGCTTTTCTAAATTAATGGTCCTTTTTGTATGCTAAAATCTTGATTAAGATGGAACTAATTTTGCCGTTATTAATCACTCTAATAATCGAAGTGCCGATATACTTTTTGTTTTATAAAAAGTCATTGAGTTATTTACTTGTCATCTATGTGATGAACATAGTGCTTAATGTATCAATGAATCTTTTACTTCGTTATGTCTTTTTTAGAGATTATTATTTAGCTTTAATCATTATGGAAGTAATTGTTGTCATTATCGAAGCCTTCATCATCTTCTGGTATCAAGAAATTCGCTACAAGGGCCTTTATATCGCTTTAGCGGCTAATTTAGCGAGTCTTGGTATCGGACTTGCCCTTAATCAAATACCGGTCTTAATGAGCCCTAATTTAATGGTCATCATTATCTTTTTGGTTTTATTTATTATTGAGACTATTATGATTGCTATCTTTGCAGTTAAAAACGCAAAGACAATAGAAAAGTAATTAAGAAAACAATCCCTGTATCTAACAACTACTGTTTAGACGGCTTTCTTTTTGTTAACTGCTTTAACAATCAAAAAAACAATAAGAATAATAAGCGGTGGTGTGATGATAATGACAATCCCTATAATGAGTAGAAATCCAATTAGTCCTAAGAAACCAAAATGAACTTGATCATAATATGGGTTGATGGGCAAATATGATATCGTAGTATTTTCAATATTAGCGTCGACAATATTGCCAGGAACAACCAATTCGGTCTCGGCGGTTCCGCTTTCATTTTTATCTAATGATTCGTTTAGTAATTTGACATACTGCGTTTCGCCGATAGAAAAGTAAAAGTAAAAACTATATGCGGTGCGATCACTTTGATTGCTCCAGGCAAATGAGACTGTCGAGATTGTTACATCGTCTACGACATCATAGACACGCTCGTTAACAGCGATGTCACTGATGATAACGTCGTTCATAAATGCGTCTGCAGAGAATCCAACAATATAAATTGTCGGAGCGACATATTGTTCGACAATCCCTACAGGTGTCGTGCCGTTATAAGGATAGTTTATTTCGTAATGATATGTCTGATTAGGAACAATCGCATCAGCAATCTCCGGAACATCATAATCAAAAAAATGTAGTTGATAAGTCGTGCGTTCAAAGCGATAACTGATATCCGAGTATTCTAAATCAATCAGACCGGTGCCAACGTTTTTAAGATCCCCGCGAAACACTAATTCCCGACCATCCTCCACTTCAATAATCTCCATCTCGGCATTAGTCAACTCAAAGTCAGTGTATTCACTTGGATATGGATTGGGTGCCGGAGAGTTCGCCATCAGTAAAGGAAGACAAAACATTGCTAATAATCCAAGGCGTTTCTTTTTCATAGTCATATTTTAGATTGTTATAGAATTTATAACAACCGATAATAGTCATAGTTACATAAAATGATTAGCTGTAATCAAACTTTTTTGCCTTTGTCTTATATCAAAAGCCTCGATATAATATAACAAATAGCTTAATGGCAAAAAGACACATTTATCTTTTTACCTTGGGAGGAAGGCCATGCAACAAATAAAGAAAATATCCGCGGTTCTAATAACCGGTATTTTAACCCTTGGTGTATTTTTGACTTGGAACAGTATTAAGACAAGAGAAACATTCGCTAATGACCAAACTTATACTTATGTGTCTGGTGACGGAGTGGCGGTAGCGACGGGAGTAAGAAATTATACTGCTGGTTATTTTACAATTACGCATCGCAAAAATGATGCCTCATATAATATTGCGACTACGTATTCAGAACTCCGGGTATACGCCAAACAATCACTAGAGTTTTATCCAACCGAAATAAGCTTGCGGTATATTACTGGTTTAGAAATTACCGCTACGCATTCTACCTATGCAAGCGCACTTGCTAATGCGACTCTTGTGGCGGGTGTTGATGCCGAGACAGCGACACCGCAAAGCGGCATCGCCACGACTGACGAAGATATTGCTTCTTTTGATCTTACCTCAATCACTAATTGCGGATTTTTTAAGTTAACAGTTACTGATCATGCTTACTTATCAAGTTTAAAGATTATATATGACTTAGCGCCTTTACCTGTTTATAGACATGAATTTATATCTGGAGATTTAGGACCTGGCGGAACAATTCCAAATTCGTCAGTGTTGTTAAGCGGTCTATCTTGGCAAATAACTTCTTCATGGCAAAATAGCGAGTCCGGTTATTCATTAGGTTATGATGAAACACATGGCCTCATTGTTGGCAATAATAATGATTCGTTTGATTCTTTTTCCTTGCGATCAACAATTCCTGATTTTGCAATTAATTCAATCGAGATATATGCCTCGGGTTTATCAGGAATTGAAGGAACGATTGATGTTTCGATTGGGGGAACCAATCCTTTTGATTCCGTTAATATACCTGATCAATCGATATCTAATCATTCATCGTTTATCTTTGATAACTCAGTTTTTGGCCACATCAATATATCCTTTACACAAACTTCAAATCAATCTCTATATTTAAAACAAATTGTAATTAATGGGCCAAACTCAATTGATATATCTAACGCAATGACTTTTGCTCGTAATCTAGAAGTCTTTGATACTTGTGGTGATGGTGGAGGGTTAGACACTCTTGTTGATAGTTATAATTCTTTAAGCACGATGGCCAAAGAATATCTTGAGATTGTAAAACTCGATGACTATAACAATATTGGCGATAGCCGAGGAACAAGTATTCAAACCGATGTTATTGTTGCTACGCATAAATGGTCATATATCAATAGTGTTTTTCCGTCAATAAGCAGTGCTGGAGTGGTAAACATTAATCAAAGTCATAATTCATTTATTCTAATCGCATTGTCTTTTGGGGTAATATTTTCATTTTTAGCGTTTGCCAGACGGAAAGCTTATAAATAATAATGTCATTAACATTAATATCGCTTGATACCTTTGGCGATCCAATTTATACTATAAGTGCCACCATATATAGTGGCAATAATTATGACAAAAAGAGATAAAAGAATTGAGAGAATATTGCGAACGCCAACTCCAAGCGATATAACGATTGAAGATATATCTTATGCACTTTCTCAGTATGGCATCAAAGAAGTTCGTAGAAGAGGAAGCCACATCATCTTCGAAAAGACAGGCGGACAACAATATCATCAATTAGTTATTCCACTATCCGGAAAGCATATAAAAAAAGCATATGTTAGAGAGGTGCACAATCTAATAGTCCGAATGAAAGGAGAGGAAGAAAAATGAGCAAGACAATTACAAATAACACCATTGATACAACAAAGTATCCTTTTGAGGTAAGGATTGAGGGCGAAGAAAAGGATGTTGAATATTTAGTACGCTTTTTAGATGTACCCAATATTATTGGTGTAGGTAACACCATTGATGAAGCAATTAGCGAAGCGCGTGAAAATCTCGGGGTTTTTCTTGAATATTTAGTGGATAATAAACGCGATATTCCTAACCCATCAATTGAGAAAAGTTTCATTGATCTAAGTGGAAAAATGACCTTGCGAGTTTCTAAGACAACACATTGGAAAATTCAGCAAAAAGCCGCACAAGAAGGAATTAGTGTTAACTCGTTTTTAAATGAGGCAATAATAAACTATCTTAACTATCTTGGGTTTAATCAGGCTTCATCCAACAAGAAGACAAAGAAAGAAGATAAGAGAAACACTATAGCGAGAATTAATAAACTAATTCTAAAATAAACTAGGTTATAAATAATCAAATAACGGTAATAAAAACATCCAAATATCGAAATTTTTTCGCCAATAAGGAATTCTTTTTGTGCTAACATAAAACCATGGAAAAAGTATATTTTAAAGAAAACATCGTCTATCAAATTTATCCGCGCAGTTTTTGCGATGCAAATGGTGATGGCATCGGTGACATTCCTGGAATCGTCTCCAAGCTCGACTATCTCAAGGATTTAGGTGTTGGGATTATTTGGCTCTCACCAGTCTACAAATCTCCTAATCAAGATATGGGCTATGATGTTAGCGATTATGTCGACATTAATCCCGAGTACGGAACTCTTGAAGACATGGACGTTCTTATTAAGGAAGCTAAAGCGAGAGGCATTCGGATCATTATGGATTTGGTTGTTAATCACACGAGTGATGAGCATCGGTGGTTTATTGAAAGTAAAAAGTCTGATTCCCCCTATCGCGACTATTACTACTGGAAAGAAGGCAAAAAGAACAATAAGAAGCCTCCTAATAACTGGCAATCAATGTTTTCGGGTTCAGCCTGGAAATATGATAAAGAAGTTGGCTTGTGGTATCTTCACCTATATGGTGACAAACAAGTCGATTTAAACTTTCATAATCCCAAGGTTATCGAAGAAGTAAAACAAATTTTACGTTTTTGGCTAGATCGCGGTATTTATGGTTTCCGGTGTGATGTCATAAATCAAATATACAAAACAACATTAAATAACGGTCGTCAAAGACTATCACAAACCGGTCGTGAGCATTATCTAAATCAAGAAGGCAATCATCGGATTCTTCGCGAAATTAACGAAGAAGTATTTTCAAAATATGATTGTATGACAGTCGGTGAGACTTATATGGTTGACTACGAAAACGCTCGTCGTTTTATTAATAGGGAACTTGATATGGTTTTTCAGTTTGACCATGTTAATGTTGACCGCAAAAAGACACCAGTTTTTGCCCGTAAATATCAGCCAAGGAGATTAAAGAAAATCTTGTTTGGCTGGCAAAATAATCTTGAGTGGAATACCAACTATTTAGAAAATCACGATCAACTTCGTAGCATTCCGCGTTTTGGCGACGAACAACAATATTATTTGGAGTCCGGTAAAATGCTGGCGATGATGATTATGTTCCTTAAAGGAACTACCTATATCTATCAAGGTCAGGAAATTGGTATGACCAACATTGGAACGAATGATATGTCGTTAGTCAAGGATATATCGGCTTTAAATGTATATTCATTACTTCGCAAGATGAAATTTCCGCACAAAATTGCCTTAAAACTCGTCAATAATATTAACCGCGATAATGCCCGAACACCGATGCAGTGGGATGACTCTCTTAATGCTGGATTCAGCACAGGCGAACCTTGGCTAATCGTCAACCCTAATTATTCGCAGATTAATGTTGAAAAATCCTTGAGTGATCCGCAATCGATTTACCATTTTTATAAGAAAATTATTTCTCTAAAAAAAGACATTCCAGCTTTGTGCTATGGCGAGTTTAAACCATTAGTCACAAATGGTAGTATTATGGCTTTTTTACGAACCTTCGGTGAACAAGAATACACCATTATTTTAAACATGAGCAAGAAGCCACAGAAAAATCCGCTCTTTTTAAGAGGCGAAGTCATTATTAGTAACTACGAAGGCAGTGCTGATTACGAAAATAAAAAGTATCTTGAGCCATTTGAAGGCGCTTTGATTAAGACGCGTTAAATATCTTTTTTGCCCTACTTATTACCTTGTAATTTTGATATTGTTTTACTAATCTTTTGTTAACCACGATGATATAATTAGAAAAAGTTTGTGAGGTATTTAATATGGAACTAAGAACACCAATTAGCTGGGACGAATATTTTATGGGGATTGCTGTTTTTTCTTCCTTACGAAGCAAAGACCCGAGTACACAAGTTGGAGCTTGCATTGTCGATAAAGATCATAAAGTCGTTTCAATTGGTTATAATGGCATGCCCCGAGGTATTGATGAAAGCCAAGTCTCATGGGAAAAAGGCGAAGATCTCGACTCAAAATATTTATATGTTTGTCACGCCGAATTTAATGCAATTTTAAATACAAGAAATGGTTCGGCTCTTGATGGCTGTACTTTATATGTCACCTTGTTTCCATGCAATGAATGCGCGAAAGCTATCATTCAAACGGGAATAAAAGAAGTCGTCTATGCCGAAAATAAATATAGCGAAGCTACTAACACTAAAGCCAGTGTTCATCTCCTCCATTTAGCGGGTGTTAAAATTCGCAAATATAACGCTCGTTTACCGAAAATTGAGATGATTTAGAACATGAAAAAACAAACCCGCCACTTGCTTAGAAGAATAACCATAGGGTCTTTGGCCCTCGTTCTTTTTGTGGTGGTGGTTTTATCATCCTTACACTTAGCATTTCCTAATGAAATTAAATGGTGGGTCTTTCTTATCGCTATCTTCGGAAGTGTCCTTGTTTTTGTTATTACCATCCTTTTGATAGAGTATTATGCGCGGAGAGTAAAACAATGTTAGCCCTCGAAGTTAAAAATCTCTTCTTCTCCTATGATGGTAAACACGACGCCGTTAATGACGTTTCTTTTATCGTGGAGCGTGGCAAATACGTATCTATCATTGGTCATAACGGATCAGGCAAATCCACATTAGCTAAACTCATAATGGGTTTACTAACTTTTAAAAAAGGCGAGATTCAAGTTTTTGATGAAATACTAAGCGAAAAAAGTTTGCATGCGATTCGCTCTAAAATCGGTATTGTTTTTCAAAATCCCGATAATCAATTTATTGGGGCAACAGTTAAAGATGATATTGCTTTTGGTTTAGAAAATCGTTTAGTGGCTCATGAAGATATGGAAGATATTATTCAAAAGTTTGCCGCGAAAGTTCATATGAGTGAATTTTTAGAAAGTGAACCAGCAAATCTTTCTGGTGGTCAAAAACAGCGCGTGGCAATTGCCGGTATCCTGGCCATGTCTCCTGATTTAATTATTCTTGATGAAGCCACTTCGATGCTTGATCCCAAGGGTAAACGTGAAGTTAAAGAAACCCTTTTTGCGATGCGAAAAGAAAATCCCAATTTAACAATTTTATCAATTACTCATGATATCGAAGAAGCCGCGCTTAGTGATGAAGTTATCGTTATGCATCAGGGCAAGATTATTCTAAGCGGTTTACCGCAGGATGTATTTGCTAAAGAAGAAGTATTAAAAGAAATTGATCTTGATTTACCCTTTATACAAAAACTTAAAAAAGCCCTAAAATATCAGGGTTTTGATGTTGATAAGCTTGCAAATCTCGATGAAATGGCGGATTTTTTATGCCGATAAAATACGCGAATGTTTCATTTACATACAACGATAAAACCCCATTTAGTTATGAGGCTCTTTCTCATGTAAACCTCGATATTCTTGATGGCTCTTTTACGGCAATTGTTGGCAAAACGGGATGTGGTAAATCGACCCTCATTCAGCAGCTTAACGGCCTTTTAGTGCCTTCAGAAGGCGAAGTTATTATTAACGATTATATCGTCAGCAAAAACCGTCGCCGTAAAACAAAAAAGATTAAAGAGTTGCGGAAGCTTGTTGGTATCGTTTTTCAATTTCCTGAATATCAATTATTTGAGGAAACAGTCGAAAAAGATGTTGCCTTTGGACCTAAGAACTTTGGTAAGAAAACCGAAGAAGCCTTGCAAGACGCCCATGAAGCATTAAGACAAGTTGGACTTGATGAAAGCTTTTTTAAGCGTTCGCCTTTTGATTTATCAGGCGGGGAAAGACGGCGTGTCGCTATTGCTGGTATATTAGCCTTAAAGCCACAAATTCTTGTCCTTGATGAGCCAACCGCTGGTCTTGATCCGCGGGGCGCAAGACAAATGATGGGCTTATTTAAAAAGTTGCACGACGATGGGACAACAGTCATTATTGTCACTCATGATATGAACATCGTTTTAGAATATAGCGATACTGTTATTGTTATGGAAGATGGCGAAGTTAAAGAAATAACGACGCCTTTAAAACTATTTAATCAAGAAAACGATCGCTATTCTTTAGAAACACCACTTTTGTATAAGTTTGTAAAATCCTTATCGAGCAATGGTATGTCTTTAGACATTAAGATGATTAAAGATATTGATTCATTAGCCTTGGCCATTTTTAAAGCCAAAGGAGCAAGATGATGAAAGGATTAGCGTTAGGGCGTTATGCACCCTTTAATACCTTCATTCATCGCCTCGATCCGCGTAGTAAGCTTTTGGCCTTGGTTTTACTAATGGTGGCGGTTTTTTATGGTTATACATCACAAGTAATGACATTTGTAATGGGCGGCATCTTGTTATTAATTATTTTTATCTTGCTCTTAGTGTCACGAATTAGTCTTCGTCAATTATTTTCATCTTTAAAAGCGTTATGGATAATGATTATTATTTTGCTTTTGATTAATATTCTTATCCCGCCTCTTGGGGCAACACGAGTAGCCTTTAGCCTTGGTAGTTTTAATATCTTTTGGGAATCAATTTTACAAAGTGCAAAAATCGTCTTACGTCTCGTCATGATGATTTCTTTAACTTTGATTTTAACAGCTACAACTAAGCCTCTTGATTTAACGTATGCCTTAGAGTGGTATATGACACCTTTAAAAGTTATTAAATTTCCGACTCATGAAATTGCCATGACTATTTCTATCGCTTTGCGATTTATTCCCACTTTACTTGATGAAACGATGCGGATTATGAATGCCCAAGCTTCTCGAGGTGTCGATTTTGAACATGGTAAAATCAAAGAAAAAATCAAAGCTATTTTATCGCTTATCGTGCCGTTATTTATGTCGGCCTTTCAACGCAGCGAAGAACTCGCTAACGCCATGGAAGCCCGGGGATATAATCCACGAGCCAAACGGACGCGCTATCGTAATTTATCCTGGCATTTAGGTGATACTTTTTCCTTACTATTTGTTGCGGTTTTAACAACAGGCGTAATAGTGACTTCGGTAATGAATTGGAATTACATCGAAATGATTTTTGCTATTCCCACGTGGGTGGCGCTCTTATGAGATATTTAGCGACGGTTAAATATAATGGTACGCATTTTCAAGGCTGGCAAAGACAACCCAATGTTTTAACTATCCAAGGAAGTATTGAAACCGTTTTATCTAAATTATTAGATAAAGAAACTTTGATCTATGGTTCGGGTCGAACGGACGCGGGTGTCCATGCTCTTGGGCAAAGATTCCATTTTGATAGCGATAAAAAAATTGAAGATCTCGATAAATTTCGTTATGCCTTAAACCGTCTTTTAAATCGTGATATTCATATTGATGAGATTATTCAAGTTGCTGATGATTTTCACGCTCGGCTATCGGCTAAATCAAAAGTTTATCAATACATTATTAATATCGGCGAAGACGACCCGTTTAACGTTGATTTTAAACATTTTTATCCCCGCCAATTAGATATTGAATCGCTAAGTAAGGCCGCTGAGTTATTTTATGGTCGCCATGACTTCCGCAATTTTACTAGTAAAGAAGAAGACCAAGAAGATTTTGTGCGCGAAATATTTGGGATTCATGTTTTTACGCCCGAAAACCATTTGATTATCGAAATCTCCGGAAATGGTTTTATGCGTTATATGGTCCGAATGATAGTTGGTACCCTAATTGAAATTGGCATGGGTCGCTTTACGATAGAGGAAACAGCTCAGTTATTAGATAATCCCGACCGTCATTTTGTTAATTACAAGGCTCCTCCCAATGGACTTTATTTAGTTAAAGTCGATTATTGAGGCAAAATTATATAATATATAAAGGGAGTAACACATTATGGGAAGACATTTTGAAGTAAGAGCGGCGGCAATGGCCAAGAGTGGGGCAAGGAAATCGGCCTTGTATGCTCGGGCCTCACGCGAAATATATATGGCGGCGAAATCAGGGATTCCCGATCCCAACAGTAATCTCGCCCTTCGTTCGGCGATCGATAAATTTAAAGGTCAGTCAATTCCTCGCGATGTCATTGACCGGGCGATTAAGAAAGCCCAAGGTGGCGATGCGGAGACATATACACCAGGTCGCTATGAAGCTTTTGGACCGGGTAATTCTTTTTTAATTATTGATTCTTTGACTGATAACGCTAATCGAGCCTTTGTCGAAATTCGGACGCTTGTGACGAAAAAAGGCGGTCACATGGGAACAGTTTCGTATAACTTTACGGAAGCTGGTTTGCTTGTGTTTGCCTTTGATAATAAAGATTTAGTAGAAGAAACGTTAATTCTGGGCGATGTTGATGTTCGCGAAATTTCTAGTGAAGAAGGCGTAATTGAAGTTCTAGTTGAACCCACCAGTTTTGCTCAGGCCAAAGATTTATTGAACTCTTTAGGCATCGAAGAATTCCAAATCGCGGAAATTCAAATGATTGCTAATGATAGTATCAACCTCGAAGGCGAAGATTTAACACGATTTCAAGAATTAATTGACGCCCTTGACGAACTGCAAGACGTTCAAAACGTTTTTCATAACGTCGCTCTTTAGAGGGTATTTTGGACTCGTAGACTAGTAAGAAATAATCGTTGACTTTTCTATATTATATATATAGACTTAATGTCGGCGCAAATTGCGAAAACTACGGTCCCGGTAAGATTCTAGTTTGAGTAAGGAGAATATTATGCAACGTCAAACAACGATAGCTAAAGCGCAAGAAATAACCCGTAAGTGGTATGTCATCGATGCAACTGACAAACCTTTGGGTAGACTTGCTTCGGAAGTCGCGGTGGTTCTAATGGGTAAAAACAAACCCATCTTCACCCCAAATGTCGACTGCGGTGATTTTGTCATCATCGTTAATGCCGAAAAAGTCGGACTTTCTGGCGATAAAGAACACAAAAAGAATTATTACAACGTCTCTATGCAACCTGGTGGACTAAGAACAAGATCATCTGGTGAAATGCAAAGAAACTATCCGGAAGAAATGCTCGAAAGAGCCGTCTGGGGTATGTTACCTAAAGGACGTCTCGGTCGTCAGATTTACAAGAAATTGTTCGTCTATGCTGGTCCGGAACACAAACATGAAGCTCAAAAGCCGGAAGCGCTCGAGCTCAAGTACTAGGAGGTAATCATGGCCACAACTAAGAAAACTGCTCAATATTACGGAACAGGACGCCGCAAATCATCAATTGCACGCGTTTATTTAGTTCCCGGCAAAGGTAAAATTACCGTCAATGGTTTTGATGTTCATGCCTACATGCCCTATGAAACCCTCGTTATGGATCTCAAGCAACCCCTCGTTTTAACGAATAATGCTGAGCGTTTCGATGTAAACGCTACGGTCAAAGGTGGCGGTTTCACTGGTCAATCAGGCGCCATTCGTCTTGGTATTACCAGAGCCTTATTAGAAGCTGGTGCTGATCGCATCGCTCTTAAAACTGCTGGTTTTATTACTCGTGACTCTCGCACAAAGGAACGTAAAAAATACGGCCTTAAAGGTGCTCGTCGCGCTCCTCAGTTCTCCAAGCGTTAATCCGTTTCGAAACATGTCAATCAAAGCCCGAGATTATGTCTCGGGCTTTCTTCTTCTTTTATAAAGAAAGCGGATGGTTTTTGTAGTTGCAATTTATATGTGCCTATTGTATATTAATTAAGCGCAAAAAAGCGTGATGGACCTGTAGCTCAGTTGGTTAGAGCGCGCCCCTGATAAGGGCGAGGTCGATAGTTCAAATCTATTCAGGTCCACCATTTTACACGCACGGCCCGTATGGGCTTTTTGTTAGGAAGGGACAAATTAACGAACTAGTTCGTTACACACTACCTTCCCTTGGGCCCTTAGCTCAGTTGGGAGAGCGTTTCCTTCACACGGAAGAGGTCGCAGGTTCGATCCCTGTAGCGCCCACCACGCCGTCTTAGCTCAATTGGCAGAGCAATTGATTTGTAATCAATAGGTTGGAGGTTCGAGTCCTCTAGACGGCACCACGTGCAGATATGGCGGAACTGGCAGACGCGCTAGACTTAGGATCTAGTGGGGTAACCCGTGCAGGTTCAATTCCTGTTATCTGCACCATGAAGAATTATTTTAAGAATCTATTCTTGAAACATATAAAGACACAAAATCTATTCTTTTTGAAATGATTAAATCATATAATGATGCAAAATGAATCAAATAAGTATTTGATGAAGGTTTCTCCAATACCTTATATTTTAGGTAGGTAAATTTGTTTTCATATTCAAATAGAAAAGACAAAACATACATTAAAACATTGACAAAACATACATTACAAGTATTATATGTCTAAGAGGTGGCGAGGATAATGAAGAGAGAAGCGATGTATTTACCGAGACTAATTGAGCACGCAATCACACAATCGATGAAAACAAATGGGTGTATAGTCATCGAAGGCCCAAAATGGTGTGGCAAATCAACAACATCAGAAAGGTTTGCTAAAAGTGTTGTCAAACTGCAAAAACCAGCCACATATAAGCAGTATAGAATTCTAGCTGATATTGGCGATGATAATTTATTATCTGGTGAAAAACCATTGCTTTTTGATGAATGGCAAAAAATTCCAGAGCTTTGGGACTATATTAGAAATTACGTTGATGAAGTGTCCGGAAAGGGATTATTTATATTGACGGGATCAGCAAAACCAATTGCAGACAAAGAACGTCATAGCGGGATTGGACGTATTAAGAAAATAATGATGCGAACAATGAGTATGTGGGAGAGCAACGAAAGCAGCGGAGAAGTCTCGTTGGGACAATTGTTTAATAAAAACGGCAACATATCCGGAAAAAACAAATACCAATTAAAAGATATAGCGCACATCATTTGTAGAGGTGGTTTTCCCAGTGCTGTTATTGAAAAGAATCAAGAAATAGTTTTAAACTATGCAAAAGATTATGTTAATGCGCTCGTTGCGAATGACATTACAAGCGTTGATGACGTTAAAAGAAATTCAAAACGAGCTAGAATGATTTTGAAGTCATACGCCCGTCACATTTCAACGGCAGCTAACATGACAACAATATTGAAGGATGTCGAAGCGGCGGCTGATATCCAAGATATACGTACTGTAAATTCATACTTAGAAGCATTTGTTAAGTTGTTTGTGATTGATGAGACGGAAAGTTGGACACCTAAACTCAGATCAAAAACAGCAATTAGAACAACTAGTACCAAGCACTTTGTTGATCCATCGATTGCAACAGCTATCTTAGATGCAACCCCCAATGATTTGATGAGCGATTTAAACACTTTCGGATTGCTTTTCGAAAACTTGGTTTTAAGAGACTTAAAAATATATGCTCAATCATTGGAAGGCAATGTCTATAACTACCGCGATAAATCAGGATTGGAGGCGGATGCCGTCATTCATCTTAACGACGGAAGGTGGGGTTTAATTGAAGTTAAGTTAGGCGGGGAAAAATCAATTAATGAAGGCGCTGAGACACTAATAAAATTAAAGGATAAAATCGATCAGGATAAAATGAGCAAACCTTCATTTTTAGCTGTAATAACTGCAAGTGATTTGTTTGCCTACAAACGAGAAGATGATATATATGTCATTCCTATTGCATGTTTAAAACCGTAGAATAAAATTATAAAAAACTGCGTTCATGTTATATATTCGAGCAAAAATTAATCCTGGAATTTGATAATTGCATTAAAACAAAAATCATTTAACGCACTCGACATCTATACGGCTGATTTATTAGCCTTTTTATTACTTAGAAGAGCATTTTTCAATTCCATGTCCGTTTGATGATGCCTGGCGACGAACTCTTTTACAGAATGCAATCTTGAGAACAATCGATGATATAAGTCGGTAGACAATTCTATAATCGAGCCACTATGAAACGCTTGAATACTCTATTGTTTCAAAATGAAACGATTCATATGCTTATAGTTGCATTACACAATGCATGCAAAATAGCGAATTGTATAATCGAGATTTTTTTCTACAACTCCAATTCGAACATCCTGAATAAACTGTAGAAGTTTTGAGCAATTGTGCTGCATATCGTTTGTTTCTCTACTCCCAGGAGAGAAATAAATATAATTCTACTCATGTAAAAATTAATCTCTTTTTGTTCGTCCTAATCGTAGGTGTTATTCTTGTTTGTTCATTTGTATAGTGAAGAGGTAGAGGAAAGAGATATGACTGTCGCCGAGATTAAAGAAAATTTACAATCGCAAATGCTTCCAAAATATTCAAAAGGTGAAGAGCGTTTTAATTTCATCACCCACGCAATCGGCATCGTCATCGGTCTTATTGCGCTTGGAGCTTTTATCGCATTGACGATTATGTTTGATTTTAACATTTGGCAAACGATGTCTTTGATATTTTTCGCCATCTCGATGATCTTCCTTTATTCAACATCGACAATTTATCATGCCTTATCACCAAAAAGTGTTTGGAAAAAACTCTTTCGCCTTCTCGATCACAATACGATCTATCTTTTGATTGCTGGAACCTATGCACCAATCTGCGCCTTCGCTTTCGAAGGTACCAATTACGGGTTGATTATCATGATCGTCCAATTATCTGGTCTCTTAATCGGAACGATTATGAATGTTTTTAACCTCAATGGGAAAATCACATCGATTGTCACTGTCATCCTCTATGTTGTCATGGGTTGGTTCATCGTCATCTTTTATCCGGCTCTCTCTATGATATCGCTACCGATTATGCTGCTCGTCTTATTTGGCGGTATTTCGTATACCGTCGGCGTCGTCTTCTACGCCATCGGTCATAAGCTCAAGTGGATGCACGGTGTTTTTCATCTCTTTGTTTTGCTCGGGACATCTTTGCAACTTATCGGAGTCTTTCTTCTTATAATTTGAGTGGTGCATATTTTGCTTTGCTATCTCCATACTTTTCTTCTCATTACGTTTTCGATTGTCGTATTATGAATACGAAAGAAAGCGTGATTGTGCTAAAATGACGAATGTTATCAGCGTATGGAAGAAATAAATTTCGAGTCTCCGATTAACGAAAAGAAAAAATCCGGTAAAAACCGTTATCTAATTTATCTTTTGCTCGTCATCATCGCCACCGGTTTAGCCATCTTTTTATCTTTAAAAGATAACTTTGCTGAAACCGCCCTGGCTCTTCGCACGAGCGACTGGAAAATCCTCGTCCTGATTATCGGCATGGTCGTCTTCAGCTACTTGATTGACGGTTTGATTATTTTTGTTTTCGCCCGGCTATATACGAGGCGATACAAGTACCATCAAGGTTTAGCCACTTCGATGGTCGGAGCTTTTTTTAATGCCGTCACCCCTTCGGCCTCAGGCGGACAGATCATGCAGGTCTACACGATGCGCAAACAAGGCGTCGAGCCGTCAAATGGGGCTTCGATCATGGTCATGGCTTTCATCTTATATCAAATCGTCTTAGTCATATTAGGTACGGTTGCTGTTTCGGTTAAGTGGCCTCTGCTTTCTAGCATGGCTAACTTCACGATCGAACTAGGAAGCATCTCAATCAAAGAAATTCCCGTCATCGTTTTTACGATTCTCGGTTTCGTTATCAATCTCTCAGTCATCTTGCTTCTTGTCCTGATGTCATATTCACACAAGTTCCACAACTTGATTATGCATTATGGCATCGGCCTACTCAGTCGCTTTAAACTTGTGAAAAATCCTGATAAATTGAGAGAATCGCTGCGAATTCAGGTCGAAAACTTCAAAATTGAACTGCGGCGTCTGCAATCGAATATTCCCGTCACGATTCTCATCATGCTTCTTTTCGCCATATCTTTAATTAGCAAATATTCAATTCCTTGGCTGGCGGGTATCGCTCTTAACGCCTATAACGATACCGTGACCGGCGCCATGTCTTTTAACGGATTCTGGGATGGAGTTTTCTTATCGAGCTATCACCAGATGATTACCGGCCTGATTCCGCTTCCGGGTTCAGCGGGGGTCAGCGAATACTTTTTCCTCGTTATTTTCAATGGCTTTTTTGATACATACGCCAACACGGTTGCGGCTCAGATTATCTGGCGAACCGCCACCTTCCATATCGTCGTTCTTTTTGCTGGGCTCGTAACGGCCTTCTATCGTTCGTCGCCGAAGGAGCACATCGAAAAGGCCGACCGCCAGACTTTCATCGATTTGCAACTTCAAACATATGAAGAAAGAAAGCGCAGCGCCGATACCTTATATGAAACAGCGCGCCTTTCTCGCCGCGAAATACAAGATAAGCTTCGCAGTTTGAGCAAGATGCTCACTCCAGGAAAAAAGACGGATGAAATCGAGGAAGCCCTCGGCGAAGAAGCGATGCTTCGCTCTAATAAAAAGAAACCGCTTAATAAGAAAGTGGCAGCCGGCAAAAAAACTCCAAAGAAATCGTCCGCTAAACCCAAGAATAAAAAGCCGGTCGCTAAAAAGAAGAGCGATGAGCCTTGGGACAGCATTGAAATTAAGTGATAATTAAGATATGAATATCGCCATCTTTTCCGACACTTACCCACCCGAAATCAACGGCGTCGCAACTTCGACGCGATCCCTTTTTAGCACGCTTGTTAGCCACGGTCATCAAGCGCTAGTCATCACGACTAATCCATCGAGTAAAGAAGTGACATACATCGATGGTATTCTCCGCATTCCGGGAGCGGAACTAAAAAAGCTCTACGGTTATCGCATGTCATGGATTTATAATTCCAAAGCGATGAAGATGATTCGCGCCTTTCAACCCGATGTCGTGCACATTCAAACCGATGCCGGAATCGGTGCTTTTGGACACATTGTCACCAGGCTGCTTAAGCTTCCCAAAGTTTATACCTATCATACTATGTATGAAGACTATACCCATTATGCGACGAAGGGCTACTTCGACCGCTTTGCTAAAAGCGCGGTCAGAACCTTTACGAAGAGCATTATTTCCGGAGTTGACGAGTTCGTTATTCCTAGTGTGAAAACCAAGGATTACATGCGCTATATCGGCGTCGATAATTACATTCATGTCGTACCGACGGGAACTGATTTTTCAAAGTTTTCCATCGAAAATATCGACCAGGCAAAACTCGATGGTCTGAGGAAAAAGTACCGCCCCGATCCAAGCGTGACGACTCTTTTGGTCTTGGGGCGCGTCGCTAAGGAAAAAAGCATTGATGTCTGCCTTAAATCCTACGCGTCATTTTTAAAGACAAAACCTCGCTACAAGACACAGCTTCTCGTCGTCGGCGGTGGTCCCGCTCTCGAAGAATTAAAGCTCCTCGCCGAAGAACTTGGTATCTCTCGTAACACGACCTTCGTCGGACGCGTCCTGCCTGATGAGGTCCAGTACTACTATCACTTAGGCGACTATTTTCTATGCGCCTCCTTAAGCGAAACACAAGGATTGACCTTCATGGAATCGATGGCTTCTGACCTTTTGGTCATCACCCGTTACGACACGAACTTAATCGGGGTTATCAACGATGGAGAGACCGGATTCTTTTACCAGGGTCCCGATGATTTCCCGCGCGTCTTTGAAAAAGTTCTCGCCCTTTCTAAAGCCAAGGTCAAGGCCATCGTCAAAAAAGCCAAAGATGGCATTGAACCATATTCGATCGAGACTTTTTATCAAAATATCATCAAGGTGTACCGCCGTGCGATTAGAAAAAAGTGGTAATGAGATTTTAAAGATTAAGATCGGCAAGACGAAAGTTACGATTGTTTTTCCGAGCGAAGAAATAAAAATTAGCCTCGATACCTATACCGAATTTCGTCTGTATGTCGGCAAAGCATTAGACGATGAAGAACTGCAAAAAATTAAGACGCGCGACGAGATTGATAAACTCCTCAAAAGCGCTTTGATTTCCGTCACCAAAGGCCATCCGACCAAGAAAGCTTTAATCACCAAGTTAGAAGCAAAAGGAGCGCATAAGGCACAAATCGATAAAATTATCGATATCCTGAGCGAGAGCGGTCTCCTCGACGATCGGCAATTTGTCGATGATTATGTGCAATTCGCTAAAAACAAAGGATATGGCCAGGAGCGCATCATTCGCGGGCTCTATGAAAAAGGCGTGCCGCAGCACTTAGTGAAAAGCATTGAATTTAGCCCTCAAGATGAAGAAGAACGCGCGAGGATAATGTTACCTAATTTAGAAACTAAATTCGCGCGATATAATTATAATCAAAGAAAACGGCGCATCTACGATTCGCTGCTCAGGCTCGGCTATTCATCGAGCATTGCCATCAAGCTCGCGGATAAGATTAAAAAAGGCGATGGCCAAACCGAGTTAGCGGCCTTAAGTAAAGATTACGCTTCCGTTAAGCGAAAAAGCATCGGCAAGAATCGGCAGAAGATCATGAACTACCTGCTCGCTAAAGGCTATCGATATCAAGACATAATATCTATTATGAAGAAGGAGGAAAAAGATGATGAAATGGATTAAAGATTTACAGGAGAGCGATTTGCTTCGCGGCCCTCTACTCGTCGTCAATGCCAATAAAGGCATCACTAATAACGGATTGGCCTATATGAATGTTACCTTGCAAGATAAAACAGGGACCATCGAGGCCAAGAAATGGGACTTAAGCGAAGAAGACGCTTCTCTTCTCACAGTTGGAAATGTCGTCTTGATTGATGGCGATGTTCTTAATTATCGCGACAACTTGCAAGTCAAAATACGCGCCGTCAGCAAAGTTGCTGATGGTGAATTTGACGCGACTCGTTTTACGATGTCTTCGCCCATTCCTCTCGAAGAGCTTGAAAAGCAGCTCGATTACTATGTCAACTCTCTCAAAGATACCGATGTCTCACTATTGACAAAGACGCTAGTAAACAAGTTCTACAAAAGCTATATCACCTTTCCGGCGGCCGTCCGCAACCACCACGAGTTCGCTTCCGGCCTCCTCCATCACACTTTGCAGATGGCCGACCTCGGCGAAGCTCTCGCTAAGCTGTATCCGAGCATCGACCGCGATATGTTAATCGCCGGCATTCTCCTCCACGATCTCGGCAAGACGCTTGAATTGAGCGGGCCGATTATTCCCAAGTATACTTTGGATGGTAAACTCTTAGGTCACATCTCGATTACTCACGCTGAAATTCAAAAGGCCGTCGATACCTTAAAAATCAGCGGCGAAGGAGCGACGCTCTTATCGCACATGGTTCTTTCTCATCACGGCAAATATGAATATGGATCACCGGTTTTGCCGTTGACTCGCGAAGCTTATCTCTTAAGCGTTATCGACGATTTGGATGCCAAGATGATGATCCTTGATAAAGCTTATGACCAGACGCAAGAAGGCGACTTTACCGCTCGTCTTTACGCGATGGACGACCGCTCATTTTATAAACCAAAGAAAAATAAATAATGGACTTTTTGCGGACTTAAATATACTTTTACCGGAAAATTAAATCGATTTTGTCGATTGTTTATCGATGTACATGCGATCGTCAATAATTTCTAAAAAGCGAGTCGGGGTCATGCCTTCGGACTTGCTAAACAGCGCCGAACCGATGCTCAAATCGATGGTGTGTATATTCTTTTCTTGAGCATTATATTTTTCGCATGCTTCACGAATAATTTTCTTGTAAGCTTCGATTTCTGATTCGTTAGATAAGTCGATGATCAAGACGAATTCATCGCCGCCGAAACGAGCGACATAATCTTGTTTGCTCGTGACGGAAACAAGAAGATTAGCAACATCGATTAAGACTCGATCGCCAAGAGCGTGACCATATTTATCATTGATTTTTTTGAAGTTATTGATGTCGAGCATGAAGCCGGCGAATTTGTCGCCGTTGTGCAGTTTCTTAATCTTGAGGCCAACATACTTGATCAGATTGCGGCGATTTCCTAATCCAGTCAAAAAATCAGTGACGGCAAATTGGTGTTGAATATCTAAGACGATGATGATGAAGGAGGCGACGACGCCCATCAAGGAAAGAGAGTATCCGGCGAAGAAATGCTGGGCGACAATTGCGATGATAGGGATGAGGCTAAAATTAAAAAATGTAAAGGGGTTGCGGTGGCGATGCATGACGTTCCACTGTGAAAAAACGACGATCAGCGAAGCTAAAAACGGAATTAGAAGAATGATGGTATTTATGAAATAGTAGGGACCGAAAATGAGATTGTGGTCAATCAATGTATAATAGAGATCAAATCCTGGAATTACCGATAAAAGCGCTAAAGCGCAATTGATGGCAAGCAAGGTGATGGCCACCGTGTAGACGATCCAGAGGCGGACATTAGTTTTGGTAGCATAACATGTATATAAAAACCATAGTAATCCGAGAAGGGGAAGGAAGGTCGTGACGATCGTAATTAATATTTTGCACATTAAATCATTGTAGACACCGGCGGAATGATTAAGGCGCATTAGGGCATCGGCTACGAGCAAGAGACCGGCCAGAAGAAACATATACTTAATTGTCCGGTGAGCAAAATCGCCCTTTGTCAACTGGCGGCGAATAAACCAAAAAGAGGCGACGAGAACGACGATCAGAAAGATGTTATTTAAAACGGCAGTAATTGGTTCCATAGCTTTCTTGATGCAATCTTAGCCCAATTTACGGTTTTTGCTTGCCCCCTAATCAGAATATTATTTTCAATTTTTATAAAAAAATGAAAACGATAAAATGCGTGTGTTTATGATACCACAATTCGAATAAACAATAGAATGGATTTTGAATATCAAGCCTCGAGACCGAAGAAATATTATATATTTATTCGATTAAATGGCGTTTTTGTATCGATTTAAAAATTAAAAAATATTTTTCGTCCCAATCGTAATAAAACCATGAAAAATGAAAAAATCAGTTGTGGGCGCATGAATTATTGACATATATTCCATTTATCTATATGATGAAATCTAGAAAAAGGCAAAGCTAGAGTGATCTAGCGACGCAAAGCTATAGGGTCTTAATTTAAATAATTAAGGTAGCCAGTTACCTACTTGATTAAGGAAGAGGTAAAAGGGCTACTTTTTTAGTTAGCAAGCGGGTATGAAAACGAAACACAAACTGCTTTTGACAAGCGGCGCCACTATTTTTGTAACCGTCGGCCTTCTGGTCGGGATCGCTTTTGCCTGGGTTAAACTCGATAGCAATGTCGATTCAATAACGTTGATTGCCGGCAAAGCCGAGGCGAGAGTCAACGGCTATATGTTTAAAAGGCAGTATAGTGGACTATCCACATTTACGAATTCAACTCCGAATAAGGTCGCTGAGCAGCTGCCATCCGCAACCGATCAATTAATCTTTTCTTTTGCCGATACGACCGGAAATCTTTTTAGTGAATTTGATTTTGAAGATCTCTACTATGACCAAAACAGCCTGAATGCTTCAGCCATCCCTTCATATTTTGTTGAACTTCAAATTATGGCGACCGTCGAACAGAGCTATGTTCGCATCGCCCTTTGGCTCGAAGACTATGAAAGCGGCGAGACACAACCAGATTTTATGGATTTTGATTACCGCTATCAAATTGCGAATAATGATCTAGAAAACCCAATTAGCTATGCTACTCCCGAAAATGTTTCGGTGTTAAATGCTAAAACCCTAAACAGCATTGAAGACGATTTCAACTCATCGACAGGCATTCCCATCAGCGATGGCGTCAACAGTTATCTTTCATTGACTATACCTCCATCGCAATCAGCCTTTTACAATGTGAATTTCATCAAAAGTACGATTGTCGAAATTACGCCTGATCCCCTCGCTCTATCCTGGTTTCTAAAAGAGCATAACGGTCTTGTTAACAGCGAGCAAATTTTGGGCTGTCGCTTGGCATTCAGCTTCGAATTTTCTTTGACCCCTTTTGGAGCATGATGATGAAAAGGCGCGCAACTTTAGCTATTTACCTCGTGTCAAGCATCTCATTCGGAACAGCGACGGCAGTCGGTCTTTCATATGCTTCTTATGTATATAACAGCCGTTTTGAAACACCAGTCGAATTCAATTCTGGCGTCTTAAGCGAATATTTCGAAAGCGGCGATGGTACACAATCATATCCCTATTCGATTCGCTATCCGGAACAGCTCAGAAATTTGCAAAGACTAAATGTCCTTGGTGTTTTTAGCGAAAATACGCATTTCAAATTTGATGATAACATACCGGCGGCGGGCATGGACTGGGATACGACGCATCTACTGCCTATAGGCAGTGAAGATTACCCATTCTACAGCCAATTCAACGGAAACGGAAAAAGAATCAACAATCTTCTTGTTACCGGTTCGCAAACTAATGATATCGGAATGTTTGGCTATGTGGCGATGGGCAGTAGAGTTGAAAATTTCCTACTTTCTTCACCGACGATTTACGTGACTTCCGACAATAATCCTTCTGCCTTGGCGAGCATGAATCCATTCGCCCAAGTATTTGCCAATCCAAGCAACAATCTCGCAGCGACCTTAGGCTTAAATTTGACGCAGAAATCAGGATCGACTCCGGCGTACTTTACGACGACCAAGTCGACGATAACCGGCGGCGGAATGACTTATAGTATATACTATAAAAGCACAGATGAAAGCCTTCTTAAATATCTAAACAACCGCTGGGAAGTGCAAGTTCCAGTCGGAGGTGAGGAAGGGAAGTATTATCCGGTTCAACTATCGGCGCGCATCTATGGCGTCTATCAAAATAAAATCATCTCCTACACTCTTGAAAGATGGCACATCAATGTCACCTATAATGGCAATGTTAACATTGCCGATCCTAATAACGACATCAATGTTGGCTATTGGAAAACCTTAAATGCCGCGGCCAGCGAAGGCCTCGGTCCGCACAAAACATATGTTGGCTTTTTTGTCGGCCATCTCGATGGTGAAGCCTTCTTCCTCGGTCTTTACGGTGGGACGAGCAACAGCACGACGACCAATTCGAAACTCATCATTCAAGGGCGAACTGTCAGCTCTTTTTCGACTCTGATTGGTCGCACCGTCAACGACAACCTCAAAGATGACGCGAATGGTACGTTTGCAAGTCGCGACTTTGACTTCGACTATATCATCGACCATACCCCGTATCCGAGCGATCCAAATATCTTTAATTTGCCAACTGAACCGACATCGAGCAGCGGTGTTAATTCTTATATGTCGACGATGAATACCCGCTCTCGCTCAATGTCGACTTATTATTCGCTGACGACCGACGAGCTGAGCTTCATGCGCTTCTATCCTTCCTTATCCAATGCATCAACGACATACTACACCGGCGAATTTGATGAATTTGATAACGAGATACAGATAACCCAGGATGCCTTATCTTTAGATAATAAGCCGCTGTCCGCCCATGTGTTTTACTATCAACCGTGGTATTATTTAGGAGCGGAAGAACAAAATAACTATTTCCTTAGAAATGGCATATGGATGTATTTAAGCGCCCCGTCTGCAACCGGTTGGGGCGGCTTCTTCTCGCGTAAGAGCAATCGCTACGAAGCGCGAATCAAAGTCACATATGTCGCTTCTGGCGATCAAGGCAATAATTTTCAGATACTTTATAACGGATGGAATCCCAACGCTGCCGGCGTCCCTTATTTTAGCGATCACGTCACATATCCTCACTGGCGAAACCTCACGACGCTCACTGACGATTTAGGCGCGCCGATCTACAACCCTAGCGATTATCCCGTCATTCAACTCGACGAGGAAGATAACCCGATTGTCCAGCGCGTCGTCGAACATGAAATAGCTTTTGAACTGAACCTCGATAAGATTTCCCTTTCCACCGATTATCACGTCATGCTCGCGATGGGAGTTGGCTCGACGCTCGATGCAAGCGATAGCGACTGGACCGTCAATTCATCAAATACCTATTTCTTCTCTAATGAGAAGTTTTCCAAAGTTGGTAACTTCACTTGCCGAATCTTGAAACTCGATCTCTTCTTTACTTCCCTCGAGGGACAATATAGCCGGCAGATGACAAATGTCGACTATCTTTATACGATTCCGACTTATGCAAGCGGAACGTGGAGCAACTGGAACAAACCAAGTGAGACGCGCATTTACTTCGATGTCGGAAGCGGTATTTTGACACCGGGGACGACCGCGACCTATCGCTTCTATCGTTCCGAAGCGGCTTTATGGACAGCTTCGCGCGTATACGGCTACCATTCGATTCCCTCTGGATCGGGATGGGATCTAAAAAATACATATGGCTACACCCAGGCGGTATTAGCAAATGGTTAAAAAGAAAATGACATATTTAGCGGCTGTGCGTATGAAATTAACAATGTCTATTTTTTCGCTGGCGGCCGCCATCACTTCGCTCGGCTATGTGACATACGCGTGGTTCCAGTCGACAAAATCGCAAAACTTGGAACTTCTTTCGGTTTCGACCGAGGAAGGTTTAACTTATTCTTTGAAATACCTGCTTGATAACGGGGAAGAAGGCTATCCGAGCCCGAGCCTTTCAAGCGTCGATGAAAATGTTACGGTCACCAACTATGGTGCGAACTTTCAACCGGTCGCCTCCAACTTTCACGAATTGGGTATTCCATTTAAAATGCCGTCATATCGTCTGACATATGCCCTTGAGGTATATTCCGCCGAAGTCGGATACGATCAAAACATCGTCGTCACCCTAGCGAGTTTCACTTCTCCAGGATCCACAGTTTATTATGACAATGCAACCGATGAACCAATTAAACTCGCGACGGCCATCGACATCTATACGACCGTCATCGATGGCAGCTTGACGAACGCTGAGAAGACGACTTTGGCCAGCGCTTTCGTTGAAGCCGATGCGCCGAGCGCCGACCGCTTTGATGGCTCGGAAGGACCCAAAACACTTTTAACTTCCCCGCTTCTAGCAAGCGTCGGCGAGCAATCGCGCATCTTCTTGATCACCCTTGAATTTAGCGGTCATCCATCCACTTTTTATGACTATGATCATGAAGATGGAGGAATTTACTATTTCAACCTTTCGACAAGCGGCAACTCGAATGTCTATCAAAGTTTGAGCTTCACGATGAACAATATCGTCATCAGTAAATCTCCTGATGCCTAAAAAACTAAAAAAATTCTAAAATATTTTTGAAAATATAGTTCTTTGTTATAAATAACAAACATGATGCTTGCATTAAGTGCAAAAAATATTCTATAATAATGGTGCTTGATCCAACTGCACCTCCCTCGTATGGCTGGAATCAAGGAGCGAATTGCCCGCTTTGAGGCCAATGTCCCATTAACATTGACGTCTCACACCCTTCAAAAATGTAAGGGGAAATCTCTAGGAGGATTTTTATCATGAATAAGAAAAATAAGATTCTAATTACGTCGATCGGTCTCGCTCTCTTCAGTGGCATCGCCGCCACAAGCTCCACCTTTGCGTGGTTCAGCGCCGTTCAAAATGCTTCCGTTTCGTTCAATAGTGCGACAGTCGAATACGAAGAGAATAATCTCTCAGTCGCCTATGCCTCTTCTCTTAACACCGGCATCGTCGCCGGCGGTACCGCTAACGCTCTTACCTTAACCGGTTCCAACAAGGTCACCGACATCTCGGGCAATGGCTTAAACTTCTACAAGCCTTTATGGGATGCCGCTCTTGACACTCCGTCGGCACGCGTTGCCTATGACATCGAAACACTCGCCATGGCCTCTGCCGGTGATGCCGATGGTTACTTCGTCGACTTCACCCTCACAATCAGCCGCACTGACACTGGTGCTAATGGCATGATGGTCTACCTTGGCGCAGGCACTGAAATCACCGCGGCCACGCCAGCTGATCCAGAAGATGAACAAGCCGTTCTCGGTGCTCGCTTAGCCGTTATCAATGATTCGGACGCTTTGCTACTTACGTATGCTCCTGATGCCGATGATGTTGGCGGGCACAATTATATCGTTGCCGCTACCGGCGAAGAGCTCTACTCGGTTGCGGACTTTGATATCGCTTCTGACACTTCTGTCGTCTCGAGTTTTACCAACTACACGACCAACGCTGCCGCTGCCGCTGCCTCGGCCGTCGCTATTGCTGACCTTTCAACCGCGACTTCGGCCAATGTTACTTTCCGCGCCTGGCTCGAAGGTGAAGATCCCGACACCATCAATGATGCGATTGGCGGCGTCTTCAATATCGACCTCAAGATTTACGGTTTATCAGTCTAATACGAAACAGATTTAGACTAAATCACTAACTAATAAGCTAGGGTTGTCGGAGGTTATGCCCCGGCGCCCTAGCTTATTTAAATTAAACGCTCAAACTAAAGTTATCTTCTAAGATGTGATTTATTCCTCAGAATCATAAACTGAAAAATAAATTATATCTTCGAAGCATAAGCTTCGCTATTATTAGGATCACCACGTGAACAAAAAGAAACAAACATTAATAACCGCAGCCGGCCTTGTCATTTTGACAGGGATGGCCGCTACCAGCACGACTTTAGCTTGGTTTTCAACCTTGCAAAGCGTCTCAGTTT
>JAEWMX010000016.1 GCA_023393065.1 Bacillota bacterium | reverse complement strand
GCGAAACATAAGATTTTTCGGCTTCTAGTGCTTTCGCTTCTTTTTCTTTCATAAAATACCTCCGTTATTCAAATTATAACGCGAGCGATTTTAAATGAATAGTGCACAGTGCACAAATCTAAAAGGCGCTTATAAAACTTCGAACAAATAGCATTCGAAAGGTCGCAAGTTAAGAGCGCCATCTGACTCAGAAATGTCTGAATAATTATGTAAGAGCGTATTTTTAATCGTCGAATTGAATTGAAAAGGAATGGTTTTTGCACGAAAATTGGCGATGAGAACGATTTTTTTATTACCGTCGTGGCGATAAGCGAAAACATCTTCGTGGTCTTGGCTGATAAGCGAAAATGCTCCAAATAAGACCGATTCACTGATGCTTTCTTCCTTGCGAAGAGCGATGGCTTTTTGGTAATAGCGCAAAATTGAATCCTCATCTAGGACATTTTTTGCAACATTTACTTGGCGATAGTTTCCGTTAACTTTTTGACTTGGGGCAACCCGCGAAAAACCAGCATATGCCTCATCGCTCCACTGCATCGGTGTCCGAGCATTGATTCGTGAGGTGCGGCGCAAGAAGCGCAATAAGGTCTCGCTATCATAACGATTCTTATTTTCTTCAACATAATTGCGGGCGCTCACATCGTTAAAATCCTCGATGTTTGTGTAGTCGACATTGCTCATTCCGATTTCATCGCCATAGTAGATGAAAGGTGTGCCATACATAAAAAGCAAAGTCGTAATTAGCATCTTAGCCGATTCTTTTCGAAATTTGACGCTGCCGTACTGCGATAGGACACGGGGGTGGTCGTGATTGTCCCAGTAAAGCGGCATCCAAGCTTTGCCGTAACATGTTTTGTACCAGCGGTAAAAATTGTTTTTAAGTTTGATGACATCCGTCGATAGCTCTTCATCTTTCTTATCAACACTATCGTATGCTCCGTTTTCCCAAGCCGTGTCGAAATTGAAGACCATACTAATTGAACCGTTTTCGTATCCTGATAAGTCAAGTGATTGTTCGGGTGAGATGCCACCGCCCACTTCGCCGATTGTCACGCAGTCATATTTTGAAAATACCAGATTGTCAAATTCACGCATGTAATCAAATAATTCTGGACGATTAGAATACTTAGACATGTCGAAGGCCAGTCCGTTATCGTCGAGGCTGACGTCTGAATTTTTAAAACTCATGTCACGCGACAAATGAGCGAGGGCATCCAATCGAAAACCATCGACACCTTTATCCAAATAGTGTTTAGCAATGCGATAATACTCTTGACGTAAATCGGGGTTTGACCAATTGACGTCCGGCATCTTCTTAGAGAAGATGTGCATGTAGTAACGATTTGATATCTCGTCATATGACCAAGTCGAAGTCGAAAAGAAGCCTTTCCAATTATTCGGGGGCATTCTCTTGCCTTCGATATACCGAGGCGGCAGCGTCAAATAGTAGTCGCGCTTGGGGGATTGGGGATTATTTTGAGCTTCAATAAACCACGGATGCTCGTCGCTCGTGTGATTCAAGACGAAATCGATGACGAGGCGAATGCCGCGGGCGTGAGCCTCTTTGATTAACAAATCAAAATCATCATTTGTTCCAAAGCGCGGATCGACTCGCAAATAGTCGCTGACATCGTAGCCGTTATCATCCATCGGCGATTTGAAAAAAGGACAAATCCAGATGAGATCGATGCCGAGATCCTTAAGATAGTCGAGTTTCGAGATGATGCCTTGTAAGTCGCCGATGCCATCGTCGTTGCTATCTTTAAAAGTGCTTGGATAGATGATGTAGCCAATGGCCGTCTTCCACCATTTATGCTCTCGATGTTTGTTGTTCATGTTAATTATTGTGCTGTATTGCCTAGCGAAAGGCAATCGCTTGCGATCTAAAGATGGGTCAGCAAATAACCGAACATGCCACCCAAAGAATTGCCGACGACAATAATCGCGACATTGAGCAACAAACCCCAAGTCCAAGCGTTTCCTAAGGTGAAGATGTACAGGTTGGCGATGCAGTGTTCCATTCCGAAGATGACGAAAAGGGATATAAAAAATATGAGACCGATATATTTGACCCAGATTTTTTTAGCTTTTTTAAAAGTGTGAATCGCGAAAAAGATCAAAAGGCCGCAAAAAAAGCCATAGATGATAGCTAAATACCAGGGCTCGCCACTTCCGATTTCGCGCCCGGCGCTAGTTGCGTCAACGATATCAAACAAGGCCGTCCATCCCGTATAACGGAGTAAGGAAAGAAGCGCACCGGCAATAATTGCTGCCGTCGCGTTACCCAAAAAGATCATCAGGAGATTAGTCTTTTTAGGTCTGTCTTCTAAGGCGAAAGCATAACCGATTTTTCCAGTGTAAAGAGAAAAGCCATAGTTGACGATGAGAATGAGCCCAACAGAAAACAAAATCGAACCTAATGGTCGCAAATTAAACGAATAAAAAAGGAGGTAGAGGGAGGTGGCCAAGACGACACATAGTCCGCCATATATACCCGAGATATACGTTTTAATAATTTCACGCTGTATTTTCACGATTGATATTATAGCGGATTAAAGCGAAAAACTGAGAGCGAAATGATAAAGACCCTTACGGGCCTTTAGTTTCGCAAAAATGAAAATTGATTGAGTTTAGTCTTTGTCTTCGTCGTCGCTATCGATGATGTCGATCTCAATGCCTTTTTCGATGCGGCGATGACGTAGGAGCTTGTCGATAGGGCCGAAGACTGAATAGAAGATCGGTATGGCTAAAAAGATAATCCAATAAGGATGCCATAAGTTAAACCCCATGCCTAGAAAGAGAAAGACGGCACTCACCAATACAGGAAAGGCAAAGGCGGTAATCCGCTTGCGATGAAAACAGGTGAAAAGCGACGAGACGATGGGAATAAATAAGAAGATGATCCAGCCGGTAGTCCATCCGATACCACCAGGTAGCAAAAAGCCGAGCAGCAAGAAAGCGACGACTGCGAGCAGAGTAAATGAGCCAACTACAGCGCCTTTCACGATTTCGTATTTTGAGGGCTTATAGTGGTAGTTCTTGCCGCATCCGACATTGATTTCTTCGTCTTTATCTTTCACGAAGATGCCGTCACCGCTGATGTGAACTTGTTCGCCATCCTTGCTTTCGACATGAATGCCGTCCGCTCCGATGTGGACGCGATCCTTTTTCACCTCTTCTTCTTTGGCTTGTTCTTTAACCTGTTCCTTGACGATGTCTTCAACGCTATCGCTCGTATTTAATAAATCATCTAAGGATACGCCATAGATGCGTGCCAAGCAGATGAGGTTGTCGGTATCCGGGCTCGCTTCAGCGCGCTCCCATTTACTGACGGCTTGCCTCGATAAGCCCAATTTAGAAGCAAGTTCTTCTTGTGATAAACCCTTTTCTTTGCGGAGTTTGATGAGGCGTTCAGCAATTTCAATATTCATAAATTAATCCTCCTTACTAAACAGCTACATTTTAGGAAAAGATGGTCGGTTGCATCTACCAAGTCTGCTTTTCAAATGCGCAACTTACGGTTGCATTTTAGCACTTTTTGCCAAAAATGATTATATCAGCAAAAAATAATCAGCTAAATAAGCTTGACCGTCTCATGTATCATAAAAATGATGAAGACAAGTAGCTTAGAGCGCCATGCTCAGAACAATTAGCAACATACCGACAAAATAAAACAAACTATTGGCCCTTAAAATCCATTTGTTGTGGCGTATGACAAATTTGTGGATGACGAGGATAAAATCGGAAATCATGAAAAGAACCGCACCCAAGCCCATGAGGGCGCTCGGCGAGATTGGAAACAAAACCAATAATGCGACACCCATCATACCGTGGAGGATAATCGAGGCTAAATAAAATGACATGGGCCATTTCATCTTTCCAAGTTTTAACATGTTGGGAAATTTTTGGGCCAAGAAGATGAATGTGGCAACTAGGACAAACCACGGTATCAAAACCCACCAGAAGTCTCCAAAACCATATCCGCCATCAACAATAGTGGCGAGGTAGTAGCTGACAAAAGCAATGTTGGCGCACAAAAAGAAATCGCCACCTCGGTTCATATCAAATAGCAAGGAGACATCACCCATGAACGCCATGAACAAGGCAATCATCAGCAACAAGTGAAAGCTCAGAAAAGTATAATTTTGAAATTGAATGAGTGCGAAGATCAAAAACATCGACGATAGAATTATTTTGTTCGGGGCGCGAAGATACAGTTTCCCGCTCGTCTCAGTAATAAAATAGGTGAAGAGCACAACGAGATAGGAGATGACGAACCACAGCATGAATTTTGAACCTCCGAAAGCGAATACGTAATCGCCTCGAATCCATTCTAAAGAAGTGAAGAGAGACAATTTCCAACATTAGCAAACGAGATAGTCTGAGTTTGCGTTACATATGTAATATAACAAAAATGAGGTCTTTTCTCAAGGCGAGACAAAACATATTTTGCTTCTTGGATACTTGTAGTAAATCTCTTAAAATCACACGATTCTGATTCGGCTTTTCAGATTAAATAATTACCATATTAACACTTGTGTTATTGATGTCTTTTAAGTAGATATTGTTTCCTTCTTTTCGGTATTCAATTCTCGCTTTATTTAACCTTGTTATCAGCTTTTCGACATGAGAGGCGGGCACGTTGATCGCATACTCGATAAGACCAAGCTGATGGGGGCCTAGGTGAGGATTTCCCGAGCCTCCCCAAGTATTAAAAGCAAGATGATGATGATATCCACCATCGCTCGTAAAAGAGGCGCTAGGACCATAATCGAAAGTTTTTTGAAAGCCAAGTGCGCCGATGAAGAATGCTTGCGCCTGATCGATGTTATTGACGCGTAAATGGAGATGACCCATTAATGTTTCTTGAGGAATGCTTTCATACTCTCCCTCTTCTTTAAGAAGGGAGGCATGATCAATGGCGGCTGTCGTCATCATAATGCCATCCTTTGAGCGCTTCCACTTGTTCGCGGGAACATCGGCATATATCTCGATGCCGTTACCTTCCGGATCAAGGAGGTAAAGAGCTTCGCTGACATCGTGGTCGCTGGCCCCAGACAAAGGGTAATCAATGGCTAATAAGAAATTGAGAAAAACTCCTAAATCACGGCGCGCGGGAAGCAGTAAGGCAAAGTGAAATAATCCTGTCGTCTTTTGACTCCTCACCGCTTGTTCATCAACGACGAGATTGACCAAGACGCGGTGATTGGCAGTGCCAAGGCTATAGTAGTTGCCTTGATTTGCTATTAGTTTCATTTTCAAAATGCCAGTATAGAATTCGAGCATTTTTTCGATATTTTTTACTCTTAATGTCACATTTTTGACATGCATCGTTTTTTCGCTATGAAAATCGTTCATATACTAACCTCTTTTATATGTCACTATTTTATGAAAACATGTTCGATAATGCATAAGATATGCTCACTAAAAGACTTTTTGCCGCTTTCTTAGTTTTTGAAGTATCGGTTGCAGTAAGCGGAGGCTTGCCATCATAAAACGCTGAGGACTTTTCAGTTATTTGCAAAACGCAGATACTAATTAAAAAAATCCGATAAAATCGGACTTTTGATGAATTGGCGCGCCCGAGACGATTCGAACGTCCGACCCCCACCTTAGGAGGGTGGTGCTCTATCCAGCTGAGCTACGAGCGCATTGCTACCTCTAAAATAATAGCAGTTTTATTCTTCTCCACAATAACGATATAAAAAGTTCCCGTGATATCTTTCCGACTGTTTGGTCGATATTTAGGGAACTGACCGATTAGTGCTGGTCGGAACGAAGGGATTCGAACCCTCGACCTCTTGGTCCCGAACCAAGCGCACTACCAAGCTGTGCTACGTCCCGAGTTGACCGCAACTAATTATTATAATGATTTTTAATCAAAATTAAATTCAAAAATAGAAATTTGATTCGTGTCGCCTAAATCATCCAAAACGCCGAGCTTGCTCAGGTGCTCGACATTCGTGTTATTAAGCTTCGTCCGAGAGAGCAAATCCTCCTTGGATATGAACTTGCCGTTTTGCCGTGCCTCGATGACCGAATAGGCAGCGGCTTCGCCGAGGCCGTCGAGAACGCTGAATGGAGGAATGAGGACACCGCGTTCGTGATCGACGGTGAAATTGACGGCATCCGATCTCATTAGATCGATATTGCCAAACTTAAAACCTCTTTCGAGCATTTCAATCGCGACGATCAAGGTGTCGAGAATGCCGACTTCCTTCGGTAGAATTTTCTCGGAGCGATTGATGCTCTTGCGCCTCAACTCTTCGATTCTCGTCGTAATCGCGTCTTCGCCTTTGACCATCGTGTTGAATTCGTATTGCTTGCTGCGGACGCTGAAGAAAACGGCATAGAATTCAAGTGGGTAATAGACTTTAAAATAACCGACGCGCACCGCCATCATAACATAGGCGACAGCGTGGGCTTTCGGGAACAGGTATTCGATGCGTTTACATGAGGAGATAAAAAAATCAGGAACATTGTGCGCGACCATGATCTTTTCAAATTCAGGGGCAATTCCTTTTCCTTTGCGAACCGTTTCCATGACTGTAAAGGCAATCTTTGGTTCGATGCCTTTGGCGATTAGGTAAGACATGATGTCATCGCGACAGCCGATGACATCTTTGAGAGCGAGAATCTTCTGATCGAAGAGAACTTCGAGGTTGTTGGCCCAGACATTCGTGCCGTGTGTCAATCCGGATATGATAACGAGTTCAGCAAAAGTCTTAGGTTTTGTTTTTCTTAAGACGCCGCGGACAAAGTCGGTGCCGAATTCGGGAATAGCTAAGGCCCCTGTCTCAACCTTTAAATAGTTGTTCTTGCGCTTATAGACAGCATCGCTTGAGAAGATGGAGATGACTTTGGCGTCGTCCATCGGAATATCTTCGACATTGATATTTGTCATTTCGCACATCATTTTCAAAGCTAAAGGATCAACATGACCTAAAAGGTCAAGTTTGAGAAGTGAATCGTGTATCGCCCGATAGTCAAAGTGAGTTGTCTTCCATGTCGAAGTTTTGTCGTCGGCCGGATATTGCACAGGAGTAAAATCATAAACTTCCTTGTCATTTGGAATGACCATGATGCCGCCGGGGTGCTGACCAGTTGTCTTTTTAACTCCGGTTAAGGCCGCGGCCAAATAAGCAATCTCGGCGCGGGATATCTCATTGGGATTTCTTCCGAGGCGTTCGAAGTAACCGCGAACATAGCCAAAGGCCGTCTTGTCGGCCGTCGTGCCGATTGTCCCGGCGCGAAATACATTATTTTCACCGAGCAATACCTTCGTGTAATCGTGGGCTCGAGCTTGATAGTCGCTCGGGAAGTTCAAGTCGATATCGGGAATCTTTTCGGCATTGAAGCCGAGAAAGGTCTCAAACGGAATGTCTTGGCCGTCTTTAATGTACTTGCTTCCGCAGACGGGACAATATTTATCTGGCAAATCATATCCCGATGCATATTTGCTATCTTGTCCGAATTCTGAATTCTTACATTTTGGGCAGCGATAGTGAGGCTTGAGAGGATTGACTTCGGTGATGTGCGACATCGTCGCCACAAATGAAGAGCCGACCGAGCCACGACTGCCGACGAGATAGCCGTCTTCTTTTGCCTTGGCGATGATTTTGTGAGCGATGTAGTAGTTCACTGCATAGCCGTTGCTGATGATACCGTTAAGTTCACGATTGAGGCGATCTTCGATATGCTGTGGAAGTGGATTGCCGTACCACTCATGGGCTGTATTGAAGCACAAAGTGCGCAAAAACTCTTCACTTCCCGGGATTTTCGGAGCCGACAGTTGACTTTTGACAGGAAAAATTTCGCTGATTGAATCGGCTATGGAACTCGAATTCTTAACGACGATTTCCTTGGCTTTGTCTTCTCCGAGAAAGCAGAATTCCTTAAGCATCTCGCGCGTTGAACGATAGTGTTGATCAGGATTTTCAAAGTATTCGACTCCCGGCTTTTCATAAGGGTTGGTATTGAGAGGGTGCGGGCGACCACCGACAGCTTTAGCCATGATGTAGACATCGCGGTGAATTTTGTCTTCGGGATTAACATAGTGGGCATCGCCGGTGGCGACGACCGGTTTTCCAATTTCGTCAGCGGCTGAGATGATGTCTTGAATAAAAATTTTAACTTGCTCGTTTGTTTCAATGGAACCGGTATTGACGAGATAAGAATAATTGGGGACGGGTTGAACTTCGATATAGTCGTAAAATTCCATCACGCGTTTCAAATCATCGTGCGTTCTGGTGCGAACCGTATCAAATACTTCCCCATTAAAACACGCCGAGCCATAGAGGAGGCCTTCCCGGTGCTTAATTAGCTCGTGGCGAGGAATCTTCGGTATATCCGCGAAATAGTCGACATGGCTGATCGAGATGAGTTTATATAAGTTTTTTAAGCCGATTTCGTTTTGCGCTAAAACGACGATGTGACGAGGTTTAAGATGGCGAAGGATTGAATCTTTGGCTTTCAAAGACGCTAAATCGGCATGCGTTAATAGCATATTATCTCTGACGAGAATGTTGAGGATTGCCAGCCATACTTCGTTCAATATCCGCGCGTCAAAATCAGCGCGGTGAGCTTCATCATCATTATATGATGTAATTTCAAGATTTCGACAGAGAGCACCTAAGTTGTGATAGCGTGCTTCCGGGAATAGATAACGCGATAGAGCGAGGGTGTCGATGACGGGATTATCGATTTTTTCGGCTCCCGAGCGCAGCAGCGCTTCGTTTAAAAATCCGATATCGAATTCGGCATTGTGCGAAACGAGAATCGCGTCCTTGATAAAATTGCGAATCTTGGCGATGACGTCTTTTTCATTCGGCGCGTCTTTCACCATCTCGTCGGTAATGCGCGTCATCTCCGTTATCTTCTTGGGAATCGCTCGGCCAGGATTAATGAAAAAATCAATCGAATCGACGATCATGCCTTTTTCAAAACGCGTCGCGCCGAATTCGATGATGCGATCGTATTTTGAAGATAAGCCCGTCGTTTCAAAGTCGAAGCACACATAAGTGGCATCGTGAAGCGTGATGTCCTTCGAATTAGAAATATATTTTAGATCATCATCTACCATGTAGAGCTCAGCACCGTAAATCATCTTGATGCCTTGCGCCTTCGCTTCCTTTTGGGCATCAGGATAGCCTTGGACGACGCCGTGGTCGGTGATGGCGATGGCCTTATGCCCCATCGACTTGGCGACCTTGATATATTTTTCAATTTCGCCGACGCCATCCATGTTTGACATCTTTGTGTGGAGGTGGAGTTCGACGCGTTTGTCGTCTTCAGGATCTTTGCGCAGCGGGCTCGTTGGTAAAATATATAAATTGTGGCCCGTGACATTTAATTCATTGTTAAACTTATCGGATTCGACGACGCCTAGGACGCGAATGCTCATGCCGATTTTGTAATCATCAAATTTGTCTTCCTGCCCGTTTTTCGATCCGAACATCTTGACAAAGATGGCGTGGCGGTCATCGCCAACGCCCAAAGTCAAGAAGTTGCGTCCGTTGCCGAAAATGCGTTTGTCGTGACTAAAGATCTTGCCGACAAAGTCGACGCGTTGGCCCTCAGCGATAATATCGCCGATGCTCTCGATGACGGTGTATGTGCCGCCCGCTCGCGAGTTTTGCCGCTTGCGATCTTCAAGCATCGCTTTCTTGTTGGAACGCATGATGCTCAGCATCTTTTTTTCAACATCGGCAAGCTCTTCTTTATGCTGTTCTTCGATCGATTTTGGATCGCGGTAATAAGTTGTGTCTTCGTCTCCTTCAGACTCGAATTCTTCAATGACTTTTTCGGCTTTTTTGGTGAGGGCTTCGAGTTTGCTTGCGGAAACGGTAATAGCTTTTTCTTCGGGGACGAATTCATCTAAAATCGCGAACTCATAGCAAAGAAAATGAAAAAAATCCTTCAGTTCCGCCATGATAGGAGAAAAATTCTCGCGTTTTTGCTCATTGTGAAAGGTCAGTACGATATTTCCGTGATCATCGCGTATCTCAAATGGAGTGTTGGCGCGATAGTTGGCGCGATACCAATTCTCAATGATGTGGACGGCATCGTAAAACGACGGTTTCTCTTTATAAGAAAAGGTGACGGTATAAGGATAGGTGATTTTGCTCAATCCCCTCTGAAAGCGCTCGAGGAGATGATATTGCCAGGGGGTGTCCTTGACAATCGCCATGTCGACTTGGGTCTTATCGATCGGATTCATGCCGACGAGATCAAAATCAAGATCAAAAACCTCGACATCAGCGATGTCCAGCGAATTGAGAAAACGAACCATCTTGTTGTTCATGATCAATTAGAATAAATGGACGATATCCTTAATGGTTATGAAAATCATTAGACCAAAGAGTAAGACGAGACCGACCGCCGAGATGATGGCTTTAACTTTGGTCGGCACTTTTTTACGCGTGATCGCTTCGATGGCGGTCACGAGGAGTTGCCATCCATCAAGACCGGGGAAGGGCAAGAGATTAAAGATGGCTAAGTTGACTGAGATGAGACCCCATAGATAAAGATAACTGGCAAAGCCAAAATCAGCCAAAATCGTCGAAGAGGTCGAAAAGATGCCGACGATGCCCGAAACTTCACCGCTGCCGGTAAAGAGCATGCCGATACCACGAACCACAGCTGTATTGGCATAGGCGAAGTCCTGCCATGTCGCCTTGAGGGCGTCGCCAAAGCTCCGCCACTGACGCGTGAAGGTAAACGACATGCCGAGACTAGCGAAAGCCAGCGGTTCATTGAGCCCCGGTGAAACGATGGTAAAAATTAAATCATAAAAGGTTTGGTTAATCGCTTCGCCATCATCGTTTAACTCATATGTCGAGATGTTAGCGACAAAGGAATCGTCAATGACAAAATCGTTGGCGGTATAGACTTTAGTAAAGTCGGGAATATTAGCGATTTTTCCTTCGTCGAGAAGAGCGATGTATGAATCATCGACCCCAGCAGCGCTCGCCGCTTCGCCGTCGGCGAATGGCAAATAGAGTTTAACACCATCTTCAAGTTTGGGATTATCGCGCACTTTATTCGGCAAGAAGCCGAGAACATAAGTGCTTTCGTTAAAGTTGACAGAACTATCGATGATCAGCGTTTGGCTGTCGCCATGAATGAAATTGACATATCCGAGCCGGTCGCCGGTGCGAATGCCCGCTTCGTAGGCCGGTGAAGCCTCGGCGATAACGCTTTCGCCTTGAAAGTAATAATAGGGCAGGGCGGTATTGGAGACGAAGAACAGCGTCATGCCAAGCACCATATTCAAGACGATGCCGGCCGACAAGATAATCGCTCGCTTCCATTTTTTAACGCCTTCGAGGCTTCGCTCTTCGCCGATGACGACTCCATCGGGAAGTTCCGTCCCCTCGCCATACATCAAGACATAGCCGCCCAAGGGAATGGAGCCGATAGAAAAGGTCGTCTCGCCACCTTTTTTCTTGCGCTTAAAAAACTTGGGGCCAAAGCCGATGGAAAACTCAATGCAATAAACCTTGAAGAGTTTCGCCGTCATAAAATGGCCGAGTTCGTGAATCGTAATCAAAACTCCAAGGGAGACAAGAAAGAGGACGAGATTGAGAATAAATGTTAATACTTGCATGTTAATTACCTAATACTTTTCTGAGATGGAGGCGAGTTAGACGGTCAGCTTCGATGACGTTGCGAATCGTTTGTCTTTTTACTTTAACATAGTTAAGCTCTTTTGCAATCAATTCGGAAATCGAAAGAAACGGAATACGGTTTTCCAAGAAGGCATAGACGGCCACTTCGTTGGCGGCATTGAGAACAGCGAGCGCTGTACCGCCCATGCGCAAAGCTTCTTTTGCCAATGCCACACACGGATATTTCGCAGCGTCAAAATCATGAAAGTGAAAATTGTCGAGTTGCTTTAGCGATTTTATTCGTGTGCAAGAGAATTGGGTTTGACCTTCAAAAAGAGCATAGGTGATCGGAACTCTCATGTCCGGTTCGCTAATGTCGGCAAGCAGGGTTCCGTCATCTAATTTGACAAGCGAGTGAACATGGCTTTCATCATGCATGAGGATATCGATTTTATCAATTTCATAATTAAACAGGTAATGAGCTTCAATAATTTCGAAACCCTTATTCATCATCGTTGCCGAGTCGATGGTGATCTTCGCTCCCATCTGCCAGGTTGGATGCTTTAAAGCATCTGCGGCTTTGACGTCTGAGAGTTGCTCCTTGCTATGATTTCGAAAAGCGCCTCCGGAAGCGGTTAAAATGAGTTTGCTGACATGGTTTTGCGCCGCTTGGCTCAAGCATTTGGCTAAGGCGACGTGTTCGGAATCAATCGGAAAAATCTTTCCATACCCTTTTTTAAGAAGGCGATTGACGATTTCGCCGCCGACGACCAAACTCTCCTTATTGGCGAGGCATATCGTCGCTTTCTTTTTTAAGGCGGCGATTGTCGGGGGAAAGCCGGCAAAACCGACTAGAGCGTTGACGACGAGGTCGTACTTGGCCTTCTTGACAATCTTGATGAGACCCTCGTCACCGCTAAAGAAGGAAATGCGGGGATGTTGCTGTTTTAAGATATCGATATATTCGCCGTGCTTGATACACACACATTTAACCGAAGGGTGAAGGCGAATGATAGTCGAGACGAGATCAACTTTTTCTCCGACCGAAAAAGCGACTAATTCAAAATTTCTGTCATCGGAGGAGATGACATCGAGAGTTTGCTGGCCGATGCTCCCCGATGCTCCGAGCAAAAGGACGCGCTTCATAAGAAGAAATCCCACCCATTGTTGATGAAGATGATGAGACTTGCGATGACGATCGCCGCAAAAAGGGCAGAATCAAGACGGTCTAAGACACCGCCATGACCTTTGAGCAAAGTGCCGAAATCCTTAATATCATAATGGCGTTTTACAGAGCTGAATGTAAAATCGCCGAGATTGCCGATAATCGGCATCGCAAGCGATAAGAGGATGATCCAATACCATTTATCAGGAGTTAAAAAGGGCAGAATTGGATAACCGAGATAGCCGACGAGCAAGGCGAGTCCGGTCGAAAAGAGAAAGCTGAAGAGAATACCTCCGAAAAACCCTTCCCATGTCTTCTTCGGAGAAATGCGAGGATTTACCTTGTTACGACCGAACAAAACACCAATGAAATAAGCGCCGATGTCATTGATCATGACTCCGACCGCTAGATATATAAGGAGAAACGCCGAGTGCAAGTACTCAAAAAACGGAGTCGTCGTGTCGACTGTGCTATCGGCTGCCCCAAAAGCGAACTTCGAATATGGGTAGTAGCGCATAAAGAGCAGCGACTGCATGCCCAGAGCCACCACCACAATCATCGTGAATAAGTAGCTCGCATCGTGAATAGTAAATTTATCATTGGCTAAGACGACGAAGAAAAATACGCCGGCCGCCACGGCAATGGCAATGGTCGAGACCGAAAGCGTATTAAATCCGCTTTCGATGGCAAAGACATAATTTTGGGGAGAATCGCGAAATTGTAAAACTTGGTTTTTAATAAAAACCCAGTAGACCAAAGAGAACATGACGACGAAACAAAAGATATAGATGAAGAGCGAAAAACGCCTTTTCCTTTCGACATAGACAATCTCGTGAGTGGCAATAGCCACCACTAAGAAGATGAGAGCAAAATAAAACCAGCCGCCGAGAAAGGCACACGGAAGGCATAAGACGGCCAGGATGATAGAGGTGATGATACGCGTCTTCATTGTCGCCTTAGTGTCTGGCGACAACTCGTTTGGCGTAATTTTATACATGTTATTATTCATTTTTCAGTCCCCCAAAACGGCGGTTTCGGCTTTCAAATTCTTTGAGGCAAGCGATGAGCGCTTCGCGGTCAAAATCGGGCCAATGCACTTTCGGAAAAATAAATTCAGCATAGGCGTTTTGCCAGAGCAAATAATTAGATAGGCGATATTCGCCGCTCGTGCGAATCATCAAATCGACAGGGGGGAGATGAGAGGTATATAAATGTTGGGAAAAGGTCTCTTCGTTGATGTCTTCGGTTTTAATTTCGCCTTTGGCGACTTTATTGGCGATTAGTTTTGTCGCTCGAACGATTTCTTGTTGTCCGCCATAGTTAAGGCAGATATTCATCACGTGCCTTGTCAAGTGCTTTGTGGCTTCAATCGCATCGGCGATCGTCTTCTGCGTCTTGAGAGGAAGGCGGCTCACATCTCCGGAAACCATGACTTGGACACCGTCGCGGATGAGCGTTGCCAATTCGCGCTTGAAGAATAATTCAAGGTAATTAAAAAGGTGGTTAATCTCAGCTTTTGGCCGCTTCCAATTTTCGGTTGAAAAGGCATATAAAGAGATGACGCGAATCTCAAATTCCATGCAAGCGTTGAGAACATCGATGATGCGCTCACAAGCCTCCTTGTGACCGATGTGGCGCGGTAGACCGCGAGCTTGGGCCCAACGCCCATTGCCATCCATGATAAAAGCCACATGCGATATCGATTTTTGCAATTTAAAGGCTTTTTGCTGTTCTTTTTCTTGAGCCGCAACCATACAAATAGTATACATTGTGCAGGCGCACTATAAAAGAATCAATCGGCGAAATCTTTTTGTATAAAAAAGAAAGAGCGGATTACCCGCCCTATATCGACATGATTTCTTTTTCTTTTCCGGTCAGGACTTCTTCAATTTTTTTGTTTGATTCATCCGTCACTTTTTGCACTTCGTTTTCGATGCGTTTCTTCAAATCGTCGCTGTAATCCTCTGAACTCTTGACGAAATCGACGTATTCGCGACGGATATTGCGCACGGCGACTTTTGCCTCTTCGGCATAAATTTTTGCGCGCTTGACCAAGTCGCGGCGCGTCTCTTCGGTGAGGGCCGGAATAATCAGGCGAATTTGATCGGCGTCGACAAGCGGATTAATACTTAAATCACTGGCGTTAATCGCCGAGACGATCGAGCGAAGATCACCGCGATCATAAGGCTTAATCAACAGTTGCCGCGGTTCGGGAATGGAGATGGAAGCGATCTGGCCGATGAGGATTTTATCGCCGTAATACTCGACCTCGATGCGATCGAGGAGGGCGGCGTTGGCACGTCCGGTGCGCAATGTGTTGAGGTTAGCTTTGAAGACTTGAATCGTCTTCTCCATCTTATCGAGGGCTTCAAGGGCTAGTTCATCCATATTATTTATCCTTTCTTGACGATTGTGCCGATTTTTTCTCCGTTGAGAACGCGGAGGAAATTGCTCGTGTCGTTCATATTAAACACATGAACGATAATATTTTCATATTGTATCATGCTGACAGCCGTCTGGTCCATGACTTGCAGGTTTCTCGTCAGGAGCTCACCAAAGGTGATTTCTGGAATAAAGTTTGCGTCTTTGTTCGTGCGAGGATCATCATCATAGACGCCATCGACGCCATTCTTGGCCATCAGGATAGCATCTGCTTCAACTTCAATGGCTCGTAATGTCGCGGTCGTATCGGTCGTAAAGAAGGGATTTCCGGTCCCGCCGCCAAAGATGACGACGCGGCCTTTTTCCATGTGGGAAATCGCTCTTTTTTTAATGTATGGCTCGCTGACGGCCTTGACTTCAATCGCCGACATGACACGGCATTCAAGACCGGTTTTTTCGATCGCGCTTTGAAGAGCGAGAGCATTGATGATCGTACCGAGCATGCCCATGTAGTCGGCCGTGCTTCTTTCGATGCCGATTTGCTCGGCGAGTTTACCGCGCCATATGTTACCGGCTCCGACGACGATGGCGATTTGCACGCCTTGCTCATACATCGACTTGATCGCCGTGGCGACGATGTCTATATGCTTAGCGTCGAGAATGAGCTTCTGCCGATTGTCAGATAAGGCTTCTCCCGATAATTTAAGCAGGATTCGTTTGTAGTTTATCATAAGATCTCCTTAAGAAAAAACACTCTTAAAGAGTGTTATTTCACTTGACTCATCACTTCTTCAGCGAAGTCACAGCATTTCTTCTCAATGCCTTCTCCGACTTGGAAGCGAACGAATTTAAGAACTTTATTGCCTTTGGCTTTCAATACCTCGGCGACGCTTTTTTCACCATCGAGCAAATAAGTCTGTTCGACAAGTGTTGTCTCGCTTAATAATTTGTTAACTTTTCCGAGGATGATACCATCGAGAATATTGGCAGGCTTGCTCGCTAATTTCTCGTCGGATTTAGCTAATTCGCGAGCGATATTCTTTTCGTGTTCGATGACATCGGCGGGAATTTCATCTTTGCTGACATAAGTCGGATTGTTAGCGGCGATATGCATCGCTAAGCCTTTGCCGAGTTCAGCGTCATCTTTGGCAAGCAAGACGAGGACGGAAATCTTGCCATTCATATGAATGTATGAGCTGAGTCCCTGACCATCCGCTGCCTTGAGAATTTCAAAACGGCGGTAGTCGAGTTTTTCGCCTAATGCGACTGCTGCGTCGGTGAGATGCTGTGCCACCAAGACGCGAGCGGCATCGATATCCGCCGGCTCTTCGTGGAGCGTCTCTTGGGCGAGATTGTCGACGAGAGCGATGAATTTATCGCCGCGGGCGACAAAGTCGGTTTCGCAGTTTACTTCGAGGACGATGCCTTTGCCACATCCTTCGCAGACGCGTACTTTAGTCAATCCTTCGGCGGCGATGCGGCTTGCTTTTTTGGCAGCTTTAGCAATGCCTTTTTCGCGGAGCCAGTCGATGGCTTTTTCGACATCGAGGTTATTTTCTTCAAGAGCTTTTTTGCAATCCATCATGCCTGCGCCAGTGCGTTCACGAAGGACTTTAATTAATTCAATTAGGTTGTTTGAGGCCATTATTTCTCCTCCGTATTATCGGGTTCTTCAGCTTTAGGAGCTGCTTTTTTGGTCACTTTTTTAACCGGTTTTGGTTCTTCGACCTTGACTTCGGCTTCGGCTTTTACTTCAGCGGCTGGAGCTTCAGCTGCTTCTTCTTCAACTTCTGGTTTGCGATCGCGGTTGTAGTCTTCGCGTTTGGCGGCGCGCATAGCTTGATAGCGCTCGTATCTTTCCTGACGCTCCTTGCGGGCGGCGCGAATTGCAGCAAGGCGCTCTTGATTTTCTTTATCAGCTTGGCGAATGGCGTCTTTCATCGTCACTTCTTCGCCTTCGTCTTTGGTGTAGGCGACAACCGGGATTCCTCCCTTGGCTTCGACGACGGCATCGGCGAGAACGCTGATGATTAAGCGAACGGAACGGACGGCATCATCGTTGGCCGGAATTGGATAATCTAAGACATCGGGATCAGAATTAGTGTCGACGATACCAAAAACCGGTATCTTGAGTTTGCGCGCTTCGCGGACGGCATTGCGTTCGACTTCAGGGTCGACGACGATGACGGCTTGCGGAAGGCGGCGCATTTCTTTAATGCCCGATAAAGTATAAGCTAGTTTTTCTTTTTCTTTACGTAGGAGAGCGGCTTCTTTTTTAGGAAGGCGTTCGAGGACGCCATCGACTTCTTTGCCCTCTAACTGTTTGAGATAGCGAATGCGACTTTCGATTGTTTTATAGTTGGTGAGCGTTCCGCCTAACCAGCGGTTAGTAATATAGAAACTACCAGAGCGAAGAGCTTCTTCGGTGACGGCTTCTTGACATTGCTTTTTGGTGCCGACAAAGAGAACTTTGCCGTTTTGGCTAACGATTTCGAACAAGGCTTTGTAAGCGATGCTGATCGCTTCGGCGCTCTTGGCTAAATCGATGATGTAAATACCATTGCGGGCACCGTAGATGTAGCGAGCCATCTTCGGATTCCATTTGCGAGTTTGATGGCCGAAGTGGACACCGCCCTCTAACAGCTTCTTCATCGTGATGATTGGCTGCGATTCGTCATGGAGAACCATCTTCATGACATCTTCTTGTTTTGGCGCTGTTTCCGCTACTGCTTCGACGGCAACCTTTTCTTCTTCACTCATTGTGAACCTCCAATTTGTTTTTCCCTCCACTACTTCCAACAACGATCCCTCATCGGTGCCCCGTGGCGGTGATGAGACTAGGACGTTGAATCCATAGTGTGTGTAGTCTCTCTTTTGAGAGCCGATTTATTATAACACACGCGCCCCAGCATAGACAAGGAAAGAAAAAATGTGCCATGATACTTTGTATCATAGCCCTGAGATAGCGTCTTTTTACTTCTTTTTAGCCCGAGGGTGAGAAAAGAGATATTGATTTTTCATCGCCTCTTGCGAGACATGAGTGTAAACTTGGGTCGTATTTAGACTATCGTGACCGAGCAGTTCCTGAATGACGCGGAGATCGGCACCCCCTTCGAGGAGATGGGTGGCAAAGGAATGCCGTAATAAGTGGGGATGAAGGCCGAGGTAAAGACCGGTCTTTTTCTCTATCTCTTTAAGGATGTATTCAAGACCTCTAGTCGTGAGTTTTCGCCCCTGAGAATTAAGAAAAAAGAAGCGGATATCGCGAAGTAATTCATCTTTGACAAAAAGGTTTTCCCGTGTTGTGTCTCGATAGTTTTCCAATGCTTCTTTCGCGTTAATCGAAAAAGGTACGATTCTCTCTTTTTTTCCCTTGCCGATGACGCGAATGGCCCGAGTGCGAAAATCGATATCCGCCAACTTGACATTAATCAGTTCTTCAGCTCGCATTCCCGAGGCGTAGAGAAGTTCGATGATGGCAGTATCGCGAGGGGCCAAAAAATCCTTGCGCTTGCTGTTTTCCAAAATGAGATTTTCAACTTGTTCAAGATATAAGGTCTGAGGGTAGCGAATGTCTTTTTTGGGCGTCTGGATAAAAGCAAAAGGATTGCGAGGGAGATATTTTTTGTTCTTCATGAATTCAAAATGGTGGCGAAGGGCGGCGATGCGCCTCGCGCAAGAGCGTTTTGATATGCCGTTTTGGAGTTCAACCGTCAAAAAATTGCGAATTACTCCGGAATCGACTTGATCAGCCCCGAGACCTTCTTGATGAAGATATTTGTAAAACTTATCGATATCGCTCCGATAGGAGGCGATTGTTCGCTCCGAAAAAAGTCTCTCATCGCGCAAATGGTCGATAAATTCTTGCGTCTGCTTATTCATTGGCTTCCTTCCAATATTTTTCGATATCGACAAGCGAACGCGCGATGTCGTTTTCGCGGTGATGTTTATTGGCATTTTCGAGGATCCCAAAATTGGCATTCATCGGCGAAAAATCTAAGGGGTTGGCTTTCGTGACATAGCGAATGAGCGAGCCGACTATCGTCGACGTCGGCGGCAAAATAGGCTTTTTAGCAGCGAGGAGGCGATTGGCAATTATGCCAGCGATAATTCCTGTCGCGGCGCTTTCGACATAGCCTTCGACCCCAGAAAGTTGTCCGGCGACGATAACATTGTTTTTGTTCTTTATAGCAAGATGTTCATCAAGCACTGCCGGGCTATTGATATAGGTGTTGCGATGCATGAGCCCAAAGCGGACAAACTCGGCGTTTTGAAGACCGGGAATCAGACGAAAGACGCGCTCTTGCTCGCGATAGGTGAGATTAGTCTGAAAGCCGACGATGTTATAGAGGCTGCCGATGAGGTTGTCTTGACGGAGTTGGACGACGGCATAGGGAGGCTTCTGGCGATCTAGTGCGAGGCCTTTTGGTTTTAAAGGTCCATAGCGAAGTGTGTCGATGCCTCTCTTGGCAAGAACCTCGATCGGCAGGCAGCCCTCAAAATATTGGCTTTCAAAAGCGTGCAGTTTAACCGTTTCGGCCTTGCTTAATTCTTCAACGAAGCGATAATAGTTCTGCTTATCGAACGGGCAATTGAGATAGCTATCGTCTCCTTGCTCGTAACGGGATTTATAGTAGGCGATGCTCATATCGACGCTGTCTCTGCTGATAATCGGGGCGCTGGCGTCATAAAACGACAGGGCCTCAGTTCCGATAATCCGGACTAATTCTAAGACCATTTCATCGCTTGTCAAAGGTCCGGTAGCGAGGATAGTCAACTCATCCGTCAACGATTTTACATCCGCTTTATGAATAAAAATATTCGGTTTTTGCCGTATTTTTTCTGTTATTATCTGTGCAAATAACTCACGATCAACACTGAGGGCATTACCGCTTGGAACTTGCGACGAGGTGGCGGCTTCCATCGTCAGGGAGCGCATGATTCGCATCTCTTCTTTGAGGAGGCCACAGGCATTGTCGAGGCGGTTGCTCTTAAGCGAATTTGAGCAGACCAATTCGGCAAATAAGCCGCTTTGATGAGCGGGGGTCATGTGTTCGGGACGCTTTTCAAAGAGATGAACTTCATGGTCTTTTTCGGCGAGATAAAAAGCGGCTTCGACGCCGGCTAGACCTGCTCCGATGACATTGATTTTTCCCATGTGTCTATTATATAGCAAAAGCAGATGGTTGCCTCCATCTGCTCTTTCATTTTATTTGTAGTTTTTGCTATAAGCGCACTTCGGGTAGTTGCTGCAACCGATGAATTTTTTACCGCGATAGGTTCGAACCTTTAGGTCACCACCGCATTTGGGACATAATCCGACCACTTCTTCTTCGTGGTCGTGAGGATGAGTGTGATGGGTCACCGCTTTCGATTTGTCATTTCGTGAATAAGTGCAAGAAGGATATCCGCTACAAGCGATAAATGATTTATTTTTCCCGTATTTCCGACGCAGGAGAGGCTTTCCGCAAACCGGGCAATCTTCGCCAATATAGTCAGGCGCAACCGGCTCGGGTTTTTTAATGTATTTGCATGTCGGATATGAACTGCAAGCAATGAATGTGCCATGTCGGCTTTTTTTCACGACGAGCGGGCTGCCGCATTTTGGACAAGATTCACCTGTCTCTTCTTCCGGTTCTTTGTACATCGCTTGATACACTTGTTGGACTTTTTGTTCAAACGGACCATAGAAATTTGAAAGCATTTCAAGATGCTTAATCTTTCCAAACTGAATTTGATCGAGTTCTGATTCCATTTTTGCCGTGTATTTTAAATCGGCGAATTCCGGAAAATATTTAGCGATGACCGTCGCCGTCTTGATGCCTTGTTCGGTCGCGCGAATGCCTTCTTTGCTCATCTCGATATATTTTCTGGTGAGCAAAAGTTTGATTGTCGAAGCATAGGTCGATGGTCGTCCGATGCCGGCTTCTTCCATGAGCTGCACGACTTTAGCTTCGCTATAACGAGCGGGTGGCGTTGTGAATTTTTGCACTTTTTGTTTCTTAAGTATCTTAAAACTGGTGCCTTTTTGCATGAGTGGGGTGCAGATGATATCAGTTTCCTCATCTTCATAAAGACGGCGATGACCATCAAAAAGGACCTTCTTGCTGTCGAGCTTGAATTCTAATTGTCCGCTTTTTAATATGGCGGTCGAAATTTCTTCTTTGGCATCTGTCATCAAAGAGGCCAAGGCGCGGTTGTAGATTAAGCGATATAGTTTCAATTGATCTGATGATAAGTATTTAGCGACGCTTTCGGGCGTCCGGTGATTGGCTGTCGGGCGAATTGCCTCGTGGGCATCTTGGCCAAGGGGTGTCGCTTTTTCCTTTTTGACGACGCCGATGTATTCAGCGCCAAAATTTTCGGTGATATATTTGCGCGCCCTTTGAATATAAGTGTCGCTTAAACGCGTCGAATCGGTGCGAATGTAAGTGACGAGACCAACGTGTTCTTCACCGACGGTAAAACCTTCGTATAAACTTTGGGCAATCGAAGCTGTTTTGGATGTCGAAAAGCGAAAGCGATTTGATGCTTCTTGCTGCAAGGTCGAAGTTTTAAAAGGCGGTTTGCTCGAAACGCTACGAATCTTTTTAATGATTGCGTCAACAGTCAAAGTATCGCCTAGCTGAGCAAAAATTTGCGCGGCGCTTTTCTCATCTTTTAAGTCGAGGTTAACGCCTCCCGCTTTCGCGAGTTTAAGGGTGTAGATTTTTCCGCATATTTCGACATCGACCAAAATTTCCCAGTATTCTTCGGGAACGAATTTAGCTATTTCTTTTTCGTGATCGGTGATAATTTTCAAAGTCGCGGACTGAACGCGTCCGGCAGATGGCGAACGCAATTTTTTCTGCATCAAAGATGACAGTTTAAAACCGATGACGCGGTCTAAGATACGCCTCGTCTCCTGCGAGTTGACGAGATTCATATCGATGGTGCGAGGACTTTGAATGGCGGCTTGAATCGAATCGCGGGTAATTTCGTGAAATTCGAGGCGCTTAGTCTTTTCGATTTTCAATTTAAGCATATCGGCCAAGTGCCAAGCGATGGCTTCGCCTTCGCGGTCCGGGTCGGTCGCCAGTAAAATTTCTTCAGCTTTTTTAGCCTCAGATCTTATTTTTTCCCAAATCGCGCTCTTTTTGGGCATCAATTTATAGTTAGGTTTGAAGTTGTTTTCGACATCGATGCCGAGACCACCTTTGCCGGAGGTCGCCAAGTCACGCAAGTGACCTTGGGTCGCCAAAATATTAAAACCGGGACCGAGATATCGGCTGAATGATTCACTCTTTTTTGGCGATTCGACGATGACGAGTTTCATGGTAGTCCTCAGTTGTACAATTGATAAATATAGATATCGTCACCGACTTTGTCAATCGTTTTGGAACGGCCAATTTTTCTTAAAGTAAATACTTATTTCCTTTAAAGATATTAGTTATATTTTTGGACGTCGCGTAATTCTTGACTGCTGACTTCAATTCCCATTTCTTCATATACATCATTTGCGTTTTCGACGAGTTTTGCCCCTTGCTTGATGAGGCTGTTACATGCCGATGAAGCGTCTGCCGGGTAAGGTACACAGCAGACATCTCGGCCTTGTGAGAGGGCATAACTTACGGTGATCAGAGTTCCGGACTTCAAGTCTGCCTCGCCGACCACCACCGATTTGGCGAGCATGGCGATAATTCGATTGCGGAGAGGAAATTGGCTATGGTCAGGTTCAACGCGATTAGGATATTCGCTGAGGACTAAGTGGTTTTCTTTCATAATTTTGTATAGTTCAAGATTTTCGCGAGGGTAGCAATAGTCAATGCCTGAACCTAACACCGCGATTGTCTTGCCTTTGACATTTATTGCCGTTTCGTGCGCGACGGCATCGATACCTTTGGCCATCCCTGAGACGATAATCATCTTTTTTGCTAAATCGGTGACGATGATACGCGTCATTTTCTTTCCGTAATCGCTCGCCTTTCGGCTTCCGATAAAAGCAACCGTCTCCTGCGGATGCTCGATAAGGCTCAGGTCTCCGTAATAGAAAAGAACAAAAGGGGGCTTGTGGGTTTGCTTCAGGTGATCTGGATAGTTTTTATCAATGATTGTGATGGCGTTGGCTTTTAACGTCGCAAGCAGATCGTTAAAAGAGGCGTCATCGATTGGCTCTTTGCGCTTAATCGCTCCATAGATATCGTCCCAGTTGCCTTTATACTTAATCGCTAAGTAAATTAAAATATCTCTTCCGGTCATAAAAAACCTCCACTTGATATATAAGGGAGGATTTATCTGTTAACTGCTATTTTTTTATAAGAGGCTGACTCTATCAAAAAGTAGACGGGCGACGGGTCTATATGAGTAGCGATGAATTCCTTTTATCGGTCCGTTGCGCATGAGTGCTTGAATGTGAGCTTTTGTCGGATATCCTTTATTGTTTTTAAATCCGAAATCAGGGTATTGCTTATCTAAATCGAGCATAATATCGTCGCGAATGACTTTGGCGAGGATCGAGGCGGCGGCAATCGCCCGGACCTTAGCATCGCCTTTGATGATATTTAAAACCGGAACATCATATCCTTGTAGCGGCATGGCATCAGTCATAATCAAATCAATGGGAACGGAGATTTGATCCAGCGCCATTTTCATCGCTAATTTCGAAGCTTGGTAAATGTTGATTTCGTCAATTGTCTCGGGACTTACAATACCTATTCCATAAGATAGGGCATTGGCGATAATATCGTTAAAAAGCAGCCGCCTTTTTTTATCGGATAATTGCTTTGAATCGTTAACCTCATTATTTAAATACGCGCGCGGGAGCACGATAGCGCACGCGACAACTGGACCGGCTAAAGGACCGCGGCCGGCTTCGTCGACCCCGGCGATGTTTTGAATCTTGTCAGAATAGTATGAATCTTCGAACGTCAAAAGCATATTAAAGTGTCTCGAGGCTAAGGCGGGTGATCTTGCCATTGCGAAAATCGTTGAGGAGCGTGCTGATGGCGCGGTTGAGATCCGGCTTCCCACCATCGATGATGCCGATACGCGAGCCGATTTCCGCAATGATCTTCGCTTCGTTCTTTTGCTGGACATCGGTAAGCGAATAGGCTGAAGAAAGAGCGGTTAAATGGTTCTTTTTGAGGTACTGTATAATTTTATATGCGAGCTCTTCTTTGGGCAGAATGTCTTCTTTGACCATACCTAGAAGGGCTAAGTTAATCGCATAATCAGGATTGTCGAATTTCATCGGTAAAATTCCTGGCGTATCGAGCAGTTCAAACTTATTATCGACTTTGACCCACTGCTGGGCTTTCGTCTTGCCGGGGCGGTTTTCAACTTGAGCGACTCTTTTTTTAACCAGCTTGTTGATAAGCGTCGATTTACCGACGTTTGGCACGCCGACGACCATAATCCTCAAAGGCTGAGGTTTGAGTCCTCGCGCGGCTTCTTTTTGCCGTTTTTCGCCATCGGATGAGCAGATGGCCTTGACGAGTTTTGCCAAATCTTTTGGCTCCGTGAGATTGACGCTGATGGCGCGTTGACCTTCAGCGACAAAATAGTCGATCCATTTTTTAGTCTCGGCTTCAAGGGCCAAATCACTTTTGGTTAAAACGATGAGGCGTTGGCGCTTCTTGATTTGATTTAGGACATCTTGATTTGTCGAACTTAAAACGGCGCGAGCGTCGCGAAGTTCGACGACGAGGTCGACAAGCGCGGCTTTAGCGCCGATTTCGCGCAGAGCGCGATTCATATGCCCCGGAAACCAGTGGATGTTAGGCATCTCTCCACCTCAGCGACTGGGGCCACGAAAAGTTGACGCGACCGGCTTGGCATGACTGCCCGGGTTCGCAGACGAGGACACATGTACCTTCAAGAGCGATGGCGACGCCTTCAATAAAATTGTATTTAATGATGTAGCCTCCGCTTGAATCGCTGCTGTGCTGACGGTTGTCGCCTAAGACATAGTATTCATCGTCGCCGAGCGTTTTGGGGCTATCTTCTTTCGGGATGTTTGCGCCGCTATAATCTTTTTGCCGCAAGATGGCCTCTGAGCCAAAAGTCTGAGGGATTAAAACGCCTTCGCTCGCACCTTCGGGAATGAGATAGAAGTCACCGTTTGTCGCTTCGTTGGGCGAGGTGCTCACAAAGTAAAAAGTCTCACCTGGAAGAGCGATAACTCTCTTGATTTTATCGCTGATATCGTCTTCGCTGTACTTGGTGACGATGATATCAAAGCGCCGAATGCCTTGCTTGGTAAACTCATGAGTATCCATGATGCCGTAATCGACAGTTGCACCATTTAACGATTTTGAGTAATTAAAGGTTTGCCCGATGAGCGTGCCATCGCTATAAGTTGCGTTGCCGTTTAGTGTCGGATACATCGATTGACCGTTAACAAAAAAGGAGCGGTAGTAGAGGTTATGAAAGATGACGACATTGCCGACGATGAGGGCCGAGACGAAAAAAATCGTAAAGAGAATTTTTAGAAAAACGCGCAAAGGGTTGCGCTTAATACCCAATTCTCGGCGAATTTGGCGATCATTTTTGGGGTTGCCTGTCGGCTCTAAATATGTGTCGACCATAAATACCTATGATTTAGTATAATACGGATTAATAATTTTACAATAAAACCATTTTGGTTTTAATAAACGGAAGATAAGAAAAGGCCCTCGAGATGCGAGAGCCTTTTTCGCTGGGATTAAAGAATTTCTTTAATGCGAGCCTTTTTGCCAGATAGTTGACGCAGATAGTTGATTTTGTTGCGGCGAACTTTACCCTTTTTAATCAACTCGATTTTAGCGATGGCTGGCGAGTGGAGCAAGAATGTCCGTTCGACACCGACGCCTGACGAGATTTTTCTGACGGTAAAGGTGGCGCTGACACCCGAGCCACGGCGTTGCATGACGACGCCTTCGTAAGCCTGGAGACGTTCTTTTTTGTTTTCGATGATACGCACGAAAACCTTGACGGTGTCTCCGGAGCTGAAATCAATGAGGTCGGATTTGAGTTGTGAAGCGGTAACTTCGTTAACGATGTTGGAATTCATTGTTTATTCCCTCCTTTTCATGTGGTTTCTTAAGGCGTTCATGTCCCGATTTTTGACAGCGGACCGTCCGCAGCGCATTTTTACGCGCTTAGTTATATTACCAAATAAGTATTTGGTTGACAAGAAACATTTATTGAGTGGTGCTGTTAAGTATTTTTACTTGACACCTTTTCTTATTTATAATAAACTTACGACGGAAAAAGGAGAAAGCAAATGTCAGTAAAAATAAGATTAACTAGAGTCGGCCGCCACAAAGATCCGTTCTTTCGCATCGTCGTCGCCGATTCACGCTATTCACGCGATGGTCGCTACATCGAGCAACTCGGCTTCTTTGATCCCGCCAAGGGCATCGAAAACGCTGTTATCGACGAAGAAGTGACACTCAAATGGCTGCGTCAAGGCGCCACTCCATCCGACACGATTCGTACTCTCTTTACGAAAAAGGGTTTGATGGCTAAGCTCGCCGAAAGCAAGAAAAGCGTCAAAGGAGATAAATAATGGATTACGAGAAGATTATTCACGCCTTGATTGATCCGATCGTCGAAAACAAAGACATCATCATGATTCGTGAACTTCCCAGTGACTCTTCGCGTGAGATCGTCTTGCTCATCGTCGCCGAAAGCGATGATACCGCTCGCCTCATCGGTCGCAAGGGAAGCATCGCTAATGCCCTTCGCGAAATCATCTCGGTCGCCGGCAAAAGCGAAAATAAGCGCATTCACTTAAAATTTGAGTCATTTGAACAAAAGGACGAGGATTAATCCTCGTTCTCTTTTATAAGATGGAACTAGTCACAATTGGCAAAATACTAAATACCGTCGGGCTCCGCGGTGAGGTCAAGGTTTTTGTCATCACCGATTTTCCGAGCAAACGTTTTAAAAAGGGTCAGCGCGTCTTTCTTTCTTTTGAAAATTCGCAAGAGTATTTTGAAACCATCATCGCAGCTTCTCGAAAAAGCCAAGACCGCTATATATTGACTTTTGAAAATATGACTGTCATCGAGAATGTGCAAAAATATGTCGGCTGTCTCATTTTAATCGATAAAAAGGCTGAGAACCTACCTAAGGATTTCTATTATCACAGCGACTTGGTCGGCTGCGCTGTCATCGATGAAAGCAACCAAGTTATCGGTCGCGTAAGCAAAGTCGAGGACTATCCCGCCCATCGCACACTGCGCATCTCGCGTGACGAGGGCAGCGATGTCCTCATCCCTTTTATCAATGTTTTCATCAAAGGTGTTAATATTGACAAGAAAGAAATCGTCGTTCACATTATCGAAGGCATGCTATGAAGATAACAATACTCACCCTCTTTCCCCAGATGTTCGATGGCTTTTTAAGCAACTCAATCATCAAGCGGGCAATCGCTAAGAAGACGGTGAATATTTCCATCGTCAACATTCGCGACTACACCAAAGACCGCTACCGCCGCGTCGATACACCGCCGGTTGGAGGTGGAGCGGGATTAATCATGAAAGCTCAACCGATCGTCGATGCTATCAAGGCTATTAAAAGCGAGCAAAGCCGTATTGTCCTATTAAGTCCACGCGGTAAAAAATATTCGCAAAAAACAGCTAAAAATCTAGCAAATTTCCAAGAATTAGTGTTTATTTGCGGACATTATGAGGGCGTTGATGAACGCATTAATTCATATGTCGATGAAGAAATTTCGCTCGGTGACTTCATTTTAACCGGCGGAGAAATTGCTGCGATGGCTGTTGCCGATTCGATTATTCGGTTGCAAAAAGGAGCGATTACAAACGAGTCGCTCGATGAAGAATCATTTGAAAATGGAGTGCTCGAATACCCTCAATATACGGAGCCTTATGATTTCGAGGGCTATCGAGTTCCTGATATCCTCTATAGCGGAAATCACGCGGCGATCAGCAAGTGGCGAAGAAAGCAAGCCCTCGTCCTCACTCGTCAATATCGTCCCGATTTATTCGCTCAGCTCAAACTGAGCAAAAACGATCTGAAACTCCTTAAAGAATTCGATGACGCCATTGATCCCGATTGGGAAAAAAAGGCCCTGGAAAAGGGCGCTAAATTTATCAAGAAATAGCTATTAAAAGCCTAAACCGCCCAAGCCGCCCAAACCACCGGGCGGCATTTTATTGCCTTTTTGCATCTGCCCCATCTTGCGCATCATCTCTTTGGACTTTTCATACTTATTGAGAATGCGATTAATATCGGCGTTAGTTTTACCGCTTCCGCGAGCGATGCGTACTTTTCGCGAATTGCGGAGGATTTCGGGATGGCGGCGTTCCTCGAAGGTCATCGAATTATATATCGCCTCAAAATTCGCGATTTCCTTTTCGGCTTGCAACTTCTGTTCATCGGTTAATTTCGGCATGCCGGGAATCATGCTCATCAAACCACCCAACGAACCGAGTTTCTGAATCTGCTTCATCTGATTGAGCATGTCTTCTAAATCAAATCTGCCAGACATCATGCGCGAAACTGACTTTTTCATCTCGCGTTCGTCGAGCTCTTCTTGGACTTTCTCGACGAGGCTTACGACATCACCCATTCCCAAGATGCGATCGGCCATGCGATCGGCATGAAAAACATCGATGTCGGGAAGTTTTTCTCCGGTCCCCGAAAATTTGATGGGCACTCCGGTGAGATGGCGAATCGATAAGGCGGCACCGCCGCGGGCATCGCCATCGAGTTTCGTCATGATCGCGCCAGTCAATTTGACTCGCGCATTAAACGATGAGGCGACATTGGCGACATCTTGCCCGCTCATCGCATCAAAGACGAGGAGGGTTTCATCGGGCACAACTTCCTTGATAATATCATTGAGCTCATTCATTAAAGGTTCATCGACGTGAAGGCGGCCAGCGGTATCGATAATCAAAACATCATAGTGGTCATTAAAAGCTTTCTGGTGGGCTTTTTTAGCTATTTGAACGGGACTCATATGCTGGTGTTCAGAAACGATGTCGACACCGATGTCTCCAGCGATTTGCTCGAGTTGATCGATAGCGGCCGGACGGTAGATATCACAAGCGGCGAGCAATACTTTTTTGTTCAGTTTGCCTTTCATTAAAAGGGCTAGTTTTCCGGCTGTGGTCGTCTTGCCTGAGCCTTGAAGTCCGACGAGCATCAAAACTGTCGGTTTATTGCGGTTATAGACCAGTTGGTCATCGGCTGAGCCAAGCAGCTTTTCGATTTCGTCATGGACGATTTTGACGATTGTCTGAGAGGGGTTTAACTTTGTCAATACTTCCTCGCCAATCGCTCTTTTTTTGACTTCGGCCAGAAAATCTTTGACGACCTTAAAATTGACATCAGCCTCTAAGAGGGCGACGCGAATTTCCTTGAGCATGTCGTCCATGTTGCTCTCGGTTAAGCGCGACTGACCGCGGATTTTTTTAAAGATGCGAGCGAATCTTTCACTCAGCGATTCAAATGCCATTTTTGATATTACCTTCTAACTCTTCAAGGGCCGTCAAACTTTGCCCGCGGCTTCTCGCCTTGCATTCGCGAAAGGCTTTTATAAGACTGAGTTTGTCTTCATAACACTCAAGTTTTTTTGATGCGCGTTTAATCGCATCAAGAGCGGCACTGCGCGATATTTTGCGATTTTCGCTGATTTCGCTAAGAGACAGATCAAAAAGGTAGTAATCGCTCATAATCTGCCGCTGTGAAGGGGTTAAAAGGCGACCGTAAAACTCGAGCATATCGCTATATTTTTTAATTGACTCAAGATTATCTTTCATCGCTCGTCTCCAAGGCACAAGCCGTATAGATATTGATCAAGATCAAACTCTTGCAAATCATCCATCTTCTCGCCTAATCCGATAAAGCGAACGGGAAGGGCTAGCTCATCGCGAATGGCGAGGATAATCCCACCTTTGGATGTACCATCCATTTTCGTGATGACAATGCCGGTAACCGGCGTCGCTTCCTTAAAAGCCTTCGCTTGCAACACGCCGTTTTGTCCGGTCGTCGCGTCAATAATTAAAAACGTTTCGTGAGGAGCGCCCGGAATTTCTTTGGCGAGAACGCGAGATATTTTGCCGAGTTCAGCCATCAAATTCATTTTGGTTTGAAGGCGGCCGGCGGTATCGACGATTAAAAGATCGATGCCTTCCTTTTTGGCGGCCTGGGCAGCTTCGTAGGCGACGCTCGCGGGATCTTGAGCTGATTTGCCGGTGATAATCTGACATTTGAGCCTTTGAGCCCAAACTTCAAGCTGTTCGGTAGCTCCGGCGCGAAATGTGTCGCCCGCTGCCAACATGACTTTTAAACCTTGAGATTGATAGCGATAGGCTATTTTGGCAATCGACGTCGTTTTGCCGACTCCGTTAACACCGATCATCAAGAGGACGGTCGGTCCTCGCTCTTGAAAGCGAAGATCGTTTTCGATATCGCCGCCTTTTGTGGCATAGCTAACAAACAAGGCATCAACGAGCAGTTCGTTGATAGCTGATGGGTCAGTGATTTTCTTATCCTTGGCTTCTTGAAGGAGATTTTCAATCGTTCGAATTGTCAAATTGATGCCGACATCGGCTTCGATTAAAATCGTTTCGAGCTCTTCGAAGTAGGCCTCGTTAACTTGAGCATATCGCTTCGCCAAGTTTTTAAGGCGATCCGCGAAGTGGTGCCGCGACTTTTCCAGCCCGGCGACATACTTGCTCGTCTTATCGCTTTTGCGCGAAAACTTATCTTTAAGATAAGAAAATAGGCCCATTATTTACTGCCCGCCTTTTTCAAAAGAGCGTTTTTAGCCGCTTCTTGCTCGGCAGCCTTTTTGCTGGGACCGGCCCCGCGACCCAAAACGACAGCGCCATCGAGAACGACTTCCATTTCAAAAACGCGGTTGTGAGCCGGTCCATTGACACTGATTTGACGGAAGGTCACCGAATGGCGATGCTCGAGTTGCGTCTCTTCTTGAAGGCGCGACTTATAATCGATCGTCTTTTCGGGTGTGTAATTTAAAATATCGTGTTCAAAGACACGCTTGACGATGCCATAGGCCATCTTAAATCCTAAGTCGAGATAGACGGCACCGATAAATGATTCGAAGACATTTTCGAGCATCTTATCTGACTTTTCGATTTCGCCGCTGAAACTATTGCCGACGACAATGTATTCGGCGAGATGATGATAGCGGGCGTACTTAGCGAGAGCTTTAGTGTTGACAAGTGAGCTTCTGAGCTTAGTTAGAAAGCCTTGATCTTGGTCAAGATGAGCCTGAAAGGCGAGGTCGGCGACAGAAGCGCCGAGGATTGAATCGCCGAGAAACTCAAGTCGTTCATAGTCTTCGTGACAGCTTTTGGCATCGAGATTATACGAGGGGTGCGTAAAAGCTAATTCGTAAGTTCTTAACTCTTTTGGTTTAAGGTGAAAGTATTTAAATAGTTTTGACAATCGGTGCATTTTCTTTGATTCCTTTTTCGATGAGGGATGGGACATTGGCTTTGGCTAAGCGATAGGCGACGCGCAAAGCGTGCATAAAGGCCAAACCATCGCTTGAACCATGAGCTTTGACGGCCACTTTGCTCAGCCCGAGAAACATCGCGCCGCCATAATTTTTATAATTCATGGCCGCCGACATTCGCTTAAAACCTTTTTTTGAAAGAAGATAGCCGATTTTTGAAAAGATATTTCGCTTAAAAGCATCTTTGATGAATCCTGACATCATCTTGGCTAAGCCTTCGGTCGATTTCAAAAAGACATTGCCGGTAAAGCCGTCGGTCACGACGACATCGGCCGTTCCGTTTAAAGCGTCACGACCTTCGATGTTACCCATAAAGCCCGGAAAGCTCCCGGCTAGTATTTGATAGGCTTCTTTTGATTCTGGCGACCCTTTTTCTGGTTCGGTGCCATTCGATAGCAAATAGACGCGCGGCTTCTCGACTTCGAGGACGGCTTGCGAAAAAAGCTTGCCCATCAAGGCAAATTGGGCTAGCTCTTGAGCAGAGTTTTCATTAGAAGCTCCGATGTCGAGAATGACGACTTGCTGGCCGAGATTTTTCGTCGGAAAGGGCGAGATTAAAGCGGGGCGTAAAACACCAGGTAGCTTCTTAAGGCGAATTGAGGTCGAACCCAAGTAGGCGCCAGTGCTTCCCGAAGAGACGAGAGCGTCGGCATTTAAAGCCAAAACTTTATCGATAGCGATGGCCATCGATGCCCCTTTGGCGCGAATGGCATCCATGACACCAGCTTCCATAGGAAGCACGTCACGGGCATCGACGAGAGTGGCTTTGCCTTCGAGCAACGATAATTCTTCAATTTTTCCAACAGCGGTTATTTCAACATCTTGATGATCTTTTAAAAAGGCGAGGACACCTTCCACGGTGGCGGCGCTGCCGAGATCGCCACCCATCATATCAACAACAATTTTAATCATAGTTTTTACCTTCTTCGTTATTTTACCATTTACCATCGTTTATCTAAATAGAAACGATGCGGGCCCAAGTTAGACATTAGTGAATTTAGCTTGTTCAATCTCTCTTTTCGCCCGAGAGATGATGCGGCGATACGAATAGTCTATTTCGTGCTCGAGAATCGCTTTGGCATCGTTGCGGGCATATTCGAACATCTTGAAGTCATCGATGAGATTGACGAATTCAAAGCTGGTGATGCCCGATTGGCGAAGGCCGCTTAATTCGCCTGGGCCGCGCCTTCTTAAATCTTCTTCGGCGATGAAGAAGCCGTCGTTTGATTCGACGAGCACATTTAGTTTATCGATTTCGTCTTCGTCTTCACCGTCATAGACGAGCAGACAAATCGCCTCATTGCCATCGCGTCCGATGCGACCCCGCAGCTGATGTAGGCTCGCTAGACCAAATGATGTCGGGGCATAGATGACCATCGTCGAAGCCTCTTTGACATCGATGCCGACCTCGATGACGCTCGTCGAGACGATAATCGGCGTTTGACCAGTGATGAACTCACCGAGAGCATAGTTTTTATCTTCGATGTTCATTTGACCATGGAGAAGGCTCACTTGTCCGGGATAAAGCTTTTCGTAATACTTATAAAGCTCTTCGACGGAGACGAGGCCCGTCGAGCTGACATCGATGACCGGAGCCACGATAAAGACGCGCTGCCTATTTTGAATCGCTCGTTTAATCGTCTGATGAATCAGCGCATCGCGATTCGAAACGACCTTCGTTGTTATCTTTCGTTGGTTAAAAGGGAATTGGCTCAATGTCGAAACATCTAAATCACCATACAGTGTCAAAGCTAGCGTGCGAGGAATCGGAGTGGCCGACATCAAAAGCAAGTCGGCGTGTTCACCTTTTGAAGCGAGTAGAAGGCGCTGATTGACACCGAAGCGATGCTGCTCATCGATGACGGCCAGTCCTAGTGAAGAGAAAGTTACATCTTCCGAGAAGAGAGCATGAGTTCCGACCACTAAATCAATCTTATGATTGATGAGACCCATATTAATCTGAAAACGCTCTTTTTTTGGCGTGGCGCCAAGCAAGAGGGCAACGCGCATCGGAGTGTCTTTAAATAGCTCTTTGAGCGTTCGGTAATGCTGCCTGGCTAAGGCGTCGGTCGGAGCCATAAATGCGCCTTGGTCGTTGCGCAGATAATTGGCGTAAAAAGCCAGGGCTGCCACTAATGTCTTGCCGGTTCCGACATCGCCTTGTAGGAGGCGATACATCAGACTCCGCTGATCCATGTCTTTGACTATTTCGGCTGTCGAACTAATTTGGTCTTGTGTGAGCTTATAAGGAAGGGAGCGAATGAAGGCTTTGAGCTTGTCGCGATCGATAAATTGCCTCTCGTTTTTAATCAGCTCCTTATTTTGACTGCGGATGATTTGCGTCTTTAACGAAAAGAGCAGGCACTCTTCATATTTTAAGACGCGGAGACCCTCGTAAATGTCTTTTTTGGAGAATGGGCGATGGACGAGATGGAGAGCCTCTTCCTTATCAAGAAGGCGGTATTTTTCGCTAAGAGGCTTGGGCAGATCGCTTTCGATGATGCTTTCCTTGCTTGCGAAAGCCTTGGCCACGAGCCGTGAAAACTGGTAGTTCGTAATGGCCTGGGGCAAAGTGTAGACGGGGCGGAGATAATCGCCAACCGGAGGCTCACCTTTAGTGAGGTTAATCATGTTAAGTTTATTCTTGTAGTAGTCGAAATTTGCGACCAAGGTATAAACGCTTTCACTATCGAGCATCTTCGTAAGATATGGTCGATTCCACGCTTCGACGGCAAAAGTGTTACCGGCCTTGGTCGTAAATGAAAAACGCGTGACCTGCGCCCTTGAAAACCGAGAGTTGACAGGCGGTCTCGTCACCTTTCCCAAAAAGACGACTCGTTCCTTGTCTTTGAGCCCATATTCGCGGGTTGGTTCGAGATTATCGTATTTGCGCGGGAGATGAAAAATGATGTCTTCATAGGTAAATAAGCCCATGTCATAAAGGGCTTTATTAATGCGTGGAGACTTCGAAAATTTCATATTTTCATTTTACCAAATTCATGAGATGATATCAAAAAAGACCGTTACCGGTCTTAATGAGTTTTATTCGACGCCGACGAGGAAAGAGTAGACCGGCTGCTGACCGCGCTTGATATCGATTTCAAGCTCGGGATATTGTTCGAATAGAGATTCGCTTAATTTTGACTCTTCACTTTCCGTGATGTCTTCGCCGAGGATGACTGTGAGAATAGCTGAATTTTCATCGACCATCGCCTTGACTAACTCGTAGAGGGCTTCGATTTTATTTTGAAGGCAGACGATAATCGATTTGTTTCGAAAGCCCATATAGTGGCCTTTCGTGACATGGATGCCTTCGATATCGGTATCTTTGATGGCGTACGTCACCGAACCGGAAACAACATTTTTTAAAGCCGCTTTCATCTCTTTAAAATTTTCTTCGGGATCTAAGTCGGGATTAAACATCATCGCCGCTACAATACCTTGTGGTATTGTCTTGCTCGGTACAACACGAGCGATCGTCTCGCCTTCGACGACGTCGCAAGCTTGCGATGCCGTCATGACGATATTGGAGTTATTGGGAAGGATGTAGACATTACGAGCGTGGACCTTGTCGATGGCCGTTAAAAAGTCTTCGGTCGATGGGTTCATCGTCTGACCGCCGCTGACGATATAATCGACGCCGATATCAGAAAAGATTTGGTTGAGTCCCTCGCCGGTGCTGACGGCGATCAAGGCATATTCCTTAAGCGGCTTTTCAACGACTTCTTGCTTTTTATCTTCGCCGGGTACGATGTCGAGATGGCTGTGCTGCTCCGTCATGTTTTCAATTTTTAAGGTGACGAATTCACCGAAATTCTGAGCGTAATTTAAAATTGATCCGGGTTCAAGGGTGTGCACGTGAACTTTGACGATATCGTCATCGCGAACGACGACAAGCGAATTTCCGTGACTGTTTAAAACGCCGGTAAACCGCTTTTCGACAAACGGCTTCTTCTCATCATCAGGTCCGAGGCGAAGAATGAATTCGGTGCAGTAACCAAATTCGTCATCGCTTTTCTCGCCTTTAAATTCGGGTTGAGGAAGTCTTTCTTCGAAGACGGTAGCTTGCGATTTTTCGACGACGTCGCCGAGCAATGCTCTTTCCATGCCCTCGAAAATAGTGACCAAACCAAAGCCGCCGCTATCGACGACGCCCACTTCTTTTAAAATTGGCAATAATTCAGGTGTCCTTTGAAGTGAAGCTTTAGCTTCAGTTAAAAGAAATGAAAAAGCTTTTTCGATGGCGAAATCGGCATTGACATGAGCCAGCATGGCTTTAGAAGACTCGCGAATAACAGTTAATATCGTTCCTTCAACAGGGCGTATAACAGCTTTGTAAGCGACTTCGCTGCCGTTGACAAAGGCTTCGGCAAGATCGACGGCGTTCATGACTTTTTTGCCTTCGAGCGACTGAGCAAAACCGCGGAAAATCTGACTGGTGATAACGCCGGAATTACCGCGCGCGCCCATTAGTAACCCTTTAGAAAAGGCGACCGCGATCGGATATACTTCGTTGTCGTTGCGATTTTGGATTTCCTTCATGCCCGACGACATCGTCAGGTTCATGTTCATGCCGGTATCGCCATCTGGCACCGGAAAGACGTTCAGCGAGTCGACTTCGGGGTAGTGATTATAAAGATTATTCGTTCCCGAAATAATCATTTGCTTTAATAATTGGCCATCTATGTTTTTCATTTTGCTTATATTCCGTTAATTAATTGTTTTAAGACTTTGGACATAAACGTTGATCGCCTTAAAGTTCAAATCAAAAGTCTTTTCGAGAACATACTTGATGCGCTTTTGAACTTGCGAGACGATTTCGGTTATTTTCACACCATAGGCGACGACGATATAGACATCGACTTCATAGGCGTCTTTGCTCTTGATAACTTGTACACCCTTGGCGTACGAATCGGATTTTAAAAGCTCGGCGATATTCTCGCGAATCGATGATTTGCTGGCGAGGCCAACAACGCCATAGCATTCAATCGCAGCGTTTCCGGCGATTGTGGCAATGGCTTCCGTGGATATGTTTATGTCGCCATAAGGCGTGGATTTGTCAATTGTCATTGATTTTAGGGTAAAGGTAGTAAATACCTTTTAAGAAATATAGCACAAGTAAAAAATAATTCCAAGTTATATATCTCTCAGCCAAGATTAGTATAATTCATCGCCCATGAAATCTCAAACGAGTTCGAGACTCTTGTCGATGATCGACAAGGATTTGGACAAATTCGCTTTATGATGGCCGTAAATGATTAGATGGTGATTACCAAGTGGGTTAGAGAGAATCTTTTCAAGACCTTCTTCCATGCGAATGACAATCTGTGTCCGACACAAGTCGTCTCGTGTCAGATTAGCGATGATTTGACCCTCTTCAATCAAGGCCTTGCGAAGGTTGCCTGAGAGGCGAAATATCGTACAAGGTCCGAGCTTCATCTCACCGCGAATTCCGATGCCGAGACCAGATTCAAAATGGGTCATAAAAACATGTTTCTGGCACATGGAAAGGGGTATGGTACAATGAGCGAAAGTAATCGTTTTTTCTAGAGCATCGGCACTGCTGGGGTTCGCCTGAAAGGAGTCCAAATCAAGCATTCTTCTGACGAGGTGCATGCCGAGCAAAAGCGGCAAGTCGCCTTCGCATCCAGCGCTTATTCCTTCCTCATTTAATAAAGCGAGAGCCAGGCACGCCGTATTTCGATAACTGCCTAGTAAATCGAAGCAGCGAATGCTAAAACCATGTAAATCATGCGTTAAGATGAGCCTTTTAATAGCGCCGTAAATGTGTAGAGCACCCTCTAAATACTCATTATTTACAAGCTTTTTTTGAATATGCCGGATTTTTTCGCTGGAATCATAACTCTTCTTATCAATTTCCGCGGTGAATTCTGCATAATCGATATCAATTATGGCTATTTGTATTTTTTCTTTGGCATATTGCCGATCGAGCTGTGAGGCGATTAGCCAATCGGATGGCCGGCCGATTACGCCGAGGCGAAATGTGGGATTTGCCGACTCGATATTTTTCTTCTCATCAAGAGCGGAATCACGATTTTCTATCTCGGTCTTGGCAAGAGGCGATGAAGGTTTAATAGATGGGGTACTATTCTCAATTCTCTTTTGGATGAAACCACGCATGACCGAAGCGACTTGATCAAGGCTTCCGTGAAGAATATGATAGGCCAATTTTTGATTTCCGAGATACGCGCCGATCTCGAGAGCAGCAGGTAAAGAATTTCGCCGTTTCGTGGTCAATAGATAATAAGGTGGCGAATACTTATTGTAGCATCTGAGGAAGGCCTCTTCGGTCCCTCCGGTTTCAATAAAAAAGAAGTGTATGTCGGCATCTTCATTGACACTAAAAGAAACGCCGAGAGCGGCGTTTAACTCGCCTAGGTAATCGGCTCGCTCTTGGTCGAGTTGTCGATCAGCGGCGCCGATGCTCGAGCGAAGGGGGATGATATTGATTTTAGGCATACGATTATTATATCGTGTAAATTGGGTCTAAAAAAGAAAAAGCCCGGCGGCTCGCTATTCTCCCCGGAAACCGGATACCTTCGCCACTACGGTGCTTAACTTCTGTGTTCGGGATGGGAACAGGTGTGTCCACCGCGCCATCGCCACCAGACTTTTTCTAGAGAACTATGTTCTCTGAGAACTGAATACTATTTAATAACTGTCTCTCTTGTTATATCACTTATTACCCAAAGTTTACTTTTTGTGATTCGTATTAAAATCTTAGAAATTAAGTCCTCGACCTATTAGTATCAGTCGACTGAATGCATCGCTGCACTTACATCTCTGACCTATCAACCTCTTAACATTAGAGGGGTCTTACTTCTTTCGAA